>CAYYYP010000018.1:0-58787 GCA_964475985.1 uncultured Oligoflexia bacterium | reverse complement strand
TTGATGAGAACCTTCTCAAAATCTTCGCCTTTGTATTGAATGATGCGATCGTTAGTAACCAAGGTTGCGGCTTCCGCGGAGAGGCTCGTGTAATCTACGATTTCCGCAAGTTTATCGGCCCGGCGGAACTCCTTAATGGCTTCCTCATAGTCACCGGCATGGTGGAGCGCCGTAGCCCGATCTAGAATATAAAGCAACTGGTTCACGCCCTCTTCTTGGGCACCCTTTTCAAGTTCTTTAGCTGCCTCCCGAAAACGGCCGGCGTAAAAATCTTCTCTGGCCTTTGCCGTGACGTTTGAATAGTGGCTGCAGCCTTGAATCAAAACTGAGGCGCACAACAATAATGTTGCCGTTAGCGTGCCAAGCTTGCGTTTCAAACCAGGTCTCCCAAGAAGCAGGAGCTTCAATTATAAACTGATGCGCTTTTTCTCGTATTTTTTCCGGACTTGCTTTTCTTCCGTGCAGTCAATGGTGTTGGTCTCAAGATTAGTGAGGTTCATCGTAAGTTTGTAATAAATGAGTTTATCACGTCCCACTTCTTGAATGTTTGTCATCATGGCGCCGCTCAGAATGTAGTCTGCCCCGATTTCACGGCCCTTCTTCTTCGCGGATGGCCCGCTCACGGCACCGCTTGAATGATAATCAAGCTCTTCGGAAATCGTGCCGCGCTCCGTTTTATTCACAAACCTGACTTTACCCGTCTTAATGAGGGCCGTACGAATCATGTCCGTCATGGCGACGGTATCGATATGCTCTTCCGTGCGGTTTTGAACCCGCTCCACCACTACGATGGGAGGTTTCTCAGCTTTTGCAACATAGGCGCAACCTACCATGGCCCGCACTACGGTATCCGCCATTTGCTGCATGTCAGCCTCGTTGAACTTGTCATCCAAAAGGGCAACGCGTTCGGGATCATCATACTCGCCCTTTGTAAAGGCTCGAGGACCACCGCATCCCATGATCGAAATCAATGGCATTAAAAAAAAGAAAGAAAGAAAAAGTGAGAAGCCCTTTTGCGTTAGTTTTGTCATTGTCATAGTTCCTACATAGGATAGCTAGGGAACTGAAGATGAACAACATCAATGTTACACAACGGCTTACGCGAGATCAGAAACTAGTTTTGTTTGTAGGAAAGGGTGGCGTAGGCAGAACTTACCTTGCAAACCTAACGGCGCGGCAATTGGCGGCGGAAGGCAAACGGGTGTTACTCGTCCAAATTTTGGATGACACCTTGGCCCTCGACAATGCGAAGCGTCACGTCAGGAAAACGCTTTTGCCAAACTTGCAAGAGATCCTACTTTCTCCCCATGAGGCGTTTGAGGAATATGTAGGACTTAAACTCCATATGCCGAGGCTTGCTCGTTTTGCGCTCTCAAATAAGGCCGTTCAATATCTGGAGCGCTCGGCGCCGGGGGTGCGGGAAATCGTGTTACTTGGGAAAATCTGGGCCGATCGTAAAAATTACGATCATGTGGTCGTTGACATGCCGAGCAGCGGGTATGCATTGACCATGTTGGGCGTGCCGCGCAATTTCGCTAGGCTTTTTCCCTTGGGACCCATTTATCAGGATTGCCTGGAGATGCTCAAAACTTTTGATGACCCAGCCCAGGTTAAATTCTTTTTAGTTAGTCTGTGTGAAGAGTTGCCGTTACAAGAAAGTCTGGAATTCGCCCAAGAACTTCAAAAAATTTTACCCCATAGTGATCCGTTCTGGATCATCAATAAGCTCATCGAGCCGGACGCGGAAAAATTGGAAGAGCTCGCGGATTGGGTGAAAAAACAAGGAAGCGGTCCACAGAAAACAAATACTATTTTTCTGACGGCCCTTGCCCTGAGAGTAGAACGGGCCAAAAACCAGAATCGTGCACTGGCTTCCCTTGATGTGAACAAAGATAAGATATTACTCATGCCGGAGGCACCGCCGGAAGCCGCCCCTTCCCCGACGGAAAATTTGGAAGCCATCACGGTCAATCACCTGACTCAGTCGTTGCAAGATTTAAAACGTACGGCGCTGGCCTCGAGTCACGAAGATTTGCTTCAGTTGCTTAAGACAGCAAAGATCATCATTTCGTGCGGGCTGGGCGGGGTTGGCAAAACTACTTCCAGCGCGGCACTAGGGCTAGCGGCCGCCATGATGGGCAGGAAAACCCTGGTCATCACGATCGATCCCGCGAAACGTTTGGCATCTGCGCTGGGCCTTGACCATTCCGATTTGCGTGGCCAAGACATCACGGCGAAAGTGAGCGACGCCCTACAGGAAAAAATTCCCGGCAGTTTCTCGGCGCTGATTCCCGCCACCGATCAAATTTTTGAGAATTTCATTCGTAGCGTAGGCAAAGGCCAAGAGAAGTCCGTCGAAAGAATCTTAAAAACCTCCATTTTTAAACTTTTTGCCCAAGATTTTGCGGGAGCCCATGAATACATGGCGATGGAGGCCCTCCACCAAATCGTAACTTCCGCAAATCCCCCTGAATTGATAATCTTAGACACCCCACCGGCAAGCAACACCCGTATGTTCCTCGACGCACCCAATGCACTAACGCATTTTTTCGATGAATCCATCGGAAAGTGGTTGGGCAATCGCGGAGGTAAACTTTTATCTTCCGGCGTACAAAAACTTTTTGAAGTACTTGAGAAAGTAACCGGCAAGGGTTTTTTATCTGAGCTTGTGGAATTTGCCTCTTCCCTTTTTGAGCTAAGGACACAGTTCTTAAACAATCTGGAAGAAGTTGCGCAAATTCTGCGCGGGAACAATGTGCAGTTCCTTATGGTTTGCACCGCAGAACGAATTTCCAAGGAAGAAACCGCAAGATTCCTGGATGAGTTACAAAACAAAAAATTTCCGTTTTGGGGATTTCTAATCAATCGGACCTTGATGAAAAAAATCAATCGCCTACCCCAGGCGGAAACTGTTGGGGAAATGGATTTTCCTTTTCGTTTAAATCATCATTTACAACTTCTCAAACGCCGATTCTTCCTTGAAACGCGAACTTTTCAGATCCTTATGGAATTGGGCGCACGCCACAAAGATCCGAAACTTGGAAATGCCGGCAAAATACAACAACATCTGTTTTGCTTCCCAGAAATTGAACAGGACATTCATTCGATCAAGGCGCTCCATATCCTGGCAAAGGAAATTCTAAATGAATAAAAAATATTTGCACTCATTGATCATGACCGTGAACATGATCATCCTTTCTCTGAATTTAAGCGCTTGCTCGGGTTTGCTGAAACGGTCAAAAAAAGCAGAGAACCAGGAAATCGAACGCACCAAAGAGGCTCCCGGGGTGAACGAGGCAAATAGAATAAAACCTTCACCGGAACCAAAGGCTCCTGCAGCAGAGAGGGACGACGACGAGGAGGAGGCGAAGGCAAAAACCGTTCCCTTTTCTGAGATTGAAGGCCGCGCTAAAATTCTGTTTATGGAAGCCGAAGCTTCATTTCGGGAAAAAAATTTCGCCGATGCCCAAGAAAGCTATTTAAAAATACTTAGGCTCTATCCCGCATCTTCCTTTTATAAGCGCGCACTTTATATGCGGGCCGTTAGTCTTTACCGCAATAAATATTTCGCGGATTCCCAACGAGCCGTTAGGGAGGCATTAGATACGGGTTTGCTAACAGATCGTGAACGGGCGGAATTAGTAATGATTCAGCTTAACCTCCTTATGCAAAGCAAAAAGTGGGATGAAGCTCTGCTAACCTCACGGGAAATTGCGCCGGAGCAAGCCGTGGCAAACAAACCTAAAGCCCGTGTATCCAAGGCACCCTTTGATGTTCAAGCCCAAGCGTTGTTGGCCAGAGTTGTTATCTACAGCCTCCTAGGGGACGAAACCAGCGCTAGCCATGCCCTGCAGGAGGCTCAGGATTTGGTCTCAAGCACTCGAGGGTACGGAATTTCTGAACAGGCGGCGGCGGATTTCAGTTCCGAACTTGCGTGGCGTAAATTGGAAATCCTCGCGTGGAAATGCCAGCAAAAAACTCCCCCACCCCGAATGTCGGAGGATGAGCTGCGGACATTTTTGGATGAATACTATAACTGCGGCAAAGAAATTCCTGCACTACTTTGCCTAACGCAAAAAAAATCGGTTTCGCAGATTGCGAGTGAAGGCGCACGGCAGACCTTTGATGTGTTTCTAAATTTTCCAAAAACGATATTTAAGAAATTGCCACCGCCGGCAAGAAAAGTCTCAAGGGAAGCCCAAGGACCATACGAAAAAGAACTGCGGGACTTCATCGATGTGACGGTGCGGCAAAAAAGTCAAGAATACCAGAATGAGGCAGGCTGCCTTTAGAACTTGTTCATTTTTCGGCCTTGGATCAAATTTGGGACAGGAGCCGAAAAACTAGTATAAAAGAGAGTCTCCGAAGGAGTTCAAAATGGCTACTTGCGTTAGAAAGGCCCTAAAACAGGCCCTTTTCCAGGAATCAAACATCCGAGCCCGGGAAGATTGGTTCAACCGAAAATTCTCGGATGTACAACCTAAACATATTCCATTTTATGCATCCTTTGACCTTCGGGACGCAGACTTTAAGATTGCGCCGGTGGATGCAAATCTTTTTCCCGCCGGCTTTAACAATATTTGTTCCACGGATTTGGGCAACGGTGCGCCCCTCATGGAAAACACCTTAAAACGAATCCTCGCTAAACTTCCGTCCAGGGTGATGATCGTACCCGAGGCCCATACCCGCAATCGTTTCTACGTCGATAATTTAATGGAACTCAAAGGGCTTTTGGAACGCGCCAAAGTGGAGGTAAGGGTGACGTGGCCGACCTTGGATGTTCCACCTCCTCTCCAAGGTTCCATGGGTAAAACCCTTGAAGTTTTTGGCCAAGATTCCGGCTTCAAGGCGGATCTAATTCTTTTGAATAATGACTTTTCCGACGGCCTTCCAGAGTGGATCAAAACCATTGGTGCGTCTACGCCCATCCTGCCGAACCCGAACCTTGGTTGGCACATGCGCCGAAAACACACTTTCTTTCATCACTATAACCTTTTGGTAGAAGAATTTTCCAAAGCTCTGAATTTAGATCCATGGGCCCTCACCATTCATTCCGAACGGGTTGAAAAAATAAATTTTCAGACGGACGAAGGAATGGACGAACTCGTTACGAAAACCCAACACATGCTCGAGTCCCTAGCGCAAGAGTATGCAGCGCGCAGCATCAAACAAGATCCGTTTGTCTTTATAAAAAATAATGCCGGCACCTACGGCATTGGAGTGATGCGGGTGCATCGGGCGGAGGAGCTAAAATCCCTGAACCGGCGCGACCGCAATAAAATGTCGGTTGGAAAAGGCAATCAACCGATCCACGATGTCATTGTGCAAGAGGGCGTAGCCACGCAGTTTCAAGTGATGGGCGCACCGGCAGAGCCGGTGGTCTACTTGACCGGAACGGAACTTCTGGGCGGGTTTCTACGATTGAATGCCCAACGCGGCGCCGACGATAACCTTAACTCTAAGGGAATGGCCTTTGAGAAACTTTGCATGTCAGACCTAAGGGACGCGTCATTAAGCCCCGACCGTGACCTCGAACTGGAGCTGGTGTATGGCACCATCGCGCGCATTTCTGCCCTAGCGCTTTGCCGAGAGCAGCAGGAGCTCAGGTAAAGGCGTTGCGTTAGCTCTCGCCATTTGATTATATTTTTGTTGTGAAACCAAAAATTTACGAAAATATCCTGGAATGCATCGGTAATACTCCATTAGTAAAACTCGACCGTGTAGGGCGCAGCGTTACAAGTTCAATTCTGGCTAAATGTGAGTTTATGAATCCTGGCGGCTCCGTTAAGGATCGCATCGGATATTGGCTCATCGAAGATGCCGAGAGGAAAGGACTGCTCAAACCTGGCGGCACCGTGGTGGAAGCCACTAGTGGCAATACCGGCATGGGCCTGGCGCTCGCTTCTGCGGTAAAGGGTTATAAAACTATTTTTGTTTTACCCGATAAAATGTCCATGGAAAAAATTAAGACCCTGCGGGCCTTTGGCGCCAAGGTCGTCGTGACCCCATCGGCGGTTGAGCCCGATGATCCCCGCAGTCATTACAGTGTTTCAAAACGAATCGCCGATGAAACGCCGAATTCCTTTCTCGCTAATCAGTATCATAACCTTGCAAACCGGGACGCCCACTACAAAAGTACGGGCCCCGAAATTTGGGAACAGACGGATGGTAAAGTTGATTACGTATTTTCCGGTATGGGAACGGGCGGAACCATCAGCGGAGTTGCGAAATTCCTAAAGGAAAAAAACCCAAAGGTAAAAATTGTAGGCGTGGATCCGGTGGGATCCATTCTCTTTGATTATTTTAAATCGGGAAAGATGATTCAACCTCAGGCTTATAAAGTTGAAGGCATCGGTGAAGACATGCTGCCGGGCAATCTTGATTTTTCGATGATTGACGACATGGTTCAAGTTGCTGACACCGAAAGTTTCTCCATGACGAGAAAGTTGCTGCTGCAGGAAGGGCTATTCGTCGGCGTGTCCGCGGGCGCGGCCGTGGCTGGCGCTATGAAATATGCTAAAAATTTAAAGGAGCCTAAGAACCTAGTGGTTATCTTGCCGGACAGCGGAAATCGCTATTTAAGTAAAGTTTACGATGATGATTGGATGCGGGAAAACGGCTTCCTTGCGGCGGACGAGTTTGGGCATATTCGGGATTTAGTGAACGTTTTGAATCTACCTAAACCCATTACCCTCAACGCCACGGATCATATTTCAAGGGCGGTTGAAATCATGCAGCAACGGGGCATCAGCCAAATTCCCGTGCTCGAGGGCGGTAAGGTTGTGGGTATGGTTGCGGAAACTGAAGTCTTAAAAACTCTGATCGACGGTAAAGCATCCATCAACGATGAGATCCGTACCGTGATGTCTAAGCAAATCGTATCCTTGACGCTAGATGATGCCGTATCGCAGTTAAGCCATATGATGAGTGAAGGAAAAATCCCGCTCATCGTCTCGGGGAATGAAATTTTAGCCATCGTAACTAAAATTGATTTAATTAGTTACCTAGGACGGAAACGTTAGCTCAACGCACGAGCCGCATCGCATTTTTTTCCACATCAAGCAGTAGAATTGAGCCGTCTTGCTCTGGCATATCTTCTTCGGAGGTAAATCGGGATTTAACCCGGTAAACGCACTCGTTGATGGCGTCCAGCGCTTCCATTCCACCATTTGATTTGAGAATTAAATCCATTTCTTCGTTTTTGAAAAGCCCATAAAATCCATCCGTAAGCAAGGCAACCCGGTCGCCGGGTTTGAGCTGAAGGGTAACGTCTTGCCAAGCTTCGCCACCATCCTCCCGTTTCATAGGGGTAGAATCTTGCGTGACCTGAACGGAATTCACAAAACATCTCACGTGCCCGCGAGAGGCCACGGTCATACTTAAATTTTTCTTATTTATAACGCACAAGGCGATGGACAATCCTTCGCCAGCCTTCATGGCAAACTTAAGGTTGCGGTAAAGGCGTTGCAATTGAAGGGCAGGTTGACCAATATCACTCACTTGCATTCGGGTGCCGGCGCGCAGAATGGAATTCAGAAAAAGTGAAGATAACCCATAGCCTGAAGAATCCGTCATGAGCAGCCCCATATGGGTGCCGTCTTCAAATGGGTATGCATCAAAATAATCGGCGCCCGAACGGAGCCCGCTGAGATACTTGTGCGTGAAACGAAATCCTGGAACTGCTTCAAAACGCGGCTCATAAAACTTTTTTTGCAAATCTAGCGCGACGTTAAGATCTGCTTTCATGCTTTCGGACATCCGCGAAAGGGCGCCTCCTTCAGAACTGAGGACTTTTGCCGCCTGCAAAAGAAGTTTGTATTGCTGTATTCGGAGGCGGAGTTCCGTAGCTTGCAACGGCACCCTTAAAATGTCCGCAATAAGACCCCGGTTAGCAAACTCTTTCGCGTCATTAGCTTTTCTGCACAAAAGCATAACAAAAGCGCCTGCCTCATTGAGCGAATGCAAAACGGGAATCAGTGACGCGTCAGAATAGCCCGATTTGTCTACGATGCATAAATCAAAAGGTCTAACTTCTCGCGGATTGAGGGCAAGTTCAAAATCGCGATCTTGCGCAATGATAATTCGAGTTCGGTGTAAAACTTTTGCGTCACGGCTGTAAAGGATCAACCGGGTTTTAGAATCTAGGGTTGTCATCTGCGCTCTCCTCAGTTGAATACGGACCAAACAAATTGCAGCATGTAGCGCTGGTTGCGATCACTACGCAGGCCATCGCCCATCTCTTCACTATACCAAGCGAATTCAGTTTTCACGCGACCGGCTTCGAGGGCTAGGCCAACGGAGGGATATCCTTGCCCATAGCCACCTCTCAAACATAAAACATTTAATAATTTCCACTCGACTCCGACGAAATTTTTCCGCATGAACCCGGCACTTAAGCTGTTGCCCAAATCTCGGAAATCAGCGCCCAATCGAAAATGCAAATGACGGCCAACGTAGGTGGTGTAACCAAACCCTGCGTCAATTTGCAGAGGAAGGTCGCCCTGCGGATATTTCGTTGTCGTTAGGTTTCTGGCCACGAAGGAAAATGTTGGAATATGGGCAAACGGCAGGGCCAAAGTCATTCCAGCTGAAGTTTTTAGGCTTGTAACATTATTGAGTCCCGTGGCGTAGGAAAGTGCCGCACTGTCGGGCTGGCGGATCGTATCGCTAATACTTCCCGCTTGGGTCATCCGGGCAGAAGCGCCCAGCTTGACTACCCCACCATAGAACCGCTGGGATAACGCTACCACGGGACCAAACTCGCGATAACCTACTCGTTGTAAGTTAGCGGCCGTCCCCGTTGCGCCGTCCGCTTCATTATATTTTGCCGAATAATTTTCAGAATAAAGAAATCCAAATGAGAAGAACCGGGTCGTAAGGTTTGGGTAGAGTGATACACGGTATCCACCCCAATGCCCTGGATTCGCCTTCAAATAGGGATATGACGAACCAAGATTAAGTACGCTGCGCTTTTCAGATAAAATTGGAATCGCGGCCACGGGCACGTCTAACCCTAAGTTCAATAACTCTAGCCTTGCGGCGGTGCTCTTGCTGGCAAGATTCGCAGGGTTATAGAAAACTGCATAGGGATTATTCGATGCCGCAATGCCAGCACCTCCCATGCCTAAGGTTCGCGCATCGGCCGGGTACAGGTTTGCGATGCGATCTGCGAAGCCGAGACGCGGAAATCCCAGCGTCAGGACCAGTAGCGCCGTAACGATTCCGTAATTTTTAAATGCTTTCTTCTCAATTTCCATTCTCGCTCTTCTTAACGACACAGGTCATGAGTTCATGAATGGGAATTTTCGGCCTCCTGGGAAAATATTACCCTGCGAAAAAAGCCCACTAAGATCGTTAAGATTTCTTCCGAGAGTAAGGGTGATGAAGAATCGAAAGCAGGGCTTGCTTCAGAGTAAGCCCCATCATTGCGAACATGCGTCAACGCAGGCTGCCTCCGGCCACGACGATCCGTCGTTGCTCTTGATGACGATTGTTCAACAAGTGCTCACCGAAAATCATCGGCTACGCAATGATTATGTAAGACTCTTGCGCCAAACCAAGCAAGCCCTAGCTAAGATCATGGAACTTAAGGACGCGTACACTTTTGGGCATAGCATGCGGGTCATGCAGTACTCTCTACTCATTGGTCGCACGTATGGTCTAAATAAAGAAAGTTTAGAAGCCCTTGAGCTCTCCGCCTTATTCCACGACATTGGAAAAATTGGTGTGCCGGATTGCGTACTTCTCAAACCGGATCGTTTGACTCCTGACGAACAGAAGCAAATGCAAAAACATCCGAAATTCAGCGCCGAAGTTTTGGACCTCATTGATGAGTTTAGGCCTGCTCTTGAAGGCGCACTCCATCATCACGAGCGGTACGATGGTTCCGGTTATCCCGGCAAACTAAAGGGCGCAGAAATCCCCCTGTTCTCCCGCATCATTTTGGTCGCCGACGCCTTTGACGCCATGACGTCCACTCGGCCCTATCGAAAGGCGTTGCCGTTGCAAGTTGCCTATTCTGAATTAAGGCGCCATTCCGGCGTACAGTTTGACCCAGAAATCGTTGCGATCTTCTTTCAAGCCCACGAAAATTTGACTCTCCCCGATACTTCATATGACAATGAAGAGTTGGAACAACAACCTTCAAGAAAGGCGGCATAATATGGCAAAACCTAGGGTTCTGGTGATTGAAGACAATGGCGATACACAAAAGTTTTTGCTCACCGCTTTACGTGAAGACTTTGAACTCATCTGTACCCATAGTGCAGCTTCCGGCATTGAGATCGCCCGCACGCAAGTGACCGATCTCATCCTCATGGACGTCTCGCTACCCGGACTCTCGGGCATTGAAGCGGCCGCGCTGCTTAAAAATGACGAACAGACCAAACGTATTCCCATCATTATGCTTTCTGGAAAAACGGCTTCTTCAGACATTATTGAAGGCTTAAGTTCCGGAGGGGATGATTACGTTTGTAAGCCCTTTGATTACCGGGAACTCGTAGCCCGCATTCGGGCTAGGTTGCGGGAAAAGCTGAATCGAGAAAGGGATCCTAAGGTCATTTCCGAGTCGGGCTTAAAAATCGTTGTGGATACCCACGATGTTTTTTTTGGCGGTCATCGTATCGATTTAACCCAAACGGAATTTGATATCCTAAGATTGCTTTTAGAAAAGCGGGGGCAAAATGTTTCCCGCGATGAAATCATTCAGGTGGCCTGGAAAGGTCAGTCCTCTCGCGGGAAAAGCCGCACCATTGACGTGCATATTCGCGCCATTCGGAAAAAGCTGCCCGACCTTTCACGCCGCATCCATTCCATCTATGGCGTAGGCTACAAATTCGCAGTGTAATTAGGCTCTAAATAAATTTTTACTTAATTATGCGAATTGCCGGAGCCGTTATTCTGAAGTTAACGATACGTTCACGCGCGTCGTGCGGTCCTTTTCGATATCGACTTCAATTTCTTTAGTGAGGCCTAGTAATTCGTTCTGGAGCCGTACTTTGTAGTGGCCAACCGGCAAAGATTTTGAACTAAAGGGCGTGTTCACCCGCTCTTCAAAGCCATCCCCGCGTATGAAGGCAACTCCGCTAGGCGTCGTTAAGACGCTGAGCGTCCCAGCCTCAAGGGGTACCAGATCCACCGGTACTTCAACATTTTGGTTTGACCCGTAACGGGAAGATTCAAAACTTAGAATAGATTCCCAAGGTTTGTACCGATCACTTTCCACCGTAACTTTTACTGCGCGATCCAAAGGAACCGGCACAATTCCGCCTACGACTTGGACTTGCCTGCCATCCAAGAAAATTTTTGTATTCCCGCCGCTAGGATTGATTTTCAAATGAACCAGTAGTGGATGCGCGGGCGCAGCACTTTCATTAACACTCACTTCCGATGCGCCATTGACTTGCGCTGGCTGAAGCACGGAAACGTCGGCCGAAGTCGCCTGCGGTAAAGATGGGGTGCCTTGGTTTACGATCGCCGATGAAGCTTGAGAACTCGCCGGGGCCCGATTCCACAACACGGAACTCCGAGTGACGCCTAAATAAACTCCAGCTCCCATGAGTGCAGCGGCGGCGGCAAACTTCATGAAGGAAAGCCTACTTTCCTTTTCGGCTCGCCTGGTCATGCTCATCTGACTTTGAACTGTGGCCCTAGTCGCCGTACGCGTAGGGTCAGGCCTTGGAATGCTACGCGTTTCTTGCATTTCTACTACTTTGTTCCGGGGCGCGCCGGCTAGGACTTTAGCATTTGGTCCCGCTGGCGGAAGGGTCTTAGGCTCAACGGAATGAGTTGATGTCTTACGGGTGTCTTCCGGATTGCTCTTTTGGAGCTGAATTTCGGCAACCCCGGCAGGCCTTGGGATTTGAGCCGTATGCCCGCCTTCTGAGGCCTTCGGCCCACTGGCACTTGCTATCTTGGCACTCTCGGCTTGATTTAATGCGTCCTGAATTTCCTGTTCTTCACCGGAGCTTAAAAGTTGTTCGGCCCGTTCGTTCAAGGCGTGTAGGCGTTTACGGTCGCTTAGGATTTCTGACTTAAAAAGATCCCGTGCATAAAAGGAAAGATCAGCTGGATTAAACTCGGGCGCGTACTGATAAAGAAACTTGTGGATGGCACGTTGAAATTCCGCCGCCGACTGAAATCTTTTTTGACGATCCTTGTCCAGGGCCTTTAGTAAAATCGCATCGAGCTCTTTTGGAATCTTAGGGTTCACCGAACTTGGTGGCTTTACGTAGGTGCTGGCATTCTCCACCATACGAATCACCGCTAAATCATTTTCCGCGGAAAAAAGTTTTTTGCCGGTGAGCAATTCCCAGAAGACGGCCGCTAAAGCAAAAACATCGCTTCTTCCATCGAGCGCTTGCCCCATGACTTGTTCCGGAGAAAGATAGCTCGGTTTGCCTACGATAACCCCGGCGCGCGTAGATTCCGACTGGGCCTCAGCCTTGGCAATTCCGAAGTCGATGACCTTTACCGCTCCGTCGTAGGACACCAGGATGTTCTGGGGGCTAATATCACGATGAATGATGTTGAGACTTTGCCCGGTGAAACGGTCTTTGTAATCGTGGGCGTAATGCAATGCCTGGGATGATTGCTCAGCAATGAAACAAGAAACCTCAATCGGGAGAATCGTTTTCATTTCTGTGAGCCGATTTATGAACTGTCGTAAATTTTTTCCGTCGACATACTCCATGGCGATATAGAGTTGGTTTTGCTCTTCCCCGTAGTCATAGACCTGCACGATATTGGGGTGACTAAAACTGCTGGTCACCTTAGTTTCCGCGCGGAATCGATTGATGAATTCTGAGTTTGAAGAATAAGTGGGCTGAATGCGTTTGATGGCAAGCAAACGCCCGCCGCCCGTTGGCGTAGCGTGCCTCGCACGATAAATTTCCGCCATCCCGCCTTGCGCCAGCAAGTCTAACAGAAAGAATTTCCCGAATTTTTTAAGATTTTCTGACATTTGACCCCTAAAGAATGTCTTCTTCCTAAAACTCTTCGGCTTAACAATATAATTTATTTACACAAAAGGAACTGGTGCCCTGGTTTGCTCCAGGACAAATTTGCCTAGCTGCTGTGACCCAGAATCCTAAGGCCGCGTTTATAAGGGCGATTAAATGACCAGGCCTTCACTTAAGCTTTGGCCGAGGTTAAAACGGGCTGAGCTGAGCGGTGAAGCGTCTAAGCTCTGGTACTGGCCGGTTAAAATCAGCTCGGCTAAAAGCACGCCTGCGGCGTAGGATTGCATAGCCCCCCTACCCGAAAAGGAATGAGCTTCGTAACAAGGCAGCTCGATGGGCGCACCCTTTTGGGTAACCCTACCCATAATAGGGAAATGGTCCGTCGAAACTTCATAAAGGCCAGCCCAACCACTCACATGCTTTAAATTCTCAAAACAAGTGGACCGCTCATATAGGGGCGCCCAGATAAATTCCTGAAAGAAGTCATCGCCGTCATATTTGTAGGAATAGCCCTCAGGCTCCTGCGGCACGGCATACCCTGCAAGGATATTGGTAGCTTCAGAATGGAAATAAACGCCCGAGGGATCCACAAACATTCCGTAGGAAGTCAGATCCGCATCCCGGCAATCAAAGAAACTAATTTGGCGGCGACAAGCAAAAGAATGAACCTCTGCACCTGGGCCGCAAACCGCGCGGGTAAACTGATTTGCCCAAGCGCCGGTGCAATTTACGATAATATCTGCTTCATAAGTGACGGGCTTTGCTTCAGATTTTTGCTTATCCGGGTTGGTAAGTAATGCTTCTAGTTCATCGGGATTAAGATGGGAAAACTGGGCACCATTAAGGGTAAAAGTTTGAGGCTGTCCCAAGCTAGACTCCGAAACACTCACCTGGGAAACCCAAGTTTTTCCGATGAATTCCACGCCAAGTGTCTGAGCATGATTACGGTAATGAAGCTTTAACAAGTTGGGATTGATGATGCCATCTTTGGGCGAGAAAGTAGCGCCACCCAAATCTGAAATCTTGTTAATAAAGGGGAATTTTTTCTGCAACGCTTCAGGGGATAAGTACTCAATTCCGAGCCCCTTCCAATGAACGTTTTTCTCAAATTGGACCTTGGCCGTTTCCCATTGTTCCTTTGAGTACATCCAGCAATAACCCGTTTGATGAAAACCTATCTCCTGCTTCACGGTTTCAAAGTAGGAAATGGACTGTCTGGATAGCTCCGAGTTCAGCGGATGATTCCATGTAGCCCTCACCCCGCCGGCATTCAACTCAGATGAACTTAATGAACCTTCAAGGTCTATATCAATAACTTTTATTTGTACCGTACTATTCAGAGCTTGAGCTTGTTTTGCGAGTTGCCATGCGACGCAAGAGCCCACCAGGCCCGCGCCCACTACGATGATTCGCGAGGGATTTAAACGCCCGCCAACGGACGATATGCCAGGTTTAAGGTCAAAAGAAGGTGTCATTGAGCCTTCTGTATCAACTTCCCTAAAAATAGAAAAGCAGTCTTCCGTCAAGCCCCTTTAATTAACCAACGGACGATTGACACGAAGCGATAATGGCACTATTATGCGGCGTAACTTTTTTTATTTATATTTCAGAGGAGAAAATTCATGAAATTTTGTAAGCCCGCGCTAAGGTTTTCGTTCACCCGAACCCTAGCAACTCTATCCACTTCATTCCTGGCGGCATCGGCCTTTGCCCAAACTCCCGCCGCGCCAGATTTTTCATCCTTGGTGGCACCTTTTCAAGCCAGCATTACTTTTCTTAAGTCCCCGGCTGCGGCTACCATTCTAGGTAATCGTGCCACTGCCCTTCAAGCTCGTTTGAACGCAGCCGAACCCGTGGCTGCCTGCGGCGCCGTGATTGGCCAAAGCGAATATGCAACACCAACGATTTCTCCCCGCCCTGGGGATTTAGCTTGTTCGGCTGAAGCAAGCCAAAGGGTGCTCGCCGGAATTCCTGCGCAAACTTGCGTTTATTTGATTTTTCAAGGCGCCAACGGGAGTGATGTGGATTCTCATTTCGCGACTCCAGCGGATCGCACTTCCGATGACTTAGTACCGGCCGCCACCGCTAACAACAATATTTCCACCATTATACGATGTAACAGAACCGATGCGGCTACTACCCAAGCGTTAGATGTTGAAGCAAATCAGTTTTCAGAAGGCTCCCAAGCCGTTGCACTCGTAGCAAGGCTTGAAGTTCCTGCGGCATCCGTGCCTGCTACAAACACTCCTAATCGTAGAGCGAATGCTCCCGCGAACATGGCTCCAGCTACTGCTGAAGCACTAGCGAGCGCCCAACAAACTCTGTTGAGCACGATGAT
This sequence comes from uncultured Oligoflexia bacterium, assembly GCA_964475985.1. Taxonomy (GTDB): domain Bacteria; phylum Bdellovibrionota; class UBA1018; order UBA1018; family CAYHWW01; genus CAYYYP01. Next base: position 43,490 of record CAYYYP010000018.1, on the reverse strand, counting down.
TGCGCAACGGGCTTCCGTAGCTGCGTCAGGATCAGATATCAGTTCCGTAAGTGCAACCAACCCCGCAGTGATCGTCAATATGATGGTTCCTGCTGCAGGCCAAGGTTCACATTACGCAGATATCAGCGCTAACGATATTACCCTTCCTTCTGGACCTGCAACGGCCCAAGCAAGGACACTTCCTTTGGATCCTTTGGGTCCAAATCGTTGTGAATTTGTCGGTGCTCAATCTACCGGAGCCGGTGATTTGGATTTGAAATTGGGTGTCCCAGCCGGCGCCAATGTCACCTTTCCAATTGAAGGTCATGGCCCCGAGGACCAAATCGTAGGCAATTCACCTTATCTATTTGCATGTAATATGGGTTCGGCTCCCGTGACTTTAACTGTTCAGGCAAGGCAATTCACTCCGGAACAAACCCACGCCGCAGTGATTGGTCGCTTTGATGTAGCTGCGCCTACCCCCGCTTCCAGAGCGGCGGCTGCCGCAGCTGCTGCTGAAGCCGCACGAGTAGCCGGTGCTGCCGCTGCCGCTGCCGCTAGAAGTTCTCAGCCAGCAAACCTAACGACTGCAATTCAAGAATTGCAGACCAATGGTTTACGGACTGAAGCGCAACTCATTGCCGAAGGAGTCAGGGAAATCCCCGCTTCGGCATTAACGTCGGTAGCTAGGGATGCACTTCCTTATTGTAATATGGAATTCCAAGCAAACACCGAACGCACTCGCTTCAGTAATATTAGCGTTTCGCCTAGGGCCGAAGCTCCCCATGCTTGTACACCGGCCGACGTAACGAACATCACAAGTCCAGTTGCACCTGAGCAATGTAAAATAGTTATTGCTCAAGTCTCTGGTGATTTTGATATGCAAACCGTGAGTGCTGCAACTAACGGCGCCGTGATCAGCAGTGACATCACGACTAGCGCCAAGGCCGTGAACATCATTTGTAATGCAACGCCTGAAGGTCAACCAGCCGTGACGACCCCTCGAGCATACGTGCTTCGAGGCCGTCAGTATAACCTTGGACAAGGTAATGCAGGCTTGATTGCTAGCTTCACAGTTCCAGCTTCGGCCGTTGCCGGAGCTAATGTGAGCACCGCACCGCTATCCGATGCGGAAGCCATCAATGCAATGACCGGCGTGATTTCACGACGAGTCATGGAAGCCCGCGGACAGTCGAACCTCTCAGGTGAAGCGGCTCTAAAACTTAGGGCCCTTGAACGTGTAGGCAATGCACTTCTGCAAGCTGGAAATCGTACGCCAATTTGTAGCGCTCGTTTTCCTAATCAACAATTCAGCGGAGTTGTGGTGAATCCTCGTACGGGAAGCCATGCTTGTTCAGCCGAAAACGTAACGGCATTAAGAAGCGGCCTTCGCGCTAACTACTGCCGCCTCGTAATTGCCCACGGACAAGCCCGAGTGCGAAGCGATATCGATTTAATCACGACGGCGTTGGATCCCCAGGATCAAACCATCGGGCGAGATAGCGATGATGGTCTTGATGTTACGCCAATCACTTTGACTTGCGTTCCTCAAGCATCCTCACGATTCCAAGTCGTTGGAATGGATGTGCATGGTCAGAACCCTCAAGGTACACCGGCATTAATTTTGGCGGTGGATATCCCAATGTCTGCCTTGAACGCTCCGGCCAGCAATCCAGGCCCAGGTGGATCGCAGCCAGTACCTATGCCCTCCCCAGCGGCTCCTGCAAGGCCAGCACGCCCTTCGGCAAACGGCCTTGGCCTTTAATAATTAGGAACCCTCTGCGGGTATTCCTGATTTTATCCGAACTCATCTAAAACCCCGACCCGGAGGCTCTCCTGGTCGGGGTTTTTATTTTCACCTGCCTCGGAAATCTTTTCCTCCTTCATGAAAGCCCGTAGCGTCCCGACAAAGAAGGTACTGGCCATGGGAGGGCCTAATTTTCATGGAAATGATGAATGCGACTACCTTTCTTTCGCAGGTGCCGACGGCCACCTTTCACCTAGGTTTTCTCCTTTCAACAGCTTTTGTTTGTGCCGTACTTCACCTTATGATCGTGGTCGGTGAACCAGACCTTACGGAAGAAAAAGAACGCCAGACGTGGCTTAAGGCCATAGGCTTTCTTAAGTGGCTTATGTTTTTGCCCTTAGGTTTTTACAACCTAGAACAAGTCGCTTTTTACACAAAAGGTGTCCCTGGATTTGGTCCTGCTTCATCGGTGGAACTCTTCCTATGGTTTTTTGGTACCGTGGTGGTGTCTGGGCTTTTATTTACTCCCATCATCCACGCCATCGAAGCGGCGAGACTTTTGAATCAAAAATGGAAAACATTACCCTCTGAGCAAGTGGACTATCCGCTCAATGCTAAAGCGTCAGAAGACGCAAAAAACGAATTTAAAACTACGCTTACAAACGCCATGAAATCGCCGGAGGTTCCTGCCAACCTGACGCCCGCCACCCGGTCCGTCGAGCAACATCTGCGCGTTATCCTCGGAAATTTTTCCATGGGCCTCATTATGGGCCTATCTATTATAGCGCCCATGGTCGGCATGCTTTTCGTGACCCTCATTCTTGAAGCCGCGGGAGTCATCACGGCCATACAACGAGATACGTTCTTAAAATTTACTCCAGGTATTACCTGCTTTCTAACTCCGCTTCTTATGCCCTTCTCATTTTTTGTATTTGGCCCATCGGTGTTGCGCATCACCCAAGCTGGACGAAAGATAAAAAATGATGCGACCTACGGCGAAATTCAAAACAGTTTTGAAAAACTTTTGCACGGTTCAAAAGTAACCACGCAAGATATCGAACTTCACATCGTCCCTACATTTGAATCTAAGGCCTACGCGGTGCCACCTGCATTTTTACTGGGCTGGCCGTCTCGCTTTAGCTTCGTAAGAAAGGCTTTTCCAGCAGGTATCTTTCTTTCGGAAGCAGTTCTGAAAGTCATGACTAAAGCCGAGATAGAATTTATTTTAGCGCATGAGCTTGCGCACTACGCACGCAAGCATGCGGCAAAAAGAATATTGCTCACCCATGCACTTTTTGTGTTTAGCATCTGCGTCCAAGTCATCTGCCTGATGTTCCATGCACCTATGCTAGCGCTGGGGGCCGTCGCCGTAAGCCTTGCCTGGGGTTTCCATATTCTGCGAAGGCAAGCCGATCTTCATGAATTTGAGGCCGACCTCTTTGCCTTAGAACATTCACATAATCCCGAAGACGCCCTAACCGCCCTGCAAAAGCTTTCCTTGGTATTCATCCCCGTGACGCATACTCGCCGCCGAAGCCTTATGGAGAGTAGGATCCAAATGTTAAGGGTCGCCGTTTCATCAAAAGTTAAGCCCTTGGATTCCAGCGATTCGTTTCCTAAAGATTCAGGCCGCGACGTAGCCTAAGGCCCATAAACTTCTACAAAAGTGCCTTTGAAACTATGCTACGTTGCAAAAATGCATTTTTTCATTGGGCTATCCATTACGCTTTTCATTACTTTAATTTGGGGCGTCACTTTTACGGTCACGAGGGAAACCATCGCCATTGTTCCACCATGGCTTTTTTTAGCCCTTAGGTTTGGCATCGCACTTGTGACCTTAATTCCATGGCTGATTGTGCCAGAGAACCGGTTTTGGCGTGTAAAGACTCCGTGGCGATCACGGTTCACCAAGGAGCATCTAGGCCTAGGCGTAGTTCTCGCTGCGGCTTACGTTTTTCAAACAACGGGCCTTAAGTACACTACCGTGGCTCATAGTGCTTTCATCACTGGGTTGCTCGTCATTGCCGTTCCGCTCTTGAATCGATTTCTTTTTAAGAACGCGCTTTCGGCAAAAATTCTGGTGGCAAGCTTCGTTGCTTGCAGCGGTTTGTTTCTGCTGTGCTGGCCAGCTTTGAGCGCTAGCTCTAGCCAAGTATTGGGGGTTTCATTTCTATGGGGAGACTTCTTAACCTTGCTTTGCGCCCTTGGTTTTTCCATGCAGATCATTTTCATTTCAAGGCTCACCCACAAAACCTCCCCCTTTGAAGTCACCTTTATTCAAATCTTTTTTGGGCTTGTGGCCTGCCTCATCGGAACATTTTTTTCCGGTGAATATTCCGCAGAAACTATGCGGCTCCTAGCGAGTTCCCCTAAGCACTTAGCAAATCTATTTTTCTGCGGCGTGCTTGCCACTAGTCTTGCCATCCCCCTGCAGTGCATAGCGCAACGCTACATTGCCGCAAACCGCGCAGCTTTGCTTTATACTTTTGAACCCGTTTTCGCGGCGATATTCGCGTGGTTTTGGGTCAATGAAAAACTAGGCCTAGTAGAAATCCTGGGCTGCGCGTTAATCCTGGTGGCAACGCTTATTGCTGAACTGCCTCTGGCTTGGCTGCTTGGGAAACCTTCGGCGCCTCGGCCGGTGGTGTCTTCACATTCAAGTGAACTTCCATAGCTTGAGTAAAATCTTCAAAAGCGATCTTATGGTCACCCGCCGCATCATGGTCCAAATAAAGGAACTTTGTGCCGTTGCTCTGGAAAAGCTTTCGGCCGCGGGCATCATACGAAGCGTACTTTTGTGTGAACGCCACGACATCATATTTCGGATGGTAATAGATCCGTGGATTCTCCGCCGCCACTTCGATGCGTGCGTATTTCTTGGTTAGGCTCGTTTTATAACTTTTGTACTGATCCCTGGTCATCCCGTTGCTGCGAAACTGAGGTGAATAGGCGGCAATGTAATTCTCGATGTCTTTGTTCGCCCAAGCTTGCACCCACTTGTCAAAAAACGATTTGAGTTTTGGCTCAAAAAATTCCTTTAGATAGTCGGGCTTCAGCTCTTCATAGATCAACATGGGAGTGAGCCCCAGTTGCACGTGTTTTGAAATTTCTGCAATTTCATGGTTGTCGACGACTACACAACCGTCGGAATCATAATCACGGGTAAGCCGAGAAGGGTCATCCGTGGAGTGAAGCATAATTCCAAAACCAGTTTTGTTTAAGCGCTTGTCCATGGGATTGGGATAATTCACCGGGAAGGCCATGCTCCCAAATTTGCGTTGAAGGTTCGGCGGAGTGCGTTTGCTTAAAATGATGTAAACACCCTCTGGCGTTTTCTTGTCATCGGTTTGAACTTTGTCGCCAACCACTTTGCCGAGCGTCACGTGAAAACTTTTTACGATCTTCATGAAACCCTGATCGTAATGCGCCAGATGAAGCTGATGTGATTTTTTATCGACGAGGATTACCGCAAAGGGGTCCTCCGCAACGGCGGCAGTTGGATGAGCGAAGTTAAAAACCATTCCCATGGCTAAAAATAAAAAAAGTTTTGACATTCAAATTAAATTTTATGACGTGAAGCTAGAACTCGTCAATTTACAATTTTGATGCGGAAGAACCTGCCCAGCGCATATGTGCCACGCGCACGATAGCTTCCATCACGATTTTTTTATTCATCTTAGAATGGCCAGCTCGACGGTCTTCAAAAACGATGGGAATTTCCTTGATGCGAAACTTTTGTTTCCAGGCCTTATATTTCATTTCAATTTGAAAAGAGTAACCATCCGACTCGATGGAATCCAAATTAATGGCCTTAAGTACGCTGCTTTTCCAAGCGTTAAACCCGCCCGTAAGATCTGCGATTCCCATACCTAAGCAGAGCCGCGCGTATATACTTCCCCCGCGGCTCAGGATCTTTCTGCCTAGCCCCCAGTTCACGACGGCGCCGCCGGATACATATCGGGACCCAATCACGACATCATTCTGTTCAAATTCTTTAAAGAAAAAGGGCAAATACTTTGGATCGTGACTGAAATCACAATCCATCTCAAGAAACCAATCAAACCCTCTTTCAAGTCCGTAACGAAATCCCTGAACGTAGGCCGAGCCTAAGCCCATTTTTCGTGGTCGATGAAGCACATGCAAACGTGCATCTTTGGTGGCGAGGTCATCTGCCAAGTCGCCGGTTCCATCGGGGGATCCGTCATCCACCACTAAGATATGAACTTCGGGTGCTTCCTGACGGGCTTCCATAGGTGCGATTTCAGCACGCACCCGGTCCAACAACAGTTTTAAATTTTCGATCTCATTGTAAGTCGGGATCACAATGAGGACTCTTTGGGAGGTCAGCCGGAATGCAGCCGCTCTCCTTTGAGAATTACCCTGAGCGTCCGTCTCAGTTGATTTCTTCACAGATGGTCTCGTCTACGCCTAAAACGGAATATCTTCTTCAGTTAATGAAGAGGATTCCATGGACAGAGCAGCTCCACCTTGGGATGAAAGACTTGCACCATAGCCAGCATTGGATGAAGGACCTGGCCCGCTCGCCATGGAGTCATAACCGCTGGCGCCCTGGGAAGACATGCCTTTGCCTTCGCCCTTATCTAAAAATTGTACCGTGCTCGCAATGACTTCGGTGGTGTATTTGGTAGCCCCATCCTTGTCTTGCCACTGCCTAGTTTGCAAACGGCCTTCAAGGTAAACCTGACGGCCCTTATCAAGGTAATCGTGACAAAGTTGTGCCACTTTGCCCCAGACTACGATGCGATGCCATTCCGTGCGCTCTTGCTTTTGATTGTTGCGATCCATCCAATTTTCATTGGTTGCGATGCTAAAGTTTGCAACAGCAGCTCCGCCGGGAGTATTCCGCAACTCAGGTTTTTGCCCTAAACGACCTACGAGAATTACTTTATTTACAGACATAAAGACCCACTACACTTGCGGTGGTGGGTTGGCAATTGAGTTTGAGATCTTATTTGCCGGCGAAGGCTCTCTTCCGCTGCTGCTCAATATAGCCTGAAGGGTAGCCTTACTTTGGTAGGTGTCCGGCTGCTTCTTTCGCCAAAATTCTTCCACTTTATTGCGGGCCAGCCCCACATCCATCTTGTAAAGATAAGGATCAAAACCACATTGAGCGCAAATCAAATGCAACCTAGCCCGCGACCGGTAGTAGAACTCAAAAATCATCCAGATGGGCACCGCAAAAAGTGCACCTTTTACATCGAAATAAGGGTATAGAAAAATGCCCAAAGTTCCCGTAAGGACCGCAAGCGCAAAGTAATGCTTAGGCCGAGGACTTGGAAAGTAAAAAGAGCGGCTTTGCACTTTGCAAAGGGGACAATAGTGAACCCAGAGGGGCCGGTCTGGGTTTAAACGAATTTTATTTTGTGGCATAAAAACGGCTCTCACCATATTGTAGGAAATTTATGACAACTGTACAGGCCTTCTGGAAGGTCTTTCATCAAACACTCGGTAAAACCGGTAAAAATTCCCCTATTTTGCCGGCTAAGGGCAAACCTGGCGTGATCGCCCCCCTCTCTCCTCGCGGCAAGCCCCCCGCCTCCGCCGTGTTATCCCTTCACGAAATCCTCACCGAGCGCACGAAGAAGCTTAAAGAATATCCCCATAACCAAAGCTTTGTGCGAGCGTACTTGGAATATTACCTGCCTTTGAACTTTTTCAAGTTTCTGGATGTCTTGCAAAAGACTGAAAAGAGCAGTGAGTTGTTAGGCAAACCGCCGTTTGATTTAGGGTTGAAATGGGTGGATTTTGGCTGTGGTCCCGGCACCGCTACGTTGGCAGCACTTTGTTTTCACGCCGATCAGGTCGCAAAAGGCCTCACTAAAGCCGGGCTCGTTCAAGTCCAGCTCGTCGATCATTCAAAACACATGCTTGAAAATGCGGTCAAAATCATTGAAGCTCTCTGCCGCGAACTAGGGATTGCCGTCGAAATCACCACGGCGCTGCAGCCTAAACCATTTAAGTTTGATTCAATTTTTATGGCCAATGCCCTCAATGAAATCGACGAAGACATCGTCGCCTTGCTCGACCCTTGGTTTGGGTCAAAGAGCTTTGCCCAGGAAGCCACCGGCGACATTCAAATTGTGCTTTTAGAGCCAAGCCATCGCGTTTCAAGCCAACGCCTCATCCGTTTTCGCGAACGGTTCCGTGCTCTGGGTTGGGAATTCATTGCGCCCTGTACCCATCAAGGGACCTGTCCCCTTTTGCGGTCCAAACACTGGTGTCATTTCTCCGAAAAAACAAATGATGAAACGTTAATCCAACTGAACCAAAGCGTCTTTAATGACCCTAGGCTCTATTTAAAATATTCTTATTTAGTCGCAAAAAAATCAGCTGCGCAAAATTCGCAGGCGACCGTGGACGTCCTCGCAAAGCCCACCGAAGAGATTTTCCGTGCCATTGGCGACTGGCATCTGGCGGGCGCTGGGCATGAGGGAATTGATCTCTGCCAGCCGGAACAAAAACTATTATTGAAAGTAAGCATCCCCGATGCCACCAAAGCTGCACGTGGCGGCCTACCCCGCCGCGGGAACCTCGTTGCGCTTACGACCAAGGATTTAGACATGCACCGCGTCCGCCGCGAAGGTTCTAGTATTGAGGAACTTAAGACCCACCCTTTGGCTTGGAAGATTTTAGATCAGTCAGGTAACGGTGCGGCCCGGGTGAAGAAACCAAAAAATCTTATTCCCACCCGACGCTTGGTAAGGCCTGCTCGATAATTTATTTTCGAAGCCGCATGAAGAAGAATGCTTCCGGGGAAGGCGTGTAAAGAATGTCTTGAAATGCAAACTGAAATTCTTTTGCGGCCTGCGGAAGAATTAATATTTGTGACTCAACTTTAGCTTGGCCGGCAATCGATTTTGCCACATCAAATGCTTCCTGCGTAGTGAAGGTGCACACGGAATAGAATAGCTCGCCGTTTACGCCAAGGAGCTCTAAGCCCTGCTTTAAGAAAATCCCCTGTTTTTGAGCGAGCTCACCGATGGCCTTGGAATTGACCCGCAAAAGAATTTCCGGGTTTTTGGCAATGGTTCCTAATCCGCTGCACGGGGCATCCACCAACACGATGTCAAAATCTTTCGGCATTCCCTCCGGAAGTTCAAAGTGGTGATTTGGACCGGCTTGGCCCTTGGACCAATCCCAAACTCTGGTTTGCAATCTTACGTTTTTCAACAAATCAGAATTTTCCGTGGAGTTCTTGGCCTGGGCTTCAAGTATTTCTATTTGTCGAGGACTGGAGTCCGTGGCCCACCATTCAATCTCACATGAAGTGTGCGGGGTAAGGGTCTGTAATGCGTGAATCGTACTGAAAAACTTTCCACCTTTTCCTGCATGCAGTTCGCAAATTTTAAGTTTCGCTTTTGAGGCAGCCTTCTCTGCGATGAGAGCGGCCACTTGTTCGCATAAAAAAAGGCTCGCATCACCTTGGATCGCTGCCTTACCTTTTTGCAATGCACGCAGTAACTCGGGAGTTTTTCCATCTTGGAAATACCGGGCGCGTGAAGATAGAAATTTTGGCTTTTCCCCTTCTGGTTCAGGTTGTGAGGTATCCCCAGGTGAAAGATAACCCATCAATACGCCCCGGGTTCTCAGTGATCCTAAAACTCGATGCATTCCCTTAGGAAACCACTTCCGAAAATCGGGCGGCAAGGTTTGAAATGGAAAGCCCTGGAGGACGTGTTCCGTCGTGAATTCCTTCAAAAGCCGCTCCCTTGCTTTTAGTAAGGAGCCTCGCCTTCGCTCTACTTCGGATACGGCCCAAAACAAATGTTTGATCTCAGGCTCCGCTAACTTAATGCCCTTTCCCATTTTTTTCAGTTCTGAAAAAACTGCGTACCGTGGAATGCGGTCAAGAAAAAGAATTTGGTAACTGGCTAACGCCCAGAGCAAGAAACTTCCTCTTCTACGAATTTTAATATTCGCTTCGGACATCACAAAGGCGAGAAAATCCCACTCCCGGAATATTCCGTGAAACAACTCCGTGAAGAGTGCGGCGTCGGCCGGCGAAAAGTCAGGAGCATCGGATTTGGACTCTTGAACATGAACGGCAGGTTCATTTAAAATCTGGCCTATTGCACGGTAAGCCTCCCACCGCGGATCGGAGCTAGCTTCGGCAGATAATAAGGGCTTAGTGGTTTTTGAGTTCATCAAGCATCCTTTTCCCTTGAGCTTGATCGGCACTCTCGGGCGACTTCAACAAAATTTGGGCAAAAAGATATCGACTCTCCGCGCTAGACGACCGATGCGCCATCACTGCCCTTGCTTCCAAAACCTCTGCCTGGCCAATCATTCTCTTTTTTAAAATTTCCTTTAAACGAAACAGACTCCATCCCGGTTGGCCCTGGGCGCAGTCCGTCGCGCAGGCACAGAGCAGTTCGGAGCGCAAAGGGATGCTTACCTCACGCATCTGCTTCTTTTTCAAAACCATTGATAACTCAAGGCAGTCGGCATGTAGAAACAAAAGCTGAGCAAGCCTTTCCTGCTCGGTTTTGGACAGCTCATCTTCGGCTAACTTTATTCGAAGTCTAGAAAGTTCTTCAAATGCAACTACCGCGTAATCACGGCCCGCTCTGGCGTGGACGGCCGAAGGATGCGCCAGTGAAAATAGAATTAGCCCATAAATTGGACCTAAAAGTGTCCTACCGAATAAACTTAAAGATAATTTCACGTAAAACTAATGCCCGTAAATATACTGTGCAGAAGGTGCGGTCATATAAGCCCAAATACCGCCTTTTGAAGAAAGCTTTGGCGAACCATCGTTCTGGCCTACGACCCCCATCAAGCGAAGGAGCTGGGTAATTCCTCGAATCGCCGATCGTGACTCTTCGGCGTCATCATCTCCGCTAAATAAAATTTGTTGCCAGGGGAAACGCGATTTTTCTGCAGGATACACCAGAACGGGTCTTCCACTTTCTTTAGTTTCTGCAACCAGCTTCTGAGCCGTATCTCGCAGTCCACCTAACTCATCTACGAGGCCTGCTTCTTTAGCCTGAGCCCCAGAAAAAATGCGCCCATCGGACAGCGCTACTACTTGCTCTCGGGTGAGATGCCTTGATTCTTGAACCGCGGAACGAAACTGCTCAAGCACGTTGTCGATCATTCCCTGAACTAACGCACGTTCTTCAGAGTCCATGACTCGCTCGGGGTTTCCGATATCTTTGAAACGACCCGTTTTCACATTGTAGGGTTTAAATTTAGCCCATTCATACAACCGGGATAAATCGACAAACTGCATGATCACGCCAATGCTGCCGGTGATGGTGCCTGGGCTCGCAAAAATACGTTTTGCCCCGCAGGCCACATAATAGCCCCCACTCGCTGCAACAGTGCTCATTGAAGCAAATACTGGCTTTTTAGCATTTAACTTTTTTACGGCCTCAAAAATTTCCTGGGAAGGCGCAACGGCCCCGCCCGGAGAATTGATATGAAGAATAACTCCTTTGATCTCGTCTTCATCTTCAAAGGCATCAAGATCCTCCAGGACTCGTTTGGAATCCATGATCACGCCAAACAACTCGATAACTCCAAGTTTTGGACCCTTAGAGGATTTAGATGAAGCCGACAAAGTGACACGGCCTGAAGATCCTGACGATCCCCCGGAAAAAAGGTGTTTAAGTCCCCAAGTCACTGCGCCAATAAACACTGCGAAAGACAGGATTCCTGCAATGATGATTATCAAAATAGCCTTGAAGGCAGCGTGCCTTTGCTCATTTTTACGAATCACTTGAGAAGAATAGTCTCGATCAGTATTTTCCATCGCAATTTTGACGTCAGCGCATCAGGCGCAACGCCTCCTTTAGGACTTATTTGAATCGCCGTCAGAGTCGCCAGAACCACCGACTCCGGGTGCAACTTCTTCAGAAGCAAGCATACCTTTTAGGCGTGAACCCAAAACGTCACCCAGGCTTGTCTTCTTATCGCTCTTCGCGGAGTACTGCTCGTAGTTCTTACGCTCTTCAGAAGCTTTCAAACGGCGAATGGATAAGCCAATTTTTCGGTCACGCAAATCAATGCTTGTGACTTCGGCTTTTACCAAATCGCCCACTTTAGCCGCTTCGGAAGCTTTTTCAATGCGATGATCCGTCAGCTCGCTGACATAAATCAGGCCTTCGATTCCTTCTTCAAGCGCAACGAAAGCACCAAAATCCGCAACCTTAGTAATTTTTCCTTCGATTACTGCACCTACGCGGTATTTTTCAGCAGCAGTTTCCCAAGGATCTTTATCCAGTTGTTTGATTCCAAGGCTGAATTTTTCGTGATCCTTATCAACGGAGAGAACGACCGCCTGAATGCGGTCACCTTTGTTAAAACGCTCAGAGGGGTGAGCAATCTTTTTCGTCCAGGACATATCGGAAATGTGGATCAAGCCATCTACACCTTCACCGATATCTACAAACACGCCGAAATCCGTCACAGACTTCACTTCGCCTTCAACTTTGGTGCCGGGAGGACATTTTGCTTGCAACAGCTCCCAAGGATTTTCCTGGAGTTGTTTAATACCAAGGCTCAAACGCTTGTTGCGGGGATCGATTTCAAGAACCATGCATTCAATTTCATCTTCAGGCTTCAAAAGACTGGAAGGATGCTTCAAATCGCGACGGTAGCTCATCTCACTGATGTGAATAAGCCCCTCGATGCCTTCAGCAAGTTCAACGAATGCGCCGTAATCCTTCACGGAAACAACTTTACCTTTAACTCGGTCACCAACGCTGATTTTATCCGCAAGCTCGTCCCATGGATTGGCGGACACTTGTTTTAATCCTAGGCTTACGCGTTCTTTTTCACGGTCATATTTCAAAATCTTAACGGTGATCTGATCGCCTACGCTAAAAATTTCTGAAGGGTGTTTGACACGGCCCCAACTCATATCGGTGATGTGCAACAGGCCATCCATTCCACCTAAATCGATAAATGCACCGTAGTCCGTAATGTTTTTTACGGTACCGGTGATGAGTTGACCTTCTTCAAGTGCAGAAAGTGTTTCCGCCTTAAGACGATCCTTCTCTTCCATAAGTACGGCTTTGTGGGAAAGAACGATATTTCCACGCTTACGTGAAAACTTAACGATCTTGAATTTCAAACGTTTTCCGATGAAAGAATCCAAATTGCGGCTAGGACGCACATCAAGTTGGGACGCAGGCAAAAATGCCTTTACGCCGATGTCCACGATAAATCCGCCTTTGACTTTCTCCATGACCGTTCCTTCAAGGAGGTCACCGGCATCGCATGCGCGCGCAATTTCATCCCACGCCTTAATAACTTCGGCGCGGTCTTTGGAAAGACGAACATAACCGTGTTCAGAATCTAAACTTTCAAGCAGCACATTGATGCGCTGACCGACTTCCACCTCCATGGAACCGTCGGGGCGGCGAAACTCTTCGGCACGGACTTGGCCTTCGCATTTGTAACCGATATCTACTACGACCGCTTCAGGAGTGATCCGCAAAACAGTGCCTGGAATCACTTCACCTTCGGTGAATTTCCCGTCGGTAAGACTGCTCTCGAACATTTTTGCAAAAATAGAATCTTCGCTGGTTAAGTCAACGGCAGGTTCGGCGGATGTTTCTTCTGCTTTCTGCGCACCCGCATCGGTTCCTTCAAAGGATTCCATCCATGCGTAGGTGTTACCTGCGGATTTTTTTTTCTTCTCGGCGGGCTTTGCGGGGGATTGAGCAGAAGTTTGATCAGCTACCATATTAATTTTATAGACCTTTCGAATTCAAAATTTGTTTAGAAGTCATAGCCTGGCTATATAGAGAAAGCAAAAGGGAAATGGCCCTAAAATTCTTTGCGGAATGTGCCAGAATTTCTTAAAAAAAGCGGGTTTTTTTTAGTTTTTAAGGTCGGCCATCAAGATGACTTGACGAATCGCATCAAAAACCTGCTGGGCATCCAAATCTTTCATGCAGCGAAAACTATCTTCTGCTCTGGGGAGAGGGCAAACGTTCGGGCCGTGAATGTGGCAAGGACGACAGTTTAGAGCTAAATTCTGAACAATAACTTGATTGTCGGAAAGCGGACTAAAGCCCCATTTTTCCGAAGTTGGGCCATAAATCATTACGGTTGGCGTATTCCAAGCTGCCGCAATGTGCGCTGCCGCGGAATCGTTGGTGACCACCAGTTTTGACGATTTTATCAAGTGGCTAAGCTCAACAATATTGGTTTTTCCAACAAAATTTTTGCCGGCGCCGGCGGACCCTAATATAAGATTCGCATTTTCTCGCTCACCGGACAAACCGTAGGGTGAGTCGCCGCTTCCAAGAATTCCAATTTCAAGATTTTGCGAAGGCCCTAGAACCCTTTGGGTGTGCAGAAATTTTACAAGTTGCCGCCAATGATCAACCGGCCACATCTTAGTACCCCAGACCGAAAATGGGCTAAGCAGAATTAAGTATGCGTCAGAGATTGATTTCGCTTCCGCGGCGATTGAGGGGAGCAACGGCTTACGCAGGTGGTGCACTAGAGGCAAATGAAAAGAAAGCAAGTTCAGCACTCGGTCCACGTAGTGGGGAAATCTGATCAAAGGCAGAACATTTGCGTCGGCCTGGGGAAAGGCTTTCAATTCGTACGGGAAAAATTCAACCGTTTCATATCCCAAAATTTTTAAGACAAGGTTCTTGAACCTGCCGCCGGAGAAGGCCAGTCGTTTACTAGCCCCAATCATGGCTCCTAGAATCAGCGAGCGTGGAGACCGGTGCACACAATAGAGTTCATTGAAGGTACCTGACCGTGCCTGCATCTTTCTAAAGCCCGAAACCGTCGAATAAAAATTCTTTATGCCCTCGATAAATCCTCGTTTTTTTAAAACGGTGACCTTAATCGTAAAACCGTCATTTTCTGAAGAAAAATCCGCCAAGAGTTGTTCGGCAGCTGAAGTGCCCACCCAATTGATTTCCAAAGTGTAGCCAAGCTTTCGGACATAGTAGTCCCTAAGCGCCCTCAATAGTACGGTAGATAAAACCGTATCACCTAAAAATGCCGTTTGGATGATCATTACCCGCCAAACGGCATTTGTACTTTGATGACTAGAACTTGTTTTCAAGCGAAAAAATGCACTGCGGGTTAATCATGTCCTAAATCGATTTGTTTTGCGACGCCCGAGATCCAGCCCACCCTAACTTTGGCTTCAAACTTAACAATAAGCTTACGGGAATCTGCCGTCATCCATATGAAGGCAGAAGCCGGATCTTTTTTATCCTTTGAGAGAAGTTCAATGCGCACTTTGTGGGCGCGAAAGGTACCGGCCTTCGTCCGAACATCTTCAATTTTATCCCCATAGATAGTTGCTTCTGACTGGTTGCCGGAAATAGTCACATTAAATTTACTTTGTTGGCCTGGGTTCACATTCAAAGTCCGAACAAAGAACATCGAGCTTAAGCCATCCTGGGAGAGTGGAATAAGGTCTTTGTAGCCACTGTCATTGTGAACATCACCATTTCGACGGTCGTCCTTTACAACAACATATTGTTTGCTGTGCGCATGATCAAAGAGTTCGAGATTGTCGCGAATGTGTTTGGTCTCATCGCCATGCAAAATAAATTTGTAAGGGAACATGCCAACAAAATCTAAAAAAGTTTCTGCGTAATCTTCTAAGCTATAAATTTTCGCGAATATCGATGTCGAGCGTGCACTACCTTTGAAATGATAAACCTTCCGACCTTCGATATATTTCATTGGCAATACTTCTAGGGCCAGCTCTCCCGCCGTCGTACGTAACCAGGAAACATCAAAGGTCACTTTCTCTCCGACTCGAAGGGGATCTTCTGCCGGCCGCCGACTTTGGATTTCAAAAGGCGCCTTGGCCGCTGGCGGTTGGTCGCCGGCTTTATCCTTGCCCGCTTGAGCCTTAGGAAGTGAAGCGATTTTTCCTTTTTTAGACTTTGTTTTTTTTGTTTTGCCCCCATCGTCAGGCTTTACTAAACTTTCTGCCTTTGAATCCGCAGCAGGTGTAGCAACTACCGTCGGGGCAATTCCCATTTCACCTGCGGCCCCGGCCATACGTGGCTGCTCAGAAACTTCATAAGCTTTAGCAATTTCCGTCGGAACGCCTGCATCAAGTGCGGTTTTACCTACCATTTTTGATGACTTTCCCGTGGCACATCCGGTGATGGCGAGCATCACAAAAAAAGAAAGCGATTTGGATTTTCTGGACAACATGCAGTGATGGCTCCTTCATAACGATTTCAAAAAATTTCAATGTATACAAACAGGATACATCCTAAGCTCGCCCCGGCCAAATGACATTCTTAAACCTGCGGTGCACCCAGTGCCACTGCGTGGGATTCTTTCGGATCCAACTTTCCACACAGGCGGCAAGAAGTGCCGTGCACGCTTCATTGTCGTTGATAACCCCGGAAAGATCAGGCGGCGGCTGAACATACGACCTCACTACACCATCTCCGCCGCGCACTGTCATCACCGGAAGCACAATTGCCCCGGTTCGTTCCACTAAAACGGAAACGGCGGCCAGCGTACCTACCCGCACCCCAAAAAAAGGAACTTCGATTCCCATGGGCGGACCGGCATACTGATCCATTACGATCCCTACGGTCTGACCGCGCCTTAATGTCCGCATGATGTCTGGTAGGGTCCGGGGTTCATAGGTGCCCCGAACTCCTAAGGAGCTGCGGGCATCCTCGATCAGTTTATGAAACCAAGCTGGCTTCAAGCGCTTCGTAACCATTAGTAATGGTATTTTATTTACTCCTCCAGAAGCGGCCATAAGTTCCCAATTGGCCATATGTGAGGTTACGAAAATCACACCCTTTTTTTGATCTAGAGCTGTTTGCAGGATGTCCAGGTTTTCAATGGTAGAATTTTTTGCGGCGTAACGCGCATAGTGGCCCCGTAGAGGCGAAGCCATGTGGAGAAGCTCAAAAAGGAGCGCTCCATAATGCTCAAAATTCTTTTTGAGCATTTGGTCGATTTGCGTTGGAGCAAGATCGGGAAAACAGTTTTTTAAATTATCTTCGGCGATTTTGCGCCGTGATGAAAAAAAGGGCATTAATGTCCGACCGACAAAAAAGCTGAGTCTAAGCTCAAGTGGGCGAGGCAAAATTGAAACGAACAGACCTAATGTGGCGACAAACACCCTAACTAAATATTGTACGGCGGCATTTAACCAATTTGAAAACATTACTTTGATTTGTTTCATTCAGAAATTCTTTGGATGAGATTAGCATAAAATTTTTCTCGGGCGTTAGGATCTAAAAACTCAAGCTTGATCTGGAGGACATGGAGATAAGGCTGCATCTTCATTCGCCACTGCGCAGGAATTTTTACAAAATCTTTCAGCGTCGTCACTAAACTCACTTTTGAATCAGAGCTTTGTTTTGCGAGAAACCACTGCTCAAGTTCGTGCAGATCCGCGCCCGAATAGAAATGATGGTCCGGAAAAAACCGCTCTCCAGCCAAATCTAGATCATTAAAATGTAAAAATGATCTCAATCGATTGGGGTTGCCTAGAGCGCAGAAAAGCATCGGCGCCTTTGCGACGAGGGATTTTTTGATATTTTCGTCGAGTACATAATGGACCTTAAACCATTCTTGATCTGAATAAGGTTTAGGTACCCCCGAAAATGACAATCTCAAAAGTTCAGGCCGAAGAAGGGAATTTCGGAATTCGCGGAAATACGAATTCTTGAGCCTAAAGTCGTGCACAACAACTTCTACATCTTTATGAAGTGTTTCGTGCTGCATTCCATCATCCAAAATAACGATGGGCGGTGGCAAATGTTTGAAGCGAACCTCTAACGATGCCTCCTTACCGTCAGACCAATGGTGGGCCAAAACTTTTGCTCGGGAGGCACCCACTAAAATATAGGCTGAGGGATTTTTTTCCCGATGTACTAACGCTTCATCACCTACTTGCTCCGCCGTAAAGAACTCGCCTGGTTTCATCAGAACGCCAGACTCCGGTAGCGCTTGAGGTGCGCCGTAGCCCCTCAGGCAAATCAAGATCGGGCGCCCGGTGCGGATAGAGAGCTCACGTCCGATCTCGGCTACGACTTCAGTTTTTCCAACGCCCCCCGCTAAAATATTTCCAACGCTGATCACCTTCATGTCGCCCGGAGCCTGCACGGCCTTTGATTGACGATAAGGTTTGGAAAACGCATTTACGCTCGACCAGAGCAAACTTGCGATATCTTTAAAAAGGTTAGACTCAGACATACCGAACAAAGTCTAACTCAAGATGATTCAATCGGTACAGATGGGAAGTTGGAGGGAGGGTAATTCTTTGGGAAAGCGCGCCAGGAACGATAGGCTAGAAATGGCCTTAATGATCGTCGAAACAGGTGCCCTCGCGGAAATCTTATGGACGCCCCATGCATTTCTCACTAGAAATTTATGAGGCCCATGGACTTACAACTTCAAAAGAAAATCGACCGCACCGTTGGGGGCGCGCTGCTCATCTGTCTGAAACCCTTGGTTATGCTTTTAGGGTTAATCTTAAAGCGGGACCACCGGCTTGAGGTCAAAGGCCAAATTTCCGTACTGAAGATGTTAGGTGGCGGAAGCTTGGTCATTGCCCTTCCTGCATTACTTGGCCTTAGGCGAAAATATCCTAAACATAAAATGGTTATGGTCACTACGCCAGGAATTGCGCCATTCGCCGAAAGTTTAGGCCTCTTTGATGAAATATTAAAAGTCGATCAACGTTCCATTCTTAGGCTCATTATTTCTAGTTTGAAAGCGTTAATGCGAACCTTTCGCTCCGATGCATTTTTAGACCTTGAGGTTTATAGTCGATTGAGCACTGTATTTTCATTGTTGACGTGCTCAAGGAATCGGCTCGGTTTTTTTTTGGAAAGTGTCATCTGGAGAAATCCTATCCACACGCATCTGATTTTTTTTAATCGTAACGGCCCCATTTATTTATTTTACGAACGTATGACCAATCTCTTGGGAGCGCGGCCGTCAACCTTCGGTGAATGTTCCAATCATGTCGGCAAACAGCTTGGCCTACCTTCGGTAAAAATCACCGATCGGGTTGCGCTCGGAACCGGGTGCTCCGACCTTTGTCGCGAACGCGCATTTACGCCGGAGGAATGGGTCCTGGTCTTCCAGAAAAAATTTACTCGATTTCCTGCGCTGGCCAGTATGGAATTTGAGTTTTTAGGAAGTCGGGAGGACTTTGAATTAGCGAGCGCTATCGAAGCAAAGTTAAGGGGAGAGTTTCCTAAGCTTCGTATCCAAAATCACTGCGGCGCGTATACTCTTTCCGAATCGTTGCGAGCACTTGCTGCAAGCGCAGAGTTCTGGGGTATCGACTCCTCACTTCTGCACTATGCTAGGCTTTTTGGCCTTAAGATTACTTCGTTCTGGGGTCCGACTTCCCCGGAAGCCCTGCTGAAACCCTATGGTCTTGATGAAGAAACCCATTACCGAAAAGTTCCGTGTTCACCATGCGTACATGTTGCGGAGTTTCCTCCATGCAAAGGTAAAAACATTTGTATGAAAGGTCTCTTGTATGAAATTTCCGACGTCGAGATTGAAACAACCCTGCCGTATTTCCTTGGAGAATAAGATGAACAGACTCCCCGTCGCACCGCTTCTGCCACAGATTTTTTTTGGCTTAGTCGCCTTTATTTTCCTATTTAAAATGATCAATGACATTCGTTTGCATGGCGGAGAATTTCTTGGCCAGGATACCAGTTCTGAAATGAGCAGTTCGCTTGCCGCGACGAACTACCTTAAGGACGGTTTCACCAGCAGCGCGTTTTTACCGAAATACGGCGGCCCCAATAACGAAAACTCTCCGTCACAACCCATTCTTGAAAGCCCCTATTACACCCATTTTTTTCCGGGCCCGGATCTCTTGCTAGGATTTGTTTACAAAGTTTTCGGCTCCGATCCTACAGTGACAAAATGGGCGCGCCTTCTCCCAATGCTTCACGTATTTTTGGCGGTGATGCTGCTATGTTTGCTTGCTGAAACTTTAATTTGGCAAAGAAACCCTTGGATCAAGGGAGTTGCTGCAGCATTCTTACTATTCCCGCCCGCAATGAGACCATGGGCTTTGCATTTACACGGGCATGCCTATACGAGTTCCTATATTCTATTTGGCCTATGCTTGGGCCTAGTAGCGGATCGACAAAAGCTTAGAAGCTGGCTGCCGATCTGCGCGTTCATTTTAGGCTTCTTTTCAATTTATATGCTGATGACATCGGTCTTTGTGGTTTTTGCGGCACCATTTGTTGCGAGCCTTCTAGTTCCAAACCGTGAGGCCTCCTTTCACCGGCAGGCCGCGTGGCTCAGTTTCTGGGTTGGAGTAGGACTGGTGGCGGCATTTGCCGTGCATTTCTTGCAAATAGTAAATTTATTTAGTTTGCATGACGCTATCTTGGACCAGTTTGGGACGGCCCTCGTGCGGGCCAGTGGCAATCGAAACGGAAGCGCGTGTGGTCGAGGCCAGATTCTGGGGCAATACAGCAATCATGTGTACGGCTTTTTTGGCCTGAGCTCCCTGAGCATGTTCCTTGGCGGAGCGTTCATGGCCTGGTTGTACCGCGGCCCGAAACGGAACCGCATGAAACTATTTTTTGCCATCCTAGGTGCAGGAATCGCGTCATACTTTTGGGTTATCGTTATGCATGGTCACGCTTGCGGCCACCTTCATGTAAATCCAAGGATCTTTTATTTGATGTATTCCGTTTTTATTATGATGGCAGGAGTACTCGCCGCAATGAAACTAAATGTCCATGAGGACGTTAGAGCTTGAAAGAAATGAAACAAATCTAGCTAATCGAGCTGGAGTACCAATGTCAAAACAATCGGTATTTACAATTTGTGCAACCACTCTTCCTGCCGCCATGGCAGGGCTTAATGCTCTATGCAGCGGACCGTTTGTTACAGTGGGATCTAAACTTTCACGTGAAATCCCAACCACTCCAATGTCAAAAAAAAGCTCTTCATTAGGCGCTCTCTTTAGGCTTCCAATTTCTGCGGAGTCTGCCACTGCCAGCACTTGGTTCCGATTTTTCACCAATACATTAGGGATTGCATCAAACACTCTATTATCCTGAATGAGATGATAAACCGCAACTCCTTCTACGAGTCTTTCCTGCGCGAGATTCAAGGGACTCAAGGTGTCGCCGTTGATGACCCACGCGTTCTTAAGGTTAGGTTTTTTAGAAAAAATGAAGTTCACCGCACCACCGGTACCTAAGGGCTTGTCCTCACGAAACCATTCAAATTTTGCTTCAATGAACCAACTCGACCAAGGTGCCTGTTCAATAATATGCGAGAGATGCCCGGTTGAGAAAATAAAATCACGGAACCCTTGGACGTAAAACCATTTCACCAACCAAAATAAAAAAGGCTTACCTCGCAGGCCCTCTGTGGTCACCATGGGTTTTGGCACTTGATCTTGCGTAACATCGAGGAGCCTAGTTCCCCGGCCGCCCGCGAGGATGATAATCGTCGTGGACTTCAAAGCTTAAGCTCCTGCGCTCCACTTGAAAAATTCGTGAATGGACTGGGTCACTGCATCCTTACTTGCCAACAAAGGCGTAAATCCGAGGGCGTCCATGCGGGAGACATCAAGATTAGTTTTAGGAACATCACCCACCCACCCAATGGGTTCTGAACCATAAAGTATCTGCGCTTTGCCTTCCGTCACAACATGAACCGTTTCCTCGGCAATTTCCCGAACGGAAGTTACACCGGTGGTGCTCAAATTTATAATTTGAAATTTTCCCGCATGACCAGTTTCAGGCTTCGCGGGAGAGCGCTCAACTCCAAGTAAGATTCCCCGAACACAATCCTCGACGTCGATGTACGTCTTGGTTTGCATTCCGTTACCCATGACTTGAAGCTTGCTGGGATCCTTGCGCAAACGGTGCACAAAATCATAAATGACTCCGTGGGTAAGTTTTTTTCCAACGACATTTCCAAATCGGTAAATCCAAGCGTTCAACCCAAAGTTCTCAACGTATGCGCTGATATAATGCTCAGAAGCTAGTTTACCGGCTCCGTATAACGATACCGGATACATCTGGGTAGTAACTTCTGGCGTCGGAAATACCGGGCGAGCGCCATATACGGCCGAGCTGGAGGCAAAAATAAAATTTTTAACATTGAGCGCGCGGGCAGCTTCAAGAGTATGGAAAGTTGTTACAAGGGTCCGCTCGTAATCAACATGGGGAAAGCGGGAACCGACCGAAATATCGGAGTTAGCGGCAAGATGGAAAAGGAAATCAAATTGCATTTTTTTGAGTTTAGAATGCCAGCTTGGCTCTGAAACATTCAATTCCTGAAGGCCGAACTTAGAATTGCCCTGAATTTCCTTGAGATGCCGTCGCGTACCCAGGGTGAAATTATCTATACAAAGCACCTCTGCACCCGCCCGGATGAGGCTTTCACATAATGAAGTACCTACTAGGCCGGCGCCGCCGGTAACTAAAATGCGAGCGCCGGAGAATGCGGCATGCGGAATATTCTGGTTTTCTTGCGTCATTTTCTACTTTCTTTCACAGAGCTGGGTTCGTTTTTGAATCAGGATTTGGCCAAGACTGTGCATTATCATCTGATGTGAGTCTTCCACCATGCCGTAGTTTTTTAAGGGAATATGAAGCGAAACGGTTACCATCTCTTTGAGTGTACCACCCGAAAATCCGGTCATGCCTATGACCTCTACGCCTTGAGATAATGCATATTGAGCGGCCCGAAGGATATTCGGACTGTTGCCCGAGGAAGATATCAAAAGTACCAGATCCCTTTTTTCCAGAAGCATCTCAAGCTGACGTTCAAAAATAAATTCATAACCAAAGTCATTTGCAATGGCCGTAACTAGTCCAGTGGACGAGGACAGGGCGTGAGTGCGTACGGATGGCAACTCATGGAAATACGTACCCTTCATCCAGTCACAGCATAAGTGATCGCTAATGGACGCGGACCCACCATTGCCCGCAACGTAAACACGGCCACCACGCTCAACCGTCTTTTCTAATAGAGTGAGGGCTTTTTGAAATTCGTCTCTTCCCAACTGGCGGAAAACGTCTGCGATTTTCTGAGAGTATTCGACGAGAAAATTCTGCACTCCAGGAATTTCTGGATACTCGTTCAAAACTCTTGGGTCATCTTTCATGAATTTCAACCTCCGTAATAAAGGAGCGTGGAGCCCATATGGTCCATTCCAATTTCTACTTCACGGTACTCTGTTAAAGCAGAGCCAACTGAAGTTCTTTTTTCAGGTGGAACAAAAAGCAGGACAAAACCTTGTCCTCCTGCCCCGAGGAGCTTGCCCCCGAATGCGCCTGCAGAATAAGCCTTCTGCATCACTTCATCAATTTTTTGATTTGAAATATCGGACGCTAATGAGCGTTTTAATGCCCAACCACGCTGTAGTACCGGGCCTAGCTCATGCAACTCTCGGAATGCCGCTGATTCACCACCTTGATTCAGTGCTCGTGCGCTCTTGAGCAGAATTTCGGCTGTAGTAATCGCCTGCGTTTTCATTTCATCTAATTGGGCGAGGTGGTTTGCAATATTTGCGCTCTGAACTTTAAGAATATCGCCCGCCGAGCGCGAACCACCCAAATAAAAAAGCATCATATGATTGAGGAAAAATCTTTCGAACGCCGCGTTAAGGGGAAGGGGTTCCACCTCTACTCGCTCGTTCGCATGAAATCTAATGAGATTAATTCCCCCAAAAGCAGCGGCATATTGGTCCTGCTTTCCAATGGGTTCTTTTAAAAGCTCAATTTCTAATCGACAGGCTTCACTTGCTAATCGTTCTTTATCGACTAGCTTTTGCTTAAATGCATACAATGCTTGAAGCAAGCCTACCGTAAATGCCGAACTTGATCCCATACCGGTGCCCGCGGGAATATCCGCCATGACATTAACGTCAATGCCCCCGGTAATTTTCATTTCCTCAAGGGCCGCCTTCACAATGGGATGCTTGATGTTTGAAACTTCCTGAACTAGTTCGGTCTGGGAATAAGCTACCCGAAGTCGGTGCGGGAAATAAGAAGATAGATTATTTACCGTCACGTAGACGTATTTATTAATGGCAAAACTGCAGACCGCCCCCAGTCCCGTTTGGTAATATTTTTGAAGGTCGGTTCCACCACCGGCCAGACTAATGCGTAATGGCGACCGAACAATGATCATATCATTCCTTTCAGGATCTGCGCGGCATCGTCTTCGGGCAGAATACGTTTTTGAAAAACGAATTCAGATATTTTGGCGACCTGCTCGCTAGGTGACTTTCCATCCGTTCCGGCCCTCATGAGATTTTTGAGGGACGATAGTTTGTGGAGTTGGAAATCTCGAGCTTCTCCGTCCTCAAAAATTTTGTTTAGTGCGTGGGCAATTGCGCCGGGCTCTGCTTTTTCAAGAATGTACTCCGGACAGACCGGTGGACCTTCAAAATCATGAAAAAGATTTACTAAGCCCACGGCTTTTTTATAACGAAGCACATGATGGAACATGAGTTTAGAAAGCCATCCAGACTTATAGGTTATAACCATTGGGATACCTAACACGCCGGCCTCAAGGGTCGAGGTGCCAGATTTGATCAGAGCGACTCGGCTCGCTTTTAAACACTCGTGGCTCTGGCCACGAAACGCAAATAATTGCTCACCCAATGCGTCCCGAAAAGGCCTGATGACTTTTTCAAAATCCAAGGCCGGGGAAATCGGGAGCAAAAAAACGATATCTTTTGGATTCGTGCTTAAAGCTAAAAATCTTTTTGCCACGTCGATAAAAAGTGGAGTGTGAAATTCTATTTCTCCATACCGAGATCCTGGCATTAACGTTACAGCATTCCTGCCCTCTGGGATTTTCACGGGATTCGCGCTGGCGTTGATTTCATCTAGTAATGGATTACCCACATAAATAAAAGGCATTTGATACTCGTCGTACAATGGCTTCTCAAACGGAAGGATACCCAAAACTACACTCACGTGTTGAATCAGCGCTTCGATGCGACTTTTGCGCCAAACCCAAATTTTTGGTGGAATGTAATACACCACCGGTACCCGAAAGAAATGAAGCAGGCCCGAAAGCCTCAGATTAATTTCCCCATTGTCGACAAGGATCGCTCCCCAGACGGGACGATTACTTTTCTCATGTCCATAGAGCATCCGTTCCAACGTACGCTCCACTTTTCTTCGTAACGGGAGTTTGCCCACGACATCCAGGGGCCCGCCCCCCACCATAAAATCTTTGGTATGGGCAATGGGCTGGTAGGGCACTTCTAAGGAAGTTAAAAGGTCTCGCGTTTTTTCTCCTGCGATCCCGAAAATCTCTGGAATTATCCCTTGGCCCTTGAGTTTCGGCAAAAGGTGCTTCAACGCTTCCACTAAATGCATTTCTGAGCTGACGTCAGCCGCACACACAAAAATTCTTTTTGATTCTGCGTGCACGTTCCCCAAGCTCACTTATCTCGCAACTCCCGATTCACTTTTTTGAATAAAATCTAAAAATGCTCGAACTTCTGGCACAGTTCCCAGCGAGCGTTCGATCTTCTCGATTGCAACCACCTTTTCCAAACCTTCTCTGAAGAAAATTTTATGTGCATCTAAAATTTGCGAAATTGTCTCTTGCTTCAAACCACGTCGTTTCAAACCGACGATATTGATCCCCTTAATTTCAAATGCTCCTAAGGGCCCCAAAGCTACACAATAAGGTGCAATATCTTTACTGACTGCGCTGCACCCACCAATATATGCGTGCGCGCCAATGCGCACGAATTGACTCACACCGGTTAAACCTCCGATGATTGCATAGTCTTCGACGGTGACGTGGCCTGCAAGCTGACAGGAATTTGTAATAATCACCTCATTACCGGTTGAGCAGTCATGACCTAAATGCACATAAGCCATAATTAGGTTTTTGTTTCCGATCCGGGTGGCGCCGCCGCCAAACCCCGTTCCGATATGCAAACTCACGGACTCGCGGATCGTGTTATGGTTTCCAATGATCAGTTCGGCATCTTCGCCTTTGTATTTGAGATCGGCGGGATCCACTCCAATGCTGGAAAAAGGGTAAAAAATATTGCCTTCGCCCATCGTAGTCCGATTTTCAACAACGACGTGACTAAAGAACTTGTTATTTGCGCCCATTTTTACTTTGGGTCCGATCACGCAATAGGGCCCGATTTCACAAGAAGGATCAATTTCCGCGCGCGAATCTACAATTGCCGTGGGATGTATTTTTGCCACATGAGTCTCCTTGATGAAGTTGAAGATTTAAAACTGTAATTGCGCCATAAATTCGCCTTCGGCGGCGCATTTGCCATCCACTTCGACCAGGCCTTCAAAATTCCAAATAGCGCCTTTGGTTTGTTTTACCGTAACGGTCATCTGCATTTGATCTCCGGGCCGGATGGGGCGCCTAAAACGGACTTTATCAAAACTAGCTAGGGCGACCTTCAAGGGTGGTAATGCCCCGCCACTCGCCAGCGCCACAAAGGGTATAGTGGTGAAAGCCGCAGATTGGGCCAAGGCTTCCAGCGTCAGCACACCCGGGAATATGGGATGGTCTGGAAAGTGACCTAGAAACTGCATTTCGTTGAAGGTTACGTTTTTTAGAGCTCTAGACTTGGAACCCTTTCGTGCGGCAACTTGTTCTTCTGCACTGAGACCAAAGCTTAATGGCTTCCCAGAAGTGATTTCTAAAACCCGATCCACCATTAAGAAAGGAAAGCGATGGGGCAAAACCCTTAAAATATCATCAGCGTCAAAAGATTTTTTCTCCAACCAATTGACGGAGGTAACCTCCTGATTATTTGTCATTCGTGCTCCTTATTTTTTCCAAGGCTTTCACTCGCTCAAAAAGTTCCGGCAACCGATCAAAAAGTGCATTCAACTTCCACCATTGCTTACGGGGCCGGCTTACCAAGGTACCTAGAAGAGTTTCTTTTGCGGAAACGTCTTTAGATACACCAGCCTTAGGGCCAATAATGGCTTGGTCGCCGATCTCGACCTTGTCCGCGATGCCGGCTTGGCCCGCTAGAATCGCACCTACGCCAACGGTAACATTTCCCGCTAAACCGGTCTGGGCACATAAAATCGCATGGGATTTAATATGTCCATTATGGCCAATTTGAACGAGGTTATCGATCTTTGCACCCCTTTCGATAATAGTGTCCTTAAGAGTACCTCGATCAACGCAAGTACCGGGTCCAATTTCCACATCCTGGGCGACGATCACCCGCCCCAGATGCCAAATTTTCTCGGAACCCCGGGGGCCACGGGCATACCCAAAACCATCACTGCCTAAAACTACGTTACTATGTAACCGCACATTTTTTCCAAGGCTTGTGCGGGGGTACAAAACCGCTCCTGGAAAAATATGAGAACCTTCGCCAATTTCGCACGCCGGGCCTATCGTCACATGGGGAAGGCAAACGACATTTGCGCCGATTTTAGCTCCCTCGCAAATGACCACTCCAGGGGAAAGCTTAGCTGACTCGTGTACTACCGCGCTTTCATGAACAAATGCGCCGTCGGACCTTTTACGAAAAGAAGTTTCATTTAATGCGGGGTGCCAATCGGCATAAGGATCTTCCTTAATCCATTCCGCTGAAATTCTTGCCAACGCTAGATAAGCGTCCGCGCAGACGATCAAATAAGGCCAAGCTTTTCTGATTCCAGTATCTGTCGAAACATTTTCCATTGCGGCTTTAAAAGGAGCCAAAAGGTTTTCCTGCACGATTAAGGCGCCAGCGCAGGAGTGCGCGGCATCTGTAACAAACTGTGCCGAAATTAAAAATGCTAGGTCTTGGGGGCCCGCATCCTTAGGTTCTTTGAGACCGGTAATGGACGAAAAAGTATCCTGAGCCGGCTTACCCGGCGTACTTTCGATTCGTCCTGCGGAAACTTCTAAGACCTTGGATAACTTCATTTCTTACTATTGAAAGTGGAAATCAGTTTTTCCGTCAGATCATCTTTTTTCAGATGGAAAAGCACCGCGTTATCGCTCTTTTCAAGCACAAGATCGTATTTACCTTCTTCGCCGATCTCTTCAACAATACCTTTAAGCTTTGAGATGATCGGTTCGGTCAACTCTCTCTCTCTTTGCTGAATGTCCATTTGGGATTTTCCAAAAAGTTCGCGGTACTTCATGCCACGCTCCTGGATCTCGCCAAATTTTTTACCCTTTGCTTCTTCGCTCAACACGCTTTGTTGTTTTTTAAAGTCCTCAGTCATTTTTTTGAGCGCTTCCTCTTCTGCTTGAAGAGTTTTCTTCTTTTCATTAAATTCTTTTTCCAGGGTTGCTCGTGCTTTTTTACCAACGTCAACGCTTTGTAACGCTTTCTGAAGATCAACCACGCCAACTTTAAAATCAGCGGCTTGCCCTAAACTTGAAACTAAAAAAGACAGACAAAATATTGAGCTTAAAACCACTTTAGAAAATGGTTTTTTGAACATTTTTAACACCATCGTAAAGACCATCGATAATTACTCCTTCTCTCTCTGTACTCTA
The DNA here is from genome assembly GCA_964475985.1 of uncultured Oligoflexia bacterium. Classification (GTDB taxonomy): domain Bacteria; phylum Bdellovibrionota; class UBA1018; order UBA1018; family CAYHWW01; genus CAYYYP01. The sequence continues at coordinate 15,310 of CAYYYP010000018.1, read as the reverse complement.
AATTAAAACGGAGGGCCTATGAAAAACTGAAAGTTGACTGCATCTTCATAGGGCTGCCGTTGGATCGGAAAGCCCCACTCAAAACGAAGCGGACCAATAGGGGAAAACCATCGGAATCCAAATCCCCAGTCCTTTTTCACTTCAATAAAATCCACCATATCTTTGATGCTTGCATAGGAATTACCGGCATCTCCAAAGAGCACGAACTTAAGACCCGCTTCCTTAATGAGAGGATACTCAAATTCCAAGTTGTAAAGCCACTGCGATACCCCGCCCACCGGAATCCCGCGGGAGTTTGGATCCTCACCGGGCGCACGGTACCGAGGCGAAATCGAGAACATATTAAAACCCTTCAAGCTATTAGGACCACCCAGAAAAAATCTTTCCGAAGGTGGTACGTTTCGCGGGGTTGATTGAATGATGTGACCAATTTCAAAGTTAGTCCTTAAAACTAAGTCACCAATAAGGGGTTTATAATAACGCGCATTTCCCTGAAATTTTACAAAGAATTTTCGGCCGCCCAGTCCCGCATACTCCGCAGAGATCCGCTCATAATCACCAGAGGTGGTCTCGAACCGATTGTTCCTCACATCCCGCTCAATTCCGGTCACCACAGATGATAGCAATCCAATATCGTCGGAAATATCAACGTTCGCCGCGACTACGTCGGTTGGTTTCGTGTCTTCAAACTTATACACACCAAACAGGTTCATTTCGTCGTTGATAGGGTGCCCAGTCCGAAGATTAAAACCCCGTCTAAATAGTAGATACCTTCCCGGAATAAGATAACTTGTGAAAAACACGTCTCCGCCGGCGCTCCACCGAGAGTCGAGGAAGTAAGGCTCTACAAATCCTAAGCTCAAGGACCGCTGCCTGCGATCCTGAGAGTATTGCCCGGAAAGAGTAAGGTTTTGCCCACGACCAAAAAGATTGATCTCAGCAATTTGGGCCGTCAAAAAGAATTTTTGAACGCTTCCGTAACCCAAACCTAGGGTGACGGTACCCGTAGACCGCTCTTTAATCTGAATCTCTACATCAAGCACGTCGGGTTTATCTTTAGGGGTGACGGTATTAAACACTACGCCATCTGCCGCAAAAAACCCTAGGCGCTCAACCCGTTCCCGACTTTTTCGGAATCGAGTGCCGTTGTAAAGTTCACCCTCCACTATCCTTAGTTCTCTACGCACGACCTTATCCCTGGTTTTTGAGTTTCCAACGACGTTGATTTCGCCAAAATGAACCAAATTTCCTTTTTCGAATTCATAGTTGATGTCAACCGTGCGGGTTTCTTCATGAACTTCCATTTTTGGGTTCACATTGACGAACGCATAACCCAAATCTTGATACTTTTCCGTGAGTCGCTGAATATCTTCATTTCGAGTTTGAACGTTAAACGTCTTTTCTGCCGTCAAATTCGTAGCGGCATGGAGATCCGTTTTATCAAAGAGCAGGTCGCCTGAAAAATCTACTTTATCAACTTTAAACGATTCGCCTTCATCGACGTAAATGGAAACAAAAAGCCATTTCTTATCTTCGCTCACGGTGACGACCGGCTGATCGTAACGAAACTTCACGTATCCTTCCGTCAGATAGAAAAAGGAAAGAAGCTGCAGATCCTGTTTAAAAGCGCTTTCTCGGAAATTACCTGAACTCGTAAGCCACGAAAGGAAATTCCCTTCTCGGGTATTACGGAGCAAACTTTTCAGTTTTTCATCGGAGAATTTATGATTATTGATGAACTGAACCTGCTTGATTCGAACTTTCTCAAAGTCGGCGATGCGGTAGACGAGCTTTACTTCGTCACCTTTTTGAGCCCCGCCCTGATTGACATTTTCCCCGGACTTCTCCACGGGCACGATCTCGTATTCCACTCTTGCGAGGTAAAAACCTTTCTCCTCATAATGTTTTTGAATCAACGAAACATCTTCTTTGACTTTGGCAAAATCCAGAATTGAGTATTCTTTTACTTTTACGACTTCCTTCAGATCACTTGTGGATATTTGCTCGTTACCTTCGATGACGATGCTCGAAACCGTGGGGCGTTCTTTGACGGTATAGATCAGCACGCCGTTCTGCCAGTCTACGCTCACATCATCGAAAAAACCCAGACCATGGATCAGGGCGATATCCGATGCCACCTGCTCCCGGCTCATGGAACTTCCGGTTTTAGATTTAACTTTGGCTAGGATCGCATCTTTCTCAATCTTCTTTTGACCCTCAATGCGAATCTCGCGAATTACGCCACCTTCATCCGAAGACTTGGCCGCCGTACGAGCATCCAGCTCAGGTTGCTCAATAGAATTTGTTTGAGCAAAAACTTGCCCGGAAGAGAATAAAAGATGCAAACAAAGCATCGTGATAGGAATGATCAAAGGTGGCATTTCGCCAAACTCTATGTGTCGGTATCTTTTTCGTCAACAGAGTTGACCGTCCACCATTCTTAAAGATCGCCCTAACCGCGAAGCCAGATTTTGGTCGTGTGTAACCACCACTAAAGCAGAACCTAAGGTTTTATGGAACTCCAGCAGCAAATCCAGCAGATGTAGGCTATTTTCTGCATCTAGGTTACCGGTAGGTTCGTCAGCAAAAATGACGTCAGGCCGAAGGACCAAAGCTCGCGCCACGGCGACGCGCTGGCTTTCTCCTCCCGAAAGTTCAGAAGGTCGATGGCTTAAACGATGCCCAAGGCCCACTTGCTCCAACAGATCCTTAGCCCACCGTTTGAGCTCACTTTCGCTGCGCCCCGCGATAAACCCCGGCAGCATAACGTTCTCAAGCGCTGTGAACTCCGGCAGAAGGTAATGGAACTGAAACACAAACCCCATATGACGGTTCCGAAAAACACAGCGCTTTTCCTCAGACAGGGCAAAAAGATCTTTACCACGAAAAAAAACTTTTCCTTTAGTCGGTTCGTCTAAAGTACCCATTAAATGCAACAATGTACTCTTTCCCGCGCCCGACGCCCCAAGGATCGCTAGCGTTTCTCCCTCTTTTACTTCGAGGTCCACTCCGCGTAGGACAGGAATTTTGACTTTTGATTTCTGGAAACTTTTAAAAAGATCCTTAACTTCAAAAAGATTTGTTGTTTTAACGTTCATTCGTAATGAAGTCCTCTGGCAGGAGGATCCCTCGTTAATTGCCAGCTTGGCAAGAGAGTAGCAAGTACCGCCAATAGCAGCGCCGATAAACACACCATCGCCCATTCCCACGGCCGAATTTCCACCGGCAAACGTGCGAACATATAGACGTCGGCGGGGAGGTCTACGATGGACTTCCACTGCAAAAGTGCGCAAAGCGACCTTCCGATGAACAACCCTAAAAAAACTCCACACACGGCGATACCAAAGCTCATGAGGAGAAAAAGTTGAAACGTCCGCTTTTGGGCGAATCCCATGGTGCGCAACATTGCGATCTGCCGTTTTCGTTCATGGATTAAAAGTATGAGCGACGAAATAATGTTAAAACTTGCCACCAGAATTATGATCAGCAGAATTAAGGAGATCACTACCTTTTCAAGCTTAATGGCATAAAACATATTTTGATTCAGGCTCGACCAGTTGCGAACCCGAAAAGGATAATTATACCGCTCCGAAATAAAATTTGTCATTAACTGGGAGGTTTCCGCATCAGAAGTCATGATCTTAAAAGCATTCACTTGATTACCTAGTTTTAAAAAGTTCTGAAGGTCAGGCAGTGGCACCATGCTGTATTTATTTTCGTAGTCATATGTGCCTAATTTCAAAAGCCCCACTACCGTAAGTTTCTGTATCAACGGTTGATCTTCTTGGGTCAAAGTCAGCGTAACCAACTCACCAAGTTCCACGTGAAGTTTCCTGGCGAGCTCCACCCCAAGGGCAATTTCTTTTTTCCCAGCGTTGGGTAATCGTCCCCTGGCTAAATGCTCACCAACTTTAGAAACTTGTCCCAAGGTTTGCGGATCGAACCCCTCAATCACACTCCCTGCCGCAGACCTTTTTGAGGTCAGCATGACCTCCGCGAAAATATATGAAGAAACGGCGGTAACTTCATTCTTACTCGCTAACTTTATTGTCATTAAATCTTTTATAATTTTTTCGGGCGCACCTATGGTTCCATTGCGTGAGAACATTAAAATGTGCCCGTGAAACGACGTGAGAACGGAGCGTAGCTCTTTTTCAAATCCATTGACCACGCTGGTAACTACCAAAAGGGCAGTGACACCTAGGCTTAATCCTAAAATCGATACTATGGCCGTAAGCGATAAAAGATTCTGCGGCCCCCAGCGCCTAAGAAGTTTGCGCAGCATCTTCAGCGCTCACCCGTTCCGATACCGAGGCTGCGTGCCGCATATGCGGAAAAAGAATGACATCCCGAATGCTCGCGGAATCCGTGAACAGCATCACTAGCCGATCAATTCCAATGCCCTCTCCAGCCGTAGGGGGCAAACCATGTTCCAACGCTCTTAAAAAATCTTCATCTATGTCACACGCCTCTTCATCGCCGGCGGCCTTAAACCCAGCCTGAAGTTCAAACCGGTGCCGCTGATCCAAGGGATCATTGAGCTCGGAGAAGGCGTTCGCCATTTCACGTCCATAAATATAAAGCTCAAAACGGTCCACCACCGCTGGATCATGATCGTTTCTGCGCGAAAGAAAGGACACGTCTGTCGGATACTGGGTCACGAACGTGGGCTGAATTAAATGCTTCTCTACTTCTTCATCAAAAATGCACATGAGTAACGCGCCTGTGGGCATTTTCGAATCGTGCTTGATATGGGCTGCCTTAAGATAAGACAACAAAGCCTCGCGATCTCGAGTTTTTGCGCGGTTTTTAAAGCTAGAATACTCTACAACTGCATCTTCAACCGCTAAACGTCTCCAGTTTCCACCAAGCTCAATCTCCGTGCCTTGGTAGTTTAATTTGGTACTTTGGAATAATTTCAGCGCAATTTCTTGGAACAAACGCTGAGTGACGTCCATGAGATTTTCATAGGTTGCGTATGCCCAGTAAAATTCAAGCATTGTGAACTCAGGATTATGCTTGATACTTACACCTTCATTACGAAAGTTTCGGTTGATCTCATAAACCCGGTCCATGCCCCCCACCACTAGACGCTTTAAGTAGAGTTCTGGCGCAATACGCAAAAAAAGTTCCATATCCAGAGCGTTATGGTGAGTTTTGAACGGTCTTGCGGCGGCCCCTCCGGCCACCGGATGCATCATGGGAGTTTCCACTTCTAAAAAATCATGGTCGTCAAAAAACTCACGGATCAATTTTACAATTTTTGATCGCTGCAGGAAAACCTGTCGACTTTTTTCATTGGTAATGAGGTCAAGTGAACGATGCCGGTAGCGTTGCTCGATATCTGTTAGCCCATGGAATTTTTCAGGCAAGGGGCGCAGACTTTTCGTAAGAATCGTCACTTGTTCCGCATGCACCGAAAGTTCATTAGTTTTCGTTCGAAAAAGGTACCCTTTACAAAGGACGATATCACCTAGGTCAGTGAAGTCTTTGTACATGGCATAAGCTTCGTCGCCCAAAGCATCTTTTGCGATATAGGCTTGAATGCTGCCTTTTCTATCCTGCACCCTCGCGAATCCAGCTTTTCCAAAGTCCCGGAGGAAAATGACCCTTCCTGCAATGGTCACGTCTATCCGATCGGCAAGCAACTGCTCTTTGGTAAACTCCCCGTACTTTAGTGCAATCTCGTCGCTAAGATGGGTAGGAGAGAGCCCATTGCGATAGGGGCTTACTTGCCGCTCCCGTAATGCCTTTACTTTGCCTAAGCGTGTTTCGACGATATCATTGCTGTCTGGCAAGTTTGGATAGGGGTAACGACTTTCGTCCGTCAAATTGGCTGTCATTTCATTAATGCTCTAAAAATCGTTCGGCATCGATCGCCGCCATGCAACCGGACCCCGCCGCAGTAATTGCTTGACGATAAACATGATCCTGCACATCTCCAGCGGCGAAGACCCCAGGAATATTGGTTCGAGTTCCTTCCTTGGTAAGGATGTAACCACCAGGATCAAGATTTAATTGGCCTTCGAATAATTTTGTGTTGGGCGTATGGCCTATCGCTACAAAAAGGCCAGTTACTTTAATTTCTGATTCCTCGCCGGTCACAAGGTTTTTAAGCTTAAGGCCGGTTACTTCATCCTGACCTAAAACATCTTCGACAGCCGTATTCCAAACAAAATTGATTTTTGGGTTTTTCATCGCACGATCTTGCATAATCTTGCTTGCGCGCAGCGATTCCCGACGATGAATGACAGTCACCTTAGTGGCGAATTTTGTCAAAAAATTAGCTTCTTCCATTGCTGAGTCACCACCGCCCACAACGGCAATCTCATGTCCCCGAAAAAAGAACCCATCGCAGGTAGCGCAGGTGGAAACGCCCTTACCCATAAGGCGCCATTCATTTTTAATACCGATAAGCTTAGCGGAAGCCCCCGTCGAAATGATCAGAGTTTTTGCTTCAAACGTTTTTTTCTCCGTCGAGATCTGAAAAGGCGGTTTAGCAAGGTTGACGCTAGTGACATCACCAACTTCAAAGCGTGTACCAAACCTTTCGGCCTGTTCCCGAAACTGCGCCATAAGTTCAGGACCCATGACGCCTTTTGGAAAACCGGGGAAATTTTCAACATCACTGGTTATGGTAAGTTGTCCACCAGCTTGATTGCCTTCGATAACCAAGGGATTCAAATTTGCGCGAGCTGCGTAGATTGCGGCTGTGAGACCTGCAGGTCCAGAGCCCAGGATCAAAACCTGTTCCGTTGCCATGATGAGGTTCCTTTAGATGTAAAACTGACGGAGTTTAAATGGTTTTTCTAAGACTGCTCTTGCCCTTAATGGACTCCACCAACTCGTCAATATTTAAAGTCGTCGATAAAGCAGCATCATCAGGGAGTTTTGATGCATGTTTCTCAAGCTCTTCAGCAGTGCGCTGTCCCTTTGCCAAACCACGCTCCATAACGCGGGTATCGTAAAGCTTCTCATCTACTGCGGTCTTTAAAAGAGTCATGAATCAAACCTCCGGGGAATTTCATTGAAATTTCAATTTTCCTACCGCGAATCCCGAAAATTCTCAACTGATTACAGCCCTCAGAACACCCAGGATCCATTCTGAATGAGCTTAATGTCGGATCTCCCTCAATTGGAGCCGTTCAGAGTGCCGGAACTCGGGTTTCCGTAAATCTCGATTGGCCGAAGATGGGATCAGAAAATAAAATTTATTTATGTCAGCTTCTATTCGTTCGGTCATCGAAGGGGCACCGCCAGGCGCAATAAACGGCAAGTCCTAGTGGAAAGTAGGTGAATTTCCTGCTCCGGAAGAAGGGGGCTTGGATTTCGGCTGTTCTTCATGCGGACTAGCCGTTGGAATCAATCGTAAGTGCCTTGCCTGATTTTTTTTATTTTTTTCTTTTTTAGATCCCAAATGGTTTTTCTTCTTTAGGTACGCAATTCCTCGTAAATAAATCACCCCGGCCGCCATACCTCCCAGATGCGCCAAATTCGCAATTCCTGAGCGCGGATTAAATACAGTAGTGAATAATTCGACGCCCACTAACAAGCCCACGAAATGTTTTGCCTTCATGGGAAACATCATCATGAACAGCATTGTCCGCTCGGAATATAAAATTCCATAGGCGATGAGCAGGCCGTAAATGCTACCCGAGGAACCGACGACAGGAATCAAACTGGTGGGCGAACCTCTAAAGAAAAACTGCACGACTGCATAAAAAATTCCGCCGGCGACTCCACATACTAGATAGTATTTTGTAAAAAAATTTTTACCCCATTGCAGCTCCAACTCACTGCCAAGCATCCATAAAACCAACATATTGAAAAGAAGATGGAACAAGTCGGCGTGCACGAACTGGTAAGTGACTAGCTGCCAAACCGCAAAGTGTTCGTACAAACGGTAAGGGACTAACCCAAATATTTCAAAAAGGTGCGTTCCGAAAAATGTATCGGCCGTCATTTGAATAAGAAACGCAGCGACGTTGATAATGAGCAGAATGCGGACGACGGGAGTTGTCTGGACCATACAATGATTATCCCGCATCTTTCGGCAACTTTCCACAAACTAGGGCCCTGCCCGCGAAGTAAATTTTTGCGGATGGATTCCTACGTATGCGCCGAAGACACCTCGATTAAAATGCCCCCCGTTGCCTCCGGATGTATAAAATTTATTTTCATACCGTGGGCACCATTGCGCGGCACATCATAAATGAGTCTAATCCCACCGGCGGACAAAGTTTTGCACGTTTCCTCGCAGGATAATACCTCAATGCACAAATGGTGTATTCCTGGCCCGCGCTTAGTTAGGTATTTTGCAATCACGCCTTCCGTATCAACAGGCTCCAGCAGTTCAATCTGTGGAAGCTGGGCACCGGCGGCGCCCTGAAGGAAATGGGTAATGACTCCCTGATCTGCCACTAGCTCTTTGCCCGAATGGGCCAGTTCTAAAAGCTCAAAAACTCGGAGAAGTTTTTCCTGGTCGTTAACCGCAATGGCAATATGATTGAGTCTGGGAAACTTCATCTTTTCGGTGGATGACGTCATGATCCTAGAAACTTGTGCGAACGTTCCCCGATTGTAAAGCTCCACCAAACCCACCTTGCCAGGTGATGCCGTTATAAGCCACACCGCCGTTGTTGTAATTCGGATTATAGGGAGGAACAGCATAGCCAGGATTTGTGTACCCGTTTACCCCTAAGTTTCCTGGGTAGCCAGGAGGGGTGCCACCGCCAACAATGCTTGGCGCATAAAAGTTTGACCCAGCATTATTGTAACTTTGGCCGCCTCCGTAGGTTTGGCCAAAGGAATTCCCTGAGGCCGCCCCAAAATTTGTCTGACTTCCGGCCGCATTTGCTACACTCAGAAGTTGATCATAGCGCGAACGTAAAAAATTTATGTTTTGTGCGGTTATATTCAAATCAGCCATGTTCCCACTCATATATTGACTGTTAAACTGCTGCTGTTGATAGGCTAGGGACTGCTGATAGCCTCCTAAAGTTTGGCCAAAAGAATTCATTAACGCAGGGTTATTGCCCCCAGCTAAACTTTGAAAGGAATTCACTCCCATGGGACCGCCGGGAATTTGCTGACCAAATACGGAGCCAGGCACTGTACCGCCGGCATACCCTGTCGATCCAGGACCTGGATAGCCAGCAATCAGCGACGAACCGCCGCCCATGGCATTTGCTCCTAGAAGCGAATTATTCACCATCGACCCGTTTCCAACAAAAGGACTACCAATGAATCCGTTCGGATTAAACGTTGCACCCCCAAAGGCGCCGCCCGGAGCATATCCATTTGCAAATTGGGCTTGAGGCCCGAACGCGCCGATATTTAACCCATTGCCAAAATTACCAAGATTAAAACTATTAGCGCCATTTGGGCCTACTGCCTGAGGAGCATAAACGCCGCCATTCAAAGCGTTCCCATAATTTCCTAGATTAAATTGGGCCATCTGGTTTCCAGCCCCACCGATATTCCCAATACCAGCTAGCGCTGCGAGTGGAGAGATGTTTCCCCCGCCGCCATAGTTAGCCCCAGACGGGCCGTAAAATGGTTGCCCCGCGCCGTTTCCCATAACTCCTGTCATTAAATTCGCTGGACTAAAACCGCCCAAATTCAAAACTGATCCATAATTACCTAAATTAAAGCCATTTGATCCCATCATCAAATTCTGAGGGTAAGTACCAATATTCCCGCCCGCTCCCGCATTCATATATTGGTAAGCGTAGGGATTCGCTCCCACGGCACTGATGTTCGCACCAAACGTTCCGCCCATTGGATTAGGCGGTATAATGCTCTGATCCAGCAGTGTCGCGCCGCGAACATAGTTTTGATAGTTAGCCGCATAATTTTGTTGCTGCTGCAACTGGAACCCAGTGATCTCTTGAGTCGTGGCCCAGTTTAAATCCCTAATGTCTCGCTGGTTTTGGTAATTCAAAAACAGATTAGCTCCACCCAGAATATAGGGCATGTAGTCTAAAAATGAGATTTCTCGGCGCACCGTGTTTTGCGCGCTATTCTGTCTGGTGTTCTGGCAAGTTCCGTCAGGACAATCGGAATCATCATCTTCCCGAAGGTCTTCCAAGCGCTCACGTGCGCGCGCGAGTCGCTCGTTGGTAGTAGTAAGGGAAAGCGTCAATGCACGGAGTTCCTGCTCAATGGCGGCAATGCGTTCAGTTTTTTGTATTTTCCAACACTGTCCTACCGAACTGCTGTGACGTGCGCTCTTCGCGTAGGTTCCGCATACCGAAGATTGGTAAAGAGCAAAACAGTCTCGACCGAAATCACAAGCACCTCTCGTGCAATCGCTCGCGTTTTCCCGAGCGCATTGAGTAGCGATCGTTGTGCATACTGGCAAATCGCAGGCATGGCCGACGATGGTGCTAGCCGGCGGGTTGGTGGTGAGTTCCCGCGCAAGCAAACGTTTTTCATCCTCTAAAACTTTTTTTGCGGTATCGTTCTGTTCAATCTGAGTTTCTAGCCCCCGGATATCCCGCTCCTGACGGCGAATATCCCGTGTAACCTGGTTTCTCGATCGCGTTCGATCTGAGGAAACTCTCTCATCTGACGATCGCCCCTGGGCCGCCACTTCAGAAAATAAGCCCTGAGAACCAATGGAAAGTACGGTACCAAAAAAGGCTACCCTTAAGAAATTTTTAAACCAAATTTTATTCATTTATACTCCCCACCCTAGTATTCTTGCCTCTTTTTCAATTCGGCTCAAGGCGGCAAAATGAACCCACAGAGCATAATTAGGATTGCTCTAAAGGTAATTTTTTCCGAGTATATCCCACATGGCCCTCATTTCACCGAATTCGCCGTCTTTAGAGTTGCCAGCAAATGCGCCATTGCATCAAATTTCATTACACCGATCTCAAGTGATCCGAGATGCGTTGCTTGAAGCTTCATCTGAGTCCCAACTAAACTTAAATGCGCTTTCTACCAATGACCTTGAGGACCTGGTCACTGAGGCACTTTATTTCGAATCCCACCGCCTCGAAACCAAAGCGGATCCCGTTCGAGACGAAATAGATTTACATAAGCTTACTGAGTTTTCTCAAACGCTCAAAAATAGAAATAATTTACAGTTACCCGCCCAGGCGATCTTTAAGAATCTCTCCCACGAAATGATGGAATATCATTTGGAGGAAATTGCAGGACACTTTGATCCTAAAACCTACGCTCTAGCCACAAGGCTGGTGCCCCGGGGATTTTGGTGGCTTTTAAAGGCCACATCGTTACGCAACTTCCAAGAGCTTTTTGTCGGGCAGGTAAACCTGCGCAGAAATTTACTAATCCAAGGGCAGACTCAAGAATTTCAGAGCCTTGCCCAAAAGGGGACAGTCATCCTCGTCCCGACTCATTTTAGCAATTTAGATTCCGTGCTCATGGGCTGGTCGATTTTTGCTCTAGGTTTGCCGCCCTTCGCTTATGGTGCCGGCCTGAATCTCTTCTCAAATCCTTTTCTAGGGTATTTTATGAATCGTTTAGGCGCCTACAAAGTAGATCGACGAAAAAAACACAAACTTTATCGCGAAGCGCTTCTTGCTTACTCAACCGTTATAATCGCAAATGGTTGCCATTCCTTATTTTTTCCTGGCGGAGGCAGGGCCCGATCCGGAGGGCTTGAGCGCAACCTGAAACTCGGTTTACTCAGCACCGCCCTATCCGCTTACATTAAAAACCCCGCACGAAAAATATTCCTTATTCCTTGCGTAATCTCCTATCATTTTGTGCTCGAAGCGAGTTCATTGATTCACGAACATTTGCAAAATGCCGGAGGCAGCCGCTACGTACACAGATTTAGGGACGAATCCTATGATCCGAAGAAACTCTTCAAATATTTCATGAAATTTTTTCGCCAAAGTGGAAAAATCTACCTGAATTTTGGTCAAGCGATGGATCCATTCGGACATTATGTAGATCCCAATGGAAGAAGTTATAGCGATGCAGGACGAGAAATTGACCCACTTGGTCTTATTAAGTCCAGAGGGCAAATTATCGCGAATCCGAAGCGAGACCGGGAATATGTGCATCACTTGGCCGAAAGAATTACGGAGCGCTTCACAAAGGACAATGTAGTTCTAAGCAGCCATTTTATGGCATGGGCGTACTTTACTTATCTAAGGAAAAAATTTGAGGATTACGATTTATTTCGTCTTCTGCAATTACCTCTGGAAATGAGCCACACACCCCTAACGAAATTTTTCAAGTTCGCGGAGCCATTACTTGCGGCAGTTCATAAAGGCCATGAAAATGGTGCGTTCTTACTTGAACCTGCTCTTAGATCGACAGATTTGCGGGCCATTCTTGATTCGGCACTTCGAAACATTGGAGTTTATCATAATAATAAACCGCTGGCGTTACTTCAGGGTGAAACACTCCAAACGGAAGATTGGAATTTACTTTATTACTACAGCAATCGAATGGTTGAGCTAGAGCTGCCAAGGGGAATAACCGCGTGGCTACCCTAATCCAGCCGAAACTTAATGCTCCGAAGCTAAGACGAGTCTGTGTATTTGGTGCAGGCTCTTGGGGAACAATCTTAGCCCACCTTGCGTGTAAAAAAGGGGGCTCATCCGTTTCGCTGTATTCCCACTCAGCGGTAGAAGCCCAAACATTGCAATCCAACCGAACAAATTCACGATATTTACCTGATCTAAAGTTGCACCCAGACCTGGTGGTTTCAAATGATTTAAAATGGTGCGTGGAAAACGCGGAAACATTAATTATCGCGATTCCATCCACGGCCGTTAGGAAACTCTGCCAAGACTTAAGCGGATTTGTCCGCACTGATCAACTGATTATCCATGGGGTAAAGGGCTTTGATCCCGTCTCTTTGCAAACCATGAGTGAGGTCATACGTCACGAACTTGGGTTCGTTCGTGTTGGCGCGCTGTCGGGACCGAATTTAGCCATGGAAATTGCGCAGGGCTTGCCGGCGGCGGCAGTAGTTGCGTCTAGCTTCGATGAAGTCTGCCAAGCCGGAGTGGAAATTCTTCATCAAAAGGCCTTCCAGGTGCAAAAAAATCAAAATATCCTAGGTGTGGAATATTTAGGAGCTTTAAAAAATATTTTAGCTTTGGTGGCGGGTTTAGCTGATGAATGGGCCGTAGGAAAAAATGCTACTGCATTTGCCCTATGTTCCATCCAAGCCGAAATTCTAAAACTTATAAAACAGCAAATCACTTCCCATCACCTAAAACTGCAAGACGAAGTGGAGTTATTATGGGGACTCGCTGGATTCGGCGACGTGTTCGCCACCGCCACGAGTTTAGGTAGCAGAAACTATCGCGCGGGCAGGCTTTTAGCTCGGGGGCACACCGTTTCAGAAATTCAAGAAACTCTCAGTCAGTCAGTTGAAGGATTGTGGACTTTGCGTGCAGTTATGGCGTTGATCACCTCACCGTCAAATCCTCCTTTAGAAAACATAAAGAGGGGATCCGACCCGACTTCCGCGTCGAGATACGCCCAGTTAGAAAGTCTCGCTTCACTTATTCAAATCGGGGAAGATGGCTTAGAAAGTTCCGATCTAGTGCAAGCAAAGGCCAACTTAATCACCCAACTTAAGCTAGTTCGCGATAAACTTTTTCAACTCTAACATTAAGTTATTCCAATGATTTTCATTTATCTGCATTCCATGCACCGGCCGAAAGTAGTTAAATTCGTCCACAGGATTTATAAACAAGAAGCGTAAATTGCCCAAAGGATAAAAATGTAACCGGTGACGGTTGGAATATTTTAGTCAAAAAGCTAATGATTACTTTTTAGATACGGTTTTTTTGCCCTCGCGTCGGGCTTTTGCACGTTTCTTCTTCAACTTTTGGCCTTTTTTCATGATCATTTTTTTGGTGGTACGTTTACGGCCTCTTCCCATTTTTTAGTTCTCCTGATTTAGGAATAAAGGAAAGAGTTGCCATCGCCTAGTCATTTTTGCCTGGAGCTGGCGCAAAAATTATACGAATTCGCTTCCTTTGCTTTCAGGATCAGATTTTCGAATGCTAAGATCATGGGTAGTGAGGGAATAGAAATGGAATTTAAAATTGGAGATGCCGTGTTTTATGGACTCCATGGCAAGTGCATGGTGACCGCAATTGAAACAAAGCACCTAGGCGCAGAAGAAATTCCATTTTATGAAATTCGCGCAATTAAAAACCCCCTCACCGGCAAACCTTCTACATCAAAGGGGACTCCCGCTATTTTAGTTCCCGTCTCTCAGGCAGTGTCGGCAGGGCTACGTCCGATGATGACGCGTGAACAGGCAGAACAGGCAATGGTATTACTCGCAGAACCTGATTACTATTTCGAGTTAAATGAAAAATGGCATATTAAGCAAAAAAGGCTTGAAGAGACTTTACGCAGAGAAGGTTCATTAGGATTAATTAAAACCGTAGGTCACCTTTTTTTCTTCCTAAAAAAATCAAAGTCTCTTAACCACGAAGCTAATAAATTTTTTGAAACAGTTCAAAAAAATCTCGTTCGAGAAATGTCAGAAGTTTTAGATATGCCATCTAAGGATGTCGATGCAGCTATTCAAAAGGCCTTAAAAAAGAAAATCACTGCCGTTGATAGCTAAAAGATAGTTAATTTGAAACCGTACCTTCAGTAACATTTGAATATATGTATCAACAAATGAATACACCGAAAGAACTAACGCCATAACTGCTAAAAAGGTGCTGGGCGAGGGATCTATGCGACGTTTCACAAGAATGGTTTATTTAACCATTAGTCTCAGTAAATCCTTGTTCATCATCTATTTTTTCGGATTTGCGACTGCTATATGTTTAGGCCGGCCTTCGCCTGAGCCATTAAAAGGTGAAAACCCCAGTGCCGTAAGAGCCTTAGATGAATCATTTATTCAGCTTGAAAAGACGATGAACCAGTATTTTCTAACATTGGAAAAAGCATTAGTAGAAACCGCAGATAAACAGCACCTTAATTCTGAAATAAGCACGCTCAAGCAGCGGCTCAGCAGATTAAAACATGCAGAAGAAAAACTGCTGAATGACTATAAAGAAAAGCCGGCCTTTTCTGTCATCACTACTCCCTTTGGTTATAGAATGACTACCCAAGAGGCGGCACATGTCAGCGAAGTTAAACTCAATAAGCTCAGCTACTGGATAAAAAAATTAGATTCCAGTGCTAACACGATCTCAAATTAGTCGCCTTTGAAGGTAATTGAAAAAATCTGAATCAATTACTAAGAAGAGACAGACTAAGAGATCGGTAAGGTCGAAAAAGAAGTGGAGAAGAGAAGGAATGGGGCGTCGAGCTATATTTGCGCCGGACTACTCCGGTACTAGAT
>CAYYYP010000017.1:55308-63583 GCA_964475985.1 uncultured Oligoflexia bacterium | reverse complement strand
TTGCGGCGGTTTTTTTTATTACGACCGAAGTGCGTCTCTGCTTATTAGTTAAAGTGAGACGACAAGCTTCTTAAAGTAATCGCCCCGTTCCTCAAAATTCCGGAACATATCCTGACTAGCGCAAGCCGGCGAAAACAACACAATATCGCCCGTACGACTCTTCTGAAACGCGATAAGCACTGCTTCTTCAAAAGTGCCAACCAAGAAAGTCTCACTGTAATCCCCAAGCGCACGATTGAGCTTTTCCTTGGATTCGCCGACTAAAATCAAGTTCTTAACCTTAGAAGCCACGAGATCCACTAGCGGATTGAAGTCCTGATCCTTATCGCGACCACCTGCGATCAAAATGATTTTTGCGTTAAATGAAGAAAGCGACCTTACGACACTGCCAACATTGGTGGCTTTTGAGTCATTGTAGAAAGAAACGCCATCTTTACGACGAACGTATTCCAAACGGTGGGACACACCTTTGAATTCCACGATGGCCTTTTGAATTCCTTGAGGTGTACCGCCAGCCAATCTGGACGCGCAAACGGCCGCCATGAAATTTTCCCGGTTATGATCGCCCGGAACCTTAGCCATCATGAGATCAAAGATGATTTCTTCGCCCATTTTGGAAACGATTTTTGGCCGCTTCAAGTACGTACCACGAAAACTTTCTGCGACATTTTTTGGGAATAATGTGGGTTCGTTAAGTTCAATCTTAAGTGGATCCCGTTTGGTGAACCAGTAAGTCTGGGCTTTAGTTTCCTTCGCCCACGCCAGGGAAGCTGCGTTATCCAAATTAAGAACCAAGGACGCCTTGGCATCCAGTCCCTTTAAGAGGCGTTTTTTTGCAGAATAGTAAGCTTCAGCATTAGAGTAACGATCCAAGTGGTCAGGCTCTAAATGCGTGAGCACCAAAATATTGGGTTTAAAATCCTGCAAAGTTTCACACTGAAAACTTGAGATTTCGAGCACGATGACTTCAGGTTTTAAATTTTGATTGAGCATCTCAAGGGCAGAAATTCCGATGTTTCCACCGGTGAAAACATTCTTCCCGCTGCATTTGAGCATATCAGAAATCATGGTGGTGGTGGTGGTTTTGCCATTAGTGCCGGTCACGGCAATGATGGTGGCCTTGGAATCCTTCATTGCGGGATAGGCTAGTTCCAAGTCATTGGTGATGGGAATTCCCGCCTTGATGGCCGCTTGAATTTCGGGATTCGAGCGAGGAACGCCCGGACTCAAAACGATGAGTTCAGCCGCCAAGAAAGTTTCTTCATTTGGTTTTCCAAACTCGAACTCGATTTCAAGATTTTGGAATTCTTTGATGGCGTCAAAAAAATCAGCGCGGGTGCGGGTATCCGTCACGGTGACGATGGCGCCCTGAGCGTGAAGATATTTTGTGGCAGCTTGGCCCGTCCGCTCAAAACCCACTACGAGAACTTTTTTATTTTTAAGATTTGCTGATTTCACTAACGGTACTCCTTGGAAAACTTGAGATCTAATTATTGTTCATGGCGGCAGCTGGCTTTTGTCAGCGCAGCTTCAAAGTTGAAAGCGCCATGATGGCAAACAAGATGGATAAAATCCAAAAGCGAACGATGACTTTTGGTTCAGCCCAACCTTTAAGCTCAAAGTGATGGTGCAGGGGTGCCATTTTAAAGATCCGTTTGCCAGTTCTTTTGAAATAAAACACCTGAATCATCACCGACAGGGTCTCTAATACAAAAATTCCCCCTATCAATACCAGAAGTATTTCATTTTTTGAGATTACGGCGATGGTTCCAAGGGCCGCCCCCAAAGGAAGGGCTCCGACATCTCCCATAAAAATTTCTGCCGGATGTGCATTAAACCAAAGAAAACCAAGCCCTGCAGCTGACATGGCCCCGCAAAAAACCGCAAGTTCTCCGGCTAGAGGAATGTGAGGGATTTGGAGGTACTCAGAGATAGTGGCATGGCCCGTGAGGTAACAGAGGATGAGAAAAGTCGCAGCGGCAATGGAAACGGGGCCAATGGCCAGGCCATCGAGGCCATCCGTCAAATTCACCGCATTAGAGGCGCCCACGATTACGAAGGCAGCAAAGGGAATGTAAAACCAGCCTAAGTCTAGCGTGATTTCTTTAAAGAAGGGGAACCGTAAAACGCCGTCGTGCCCGTTGTTATAGAAAATGATCGCCGAAGCGGTAAAGCTAATGAGGCCAATCCAAAACATTTTTTGGCGACCTGAAATTCCCTTGGAATTTTTTAGAATTACCTTTTTGTAATCATCCATCCAACCCACGGCGCCTACGCCTAAGGTGACAAATAGGGTAACCCAAACAAAAATATTGGTGAGATCCGCCCAAAGCAGAGTGGATGTCGAAATGGCGAAAAGGATGAGGCCACCGCCCATGGTGGGCGTGCCTTTTTTAGAAAGGTGGGATTTGGGCCCATCATCTCGGATGCTTTGGCCGATCTGCTTACTCTTCATGAAGCGGATGAAGGTCGGCCCCATCATGAGGCTGATGAAGATGCCAAAGATCGCAGAACCAAAGGTTCTAAATGTTATGTATTTAAAGACATTAAGGGCGCTCAGGTGCGAGGAGAGAGGATACAAAAGATGATAGAGCATATGAATCTATTTTGAACACAAAACGGGGTTTAGTTTCAAATGATTTTACATATTTAACGCTGAACCAGAAAATCTCGTACTACCTTGCGATCATCAAAGTCGATGGTTTGAGTCGTACCCGGAGTTGCCCCGGGCAGGACTTGGTAAGTTTCATGCCCTTTGCCCGCAATCAGTAAAACATCGTTTTTTGCGGCATTTTTGAGCGCAAATTCGATGGCCGCTTTCCGTGACACTTCACGATGATGTTTGGGCGGTGGGGCTTCTTTGTAGAATGGAGTTACAGGTTCCGGCAAAACGCCCTTAAAAATCTCGTCGATGATTTTTTCCGGACTTTCGGTTCGTGGATTGTCTGATGTGATGACAACGCGATGAGTTAAGGTGCTGGCGATTTTCCCCATGACCTCTCGCTTAGATGCGTCTCGATCGCCGCCGCAGCCAAAGACTACCCAAAGTTTACTGGCCGAAGTGGATTCCTGGTTCATGAGATCCTTAAGGGTCGTCAATGTTTTTTCAAGAGCATCAGGCGTATGCGCATAATCCACGAAAATAAATTGGTTTGGCGCAGGAACTCTCTCGAGACGACCGGGCGCCCCTTTGAAGTTTTTAAGCGTGCCTAACATAGCCCGTAGGGAGAATCCTTCCGTAAGCCCGATACTCAAGGCATGCACTAAATTTTCTAAATTAAAAAATCCTACGAGGGGGCTTTCTAAAATCTCTTGCTGGATTTTTCCACCGGAGGATTGGGTGATCTCCGCGCGCAAACCCGACAATGAATTTCTAAGCAACCTAGCTTCAAGATGTACGGTGCTTTTTTGAGGGTCCCAAGATCCACGTTCATCGTCCGAAGCACGCACCCTGAAGGTCATGAGATTTTCGGGCGGGCAGGCCGCAAGAAATTTTGCGGCCCACAAATCCCTAGTCAGGTTTACGATACGAAACCGCGTTTCGTAGTCCGTGAAAAGCCTCAGTTTGGATTGAAAATAATGTTCCATGTCCTTATGATAATCCAGGTGATCTTGCGTAAGGTTAGTGAGGCTTACGGAATGAAACTTTGTGCCCCAGGGCCGGTGCTGATCGAGTGCATGGGAAGTGATTTCCACGGCTACGCTTTTTGCGCCTGCATGATGAAGTGATTTTAAGGTTTCCTGAAGCTCTATAGAGCCAGGCGTCGTCAGATGCGATGTGACGGAGAAATTCGGCAGGAGGCGATTGTAAATAGTTCCTACGATACCGGTGGGGTGCCTCAATTCGTTGAAAATGTGCTCTACCAAAAACGTCAACGTAGTTTTCCCGTTGGTGCCCGTGATGCCGTGGACATGCATATGGTGCGATGGATTTCCATTGGCCTGGCATGCTTCGAGTGCCCGGGTTTTTCGGAAGGCGTCTTGTTCTGGAAGTATTGATGACGATGAATTCATGAATGCTTTATCCTATGAGTGGCAGGATTTAGCACGCAATGAACGTGGACGGCCTGACAATTTTAGTACGGACCCAGGGTCAACTTTAGTTTCGTAACATTTTCGAGGGACTCGTAGGCAGGTGGTTGTTGATCCGTAATGCGGCCGATGCCTGTGGCATTTGCACCATGACTATCAATCTTCACGTCTTCAATAGGAAGTGTTGAGATCAGCTGGGTCGCTTGTTTCAAGGTAAGTCCCACAAGATTCGGCATGACGTTCTGTCCGCCCCGGTTGCTCTGCACCAGAACTTTATTGATGGCGGATTGCATTCCGGATTTCAACTTTCCGTCTTGATTCTGCGCTAGCCCTTGCGACGCGGCGAGGGGTGGCACGCCTAACCTTTGTAATGCAACGGCTGCGATTTCCCGGAAAGCCGGGGCTGCCGTTTCCGCGGCATAATGTTTAGTCGCTGGTTCATCAAAAATCACAAGAATGGTGACCTGGGGCCTAGGCAACGGAGCCATGCCCGCAAAGGAGCATACGTATTTGGATTTGGAATAACGTTTGGTCGTCGGATCTATTTTTTGTGCAGTGCCAGTCTTTCCCGCCACTCGCCATCCTTCGGGCACCGCGCTCTTTCCGGTCCCGTCGGGGCCCACCACTGTTTCCAAGATGGCTAAAAGTTTTTCTGAAGTTTCGGGCGTAAAAATCTGCTTACGGGAGAAATTTTGAAACTCATGCTCCGTCAGTTGGTTGTCAGTTTTGAGCACGTGGGTCACGAGGTGGGGCTGGATCCACTCACCCCGATTGGCAATGGCGTTGTAAAGGGATGCGATGTGAATCGCCGAAGTGCTGATGCCCTGCCCGAATGCCACGTTGGCGAGCCTCACTCGCGATTTTAAGGCCGTAAATAGTTTTTCTTTAGTAGCAAGGGGGCTCTGGGTTTCTCCAGGCAATTCGATGCCCGTCCTTGCGCCAAAACCAATGTTATTGATGAATTCAGAAATGGGAAGCGCTCCGATACTAAGGCCAAGTTTAGCGGCGCCAATATTGCTTGAGTGCATGACAATTTCTGAGAGCGTGAGCCATTTCCACTTTTCGTGGGTTTCTGCTTCAGTGATGATGCGGTCTTCAATCTGAAATTTTCCGTCTTCACAATAAATTCTGGATTTCGGCGACATACCACGATCAAGGGCCAGACCCGTGATGAATGGCTTCATGACGCTCCCGGGCTCAAACAAATCCGTGATGGTGCGATTCCGCCTCGCTTCCATGCTGCTTTTGTTGGTGTGGTTGGGGTCAAAATTTGGCGTGTTGGCGAGCGCCAATATTCCGCCGGTTGCAACGTCCATCACTACCACCATGCCGGCGCGAGCCCGCAAGTTGTCCGTGTAGTTAATAAGGATCCGCTCGACTTCAAATTGAAGGGTGCGATCAATTGTCAACTGAATCGATTTACCATCCCGAAAACTAGAGAGGGCCTTCTCATCCTGAAAAATCGCCCGGCCCCTGGCGTCTTTGAGCGCCGGTACATTGACGGTCTCACCACCTAAGATATGTTCGTAGGTAAGTTCCAGGCCTTCGATACCTTTACCATCTATGTTCACGGCGCCTAAAACATGGGAGGCCAAGTTTTTCATCGGGTAAAAACGTTTTGATTCTTCCACCAAGCCAAAGGCTACTCGTCCTTTAACGTCCGCAATGGAATCTAAATCAAGCCTGGTAAGGGTTTGTTCTTCCGCATCAGTAAGGTGCCGCTTAAGCCAAATGAAACCTTTTTGAGTTTTAAGCCGTTGTTGCAAAGCCCCGTGGGGAATTTGGAGAATCCTCGAGATGGCCGAGGAAAGATTAGCCATTTTTCGGCGGTTTTTTGCACCCTTCAAAGAATTCCTTAAAACCTCAGGATAAACAAATAGTGACTTAGCGCGAATGCTGATGGCCAAGTCGTTGCGATTGCGGTCCAGGATAAAGCCCCGATGCGGCATGGCGGACACTCGTGATTGAAACTGCCTGCGCGCGAGTTTTGAAATGCGTTCAGAATTCCCAAATTGAATGTGGATGCTGCGAGCGATGAGGCCCATGGAGGTCATGAGGAAAAAAAATTGAAGGAGTTTTGTGCGGGTAAGCCTATTTCCCGACTGCAGATTGTTTTGGCCCCGAGGTCGATCGTCGAGCAACATGATGAAATTCTCCGGCGCTATTCTTTAAGATGAACGATTTGTTGGGGGGTGATGGGCCGCATGCCGAAACGCTGGGCTGCCATACGTTCAAGTTCTTTAGGTGACTGACTCTGAATCATCTTCATTTTGAGGCGGCCGATTTCATCGATAAGTTCGCGTTCCTGTCGCTCCAGGGAGTTCAAACTGTAACTCACACTTACAATTTTTAGGCGCATCCACACTAGGGAACCAGATGCCGCCGTTAGGATCAAAAGAATCAGAAGATGCAACCTTTTCATATGGTAATAGAATAACGGTTTTAAAGGCCTAAGTCGCAGGTGAAAAATTGCCGGGCGGGAGGATGCGAGGTAAGCACTTTTCATGGAAACCAGGTTCATGAAAAATCGCTGGCTCGTTGCCGTTGTCCTTTTGCTTGTGTGCGCCATGGTTTGGATTTTAAAACCAAGTCGAAACCGGTGGGGCCGCAGTGAATTGGAGCCCGTACACACGAGTAAGAGCCACCCCGATTTGCCGAAGTCTGGCCACGCCGCGTCAATGTAGGTGAGGGTCTGCCCACCAATTCAAATCAGATCCTTAGCGTGGTGTTAAAGTTTCGTCTCTCATCTCTCAGGACATCGAAAAGTGATTTCCGTCTGATACAGGTATCCGCTTGCTAGCTACAAAGGTCCGCACCTGTGGCAAGCACTAAAATTTTAAATATGGCTGCATTACTCGCCGGCCTAGTTTTTGAATCGCCACTAATCGATTGTGCTCTGCGCAAAGAAGCCGGCAGTTTTCTTTATCCGTCGTTCCGCCTAGGGCCAAGGGAGTGACATGATCGACATGAAGGAACTTCTTTGACTCGCAACGCCTTCCTGATTGAGGATCGGTATAACCGCATTGCGCACTGTCGCGATGGTAGGCTTCTTGTCTTACTTTGCTCGGAATATAGCGGGAAGTGGGTTTAAGGCTAAAATCAGAGTCATCTAGATCTGTTTTTCCTGCAGTTTTCTCGAAGGGCTTCTCCGGAGAAGCTTTTTCGGTGTGTTCATGGGATTTCATTTTTGCATTTGTTTTAGCCTTGCGCTTTTTCAATGGATCTACTTTCTTTAAAAGTTGATCGGCCATGAGTTCAAACAGGGCGACATAGCCTTCGGAAGCTTGCTTATGATGACTGAAGATTTCCTTGAGTCGGTTTAGTTTTTTTTGGAGGTCCGGAGTCAGGGTGATTCGAATTTCAAGGCCGAATTCCTGCGCCAGTTGATCCTCAGGAAATTCAGCACTCACCTCGTTCGCACACCATTTTACTTGACGAACTTTTTCCGGCTTCGGCGCTCGTGCGCGTTCTGGCGAAATATTTTGAAACACCTGCTCGCACTGAGTTTTAGATTTTGAACCAACCGAAGAAAGGAGGTTCAACTTTTCTGCTTTGGAGTAGTTTTTCCTAAAATTTCTTTTTTCAGAAACTAAAAAATCTTGGACGGCGGCTAGATTAGTTAAATTCATGCTGCCATCGTTTATTGCGATCAAAACTTCAGGTACGGCCTTCAATAATCTTGCCGCGGCAATACGTCGATGGGCTGCGCCATCGGAATATTTTAAAAACTTCACTAAGCATTCATGGAGGCTTGAAAATCCTCGCTGCAAATGCAGGCGTCTATATTCTATTTCATTGATGGCGTTCAATACTTCAGCGGTGGCGGTCCGTTCCTTGGCGACCAGCTGCGAAGTTTCATTCAAGAGTTCATTGTCTCCTAACTGAGATAGGGTGGGAGTCTTTGCGGATGTCATGGACGTTAAAGATTTTGTATCGATTTTGGTGGAGCTGCTGGCGGGTTTACAGATTTGTTCTTTGTTCATTTCCAGCGTATATCATGGGTTTTTTTACCAAAAATAAACCATCTGCCGTCCAATATAGGACGAGTTTCATGGCGTAAGTAGGTTTAAAGCAAAAACACATTTTTGCGTTCCTTTGGGGGCGATGGTACCGCTGTATAAGTCAAAACAGAAAGATGAATGCGTCATTGTGAATTCAGTAGAAAGAAGTCGTCCAAGAAATATTTTAACAAAATCAAAAAAATATTTCTCGAGTGGATCCGAGCTCCAAGTATGCCCCACAC
>CAYYYP010000017.1:0-55208 GCA_964475985.1 uncultured Oligoflexia bacterium | reverse complement strand
CCCAGCACCAGTCCTTAACCCTTCCACAAAACCCGAAGCTTTGCGCTGCGAGACCGCGGGTTTTCCTGAATCTCCGAATCCTCTGGCATAATTTTCTGCTTCTTCAGCGCAGGAATGCTCGAAAAATGTTTTTTCACGATCCGGTCTTCCAGCGAATGAAACGTGATGAGAAGCAGCAGCCCGCCTGTCCGCAGTAACGTAGGCGCAAGCGTCAGGAACTGATCAAGCTTACGAAGCTCATCGTTGGCGGCGATACGTAGGGCCTGAAAAGTTTTGGTTGCCGGGTGAATGGGAGATTTTCCGCGCTTGGATGGACCAAACCCAAGAAATTTTTCTAAGAACGAGGCGAGGGATAAAGTTGAGTTCTCAATTTTGCCGTCTGCAATTCCAGCTTGAATCGCTCGGGCGAGGCGCCTTGAACCAGGGATTTCGCCGTAGTGGTGCAGAATCGCCGCCAGGCCTTCTTCACTACTCTCTGTCAAAATTTCCCAGGCGGTATGCCCAGTCACCGCACCATCGTGATCTTGCGTGAGTTGCATATTAAGTGGACTCTCTTTTTGAAAAGACAACCCATAATCTGCGCCTTCCAATTGATCAGAGGAATAACCAAGGTCGGCTAAAATAAAATGATACCCATCTGCCGCCCAAGGGCAGGGCGGAGCATTGGTAAAGGATGCCTGCTTAAGCCGCAGAAGATCTTTTGAAAGAAGTTCCGCCTTTCCCAAACTGGTCAGCCTAGCCTCCACCCGATCAATTGCCTTTGCATCCTGATCAATGCCGACCATTCGCGACGGAAGGAGGTCTAGAATTGCTAAAGTATGGCCCGCTGAACCTAAGGTCGCGTCCAGGCCAAAAAGTTCAGAGGCTTGGCAATGGGCCACGAGTTCCCGAAGCAAAACTTCCAAGGGCTTTAGCAAAACTGGAATATGTTTGATGTCGCTCGCCATGAATTCAAGTCCTTACTGTGTTCAGTAAGGTACTTCAATTTATTGCGCGGGCGAAGCAGTTCTATTTGGCGAAAGTACTGGCCTATGCAAAGCCAAATCTGGTTTGAAGTAATGTTCAAACACTTTCCTTGAAATGAAGGAAGATTTGATGCCTTTACGGTTTCCGTGGATACAAAGGGTAGCTACGGCGATTTTGCGATCGCCCTTCATGGCAAACCCTACAAACCAATCATAACGGCCAGGGGGGCTCATGCCATCCAATGTTCCCGTTTTTCCGCCCATGAGAAGTTGCGAAAGAACCATATGCCTTTGATATCCGGAAAATGACCGGCGTGAAGTACCTGAGCTGATGGTGCGACCCATGAGATATTGAAGCTGTTGAGCCGTTTGGGTTGAGATGACTTGGCCCATGGTTTTTGCTTCATTACGGTATTCAATTTTACCTTTTTTATCGTAGATACCGGAAACGATGCTTGGTTCCATGAGGACGCCGTCGTTAGCGATGGCGGCACTGATGAGGGCGCCATGCAATGGACTCATATTGTTAAGTCTCGTGTAACCAGATGCGCTTTCCGCTAGACCAAAAGCGTCGTCCGGAATAACTGCGCTGCTGGGACTGACATCCAATTCAAAGGGGACTTCACGATTAAATAAGAAGCGTTGGGCCATGTCGCGCAGGGGCTGAGGGCCTGCGCCGAAAATTCCAAGTTTACCAAACACTGAATTTACGGATTGCCCAAAGGCTTCCCCTAAACTGATGAGTTTCTGAAAGGGGCGAGGCGCACGTTTGGAGTACCTACGTACCGGTGGAGGCAAATTACTTGCTTCAATTCCACCTGCATTAAAAACATTTTGTTTATATAGGGTGTGATAACTGCCGCGCACCGGGATCAAACTATCATACTGAACTTTTTTATTTTCGATCACCGTTGCGGCCGTCACGACTTTAAAAACGCTGGCGGAAGGAAAGGTCGCGCGGATAGCAAGATTTTCCTGGGGAGCAACATCGCCAATCCGGGGTTGGGAATACGAGACCATGCCGAGGATTTGTCCGGTCGCAGGATCGATGGCGACGAACGCACCATGACGAACTTTACCTTTGGTGAAAAGTTCGAGGACTTCTTTTTCAACTTCGGGAAGTACTGTGTATTCCACCATCAATTCCGTATCAGGCTGGGGAATGACGATCTCCGAAGTTTCCATATACCCTTTAGGCATGGAGCGTTTACCTAAGAGTTGAGAAACTTCCGCCTTCGTAAGCTTCTTAGGGCCTACTAGCTTATGCAGCCATTCCGACGGACTCGCATGGGCGGTAGAAAGCCCCGCAAGCAACCCCACTAAAGTAAAACTATTAAGAAAAAAAGATCTCCCCTGAGATCCACCCTTGGTCCCATTTATTCCCTGTTTTATCACAAATCTGATGGTATCGAATTCTCTGCCCATTCGGAAGCGTAATCCTCAAACTCTTCCTCGGAGACTTGCCCCGATTTCCAAAGTTTTTCTAAAATATTTGTCACTCTAGTCTGTGCATAGGGGGACAAATTGCCCAGTTTGACCACGCGGTGGTATTTGAGCGGGTTAGGCAGAAGATAGGCAAGAATTGCCCCTTCTTTGGCATTAAGATTTGCGGGAATTTTTTTGAAGTAATGGGCGGCCGCCGCTTTGATGCCAAAAATTTGAGGTCCCCACTCAACAATGTTGAGATAAATTTCCAATATTTTCTTTTTGGGCAAGGTTCTCTCGACCTGTACTGCCAAAAGGAGCTCACGAAATTTGCGGGTCATGGTTTTTTCTGAGGTTAAATAAAGATTTTTAATGAGTTGTTGGGTGATGGTGCTGGCTCCGCGCTTGACGTGCCCCGCTTTGCGATTTTCTTCCCACGCTTTCCGCATAAGTTCTGGTTCGTATCCGCGATGTTTGAAAAATCCTCCATCTTCCGACATGAGAATGGCGGCGAAGGCTTTTCGACTGATTTGTGGCAAGGGTACCCAGTGGCTTGGCGGACCCTTTTCAAATTCAAATTCCAGTCGCGAAGCGCCCTCGGAGGTCCGCCATTTCTTTTGTAAAACGGGGTAATGCGTTTTCAACAATGTGACATCCGGAAAAAGCTGCGACTCGATCAAAAAAATGCGGTTTACCGCCAAGTAGGAAGCAATCCCGCCCGCAATGAAAAGCATTCCAACCAAGCAAGTATAAATTAAATCTATTTTAAAGCTGTTGGCGGATTGCTTCATACACCACGATGGAAAGCGCGTTAGAGAGGTTCAGGCTCCGGATTTTTTCAGAGAACATCGGAATGGTCAGCGTTTGATCGGAGAATTTTTCCAAAATCTCATCGCTAAGGCCCTTAGTCTCCTTTCCGAAGACAAATGCCGCTTCCTTAGGAAACGCTGTTTCATACAGAGAAGCCTTTGCCTTTTTAGAGAACAGATAAAATGGCAAATCAGGTTTGTTTGCATCTCGCCAATTTAGCCATGCATCAAACCCGTTGTGTTGAATGAGATCAACGTACTTCCAGTAATCAAGACCCGCGCGCCTCACATCCTTGTCTTCAATTGAAAAGCCTAAAGGTCCTACGAGGTGCAACGTCGCATTGATGGCTACGCAAAGCCTGCCCGCATTTCCCGTATTGGGCGGAATCTCTGGCTCAACAAGCACAATGTGAAAATGAAAGGGTGGTGAGCTCAAAGGAATCTCCTGACCTAGGGTCTGAGGGTGTGAATCATGCGTGGAAATGGAATGGTCTCCCGAACGTGAGGCAATCCACAGACCCATGCCACGGTACGCTCAAGGCCAAGCCCAAATCCCGCATGGGGAACGCTACCAAAGCGTCTTAAATCCAAATACCAATTGTAGTCTTCTAGGGAAAGCCCGTGGGCTTCAAGGCTATTCTTTAGCGTGGCAACGTCCTCTTCCCGCTGACCGCCGCCAATTAATTCACCGTAACCATCCGGTGCAATGAGATCGCAACCCAATGCGAATTTTGGATCTTGTGGATCCTTTTTGAAATAAAACGCTTTCAATGACGCTGGGAAATGATGAATGAAAACTGGAATTCCAAATTCTTCGCCAAGCGCAGATTCCTGCGGAGCCCCAAAGTCCTCGCCCCAGGGCACCCCGACCCCACGGCGTTCTAGAATTTTTAATGCTTCATCGTAGGTAATGCGGGGAAAAGTAGCCGATGCGCATTTTTCCAAATGCGTCACATCACGTTCAAGAATCTTGAGTTCCTCTTTGCGTTTTTCAAGGACGGTAGTGAGAATGTTGCGTACGAAATCTGAACCCAAATCCATGGTGTCGTAGAGGTCGTTATAGGCGACTTCGGGCTCTACCATCCAGAATTCCGTAAGGTGTTTTCTGGTCTTTGATTTTTCGGCACGAAACGTTGGGCCAAAAACGTAGATTTTTCCAAAGGCCATGGCGCCAACTTCGCCGTAGAGTTGACCCGACTGCGTTAAAAATGCCTTTGAATCAAAGTATGGCGTCTGGAAAAGGGTCGAAGTACCTTCGCAGGAACTTGGCGTAAGGATAGGTGCATCAAAAAGTACAAAGCCATTATTATCGAAATAATCGCGAATGGCCTTGATGATAGTGGCGCGGATCTTAAGAGCAGCATGTTGCTTTGAAGACCGAATCCAAAGGTGGCGGTGTTCCATAAGAAACTCAACGCCATGTTCCTTGGGCGAAATAGGGTAGGGCTCAGCAATACTCAGCGTTTGAATCTTTTGGATCCCTAGCTCAAAGGCACCCGTGCGGGGATGTTTGCGCAAGACACCATCTACAATGACGGAACTTTCCTGGGTGAGAGCGTCAAAATCAAGAAAGCTTTTTTCATCACATTCTCCGCTAACCAGCACACCCTGGAGAAAGCCCGTGCCGTCGCGCAAAATAAGGAATTTAATTTTTCCGCTGCTGCGCTTGTTGAATACCCATCCGTGCACCCGAACGACACTGTTTTCCAGAAACGGCGCCGTGCCCGCCTTCTCAATATAAAAGCGATCTTTAAAGGGCGTGACTTCGTGCTTCATCATTTTTATTTGGCCTTCATTCCGGCAATACTGCGGGCAAGTTCAAGGAATAGGCGAACGCCCCAGCCGCTGCTACCTTTTCGGGGGCTATAGGGAGTCATCCCGTGGTCAAAGCCCGTGCTTGCCATATCGATGTGGCCCCATTGAACACCTTCACGGATGAACTGTTTTAAAAACATTCCTGCGCGGATAGCGCCACCAGAAGGGCCGTCGCCGACGTTGCGCATGTCGGCGTACTCACTGCGCAGGTCGTCAAAATATTCGGCATGAGAGGGCAGTTCCCAAATGCGCTCACCGCTGGCCCTTGCTGCGTCATTGAGCAAACCACGAAGTTCGGGATGATTTACCATGACGCCAGCGTTCAACTTTCCTAGCGCAATCCCAATGGCACCCGTAAGTGTCGCCATATTCACGATGTAATCGGGCTTTTGATCTTGCGTCCAGTCAAGCGCGTCCGCGAGGATTAATCGGCCTTCTGCATCGGTATTATTGACCTCCACGGTTTTTCCGTTCCGGCTTTTGAGCACATGCCCAGGACAAATCGCATTACCGTCCGGCATATTTTCGGCAACGGCGAGTACGCACAAAATGCGTAGAGGTAGTTGTAGCCTAGCAATGGTTAAAACTGCGCCCAAGCAAGCGGCGGCGCCCGACATATCATGTTTCATGTCTTCCATTTTTGGAGACGGCTTGATGGAAATTCCACCGCTGTCAAACGTCATTCCCTTGCCTACCAAAGCCAAGGTCTTTAATGAGTTTCCTTTGGTTTTCGACTTTCCCTTCGCCTTGGAGTTTTGCTTAGGATTATACTCCACCACGATAAAACGGGGAGGGTTTGCACTGCCTTGGCCTACTCCGATGAGCAGCCCCATGCCTTCACGAACAATTTGTTTTTCATCAAACACGGTAATGCTTAAACCCAACGATTTGTTTTTCTGCACAACCTCTTTTGCCCTTGATGCAAAATGGTGAGGTAGTAACGCATTGGGCGGAGCGTTGCTTAAGTCGCGGCAAAGGCTTGAACCTTCGATTACATATTCGGCCTCCAAAAGCGCATCATCGATTCGTTCCGCACTTTCGGTTTTGCTCTCAAATGAAATCGCTTTAGGAAAAAAATCTTGGGCCGGTGAGCCGTGGGTCAAGCGTGGTGCTTTCTCCGTAAAGGGCTTCGTGCGTCGGAGACTTTCCTTGAGCGCGTCTCGATCAAAACGATAACTTGCAAGCCCGAGGCCCTCGGCTAAAAATTGCGCCGCTTCAGAACTAGAAGTGAAAAGCCCAGTGCCTTCCAAGAGAAAGGAATCTAAATCGATAACCGCTTGGCTGATGCGCTCGACGGCTAACTTGTTCTGCAAAATGGCGCCAAGCCTGCGGAAACGTTCGGAAGGCACTAAGAAATCAGGTTCATTTCGCTCAAGTCCTACGTGAATGAAAATGAAACCTGGCCTCACGACACAAATGCCCCCTGGCTTCAGTGGGAGCTCTTGGATTTGTTTCAATGAATTTAGTTGATCTCGTTCTTTGTTCGCTAAAAGTTCGCCCGCTCGGTTGAAAGAGTAGGCGATCACTCGATACTCCGGAAGATTTGAAGTAGAAGTCGCTCCGCGTCGAGAAGCGGTCGCCGCTTTAGTTGCGCGGCTTGAGGATTTAGTTGAACCGGGGCTTTTCTTGGCTTTTAACACGAGGTGTTTCATACTAAAGTTCGCTATCAAACATGATTCGGAAATACTATTCTGTTTTTGGTCCACTACTGCGCCTCTCGGATGTCGTGATACTTTTCGCGACCTGGATGCTTGCCTACTACTTGCGTAAAGAAGTTCCGCTTTCTTTCATGCACTCTGCGTTGCCGCCACTGAGTCATTACTTCGGCGTCGGCGTTTTTATTCTGCTGCTTTGGAGTTCAGTATTTTCTGTTTACGGGCTTTATTCTGGCAAAAGAATTTCGCGCCGTACGGTCGAAGCCATTCAAGTGCTAAAGGCCCACACCATAAGTCTCTGGTTACTCATCGGTCTGACTTTTTTATTTTCAACTTACCGGCTCTCCCGCGGAGTGTTTGTATATTTCGGTTTTTCGAGTGCGTTCCTTTTGGTTTGGTCGAGGCTTTTTTTTCGCAATAGCTTAAGAAGGCTTCACTTACGCGGTATTCATCTCCAAAATATTTTGATCGCCGGTACCGGGAGAACCGCCGTGAACACCTACCAAAAATTGAAGCGGCATCCGGAGCTTGGCTTGCGGTTCGTAGGTTTTTTGGGCCCCGACGGAATTCCTGCGAATGAGCCCCGTTTTGTCGACAATATGCCCGTCATTGGTTCCTACGCGCAAGCGAGTCAAATGGTGCACCAGTACAAGGTGGATAAACTTATGATCGCCCTGCCCCAAGCAGAATATCAGGCGGCGGACGAACTCCTTAAGGGCTTGAAGGACGAAGTGATACAGATCGTATTGGTTCCAGACCTACACGAGTATCTTACCCTTGGCTGCGAAGTAGAGGAGTTTGATGGCTTAGCCATGGTGAGCCTCAACTCGACGCCGTTAGAAGGCATGGGCATCTATCTGAAGCGTATTCTAGATTTGCTTTTATCTTCCTTAGCCATTTTTGTTTTTTCTCCTCTCATGTTGATGATTGCGATTGCTACGAAGCTGACTTCCCCAGGCCCAGTATTTTATTTCCAAGAGCGCATGAGCTTAAATGGCCGAAAATTTAAGATGTTCAAATTCCGCTCCATGCGCGTGGACCAAGCGGGCGACGTGGACCTGCTTACGAAAAAACATGATCCCAGGGTTACGAAGGTCGGTGAGTTCCTGCGCCGCACTAGCTTAGATGAACTGCCCCAGTTTTTTAACGTCTTCATTGGCAATATGAGTTTAGTTGGCCCGCGTCCGGAAAGGACTTGGGTTGTAGAAAAACTACGGGAAGAAATTCCGTCATATATGTTGAAACATCGCGTTAAGGCCGGCATCACAGGTTGGGCGCAGGTCAATGGTTGGCGAGGTGATACGTCGCTTGAGAAGAGAATTGAATTTGATTTGTTCTACATTCGTAATTGGTCCATCACGCTGGATCTAAAAATTTTGTTTCTGACGGTTTTTCGGGGATTCATTAACAAGAACGCTTACTGATGAGGGGCTCCTCAGTTAGAATGAATTCTAATGAAAGTCATTTGGTATACCTTTAAAGAAATCGTGCTGCCATTTTTGGGCGGGGTATTTTTCTTCACCTTTGTTTTCCTGATGTTCCAAGCCGTGAGGCTCGCCGATTATTTTGTGAATCATGGAGTGGGCCTATTCCTGCTTTTGAAAATGGTCGTTTACGTTTCCGCCGCATTCCTGCCTGTGGTTTTGCCCATGAGTTTTCTGGTGGCGGTGCTGGTGGGTTTCGGCCGCATGAGCGCTGACTCCGAAATCGTTGCCCTTAAAGCATCTGGTTTCAGTATCCATAAGCTTGCCCTTCCCGTAGTCGCGTCATCGGTACTGGTGTCTCTGGCAGTTTCTTATTTAGCTTTCTTTTTCATCCCCTGGGCCAATTATGAATTTAAAAAAACCGTATTGAAAATCGGCAATACGAAGGTCGTATCCAACCTTAAGGAAGGTACTTTTACGGAAGGGTTCTTTGACCTTTTAGTTTATGCGGACCGGGTGAATACCGACGATAATGAAATGCTGCGCGTTTTCATTCACGATGAACGAAATCCCCAAAGTCCGTCCGTAGTGGTGGCGGAGAAGGGCACTATATTGCCCCAGAAAACTGATTCTGAGTTGAGTGCTGCCGTTGTTCTGAGGCTCTTTGCTGGTTCCATCCACCGGCCAGAGGCAACCCGGGCCTTTTACGAGAAAATTGATTTCAATGAATACAATTTACTCTTGAAAGTGGACGAAGGGCAGTCCGGCGAGATCAGTTATCCTAAGACCCGTACGCAGTTACAACTTAGGGACGATATGGCCCGCTACACCGCCGAAGGTAATCGTAACCTCTATGTCGAATATTCCATCGAGTTTTGGCGACGCATTGCGTTGGGCTTCGTGCCTTTGATTTTCGGGTTTTTGGGCATTGGCCTTGGTACGGTGCGTATGCGTAGCGTTAAATCCAACGCAATGTTGGTTTGCGTGGGGATCGTATTTTTTTACTGGGCCTTTAACCTTTTAGGCGCCACCTTAGCCGAGCGATTCATACTTCATCCCTTCTTCGCCATTCAGGCTGCCAACCTGATTCTGATTCCGGTAGCGGCGTATTTCTACCGTAAGGCCATGTGGTGAGCGGTAGGATGCAGACGCAGCATCTGTTATCAAAACTTTAAGTTTACAAATAAAAGAAATTTAATTTTGCAACTAAGCAAGCTAGGCGGGGCTTAGGGAATTACAATTTAAGAAATTGTGGATAACCTCTCTTTTTCAGAGGAAAAGGGTTATTCTTCTAGGTACTTAAGCCCTGTGGATAACTTACCCATAGCCTGTGGATAACTTTTAATGCATCGCACATTTTGGCGTACTTTTTTTGCTAACAGTGTATTTTTTTCTTGATTGTCGCTCTGGAAGCTTCATCCCAAAGGGAACTAAATAAGAATTATAGGACGGCTACTTCTTACTCCGTGAACATCTTCTCTTTATATTTTTCGGAGACTTCCTGCGGGATGACAAGTGAACGCTCACCTTTATGGAAAGGCTGGAAAGGGGCGTTATTTAAGGACATTTCTAAACCTTTAGGATTGCCCGTTGTAAAACGGATGCTATCCTTGGCTCGGATGTAGATCATTTTATCTTTCTTAAGGGTGAATCCCATCACCGGGCGTGAGTCGGGTTGGTACTTCACCCATGAGTCTTCAATCGCTCGGATGACAAGTTTATGTTTCACGTCCTGGGGCGGTATAGCGTTACCCTTCTTTGCGTCGGTGCCTTCGGTGGATGAAACTTCTTTTTTAGCTTCGGTGATTATAGGAGTCGAAGCGGCGAGGGCAGGGGCGTCTGGGGTTTTAGTAGGAGCCGCATTTTGACGCACTTCCTTTACGGTCGTTGCCGATGCCTGGGAAGGAGGAGGTGTAACGGCGGCTGGCTGAGTGGGAGCAGCGGTTGACGTAATGGCTTTAGGCGTTGCGGTGATTTTAGCTAAGGTTGCGCCCATGGTGGTTTCAGCGGCCCCCGTGATGACTTCACTTTCGGTAGCTTTCACTCCAGAGGTGGTGATGGGCTTTACTGCGGCCTCCTGAGTTGCGCCGTCAGTGCGGGGTGCCGGAGTTTGCTTAACGGGGGTGGCAACGGTAGGATCTGAAGCTTTGGTTTCTGAGGCTGGAGAATTGGAAGAAACATTAGCTTCGGACGACGCTTCGCCTGAGGAATTTTGCGTAGCCACGTGGTCCGCTCGGTGTTTATGGCGTTTCATGGCGGGCTTAATGAACACCGCAAAAAACAAACCTAAAATGCCAAACG
Organism: uncultured Oligoflexia bacterium; assembly: GCA_964475985.1. GTDB lineage: Bacteria > Bdellovibrionota > UBA1018 > UBA1018 > CAYHWW01 > CAYYYP01. The sequence goes on along the minus strand of CAYYYP010000017.1, from coordinate 44,814 downwards.
CGGCCATGGCGATGGTTAAGTAAGTTCGGCTGCGGTCTGTCGTACTGTCTTGGTTCACGAAAATGTGCGGAACATTTTTAGGCCTGGTTTGCTTAGACTCGGAGCGTTCAGATATGAAACCTTGATAACGCGCCACGGTTTCCTTGGGATCCACGCCCACTGCTTTCGCATAACTGGAAACAAAGCCTCGAATGAAGGGAGCTGCGGGCAATAGTTCAAACCGATCATCCTCGAGGGCACGCAAAAGTTTCAGGCTAATTTTGGTGGCCGAGGCAATTTGCTCGAGGGAAAGCCTTTTGCGTTCACGCTCAGAACGTAAGAATTGGCCTAAAGAGCGGATTTCCGGAGTGACTTCGAGGGTGGTGATGGGCACTACGTTGTTTGACCTCGTGTTATCCGTCTGATTTTCCGTATCAAGTGCATAGTGATCTTTTGTTAAATTGGTTTTTGGGTTCATTTCAACTCATTTAATTTAGGTGACGTTTTGAATTTGATGCGCAATAAACCTGAACTGGTTTGCACTAGAGGGGAAGACGACGAAGCTCATCATTAGCCTTTTCCGCAAGTGCAGTATTAGGAAATTGTTCCATGATTTGCAAGAATTGTGTTCTCGCCTTCTTGTACTCTTCTAGCTTCGAGTAAGCGATTCCTAATTGGTAATGTCCATCGACGTTATTGGAGCAGGTGCCCTTGATGGAGGTTTTCAAGAATCCCTGGGCTCGAGCACTTTGATTGTCATTTAAGAACAGGGTGCCCATGAGTAGATTTGCGAGGCAGTACTCCTTATTTTCCGTAAGGGCTTGCTGCAGGTACGACTTTGCTTCAACCATTTTCCCTTCAATCATCGCAAGTTGCCCTAAGCTCGTGAGGGCCCGATATCGGTCGCGATATTCAAGGTTTTTAAGGGCTTTTTCATAATTGATCTTTGCTTGAAGTGCGTCGTTGCCAAGGAAGTGCCAGGCGCCAAGATTAACGTAGGCATCTGAGTAAGTGGGATTCAACGTCACCGCTTTTTCAAATTCCGCCTTTGCGTCCGGCCTTTGACCCATCCCCAACAAAGCTAAACCTAAATGATTGTGGGCAACGTGATTTTCGGGATCTAACTTAATTGCCTGACGCAGATTTTCAATGGCGCGAGGAAAGTCATCGTAGATCAGAGCATTGGTCCCTAACTCGAGGTGAAGCATGGAAAGTTGAGTAGGCGTCTTCTCTTCGGAAGCTAACTGTCGTCTTTTGGAGGCGGCGGTACTGCACCCAGTAGACACCACAGAAAGGGAAGAACAGATAAATACGAGAAGTAAAGTTACCGGGAAAAAAGCGCGCATTTCCATCTTGGAATAAATTTCTCCTATTTACATAGTGCAGAAGAACTGCCATCCGCGTCAAGGTTTCGGCGCCCTAAGAGCTAAACTAGACGAATTTATAGGTAAAATTTGCTTCAACTGCTGTCGCACGGCGGATTTCTGTAAAAATTTAGCGTAAACTTTGTGGGAGTTGGCTAGCTAAGTCACTTGGTTGTACACAAATAAAAAAGATTTATCATTGGGTGCCCAAGCCATTTAATAACGAGTATAACCCGCGAGAGGCAACGTGCATTTCGCTACTCAGTTGAAGTGAATATGTTTCCAAAAATTTTCAATATTCGTATTGGTCAAAAGTCGAGTATAAGCTCAGCACTTTTTCTAGTTATATTTACGTGGACTCTATCGGGGTGTGGGAGTTCATCCAGCACTGCAACGACGGCGAGCTCAAGCTCCGGCGGTACCTCCGCAGCCGCCGCCGTTTTTGTTACCTCAGATGCTTTTTCGTTAGGGGTTTTAGGAACCTCTATGTTGACCACGGATGCGACTTTAGGTGGAACCTCCAAGGCTTGGGTAGCTACCGAAGGGGTGGTGGGACGAAGTGGTACGGCTGCAATCCCGGTTTCACTGGATGCCGGACTTAACGATGGAGCAATTACGATGGTGGATGCGGGCTACGCAAATTGCACCTATACCTTAAAAATCGTTTCGCACGCAGGCGGAACCGGACTAGTGGTAATGTTTGTGCGCATTGCAAGCGGTGCGGCAATGAACGGAGATAAAATTTTGGTTATTGCTGACACCAACAACCAATACGGTAGCGGTAATGTGTATGTAGTTGAGAGAACGGTTGGTGGGGTAGGTACCGACTTCATTTCCGCCGAGCCAACGGCGCCGAATGATCAAATTCGAGTGGTCACGTCTGGCGCGAATACGACCGTAACCGTGAATGGTAATAGCATTTATAATGCTTCGGACGCTTCCCTTCAGAGCAATACGTTCTTCGGTTTTGGCTTTTTAGGTGATGTTTCCGGAAGTGTTGACGACTTTATTATCAAGGACTGCACTTGATTCAGTGAGATCGCATCCCAGCCGGTATCATCCTCGCTTAAGCCAAAGTACCGTTTCCACATGATAGGTCTGAGGAAACATGTCCAGCACATGGATCTGTTGCACTTTGTAACCGCAATCCGTGAGTGTGCTCAGATCTCTGGCTAGGGTTGAAGGATCGCAGGAAACTAAGATTAAGTTTTCTACTTCGAGTTGCCCCAGGTTTTTTACGCATTGTTTGAGGCCTTCACGGGGTGGGTCAGCAATAATCAGTTTTGGTGTAGGGCAGGGGCCTTCGCTTGCGCGCATGACTCTGCCCGTTTTGATCCATCGCTGAAGGAACTGGTCCACATGGCTTTGAATCTTGAAAATATTATTGCAGTCATCATTCATTTGGATGGCTGATTGAAACGCCTCCACCTGAATGACCGTGTGCCCTTCTTCCGTGGCCAAGGCGTTTGTGAGATTTCCGTTTCCTGCGTAAAGGTCAACGATGCAAAGCGGTTGGGAGCGATCGGCCCCTGAGCTTCCGGCGGCCAGGTGAACAAGATCACGCACAATGGAAATGAGTTTTAAATTCTGCTCGCCGTGGATCTGGGTAAATCCGTGGGCGGCGTGGGGCTCATCCCACGCCTCTAAAACTTGTCCTTGATCGGAAAGCGTCCACTCCACTTTTTTGAGTTCTTCGCTAATTGCCGGCGCAGGTTGAGCGAACTTCTTCACCGGAGATGCATTCGTCTGTAAAAATTCTTTCCAGCGCGCTTGGATTTTTGGGTGCGCGACGACACAGCTTTCAACGGGAATAAATGTTTTTGAGTTAGCGGCAAAGAAGCCCAAGTTCTTTCCGTCAAACCGGGCCTGTACTCTAGTGCGGTAACCTAAAGTGGATTTTGTTCCGTGAATGTGAAGCTTGGTTGGGTCTGCTTCAATTTCTGCGATTAAATCTTGGCCCGAGCTGCGGGCGAGTTGATGCAATACTACACCTTTTTTCGCCTCAAGTTGCGCGTCGTAGGTAAGATGCTGCCATTGGCAACCCCCACACTTACCGAAATAGGGGCAAGGCGCTTCAGTCCTTAAGGGCGATGCGGAAATGACTTCCACGAGACTTGCATCGCAATAGGATTTTTCAACTCCTTCAACCTTAACTTTGACGGTCTCACCGGGTGCGCCACCTTCCACGAAAACCACAAAGGGCCGTGCTTTCGCGACATCATCACTGTCGGAGGTCACTAATGAATTCCAGCGGCCTACGGCCTTAGGGCCAAAGCTCATGCGTTCGAGCTTCACCTCAAGGATGTCGCCGATTTTTACCGGAGAAGAAATTCCTGATGCTGTGCTTCTCATTGCTTTGCTCGAATTGATCATGTTAAATCCACTCATCTCCTCAAAGACTCCCAAATATGAAAAATCTTCGAAATTTTGCCATCATCGCCCATATTGACCATGGAAAGTCCACCCTAGCTGACCGGCTCATTGAAGTTACGGGACTTGTCGCTCAACGGGATATGGAAGCGCAGTACCTCGATAACATGGATATCGAAAAAGAGCGCGGTATAACCATCAAGGCCCAAACCGTGCGTCTGAATTATAAAGCGAAGGATGGGCAACTCTACGTTCTGAACCTCATCGATACGCCGGGCCACGTTGATTTTACCTACGAAGTCTCGCGAAGCTTAGCCGCTTGTGAAGGTGCTGTATTAGTCGTGGATACGTCCCAGGGGGTAGAAGCCCAGACCCTGGCTAACGTTTATATGGCCATTAACAAGAATCTTGAGATCTTACCTGTTCTCAATAAAGTTGATTTACCTTCGGCCGAGCCGGAGCGGGTTCGTAAAGAGATCGAGGATATGATCGGCATCCCTGCCGACCACGCCATTTTAGTGAGTGCCAAAAGCGGCCTTGGCATTGAAGATCTGTTGGAAGCCATCGTGAAGTACTTCCCCCCGCCACCCGACCGGGATGAAGCGCCGTTAAAGGCCCTGATTTTTGACAGCTGGTTTGACCCTTATCAAGGTGTTGTGGTCCTAGCGCGAGTGTTTGATGGTGCCGTTAAAAAGGGTGATCGCATCAAATTCTTCCACGTCGGCAAGGAATTCGAAGTCGTAAGGCTAGGGGTGTTTTCTCCGAAGTTTGAAGAAGTAAACCGTTTGACGAGCGGTGATGTGGGGCTTTTCATTTGTAACGTAAAAGATGTCCGGGAGGCGAGGGTAGGGGATACCATCATCTCGGCAAAACATCCGGACACGATCCCGCTTCAAGGATTCTTGGAAGTAAAGCCCATGGTTTTTGCGGGGCTCTACCCTACGGAAGCCTCAGATTATAACGAGCTCAAAGAGGCGCTTGAAAAACTTCGCCTCAACGATGCCGCTTTAAGTTTTGAGCCCGAAACATCTTCGGCTCTAGGTTTTGGCTTTCGCTGCGGGTTCCTGGGTCTTCTGCATATGGATGTCGTGCAGGAACGCCTGGAGCGAGAGTATGACATCGCACTCATTTCTACGGCACCTTCCGTCATTTACCGTGTCACGCAAACCGATGGCCAAATTCTCATGGTGGATAATCCGGCACGACTTCCCGTAAACACCAAGATCGAAAAGATCGAAGAACCTTTTATTCGACTTACGCTCCATCTGCCGAATGAATATTTGGGCGGCGTGATCGCGTTATGTGAAGACCGACGGGGCATCCAGAAAAAAATTGATTACATTACTTCAGAGCGCATCATGCTGGAGTATGAAATCCCTCTCGCGGAAATGGTTTTTGATTTTTTTGATAAACTGAAAAGCATCACCAAGGGTTATGCCAGCATGGATTACGAGCTTTTGGATTACCGACCTTCCGATGTGGTGAAACTCGATATCTTGGTGAACGGCGAATCCGTGGATGCGCTTTCCGTGATCGTTCATCGTGAACGGTCCGTTTATCGGGGGCGCGAGCTCGCCAAGCGGTTGAAAGAACTCATTAGCCGGCAAATGTTTGAAATCGCCATTCAGGCGACCATTGGCAGTAAAGTGGTTGCTCGCGAAAGCATTAGTGCCGTGCGTAAAAACGTGACAGCGAAATGTTATGGTGGTGATATTTCCCGAAAGCGCAAACTTCTTGAGAAGCAAAAAGAAGGTAAAAAGCGGATGAAGATGGTGGGCACGGTGGAAATTCCCCAGGAAGCATTCCTCGCTGTCTTAAAGGTGGATGATTAGTTTGTTCAGCGTACGTGTGGAGGTAGGCATAAGTTGGAGAGTTTAAGGAGCCTTCGAGACTATATCGTCGTTATCCTTGCGTCAGGTATCGTTGCTCTTTTGCTCAGGACCTTCGTGTTGGAAGTGTTTCGTATTCCCACGGATAATATGTCTCCTGCGCTTGAAGCCGGCGACTATATTTTTGTGAATAAACTAGCCTACGGTTTTCGTTATCCCACTTCCGGATACGCTTCTACCAAGCTCTCCCTGCCTAAGCGTGGAGACATTGCAGTTTTTGTTTTGAATGCCGATGGTCAAAAGGAATATATCAAACGGGTAGTGGCCATAGAAGGTGACAAAGTTGAAATCAAGGCTGGAATTTTGATCGTGAATGGTCAAAATATTTCCGTTCCCCAGGAACTCTACTACCGGGAAACCTTTGAAAATCATTCATATCTAGTGAAGTGGAACTCCGCGGACAAAGACATTCATATGCCCGAGGTCGTCGTTCCTAAGGATCATTTTTTTGTGTTGAGCGATGATCGATCCCACACCATCGACAGCCGTAAGTGGGGATATTTGCCTCGATCAAGCCTTGTGGGGCGCGCTTGGCGGATTTGGTTTTCAAGCTCTGAAAAACCGGGAGAACAAGGAGGGATCAGATGGTCGCGCATGGGACAGCGAGTGCTCTAAAGGGCAAATCATTCATTGAGACTTCAAATCTTTCAGAACCCTTCATACGGCAAGTCCTAAGTCGGAGTTTTGAACTGAAAAAACTTTGGAAAGGTTGGCGAGGATCCGCTTTTCCGCATCAAAGTCTGGTGGGAAAAACCATCATCAACCTTTTTTTTGAGCCGAGCACCCGGACCCGATCTTCCTTTGAAATGGCGGCGAGGCGTTTAGGGGCTGACGTTTTGAATTTTGATCCAGGGATTTCTTCCGTCACTAAAGGTGAGACCCTATGGGATACGGCTAGGAATCTTGAAGCCATGGACCCAGATCTTCTGGTCCTAAGGCATGCGTCGGCCGGAGCTCCTCAGCAACTTTCACGGCGGATCCATATTCCCATCATTAATGCGGGTGATGGTTTCCATGAACATCCGACCCAAGCTCTGCTCGATGCCATGACCATTGAGGAGCGTCTTGGTTCCATAAAAAACAAACGCATCCTCATCGTGGGCGACATTGCTCACTCCCGCGTGGCGAGATCTAACATCAATGTCCTTTCAAAACTTGGCGCAAAGGTTTCTGTCTGCGGGCCACCAAGCCTCATGCCTCCCTATGTGGAAAAGCTAGGAGTGGATTTGCATTATGAACTGCGCGAAGCGCTACGTGACGCAGATGTGGTTATGATGTTGCGCATTCAGATGGAGCGGCAAAATCAAATGCAGTTCCCAAGTTTAGGGGAGTACTCGCGATATTGGGGTCTGAACGACAGCACCACTACCTTTCTGAAGGAAGGTGTCATCATCATGCATCCAGGGCCGCTGAATGAAGGAGTGGAAATTTCCCAAGAGATCGCATCTGGGCCCTATTCCGTAATTATGGATCAAGTTACCAATGGCGTCATGGTACGTATGGCCCTCATGGAGTTGATCCTGACATGAAGATCTCAACCCTTTTAGAAAACATTTCGGCTTTAGTGGCGGATGCACCTCGCCAAAATCTTTTAGCTCGTGCGTTCACCAAGACGCCGGAAGTTAATCTCGATCGTATATTATTAAGGAATGCAGAAGTCTGGGATTCCGACGGAAAATGCGGGGTGGGCCTATTCATTGAGAACGGAAAATTTGCTAAAATTTTTTCATCACTAAGTGAGATTGAATCCTTCACGAAATCCCAAGGCGCGGGGGTTACGGTAATTGATGCGGAAGGACTGCACTGCTTACCAGGTTTCATCGATGTCCATACTCATCTCAGGGAGCCAGGCTTTGAGTACAAAGAAACCATTTCTACTGGCACTCAAGCAGCGGTTGCCGGTGGTTTTACAACTTTAGTTTGTATGGCCAATACAAACCCGGTGAACGACAGCCCCTATGTCACGAAGTATATTTTATCTCAGGTAGAGCGAACGGCAGTTTGCCGAGTGTTACCGGTGGGCGCTCTTTCTAAGGGACTTAAGGGTGAGCAACTCGCCGAAATTGGTAAAATGCATGAGGCCGGAATCGTAGCCGTAAGTGATGACGGAATCCCCGTGATGAACACCTATCTCATGCGTAAGGCGCTGGATTATTGCAAAGCGTTTGGTTTGGTGGTCATCGTCCACGCTGAAGATGCACATTTGGTGGGCCAAGGAGTTATGCACGAAGGTTTTCACTCGTGCGCCCTGGGCCTGCGCGGCATTCCCGGCGAAAGCGAAGAAATCCTCGTCGCCCGTGACGTTTCGCTCGCTAGGTTGACGAAGGCGCCGATTCATTTCGCCCATGTGAGCTCAAGATTTTCTCTGCCCCATTTGAAGCGGGCCAAGGAAGAGGGCCTTCAAGTGACAGCGGAGGTGACTCCACATCATCTCATGTTCTGTGACGAAGATGTTTCCAGTTACGATAGCCATTTTAAAATGGCGCCACCTTTGCGGGGGCGCGAAGATGTGACTTTAATGCGTGAAGCCCTTCGTGACGGAGTCATTGATTGCATCGCTACGGATCATGCGCCCCACGCCCCACGCGACAAAGACGTGCTCTTTGAATACGCAGCGAACGGCGTGCTTGGGCTTGAAACCGCCTGGTCCGTGGGAGTTTCCTTATATAATGAAGGTGTGCTGACACTTGCGCGCCTCATTGAAGTTTTTACGAGGGGGGCATGCAAGACTTTAGGCAAGGGTCTAAAACAAGAGCTTGGAGAAATTAAAGTCGGAGCGCCGGCCGATTTTGTTCTAGTGAACTTGAAGGGCAAACGTCTTTTGCACAAATCTAATTTGCATTCCAAGAGCGCTAATTCCCCATTCATCGGCAAAGACCTTCCGGGCGAAATACAAATGACTTTCGTTGATGGGAGATGCCAATGGATAAACGGGAAAAAAACGGAGAACGCATGAAAGATGATTCGTTGTTCGGCGTGAATTCAACCCAAGTCAAAGGCCACGCTTTGCTCTTAGAAGACGGAACGCTATTTGAGGGTCACCTTTACGCCCATGGTTCAGGTCCCAAAGGATCAAAATCGGATGCCTTTGGTTACGGCGAAGTGGTTTTCAATACGGCGATGGCCGGTTATCAAGAGGTCCTTACGGACCCGAGTTACACCGAGCAAGTAGTAGTCATGACCTATCCCCACCAAGGTAACTACGGCATCAATCCTACGGACAATGAATCATTAGGTGGTCCTAAGGTGAGCGGATTTGTGGTGCATGAGCTCTGTGAGTCGCCTAGCAATTTTGAGTCTGAGATGTCATTGCCCGACTATTTGAAAAAGTATGAGGTGCCGACACTTACGGGCGTGGATACTCGGGCCCTCACCCTAAAGCTGCGTTCCAGTGGTGTTCTGCGTGGATTCATTTTAAATCGCGAGCAGGCGGAAAAATTAGCGTTATCATCATCTCTGCGAGCGCAATATTTTAGCTCTGCCCCAAGCTTTGAAGGCCGGGACCTCATCAGGGAAATTTCCACGAAAAAACCGTATTGGTTCAATGAAAAAGGACAGGCCATGGTGGTCGCCATCGATTACGGCGTTAAACTGAACTTATTGCGGGAGCTTTCGCAACGTGATCTCCAGGTGATGGTAGTTCCGGCAACGATGCCTGCGTCAGAAATTCTTGCCCTGAATCCCGCTGGCGTTTTTCTAAGCAATGGCCCTGGCGATCCTGCCGCAGCGGGTTACGCCATTGAAACCATCCGCCAGCTTCTAGGTAAACGACCTTTGTTTGGAGTTTGTATGGGACATCAGCTCTTGGGTCTTGCTTTGGGCGGCCGAACCTTTAAAATGAAATTCGGTCATCGTGGAGTGAATCAACCTGTGCTGAACCTCAAAGAAGGAAAAGTTGAGATTTCGTCCCACAACCATGGTTTTGCCGTGGATGCTGCGTCGTTGCCAAAGTCGGTGAAGGTCACCCACGAAAATTTAAACGATCAGGTCTGTGAAGGGCTTGAAGACCAAGCCCAGAACTGTTTTTCCGTGCAGTATCACCCGGAGTCAGCGCCCGGTCCCCATGATTCATCCTATCTTTTTGATCGTTTTGCCTCGGATTTGCATCGGAATTCAACCCCAAGGAGTGCACCACTTTCGTGAGTCAAGCTTTTCAACCTTATCTTGATCCAGTCATCGAAATGTTCACCACCGGTGAATACTACAAGGAAGTTTATAGCGCTAAGCAGGAGTATTTTGAAAAGGCGGGCGTAGTTTACGAGGATGATGCTGAGTTTGAGAACCGAATGTGCATCTTCATGGACTGGTATCTCTTTGACCGGGCCTTGCCGGGCATCGATTTGCCGCCCATTCGGCTTTATCTTTGTAAGATTCGTGGCACCACTACGCCAACGCCAGAGGTGCTAGCCATCTACGAAGATTTTTGCCGCACCATTCACAGCATTTTTTATTTGAGCAAAGCCAAGGACGACATCACGGTAGTGAAGGACCTTTTCTCGAAAAAAACCTACGAAGTGCAACGCGGGGACTTGAGCACCGGATTCTTGAAGGGCGACATTTTTGAAGCACGACTCATTCCTTTTCAGGGAAAGTACGAGTTCTCCCGAGGGTTTTGTTTCCATCCGGTAGAAATGGAAAAGTTCATCTTGGGCGAGATCAAAAAGGTTCGTTACCAAGATGCGGCAAGGCAGATGAAGCTCATTCTTCAGCTTGCTTCCATGAAGCTCAAGCATGCTCGGTATCAGCACATCAACATCAAACATATTTATACCTTCGAACCTAAGTTTTAAGATGACGCCGTCAAGTTCTTCATTGAAATGCAGTTCGTAGTACAGTACATGAACGGTTCTCGAATTTCCGAGCCCTTTTGTTTTAGAGGAGTTGCCAAAAAAGATGAAAGTATGGAGCGTTGAGGATTCCCTCCGTCTGTATAGTGTAGAGAATTGGGGCTTGCAGTACTTTGGGGTGAATCCCCAGGGAAACCTGACGGTGAAACCAAGACAGGGGCAAACCCCGAACATCGACATGAAGCAAGTCGTCGATGACATCGTCGCCCGTGGCATAAAACTTCCGGTGCTCATTCGATTCCAAGACATTTTGAGGAACCGAGTAGTTTCCTTAAATGAATGTTTTAAAAAAACCATCGAAGAAGCGGGCTACAAGTCCCGGTATCTGGGCGTTTACCCTATTAAGGTGAATCAGCTGCGGGAAGTGGTCGAAGAAATTCTTGATGCTGGCAGTCCCTACGGAACGGGCCTTGAGGCCGGTAGTAAGGCGGAGCTTCATGCCGCCATCGCCATGAACACAAATCCAAACTCCTTGATTTTGTGTAACGGCTATAAGGACGAAGCCATTCTTAAGCTTGCGCTGCTTGGCCGTAAAATTGGTAAAAATGTGATCGTCATCGTTGAGAAACTGACGGAAGCCTATCAGCTTGTGCGTTTGAGCAAAGAGTTGGGTGTTCGTCCGGCGCTTGGCATACGAACCAAATTGCACACTAAGGGTAGCGGAAAATGGGAGTCCTCCGGCGGTGATAACGCAAAATTTGGACTTACTACGCCAGAGACTCTTCAAGTCATCGAACTTTTGCGTGAGGAAGGTTTGCTTGATTGCGCAAAGTTAGTGCATTTCCATATTGGATCCCAAATCACCGATATTCGCACCATCAAGGACGCCGTAAAAGAAGGCGCTAGAGTATATGCAAAATTAAAACGCATGGGCGTGGGCCTTGAATACCTCGATGTGGGCGGCGGGCTTGGCGTGGATTACGACGGTAGCCGAACCTCTTCGAATTCTTCCGTGAATTACAGCGTTCAGGAATACGTGAGCGACATCGTGTACACCATTCAAGAAGTGTGTGCGGCGGAAGAAGTTCCGGAGCCCATGATAGTGAGTGAATCCGGGCGCGCTTTGGTGGCCCATCATTCAGCGCTCATCATCAATGTATTCGGTAATATCGAAATGGGCTCAACTCCCATTCAGCTGGAACAAACCGATAATGAAAATGAGCTAGTCACTCAAATGCGTGATGTGCTCACCAACGTAAGTTCTAAGAATTTGACGGAAAGTTATCACGACGCACTTCAACGATGGGAAGAGTCTTCCAGCCTTTTTAAGCTTGGATTCTTGGACTTAGTGGACCGCGCCAAGGTTGAAAATCTTTTCTGGAAGACCTGCATCCAGATCAATAAATTCATGGCGGGTCAGAAATACATTCCCGAGGAACTGGTCGAAATGTCCAAGCATTTATCCGATCAATACCTTTGTAATTTTTCCTTGTTCCAATCGGCGCCGGATTACTGGGCAATTCAGCAATTATTCCCCATTATGCCGATTCATCGGTTGAATGAAGAGCCTCAGCGCAATTCCACTTTGGTGGATATCACCTGCGATTCCGACGGTAAGGTGGATCGCTTCATCGACCTGCGAGATGTGAAGGATACTTTGCCGCTCCATACATTAAACGGAATGCCCTACTACTTAGGAATGTTTTTGATGGGCGCTTACCAAGACATCATGGGTGATGTGCATAACCTTTTTGGGCGGGTGAACGAAGTTCACGTATTTGAGGATGCCCACGAGCCCGGCGGTTATTACATCGAAGAAGTCATCAACGGTAGTACCGTAGGTGAGATCCTCAGCACGATTCAATACAATCCATTGGAGCTTGAAAAACAAATTAAAGTGGCCATTGACGCGCAAGTGAAGAATGGCGCCTTAAAACCACGCGAAGGCGTTGAGATCCTCAATGTTTTTGAGGCAGGTTTGAAGGAATACACTTATATTGATCAAAATGCTGAAATCAAACTTCCCGAACGATCCTCTTCCGACAGAAATGGGCCAAAGCTCGATACGAGCGGCGGTGATCATTCCAACCCGGGGTCGCAATCGGTGTTTACGGCAAACCCTGCGCGATCTTGGTCTGCAAACGGCCCGAAACTTTGAAGTTTGGGTCGTAGATCAAAATGATCTTCCGCTCGATAATTTAGTTAAGGAGTTCATTTGCGTCCGGAGGCCGGAAACCGTTCGTGAAATGGAGTTTGGAGAAGGGGCTTCGGATCATGACGCGCCATCTGACGATAGATTAGATTTTTTTCATGAAACGATGCCACCCCGTGGCTCACAAGCTGGAAGAAACCATGCAATTCACCGTACCACCGCCGAGATTTGCATCTTCGTCGATGATGACGTGCGTTTACCGCCTTCCTTCGTTGCGCATCATCAAACGCTTTACGCGAAAGGTGGAAGGGAACGCGTAGATTGTGTTGCTGGTCGAGTTGTTCAGCCTCTGGATGGTTTGAGTGATAAAGAAATGATTTTTAAATCTAAGCCCGCCCGTTACTCAAGATTTTGGGGTTTTGTTTCGGGTAACTTTTTTGGGTTTCAAAGACGCATCGTAGACCATATGCATGAGTGCAATTTTTCGGTACGAACGGAATTGCTCAAGCGGGTAGGCGCATTTAGCGAGACTTTTTTAGGTAATGCTTATTTTGAAGGTACGGACCTCGCGCTGCGCTTGCAGGCGGCCCAGGCGGTTCTGCATTTTGAGCCATCCGTCGCGCTGATTCATTTGCAGGAAGGCATGGGCGGTAACCGAGTTTTTGAAAAATCCGTCCATACCTACTGGTTTTTTCGGAACCTGACGGTTCTGAATAGACGGCATTTGAGTGTCTTTTGTATGCCCTTTTATGTGTTGCGAAGCCTTCTTTATATCTGCGCAAAGGGGCTAAAAAACGCCGATTTGAAGGTAACGATGGCGGGACTCACCGGTTTGAAGGATGGTTTTTTTGGCCAGGTGCCTAAAGTTTAGCCATCGACGCTTTTGTGCTCAATAGTGGGTGTAATATAAATAATTAATATTTATAGTGTATTTGCCTGTGTCTGCCGTGACCTACCCCAAAAATTGCCTGGCATGAGAGTTGAAATACTCTCTGACATACACACGGGGGATTTTTTTATGTCAAAAGCACTTCATCAAATTCAGAAAACTACAGTCGCGGCAGTCTTGGCCGCCACGGCTTGCGGAATATTCGGGATTCAATCGGCCTACGCCGAGTTTGGTCACGTGAGCTGCCAAGTACAAATTCAATATGATTATATGGGTCGTTCTGAACAATCAGAGGTTCCTGGCACGGCACGAACTCTGGAACTTGATCTTGCAGCGTCCGAAGCCAGCAGTACTTTGTCCGTACCCACGGCAGAAATTATGAATAGCCCAGGTCCTAACTTTCCTGTGGCATTAAGTTTAACCGGGCTTCATCCTGGCCTTTCTCAATTTTCTAGCGGTAGCCCTGTTCAACTTCGTTTTGATTTAGTGAATCCCGAAGGACGTTTAGTTCTCCCGGCAGCCGAAGCACGCACTTTTTCACTCTCGGTTCCGTTTTCCCAAGTTGGCCCACTACAAAGCAGCCCTGCAATTCCTGTAAATTGGTCTACGGCGGTGATTCCAAGGTACTGTACCCATCCTACGGGCGAATTTAGAAACCGTGTCTTAGGCAGAATCAATCAGTTTAAAATTGCGTTGGACAGTTCTCTGCATTCAGCAGAGGGCGGTTGGATGAGTCAAATGCAAAGCATTCAAGCCGATGAACGGACTGCTTCCAGAGCTAGGACGAGTGCAGAGCGAAACCGTCTTCGTACTGCGGTAAGGGAACGTCGTAGTGCTTTTATGACTGCATTTCAGACAGCCGTTGGATTTCCAAGTCCAAGTCCCACGGCTTCGAGAGCTTTCATAACTTACCTAAAGCAGAAAAAAGCACAGATTCTTCAAAATTTGGCTTCCTTGGTAATTGCTAATGGCTTTGAATCTCAACCGGATTCGGTTGGCTTAGCCCAGGAGCTCCCAGCACTTTTAGCGGAATATGAAACAGTGCTTTCATTCCTTGGTGTGCGTGATTCTGCCCTAGTAAATGCTAGGCACAATGCTCACTGGAATGCGGTAGTTGCGAATAACCGTGCGGCCCAAAGAAGTGCGCCGCTCCGTCAGAGAATTATCGCGGCAATGCTTCCCGAAACTTTCGGCGCAAACTTCGCACGAACTGAACAAGGTTTTACCGAAGACGCCCAAGGCCATGAAGGATTCAGTGTTGCCCCAACGGGTGGCATCGAGCTTGGTGGAAACGTTTGTGGCTTGGCTCGCGTAACGGTGCAAAGCTGTACTTTTACAAACGCTAATCCAAATCCAAACTCTAGCGGTGTTCCTGGGATGGATGGTGGAGTTGATGCTTCAGCAATCGATGTTGATGCAACGGTTCAGAATTCCGGCCAATCTGCGGACGACGCTGCGGTTTCTGCCCCCGCAAATCCTGATGAGCAAAGTGATCAGGGCAACGAAGGTGGCGAGTATGATGAGAATGCAGAACGCCAAGGTGACGATCCCTCAGGTGAGGAATCGCCAGCTCTAACCGACGAACCCCAAGAATAATTTACTCCTAATTAAAGGTGTGTTTCTAGGGCCCCTCAATGACTTAAGCGGTACAACCACTTAAGGGCGTTGGGGGGCTTTTGACGTTTTAACCAACGCACTTATCCCGGGTTTAAGCTTTTTCTTTTCAGATTATAGGGTTATTGATTTGATCCGGGCGAATGGCAACGCGCCGTAATATTAATTCCATCATTAATATTATAAATAATTGTTGTTTATAGTGGCCGAAATATGCTAAACAACATGTTGAATTAAAGCTCAGAGAGTGAGCCCAACTTCATTCTTGCGACCAAATGGAAGAACCTTATGCTAAAAATTTTTCGTCGTTTTCAAAAGACCTCCATTTCTCTTACGGTTTCCTTACTTGCGGTAAGTGCTGCCGGCTCTATGGCGCATGCTGATCTCGGGCACGTCAGCTGCCACGTGCAAATGACCTACGATTACCCTGAAAGGGGCAGTGCTCCGCTACCCAGATTCCTTCGAAACGTTCAGTTGGACCTCAACGTTCACGAGCCCGTGACGGGCACCTTGAATGTGCGTTCAACCCAGATCCGCCGCAGCGGACAAAATTTTCCAATTGGTATTTCGGTTACCGGTAGCTACACCGGCGCCTTTCGATTTACCTCAGGCATTCCTGGGCAACTTCAATTCTCGCTTACCAATCCTGACAATAGCCTATTGCTTCCGGCGGAGCGGTTTCGCAGCTTTGAAGCCATCGTTCCCTTTTTTCAATCGGGAAATGTGCCGGGTGTGAGGCCGGTTCCGGTAAATTGGTCGACCGCCGTTATTCCCCGCAGCTGTGTGCAAAGTGAAGCGACTTTAAGAAGCCGCGTAATCTCGGAAATCCATCACATTCAAAATTTTTTGCAAACCCATCTCCACAATGAAAATCCTGATTTAGGTTGGTTAGCGCTGATGGCTCGTGTTCAAGCTGCAAACCGCGAGGCCGCGCGCGGACTTACCCACGATCAAAGAGTGGAATTGAGAAGAACTGCAAGAAGATTAAAAGAATTCTTTTTTGGAGTAGTGCAACTTGATTTGAATATCCCAACCCATGAGGATCCTGCTCTGAACTTGGAAAACCTTACCCATGGCCTCAGGGATCGTCGCGATAAATTGGCGCATCTTCTAACGGCGTTGGCGTCTTTGAACGGGTTTTCAAGACATGAAGACACCATATCCATCGGTGCGACTTTGCCGCTGGTATTGCGGGAGTACGAAGCGGTTTTGGCCTGCTTAGGTGTAACCGATCGTTCGTTGACTAACCCACCGTATGATTTACAGAGGGCACCCTTAGACTTAAGCCGCTGGAGCAATCGAAATGATGCTCAGTGGACCAATATTGTGCGTCGTATCGAAGCCGCAGAACATTCCGCGGAACTCGCAGCCCAAGAGCGCGCGACGATCATCCCAGTAGTTTTTGGTGAGCATGCCACGCAACTGGCAAACGGGATCACCGAAGATTTGCAACGTCTTGAAGGTTTTAATCCTGCAGAAATCCAAGCTAGAGATCATATTTGTGCCGTAGTTCGAATTCGAGTAAACCGTTGCCATGTGACCAATGTGATTCCGATCGCGGTGCCCGTGGTAACATCACCGCTGGATAATCCTAATTATGGGGTTGATGCATCTGTGCCTCAAGACGATGTTGTGCACGTGAATGCCGATGTGAACTCAACAACTAACGCGACGTTACCCACCGGGGATGCTTCGGTGATTCCAGAAGACGCCTCGGTAAATGAAGATGCGGGTGAAAGTCCCGACGATGCTGGCGTTGGGATTCCGAATTAAGACGTTAGGTGATTAGTGCGCTTTGGATACTCCAAAAGCACCATTTCCTTCAAGTCTCCTTTGCGGATTGAGCGCGTCACGGAAATCCAAGGTCAGCCGGTCCCCCGTTTCCGGATGGCGATACAAAATCATCCCGTCACCGCGAGCATCCATGATACTTCCCTGAGCCAAACGCCAAGTTCTAAAGGTCACGTCTTGCACCTGCCCGTTAACGCGTGAAATTGGCCAGAAGTTCCAGGTATCGGGAACCGGGGTAAACTCAATACGATCGCCGATGGCGGTCACATAGGTGTTGATGGAGGCCGGACTATAATTCGATCGAGGATTACGGGATAAAATCCCATCCCTAAATTCCGCAAACGACGCGAAATTTTTAGCTTCCGCTACCTCTAGTAATCCAAATCTTTTTCTGCCATCAGAACTGCACATATGCGAGTCGCAAGGAGCATCGTAAACGGCACCAAAAATTTTATAATCGAAATTTTCTGAGCATTCTTTCGCGGTAAGTTTTAAGAAAGTCCACGGGCCGCGTACTTCACGGCAATGGATCGGGATTTTTGCAGAAATATATGGATTCATGCCGCAGGCGAAATTTCTGCCCACGCAAGTATTGTTGCGGAGCTGTGGAGTGGTGTGCCCCAAAAATCCAAAAAAATCATTTCGATTCGAACCCGCTTCTCCCTTTGGCAATACCACCGTGGGGGCGGCCCAACCGGCATTGGCGTCCGTGCCGAAATCGCCACCGTGATTTACGTATATTCCCCCCGCCGCCAGAGTAAAATTTTCTGATTTAGAGTAAATCTCAACTCCTTCGTGACGAAACCTTTGGTACACGGGAAATGGGGAAGCTCGTCTCATCATGTAATCGCTGATCAGGGCAGGCACTTCGTAGTTGTCCGTCGCCGCGATTAACATGTTGGTGTAACCTTGCGGAACCACAAAAGGCCTTGGTAGCGAGCTATAGGATTTATAGTTGCCCACCAGAAGCGCATGGACCGCCGTTAATCCATCGCCAATCAGCAAGTCCGTTAGATCACGATATTCGGGCAGCCTTCGAAACGGTACCGACCGCCTGGCGTCCATGCTCTGAATGGAATACTGCATAGAAAGAAATTCCAGTAACATCTGCGCCGCTAGCTTTACGCGTGGACCCTCGGCGTTACGATGGAGGATTTGCAAAGCGACGATGGTATAGACTTGATACGGAATGGAATTATATTCAGAGAAATTTTTTCGGAAAAATTCCTGCAAGTGAAGCAACATCCATTCTTCAAATCCGCTTTTTGCGTTATCAAATTGAGGGAGGTAACGGCCAGCTTTGGTAAGTTCCTTTAACCAAACTTGGTTAACGAGGTAGCGGGAAATCTCAATCATCAATACGTGATTTTCGGATTCGTTGTGAGTTCCACAAAGACCTAACGAAAACTGCGTGTGATGGCTTGCTCCACGTACGGGGATAAGTGTGTTTAATAATTTTCGTTTAGATTCGGGCCAAAGCAAATCTGGCCGATCTTGGAACAGACTTAAAAGATGAACCAGGCCAATCATCATGAAATCGTAGTCACCCTTGCGTTTACAAATACCAAGATCAATGTTTGTACCCACCTCGCCATAGGGCAGGGCAGTGGAGGCTAAAAGTTTCTGATTTACCAAAGCGACATCTCGGCCCATCCAGAGTTTTGCGATGGCCATTCCGTAGAAGGACTCGGCGCCATCCTGCTTGAAGTCGACCATTCCGCTTTGCAAGGCAAAAAAATCTATTACGGTTTGGCGTCGCAAGGGAAAGCGGTTTGCTGAATCCTCGACCGTCTGGGAAACCGGGATGTTCGAAAAGTCGGGAAGGCCTTGACCAAACACAGTGCCATTAGAAACGAGAACGAAAACTAAAAAGAACAAATTTGCGAAATTTTTGAAAGAGAAATGGGTGAGCCACATCCGTACTATTTTACGGATCAGGGCTCACATCTCGAGATCGGCTAAAAATTTGACAGCCGAGCCCCCGGCAAAATATTCAGCGGGTAAATAATTCCTGGGCCTGTGAATGTTAAATGTTTACCAGTCTTCGAACGGAATTTTTTCTTTGCTGCTTTTTATCCCGGTCGACCCGGAGGCCGTAGGGGAAGTCACGCTTGGATTGCCCGTGGGTGTAGATTCCGAAGCTTCTTCGCAACCGGTGTAATGCGGAGGATTGAGAATCCTTACGCGCGTTGGAGGCTTCGCATTTATTGCCGCCGGAATTCTGCCGGAAGAGTCATCGGCCGAAGGTAGTTCGTCCGTACTCAAGATGATATTGTCAAAATCTTTATCGCTCGTGTCTCGGTAAACAAAAAATTGCCCATGGAAACCAGCGGGTGCTGGCACCCTACGGCAGAGGTGCTCTCGGCGGTCGGGAAAAAAATAATTTACCAGCATGATCTTGCGGCCCGTGGTTTCTTCAAGTTGAAAAGATAATTCCAGGGGTCGCCCCTTATAATAAAGGTGGAACTCCATGTGATTAGGATGGTCTTCCTCTTTCCATTCAATGATATCTACTCGTGGGTAAAATTTGCCGTTATAAACCCGACCGTCAAAAATCTCATATTCCTTAGAGCCTGCGAAACTAGGATGTTTACACGCTAAGAGAAGCAAGCTGAAAAGGAGGACTAAAATAAGCGTCCTGGATAAATTCGGTTTCATTGAAGGCCCCTTCCTACAAACCTGACAACAACGCTCTCGGAATAAACTTCCGGATTCTTGAGTGGTTTGATGGATTAAACTGATGTAAGTAAAAATCCTTGCGCCAAACACCTATGAATTGGTTAAAATTTAACGCTTCTTTGTTCTGGGCCGAGCTTCGTCGCCTCTTTGTGATCGGCATTGGCGCGTCTTTTTCTAAGCGCATAAAATCCCTAAAACGATTTAGGCATATTCATTGGACGGAACTTCATCATGAGTTTCAGGGTCGTCTAAATCGAAATGGTGCATTGACCTTTTTAGCCGTCGGAATCGTTGCCTACCTTCTGGCGGATACGGCCAGCCTTTTGGTTGATTTTTTTCTGCCGGAACCGCCGGCGGTACCCATGCTTGCTTCCATGCCTAGGTTTGAGTCTCCGAAAGCCGTTGATTATCAGGCGACCATTTTAAGGAGGAATATCTTTAGCTCCCAGGGAATCATTCCCGCGGAGGACTTGGCCAGCATGATTCCACGCAAATCGAATCTGCCCTTGCGACTTTCTGGTTGTATGATTTTTGAGGACGAAAATCACTCCATCGCTACCCTTGAAGATAGCCACAGCCGTGAAATATTTACGGCGCAAACGGGAGACACGGTCCTCGGGTCTCACCGAGTCGTGCGAATTGAGCCCCGAAAAATATTTCTTCAATCCCTCGTTTCGGAAAGTTTGGAATACTTGGAGATGCAGGAAGACGCCTTAGCCGTCGAACTTGAAATTCTTCCGCAGAATGGCCAAAAGCTTTCGGCCATTCAGAAAGGCGGTCAAGAAGTAAGGCAGGTTCAGCCTGGCGAAGTGGAGATTGATCGGGCATTTTTTGAGAAAGCCATGTCCAACCCCACAAACATTTTAAAGCAAGCCATGGCGGTGCCGTACTACGAGAATGGAGCGCCTAATGGCTTTATTTTAGTCGACGTTCAAGCCGGTGGCGTCTTTGACAAAATGGGACTAAAGCGAGACGACATCATCCTGAGTTTCAACGGAGAGTCTTTGGCTGGGTCCGGTAATATTGTAGGAAAAGTCACGCAGCTTTTCCAAGACCTGCGGGGCGCGGACCGGGCTAACATAACCATCCGTCGTCAAGGTCAGGTGATTCAACAACAGTTTTTCGTGCGCTAAGGAATTAAGGGCACCAGGGAGAATCGTATTCAAGTGAAAAAAAGCATAATTTCCGTCATGACTTTTTTGGTGAGCTTCGGAGCTGGCGGTTTTTTCACCTTGGCTCATTCGGCCGTTAATCCGCCTCCCACGGCTGCGGATCACGATTACATGGTTGATGTAAAAAACTATTACGAAAAAGACGCAGCCGCCAAAACCGCAAAAGCCCAGAAGAACACGAACGTTATTGAAGATGATGAGTTTGACGACGATGTCCCTCCGCTGGCATATCCTTTGTCGGCCCAAGTTCCTCAGCCTTCTCAGACTCCCTACGAAAGTGCGCCTCCGTATCCAAACGATGTCACTGCGCCCGCTTCTCCTACGCGAACCAGGACTTCTTCCGTAAAACCTCAGCTTCAAATTTTATCGGGAGTTTCAAAACCCAATCGGGGCATTCAATCCAACGCGCAGAGTGCGGTGGTGAGTTCAACAGATCGTTCTCGTCAGTGCTTAAAACTTGATCCATATACCGGCCAAGGAAAAGATGTCATTGCGAATTTTAGTTTTCCTGATTCTGAAATTATTGAAATCGCGGAAACCTTGGGCCGCCTCACCTGCTTAAATTTTATTTTTGATAAAGACGTTGCCGGGAAAATTTCCATCATAAGCCATGCCCAAATTACGACGGGCGACGCTTGGAAAGCGTTCCTCACGGGGCTGGATGCCAAGGGATTTTCTATCGTACCTTCAGGAAAATTTTTGCGTATCGTAAAACAACGGGACGCCAAGGACAAACAGGTCAAAACCTATACGGGAAACTATAGTCCCGATACCGATCTGCTCATTACGCGGCTAATTCCGCTGAAGTACGTAAACTCACTTGAAGTGGAGCGAGTGCTGAAAAATTTTATTCCTCCATCGGCCAGGCTTGTGGCCCATGAAGCTTCCAATACGCTTATCATCACGGATACCGGATCTAACGTCCGTAAGTTAGTCGATATGATTAATATTCTCGATGTGGAGCGCGTAGATGAACGTATCGAACTGATTCAACTCAGTTATGCATCAGCATCGGAAGTCGCGCGCCTTATGGGCCAGCTCCTTCCCACTGGAAGTGCCGGAATGCCGGGCGCGAATTTCAGCGGATATAACGGAGGGTTTCCCAGCGGTGGCGGCAAAATGCCCGGCATGCTCTCAGGGGTGCGTAAGTCCCGCGAAGGTGGCGCTATTTCAAACGTGATTCCCGATGATCGCACTAATTCTTTGATTGTCTCAGCCAATGAAAAGGGAATGCAGGATGTAAGGGAGATCGTGAAAAAGCTAGACAGCCGCGTGAATCCAAATTTGGGCGGCAACCGGTTTCACGTAATTTTTCTGCAATTTGCGGATGCCGAAGAAATTTCTAAAACGCTATCTAGTTTGCTCGGTGCAGGCGGAGGGGGAACCCAAGGCGCACCGGGCATCGGCGGCGCAAAGGTTCCTACCCAAAGTGGGCAAATCTTTGAGAGTAGCGTAAAAATTGCGGCCGATAAACCTACGAACTCCATCGTCGTTACGGGAACGCCGGCTGATTTCGCAACCGTAAGCCAAGTGATTGCAAAACTTGATGTGCCGCGTGACCAAGTTTATGTGGAAGCGGTGATCATGGAAACCATGATGGATCGGAAGTTTGACGCCGGAATCAATTTCGCCCTGCCAAAAGTTCCATTTGGTTTCACGTCAAACGATAATCTGGCCAAGTTTTTGGTAAATCCCCTTTCTATCCCGGGCGCGGTATTGGGTTTTGCCGATACCAGCAAGCCGCCTACGACCGTAACTATTCCGTCGGCGAGCGGTGGCACCGTTACCACGCAAATTTCCAGCATTCAGGGCCTTATTCAGCTTTTACTGCGAAATACCAACAGCAATATTTTGGCGACGCCTTCCATCCAAACGCTGGACAATCAGGAAGCAAAAATTGAGATTTCAGAAAAAATCCCAATCCCTACCCAAAGTACAAATGCAAACTTATTGACGCAAACTACTGTTTCTAAAGAGTCCGTGTCCCTGATTTTGCGCATCAAACCGCAGATCAACAAAAGCTCTAATTTTGTAAAACTAGAAATCCATCAACAGATGGAAGACATCAGCGAGCGTCAACCACCAAAGGCAGTCCAAGACTTAGCGTTTGCGACTTCCAATCGAGCTTCTGACACCATGGTTATGGTCCAGGATGGCGATACCGTGGTTATTGGTGGTTTGGTTCGGGATAAGTCCGTCGATGCCACTACTAAAGTTCCGATTTTAGGGGATATTCCCATCTTGGGTTGGCTCTTTCGATCCAAGTCGTCAAACGTAGTGAAACAAAATCTTTTGGTTTTCATCACTCCCACAGTCATCAAGCACTACCCTCAAGAGAGAGCCGTACTTGATCGCAAAATTCGCGAGCGTGATGAGTTCATCGAAAAAAATATGGGCGGCGAAGATGTCTTCAAGGATAAAAAAATGGAAATAATTCGCAATTTACCTCCCTTGGCAAAGTTGCAGGATAATGTGCAGGTCGTGCAAAGCGACACACCCGAAGTGGATGCTCAGCAGCTCAAGCAGCAAGGTGGAGTTGTAAAAAGATTACCTTTGCAGCCTTCAGCAGATGCTTCAGAAGCGGCCGTCGTAGTTAGAGTGCCAGCCCTAAGTCCTGATCAAGCGCAGAAAGCAGGCGAGACGCTCACCGCGCCCAAAGCTGCTCCTTCTCCTTCGACCAATTCAGCAACGGCACAAGCCCCCGCCACACAGCCCAAAACCTATGACGCTATAACCGTGCAAGAGGGTGCAACGCCCGACAACGCCTCTAGTGCTGTGCCGTCATCCGGAGATGCAATTGCTCCGCCCGCAGAAGCTGCGACTGCAGCACAACCGCCCGGAACCGCAACCCCCGATGCCCCAAAATCTGCCGATAATTAAAGGCTTTTAGCGGAATTGCGTCAGACCTAGGCAAGAATTACCCCATCATTTTTTGCCCGTTTTGAACCGACGGAGATTCAGAGATTCTAGTCTCTTCTCAAGGGGTGCTTCGTGGTTCACAACGTGTTTTCAAAGGTGTTGAAAAAGGGAATTTGTTCAAAAGCTTACGTTACGGTCCGGTCAAAAAAAATTAAAGCCTGGCTGCAAGAGTTCCCCGAGCTTGATGAAAATGAAAACTATTTAAATCAAATTGTCTTAACTTCGACCGCGAAAAAAGAAATCTCTAAAGAGCTTAAAGAATTTTTCCTCGAAAAAAAGCGTCTCCAAGGTTTCCGGGCTTTTCACACCTTCATGGGCTGGTGGAAAAATAAACAGGATGTCTATCTGAGCTTACCGGTATTACAGAATGCCGTAGAAAGAGACCTAACGGTAGGCGACTTCGTCGATGAGTTGCAGCTCGCTTTCTTGGAAGCACATTATGGACAAAAGCAAATGACGAGTATTTCAAAGTTCTTTCATCGTACCATGCAAAACCCCCTGCTTTTTGGCATCAGCATCAGTGCGGTATTTCTACTGCACCGGGCAATTGGTTTTGCCTGGGGCCTTATGATCCTGGGCCCGGGTGTTCAGATGATCAATTCCTATAGTCAGCCGGTGATTACACCGATGGCGCAAACCGCTGCGCAAACGGGCGCTAAGGATTTAGCCAAAGCGGCGTCCTTCATTCAGGAGTGGTTAAGCAATCGAAAGGCTTTGCAGGCCGTAAATGCTGACTTACATGCGACGACGCAAGATCTTTCGAAAATCAAATTTTCAGAACTGGATCGCGAAGAGACCAAAAAACAATGGGCTCATTTTGAAAAAACATACTTTGAACTTTTTCAACGTTTGAATCAGGCGCTGCCTTCTCACTTGCGCGATGGCCGCAGTTTTTATCGCGATTGGATGGTGATTACGCCCATTACACTTGCGTCGCATCTATCGACTTTCGACACCCAATACTGGGTACATAAAAGAGAGCTTTTAGAATTGCGAAAAGCAAGTCGTCGACGTGCATTAGCGAGCGCCGAAAAAGCGTTGGTGAAAGTCCATGAAGAACAAATGGCCGCCATCGAAGACCGCATGAGCGGAACCCTTGCCGCCTGGAAGCTCTATGAGTTCATGTTCCCGGAATTCGCCCAAGAGGCCATGCGACACACTTCTCCGCACAACTTACTATCAACATATAATATTTTGGTGGAGTCTCTTCACTTTGACCTTTATGTGAAAAACTTTTCCGGCAAAGTTACGGAACTTCTAAAACAAATGGACGCCCAATTTTTGATGCACGATATTCAACTGGATTCCAAGGAAGCCCAAGGCGCGCCCGGTGAACGGCGAACTCCGATTAAAGCGCAGCTTGATGCCGCAAACGTGCGCCCTCATGCAGAGGTGGCTTCGATCTCTGGGACCTTAAAACCACGCAGCTTCTTGCAGTCATTGAGTGATGCGGTACTGCCTAAAATGGGAATTTTGCGGCGGTAGGCCTTCGGTTTTTACAATAAACTCAAAGAGACCCTGATTAAGTAACAATCCTGCACCGCTGGAAGATTGCGCCGTAGGATTGCCACTATTTAGTGGTGCCTTTTTCCCGGCTTAGCGTGAAGTACTGACACAATAAAAACCTCCCCCAAGGGGACTCACGCGTCAGGATGACGGATCCCATGCGTGTGTAGCGCACGACGCGCGTCCCCTTGGGGGAGGTTTTTATTGTGTCAGTGCGTCTCTGTTCCAGGACGTCCAAGGCACCCCCGATTTCCGGTAATTTCCGCAGGGCATAATTTTCCTATAAACAGAATCGCTTTTCTCGTCGAAAATATAAATATGAAAACTCTTCACCTCGATTCAGAAGAAGCCCTTTGTCTTTATTTCCAGAAATTTTTGAAAACAAACACCAAGGCCGCTCAACTCGATGGCGCCAAGAAACTTAAGGCCTCACCGAAAGTCGTGGTGATTTTTCAGTACACCGGTACCGGGAAATCCTTCAAACTTCGTGGTGACGTAACGAGAGAAGCCATTGAACATTTCGTGCGATTAGTTGACGAAAGAGGCTCTGCGGTCCTTGCCCTTAAGGAATATCAGGAACTCGGCCGTCGCGACAAAACAGTGATTTTCAGTGATTGCGATAAGCCCCATCCCGGATGGCGCTGTGAGCCGTTCGTTGAAAAAAGTTCGAAACAACTTTTTCGCCAAGACAGCAAGGCTGCTTAATTTTCGCAGGCGGTTTACACGGACATTAAATAGTCACGTTTCATAACCGCGATGGACTCAATGGGAATGGACGCTGGGCAAGCTGCGGCACATTCGCCAATGTTTGAACAGTTGCCGAAGCCCTCAAGGTCCATCCGATGAACCATACGCAAGGTGCGTTCACGTTTTTCAACGATGCCCTGGGGTAAAACATTCAAATGCGCAAGCTTAGCTGCCGTGAACAAAGAAGCGGAAGCATTGGGACAGGCTGCTACGCACGCTCCGCATCCGATGCACGCTGCATTCTCAAAAGATTTATCGGCGATGGGTTTTGAAACCAGCATCGAATTGCCTTCGGCGTGTTTGCCAGTTTTTACCGAAATATAACCACCGGCTTGGATGATGCGGTCCATGCTGGCGCGATCGACGCAAAGGTCCTTCACCACTTCAAACGGACGCGCCCGCCAAGGTTCAATCACGATGGTTGAACCATCTTTGAATGCACGCATATAGAGTTGGCAAGTTGTAGTGCCGAGCTCTGGCCCATGGGCTTGCCCGTTGATCACGCAACCGCAAGATCCACAAATTCCTTCGCGGCAATCATTGTCAAACTCCACCGGATCATCGCCGGTCTTGATCAATTTTTCATTGAGGATGTCCAGCATCTCGAGAAAGGACATGTCGGGACTTACACCATCAAGGTCGTAATCCTTGAATTTACCCTCTGCTTTTCGATCTTTTTGTCGCCAAATGATGAGATGGATTTTCATATTTCCTAAGTCCTTAGAAGTGCTTATTTGTAACTGCGTTGCGTGAGGTGGATGCTTTCAAAACTTAAGGCTTCCTTATGCAAAGTGGGTGAAGCGGAATCTTTGCCGTACCCCCAAGCGGAAACGTGACAAAAGTTTTCGTCATCGCGTTTGGCTTCGCCCTCTGGCGTTTGACTTTCTTCCCTAAAGTGGCCGCCACAACTTTCACGCCGATCTAAAGCATCGGTTGCCATGAGTTGCGCAAGTTCAATGAAATCGCCAACACGCATGGCGACTTCGAGGTTTTTATTCACGGAAGAGGAATCACCGGGGATCGAAACGTTTTCCCAAAATTCAGCTTTTAAATTGCCTAGATCTTTAAGAACCTGCTTTAAGCCCTTTTCGTTCCTTGCCATTCCGATATGGTTCCACGCCATATGGCCAAGTTCTCGGTAATATTCTGAAACGGTTTTTTTACCTTTTTTGCCCACCGCAAGGATGCGCGAGATCTGAGATTTAACCCCTTCCTCGGCTTCCTTGAATTCCGGCGCTTCCGTAGTAACTTTCGGAAGTTCCGTCGAAGCAATGTAATGTCCGATGGTGTAGGGGATGATGAAATAACCATCGGCTAGCCCTTGCATCAAAGCACTTGCGCCTAAACGATTAGCGCCATGGTCAGAGAAATTAGCTTCTCCTAAAACATGAAGGCCTGGAATGTTGCTCATGAGATTGTAATCCACCCAAAGTCCACCCATGGTGTAATGTACGGCCGGGTAAATGCGCATGGGGGTCTGGTACGGGTTTTCTGCCGTTATTTTTTCATACATATGAAAAATGTTTCCGTACTTTTCGCTGATGGTGTGTTCGCCGTCACGTTTTACGGCATCCCTAAAATCAAGGTAAACGGCTAAGCCAGAAGGTCCAACCCCTCGGCCTTCGTCGGCCATCTGTTTTGCATTCCGAGAAGCTACGTCCCGTGGAACTAAGTTTCCAAAGCTTGGATATTTTCGTTCTAAAAAATAATCCCGGTCCGCTTCGGGAATGTCTTGGGGTGCTTTGCCTAAATCAGACTTGTTTTTTGGCACCCAAACTCTTCCATCATTCCTAAGACTTTCGCTCATGAGTGTAAGCTTTGACTGATGATCACCAGAAACTGGAATGCACGTAGGGTGAATCTGCGTAAAACAAGGGTTTGCAAAGAGAGCGCCCTTTTTATGCGCCCGCCAGCTAGCGGTAGCGTTGGAATTGAAGGCATTGGTCGAAAGATAATAAACTCGACCATAACCACCAGTTGCCAATATGACCGCATCCGCCGCATGTCGCTCAAGTTCACCTGTCTCAAGGTTGCGCATGATTACTCCGCGCGCACGTCCCTGTACTAACACGAGGTCCAACATTTCGCGGCGGGCATGGAATTCTACTTGGCCCGTATCGGCTTGACGCATCAGCGCACTGTAGGCACCCAATAAAAGTTGTTGACCAGTTTGGCCGCGGGCATAAAAAGTTCTTGAAACCTGGGTACCGCCAAAGGATCGATTAGCAAGCTCACCGCTATATTCCCGAGCAAATGGCACGCCCTGGGCAACGCACTGATCAATGATGGATGTACTCACTTCCGCCAAACGGTGAACGTTGGCTTCACGCGCGCGAAAGTCCCCTCCTTTTACAGTGTCGTAAAATAGGCGGTGAACGCTGTCGCCATCAACGGAGTAGGCTTTGGCTGCATTAATGCCGCCTTGAGCAGCAATACTATGGGCCCGTCTGGCTGATTCATGAATACAAAAACTTTTTACTTTATAACCAAGTTCCGCGAGGGTAGCTGCCGCCGATGCTCCCGCAAGGCCAGTTCCCACGACAATGATGCTGTGTTTTCGTTTGTTTGCCGGATTAACAAGTTTAATATCCGCTTTATGGCGTTCCCATTTTTCCGATAGAGGGCCTGCAGGAATATTTGAGTTCAGTTTCATGAGAGGCCTCCTTGGCAGTAAATCCAAAGCGGGATGGCGGCAAAACCAACGGTCAGTAAAATTGAAAGTAAGATGCCGACCTTCTCCAGGCCTCGGATTACGCGCGGTGAACTTACCCCTAAGGATTGAAAAGAACTCCAAAAACCGTGACGCAAGTGAAACCCTAATGCGATGACGCTAATGACATAAATCGCTACAAAAAAGGGCTGCGCAAAAATCTCAAGGACAAGCCTATGCAAATCTCTCGCTTCTAGTCCGCCCAGCGTAGTGACATAACCTTGAGCTTCGCCCGGGCCTAAACGAAACTGCAAAATATGGAGGATGAGGAACGCTAAAAGAATGATTCCGGTGACGGCCATATATAAGGAGGATACATTGGCTTTGCTAGGTCCTTTTTTTGAGCGCCACTGCTTGTATCCCACGGGCCTTGCTGCGCGATGATCAAGTTTTAGCCTGATGCCATTTAATACATGGATGCCAAACAGAGCCACTAAACCAACTTCCGCGATGACAAAAAGAATTCCCAGGGACTCCAGTTTTTCCGCATAGGCGTTAAAAACCGCCGGGTCTTTGTAGAATAAAGTTAGATTTCCTAAGAGGTGAAATATGGCAAACAAAACCAAAGCGATCCCCGTAATGGCCGTGATGGTTTTTTTGACGATAGAACTGGTGAGGGCGTTCAAAATATTTCCCGTAGGATTTGAGGACGAAATCGACATGGGTGCTTACGACCTTTTGGCTTAATTTTTTGAGTCTGTGGCGAAAATCATCTCAGAGTCGATGTGAAAGATCAAAATCAAATTCTTTGTTCGTGCATTTGGGATTATGAAGATCATGGAGGACATTTATGGAAACGCCTAAAAATGAAAAGACTAGACGCGATTTTCTGAAAATCGCAGGAATTACGGCGGCCGCCATCGCCACCACCCGCGTAACGAATTTATTTAATCTCATGGGGAGTTCCGCATGGGCTAAGGCACCGGCGAAACCTGCCGCCGATGATCCGCTACCGGCGGGGATGCAACCTGTTCCGGAGACAGACGCCGTAGCGCAAGCCATTGGTTACAAACCCGACATTAAGGATCTTGACTACACGCGTTTTGCCCGTCGCAAAGAAAAGTCCGCGCAGGATCAGTTTTGTAAAAACTGCGCACTTTATACGCCAGTGAACCCAAGCTGGGGCAAGTGCCAGATGCTGGCATCGGGCGTGGTGAGATCCAAGGGTTGGTGTGGTTCGTGGAGTAAAAAAGTCTAGGCATCTTTGGACGATGTAGTCGGTCAGGCGAGAGAAGTTTGGTAAGTCAGATGACGAATCATCTGACTCTAGCCGGCACCTCGCCTCGCTGACTGCCATTTGCCACTTTGCCCGGCTCACCTATTTTGGTGTGTGGCCTAAGTTTATTACTTTCCCTGAGGTTCCCATAGAATCCTGGACAAAAATCCCTCGTCGAGCTTACGTATCCTCATGAAAAATCTCGAAAACATGCAGGACTTGGTGGGTTTGTGCAAACGCCGGGGAATCGTCTTCCAAAGCTCCGAAATCTACGGCGGCGTGAATGCCTGCTGGGATATGGGGCCCATCGGCGTTGAAATGAAAAACAACATCAAACAACTCTGGTGGCGTGCCATGGTGGATCGGGATGACATCGAAGGTTTGGATGCTTCTATCCTCATGCATCCTAGGGTGTGGGAAGCTTCCGGCCACGTTGCTAATTTCACGGATCCTCTGGTCGACTGCAAAAAATGCAAACAGCGTTTTCGCGAAGATAAAATTTCCGAAGAGAACCGACTTTCTAAAAAATGTCCCGATTGTGGTGGCGAGCTCACGGCGCCGCGTCTTTTTAACCTCATGTTTAAAACCTTCATGGGTCCCGTGGAAGAAGCGGCCAACGTTGTTTACTTACGTCCCGAAACGGCCCAGGGAATTTTCGTTAATTTTTTAAACGTCGCAAACTCTTCCCGCCAAAAAGTACCCTTCGGCATTGCCCAAATCGGTAAAGCGTTTCGAAACGAAATCACGCCCGGAAACTTCATTTTCCGCACCCGCGAATTTGAACAGATGGAAATGCAGTACTTTGTAAAGCCAGGCTCCGATGAAACTCATTTTGAAACTTGGAAGGCAGCAAGGATTGAGTGGCATAAAAAGCTGGGAGTGCGCGCGGAAAAACTTCGGTTCCACGCCCATGGTCCAGGCGAACTTGCTCATTACGCCAAAGCGGCCTTCGATATCGAATACGAATTTCCCATTGGCTGGCAGGAAATTGAAGGCATCCATAACCGGAGTGACTTTGATTTAGGCCGCCACCAAGAATATTCGGGTAAAAAACAGGAATACTTTGATGAAGCCTCAAAAGAACGCTTTCTGCCCTACATTATTGAAACATCCGCTGGCTGTGACCGCACCTTCCTCGCTGTGCTCTGTGACGCCTATCGTGCCGAAGAAGATCGTGTACTGCTTGCCGTGAACCCACAAATTGCGGCCTATAAAGTAGCCGTTTTTCCATTGATGAAAAAGGAACCCTTGGTGGAACGAGCAGAAAAAATCTTCCAAGATCTTCGCAAACGTTATCGCTGCCTCTACGACGAGTCGGGCAGCATCGGAAAACGTTATTACCGCCAAGATGAAATTGGAACGCTGCTTGGCATCACTATCGATTTCGATACCCTTGAGCAAGGCACTGGAGTGACCGTTCGGCACCGAGACACAAAAAATCAAGAGCGTGTTTCTGAAGATCGATTGATGTCGTATGTTGAAGATCAAATCGCCAACTGGCGTCCACTTGGGGTTTGAGGGGGTTTCATGAAATTCGTATATTCGTTTGGTAAGGCCCAGGCCGATGGCGATGGGAGTCTGCGGGATCTATTGGGAGGTAAAGGCGCAAACCTGCACGAAATGACTAAGCTCGGCCTGCCGGTACCGGCGGGTTTTACGATTTCCACTGAAGTCTGTACTCATTATTACGCGAATGATCGGAAACTCCCGACTGAGCTCAAAGAACAAGTCGGAAAGGCGTTAGAACGGCTTGAAATGGAAATGGGCTTAGGGTTTGGAAATCCAGAAAGGCCACTACTCGTTTCCGTGAGGTCGGGCGCCAGGGCCAGCATGCCGGGAATGATGGATACCATCCTAAACCTTGGTCTAAACGACCGAGTAGTAGAAGCCGTAGCGAAGCTCAGCGGAGATGCCCGGTTTGCCTTCGATAGCTACCGACGCTTCATCGCGATGTATAGTGATGTAGTTTTAAACATCCATTCCAATATTTTTGAAGAGGCGCTTGAACGTAAAAAGGAACTTCGCAAAGTTCACTTGGACACTGAACTTTCCGCTGACGATTTAAAAGCGATCGTGAAAGAATATAAAGGAATGGTTTTAGAGCAGTCAGGCGCGCCATTTCCCGAGGACCCGCAAGATCAACTTTGGGGTGCGATTAGTGCGGTTTTTGGCTCATGGATGAATCCGCGTGCCATGACCTATCGGAAGCTAAATGACATCCCTGCTTCATGGGGCACTGCGGTTAACGTTCAGGCCATGGTGTTTGGTAATATGGGTGAGGATTGCGCGACAGGCGTAGCATTCACCCGCGATCCGTCCACCGGCGATAAAAAATTCTTCGGTGAGTACCTCATCAATGCCCAAGGTGAAGACGTCGTGGCCGGCATTCGTACGCCAGCACCGATTAATGAAGTTTCAAAAAATGAAGCCAACGAAACTTTAAAAACTCTCCAAGACGCGATGCCCAAGGCTTTTGCGGAACTGGTGCGCATCGTTAATCTTTTAGAAAAACATTATAAGGACATGCAGGACATTGAGTTTACGATTCAAAAAAATCAGCTCTTCATGCTTCAATGTCGCAGCGGAAAACGTACGGCCCAGGCCGCCATCAAAATTGCCGTGGATATGGCACATGAATCCCTCATCACAAAAAAAGAGGCAGTTTTACGGGTAAAGCCTGAGCAACTGGACCAGTTGCTTCATCCTTCCTTGGATCCGAAAGCCGTAAAAGATTTCTTAGCCCGCGGTCTGCCCGCTTCTCCCGGTGCTGCCTGCGGTCAAATCGTTTTTGACCCCGAGGCGGCCGTTCACGCCACGCGTGATCAAAGCAAAAAAGTAATTTTGGTTCGTGCCGAAACTTCCCCCGAAGATATTCATGGGATGAGCGTAGCGGAGGGTATTCTTACGGCACGAGGAGGCATGACTTCCCACGCGGCGGTGGTTGCCCGCGGAATGGGCAAACCCTGTGTTGCCGGGTGCTCAGGACTTCGGCTGAATCCCGACCGCAAGGAAATGGTCATCGGAAGCAGGACACTTAAAGAAGGTGACTTCATCACCTTGGACGGCGCAACCGGTGAAATTTTTGCAGGCCAGGTGCCCACCGTGGCCGCCGGTGGAACCAAAGCTTACGAAGAATTCATGAGCTGGGTTGATGAGCTGCGAACCCTAGGGGTGAGAGCGAATGCCGATACGCCGTTAGACGCCAAAGTTGCCCGGCAATTTGGCGCCGAAGGCATTGGTCTTTGCCGCACGGAGCATATGTTTTTTGATTCCGAGCGCATCGATGCCGTTCGCGAAATGATTCTCGCCGAATCCAAAGAGGGTAGGCTAAGCGCCCTTGAAAAAATCCTACCCATGCAGCGGGCAGATTTCATCGGAATTTTCCGTGAAATGAATGGCCTTCCTGTTACGATCCGTTTACTCGACCCACCTCTGCACGAATTTTTACCCCATGCTGAAGTCGACATTCAGGCTCTTGCGCAACGGCTAGGCGCGTCCTTTGAAAAATTAAAACGTAAAGTGGAGAGCTTACATGAATTTAATCCCATGCTTGGTCACCGGGGTTGTCGCCTAGGCGTAAGTTTCCCAGAAATTTATGAAGTTCAGGCCAGGGCAATCTTTGAAGCGGCATCAGAACTCCAAAAAAATGAGAAGATCGAAGTGATTCCTGAAATCATGGTTCCTTTGGTCGGCGATGTCCTGGAGTTACGTTTCATTAAAAGGCTCATTGAAGGGCAAAAGAAAAACGTGTTTGCGCGTTACGGCGTTGAGGTGAAAGCAAAAATAGGCACCATGATTGAACTTCCGCGCGCGGCACTAACGGCCGATGAAATTGCAAAAGATGCTGAATTCTTTAGTTTTGGCACCAATGACCTTACGCAAACTACCTACGGGCTTTCGCGTGATGATGCCGGCATGTTTTTGCGTGATTATCTCGACGCTAAAATTTTTGAAAAAGATCCATTTGTAACCCTTGATCGGAAGGGAGTGGGCCGCCTGGTGGAGATCGCCTGCGATCTGGGTCGCAAAGAAAACAAAGATCTAAAGCTTGGGATTTGCGGGGAACATGGCGGCGATCCAGCATCTATTGAATTCTGCCATAACATAGGTCTAAACTATGTGAGTTGCTCGCCTTATCGGGTTCCCGTAGCTCGATTGGCCGCAGCCCAAGCAGCGCTCTCAGCCGGAAAAGGAAAGCCAAATGAAAGTCAAACGCCTTGAACTTCAAGGTTTCAAGTCCTTCAAAGACAAAACTGTAATCCATTTTGATGACGGGGTCACCGGCATCGTAGGTCCCAATGGCTGCGGCAAGTCTAACATTGTTGATTCTTTCTTTTGGGTGATGGGGGAGCAATCCGCTAAACACTTACGGGGAACCCAAAGCAGCGATTTGATTTTTAGTGGCAGTGAAAAGTTTTCGCCCGCAAGCCTTGCCGAAGTGACCATGGTGCTTTCCACCGGCGCACCCAAGGATGTCACAACGGATCCCGAAGTTAGCGTGCGGGACCTTCCTACACATATGCGTTACCAAGAAATTTCCGTGACGCGCAGGCTCTATCGTTCGGGCGACAGTGAATACCTTATCAATGGCCAAACCTGCCGACTGCGGGACGTGCATGAACTTTTCATGGATACGGGCGCCGGTCCCAAAGCGTATTCCATCATTGAGCAAGGGCAAATTTCGCGCATCGTCGCCTCAAAAGCCGAAGACCGCCGCGTGCTCATTGAAGAAGCCGCTGGCATCACAAAATTCAAGGCGAGGAAAAAAGAATCTCAACGCAAAATTGAAGCGACTCAACAAAATCTTGAACGCATCAGCGATGTCATCATGGAGATCGATCGCCAACTCTCTAGCCTTGAGAGACAAGCCGCTAAAGCTAGGCAATACAAAAAACTCAAAGAAGAGCTTAAGGATAAGGAACTACTCCTGGGCCGTAAACGGCTTTATGACCTCAAAAACAGCTTAGAATCCCTGAATTCCGAAATCTCCCTGCTTTCTGGCCAAGAAACCGAAAAGCGCGCACAACTCAACCAAATCGAAGTGGATTCGGAAGGTCTAAAACTCCGCACCGTGCAATTGCAACAGGAAGCCGATGATCTTTTGCTTTCTGTGCAGACCACGCAAAAAGAAGTTTCCTCTCGGCAAACAAAAATCGAGCTTCATAAAAGAAGCGTTCAGGAACTCCACGACCATTCCCAAAATCTTGAGCAAGAAATTCAAGGTTTAAACGCGCACGTCCTCGAAGTTCAAACGGAGCTTTCCCAGGTGGAAGCGGACTCGACGGATTCCCGCACCTTCTACGAAACGGCCGAGCATCAACTCAAGGAAAAGCAGGCTGATCTCGATGTCTTTCGTAAACAAGTCGATGAAGCTAGCCTGCAAATTGATCAACGCAAGCGTGAACTCATGGGCAGGCTTTCTAAACAGACTGAGCTTTCTAATCAGGTTCATGGTTATGAGGCTCGAGTCGATGCCTTGTCAGTCCAGATCAATCAAATCGGTTCCCGTTATTCCGATAAAAGCACCGATCTTGAACTTTGCGAAGAGCGTACCGTTTCCGGTGAGGCAGCTTACCTTGAAACTTCGGAGCACCTAACCGAAGTGAAAAATAATGTCGATCTTTTAAGAAGCACCGTGGGCGAGCTTAGTGAAAAGTCAAAAACCCTTCATCATCAGGAGCAGGACACGCGGCAAAAATTGGTTAGGGTAGAAAGCCAACATGCGACTTTAACGAAACTCCTTGAGAACCACGAGGGTGTGCAAACTGGAGTGCGTGATTTACTCAAGGATGATCAGTTCCGTGAAATTTTAGGCGGTGTGGTTGCCGATGTTCTCGAAGCCCATCCGGGTTACGAGTTTGCCCTCGAGGCAGCCCTTAAGGACCTACTGGACACACTCTTTGTTCGTGATCTCCAAGGCGCACAAACCATTTTGCATTTCCTTAAAGAAAAAAATCTTGGCCGCGTAAGCCTTTGGTGTCGTGATCTTTTGGCCCAGGGTTTTTATCAGGGCAAAGTCCAAGACTTAAAAACGCTGCTCGGATCTTCCGAGCTCTCCGCACAAATGGCGGAAAATGGCTTAAAACGCCTATCGGACGTAGTTCGCGTCAATCATACGGATTCTGAGTCCATCTTAGCGCTGCTCAACCGCTTTCTTGTGGTGGATACCACCGCACCTCTGCTGGAAACCCTTTCTACCGTTAAGTCCGACGCATTAGCGGGATACATCATTGTTTCTCGCGAAGGGGATCTCATCGACGCCTTTGGTCGTATCCAGGGCGGCGGTGCAAAGGCGTTAGAATCAGGCCTTTTTGCCAGAAAATCGGAACACGCCAAACTAACCCAGGAACTTGAAGTATTAACGCAACAACTCGATCGCATCGTAATCGAGATGCAGCAAGTTGATGAAGAGCTTGAACTCAAACGCAGCGACTTAGAAATCCAGTCGGAAGATTTGCGGGAAACGCAACTGCGAGAAAGAACCCAAGAACGTGATCTTGCGTCCCTAAAATCCCAATTGCAAAGCCTGAGACTCGAAGTAGACCGTCTGGAGCAAGAAAAAGTAGCGTTAGAGAGCGATCGCACGAGCCTCTGGGAGAAACTGGATTCCATCCGCGAAGAACTCATTGGCCTTGAAGGCGCCGCGCGCTCCGAGCAGGACGCCATTGATCAACAAGTGCAAGTGCATCGCACCCAAGTAGAAGATTTAGCGCATCGGCAGACTTCCCTAGTTCAACTTCGAGTGGATTTTGCCGCCGCCCAAGAAAAATACCGCTACGCAAAAGAGCGCACAAGTCAGCTGGAACGGGATCTCCGCACTTCAAAGCAAAAGCATGAAGATGCTCAGCGTTCCATGAATCGCAAACTCGATGAAAAAGATACTCTTCAACAGGAATTGTTGGTTCTTGAAGAATCCATGGAGGATTTTGTCCAGAAAGCCCAAGAGCAGGAAGATGAATTCCGCGAGCGTCGGGAAGTGCTTGAGCAGGCCCGACATCAGCTCTCGGGTTTTCTTGACGCCCAGCGAGTACTACTTCGTTCCGTAGAAGAGGTCAGTTCAAAGCTCAGCGCAAGCAAGCTTAAGTCAGAGAAATTCTCCCTCGAATTTCAATCGCTTCTGCAGACTTTGTTTGAACGTTACGGATTCGAGGAATCGCACATCGCCTTTGATGAAGTTTTTGAGGACTTAAACGACAAGATCGTTTCCCAGTGGACCTCGGACCTTGATCAATTACGCGAAAAATTAAGGAAGATCGGTGAAGTGAACATCACCGCCGTAGAGGAATATGACGAACAGAAAAAACGTCATGAATTCCTCATCTCCCAGCGCGACGATTTGCTGCGTTCCATACAAGATCTCGAAAAGGCCATTGAACGCATCAATAAAACCTCAGAAGACCGTTTTTTCCGCGCATTTGAAGAAATTAACAAACGTTTCGAACAAATTTTTCCCTTGGTGTTCGGTGGCGGTATGGCAAAGCTTTCCATGACCAATCCAGAAGATCTTGCGGAAACCGGAATTGATATCGTAGCGCAACCCCCGGGGAAAAAAATGGGCAGCATTCAGCTCATGTCCGGCGGAGAAAAAGCCCTGACGGCCGTGGCTTTGATTTTTTCAATATTTTTAATCAAGCCTTCACCCTTCTGCGTGCTGGATGAGGTCGATGCGCCACTTGATGATCACAACGTGGGCAAGTTCAATATGCTGCTTAAGGAAATGTCTGAGCGCAGTCAGTTCATCATCATTACTCACAATAAGCGCACCATGGAACTGAACGATAAGCTCTATGGAGTGACCATGGAGGATGCCGGCGTGTCCAAGATGGTGGGCATTCAGCTTCAGGCATGAGGGACCACGAAGAGATTAAACGCCGGCGGGAACGCTGGCTCATCCTCTTAGTCCTCATCATCCTCATTGCGACAACCTATTTTGAAGTAAGGCTTTCAAATCTAAGCCAGCGCCTGCCCTTCGTGAATTCCGTGTTTTTCTTTGGACTTGTGAACTTCAACATCATGTTGCTGATGGTGTTGGTACTCCTAATAGCCCGGAACGTCGGAAAAATTTTCTTGGAACGCCGACGGCAAATCCTGGGGTCCCGCCTCAAAACGAAACTAGTTCTTTCTTTTTTGAGTTTCTCGATCTTTCCCACCATCATCCTGTTCCTGATTTCGTCCCTCTACATCAACTCATCGTTTGATAAATGGTTCAGCCTTAAAATCCAAAACACCCTGCAGACCTCCCTGGAAATGACGCAAACCTATTACAAGAGTACGAGCCGGGTAGCGCAATATCTCGCAACCCAAGTGAGCCACGAAATTCGCGCTCGATGGCCAGTGCTTACGAGGCAGGCGGGTAAGGGTGCTTCGTTTCATCGATTCCTCGATAATATTCGCACTCATTCTGCAGTGGATTACGTAGAAGTTTATACTGGCCCACTTGCCGAGCGGGTGGTCGCGGCCGAAGCTGGTCCTGGTGATCTGGATACGCGGGTGCCAAGGCTACCGCTTGATGTACTGACGAAGGTTTTTAAAGGCGAGAAAGTTACTCTAGTTCAGCATATTTCTGGAGCCGATCTCATTCGCGCCGCGGCACCCCTCACGGGTCTTCGACGAGGGCAATATGCAGTGGTTGCCGTCACCTTCGTAATCCCTGCGAGCCTAGTGAATCGGGTCGATGAAATTTCCTCCGTTTTCCAAGATTATAAAGAAACCAATCCCCTTAAATATCCCGTAAAAACCACCTATTTCATCATTCTCATTATGATGACGGTACTCATTCTCTTCGTAAGTATTTGGATCGGCCTTTACCTTGCGCGCGAGCTCACCGTTCCCCTTGAACGCCTAGTGAAGGCTACTCAGCGGATTAGCCAGGGGGAACTCGACTTCCAAGTCCTGAATATTGGTCACGACGAAATCGCTAAACTCACAGAGTCCTTCAACCAAATGACTACGGAGCTCAACCGCCATCGAAGCGAGCTTGAAGAAAAAAATGGCGAACTTGCAGAAAAAAATGCGTACGTCGAAGCTTTGCTCAGTAGCATCTCGGCGGGAGTCATCGCCATTGATCGAGCGGGGTATGTGGTCCTCGTTAATCCTTCTGCACTAAGGCTGCTGAACCTTGCTGAAGAAAACCTCCTCGGGCGACACATCGACGAAGTTTCCAAGAACGGTCAGTGGCCCTTTAGTGAACTTTTTCGGACCGCCCTCAAAGGCCCGACCTCTGAAGTGCTGGAACGACAATTTTTTGTAGGCCACAAATCTGACTCCGAAGAAGAGCGCAGCAATTTAAAAGTAACTGCTTCCTTCTTTCGTGGCGGCATCATTCTTGTGGTAGACGACGCATCCCAACTGGCTAGGGTCCAAAGGGAAACAGCCTGGCGAGAAGTCGCTAGGCGTATCGCCCATGAAATCAAAAATCCACTCACTCCAATCAAACTCTCGGCCCAGCGCATTCAAAGACGCCTCGATCACCTGGAGCCAAACGAAAGACAGGTGGCCCATGAGTGTATTCATACCATCATAAAAAACGTCGATGAGTTAAGGGATATGGTCAATGAGTTTAGCCATTTCGCAAGGTTGCCGGCCCTCAAACCTTCTAAGAATCAAATCAATGATGTGATTCACGAAGCACTGATTCTTTATCGGGAAGCCCATAAAAACATCGCGTTCCAAGAAGCGCTTTCGTCCGATTTGCCCGAAATGATTTTTGATCGAGACCAAATCAAGCGGGTTCTCGTCAACCTCATAGATAATGCAACCAATGCTCTCCACGGAGAAGTGGCTTCCGAGACCTTGTCGACATCATCTGAGAAGGCACCACTAATTCTGAATCCCAAAATAAAAGTCAGCACCCGTTTTGATCCCACTATTCAACTTATGACGCTAGAGGTTGAAGATAACGGCCCCGGAATTCCTGAGAATCTATTAAACCGCCTGTTTGAACCCTATTTCTCGACCCGTACCGATGGCACTGGCCTGGGCCTGGCCATCGTGAAACGAATTATCAGCGATCATGACGGATTTGTGCGAGTTCAATCCGTGCAAGGTCGCGGAACTAAGTTTATTATTGAGTTACCAACCCATGCCAAGAACAATCCTCATCGTTGATGATGAACAAGAAATTCGCCAGTCTCTCAGTGGCGCCCTGACCGATGAAGGTTACCGCGTTTTTGCCGTGGGCGATGGTGCGTCCGCATTGTCGGCTGCGCTGCAGTATTCTCCGGATGTCATTTTACTAGATGTCTGGCTCAGCTCTGCGCATGAAGGCCTAGATATTTTAACCAAATTACGGCAGCAAAATCCGGAGCAGGCCGTTATCATCATGTCTGGCCACGGAACCATTGAGACTGCAGTAAAAGCGACAAAATTAGGCGCTTACGATTTTCTAGAAAAGCCCCTCTCCTTAGATAAGGTTCTTCTCACCGTCCAGAACGCACTGCAGCTTAGGGATCTCTCCCGGGAAAACGAGAGCCTTCGGGCAAGGCTTCAGCGCTCCAAAGTATTGATCGGTCAGACCCCTGCGATGAAAACTCTCCTACAGCAACTTCGCCGGGCGTCGGCCACTAACGCGTGGGTTCTAATCACTGGGGAAAACGGCACAGGAAAAGAACTCGTAGCCCATATGGTTCATGCCTTAAGCCCTAGGTTTGATTTACCTTTTATCGAAGTGAACTGCGCCGCAATTCCCGAAGAGCTCATTGAAAGTGAGCTGTTTGGTCACGAAAAGGGTTCGTTTACCGGCGCGAATCAATTGAAACGTGGCCGTTTTGAAGCGGCGCATGGCGGAACACTCTTCCTTGATGAAATCGGGGATATGAGTCTTAAAACTCAAGCCAAAATCTTGCGCATCCTTCAGGAGCAGCGATTTGAAAGAGTGGGCGGCAATCAAACTATTGAGGTCGACGTCAGGGTTGTCGCAGCCACTAACAAAGATTTAGAATTAGAAATCAAACGGGGCACTTTCCGGGAAGATCTCTTCCATCGGCTGAACGTAATCCGCTTTCGGGTACCCGCGTTAAGAGAAAGAATCGATGATCTCCCTTTGCTTGCGCAGTACTTTCTGGCGGAATTCTCCCTGCCTGGGCAAGCGCACCGCAAACTTACGGACGACGCTATTTCGCTTATGAAATCGTATTCTTGGCCGGGTAATGTCCGAGAATTAAAAAATACCATTGAGCGTCTCCTTATCTTGTCCGAAAGCACGACCCTAGATGCGAATGAATTACGTCAATTCACTCCAGCTTTGGAGACTATTTCGGAGACCGGTCAGGTTTCGGATATTTCCCCAGTAAATCCAGACGCCATAAAACCATCTAAACCGTCTTTATTGACTTCGAAATCGAACCTTAGCTCTTTATCCGCGCTTTCCCTAAAGGACGCAAAAAACGAATTCGAAAAAGAACTGATTGTGCGCACCCTCTCGGAAAACGATTGGAATGTCTCGAAAACGGCCCAAATTCTGGGAATTGAGCGCACGCACCTCCACCGTAAAATTAAAGCACTGGGTATTGAAGGTTCAGCCGGTACTGAAGTAGAATAAATAAGATCCTTTTAGGTTCCCATGGAAGGGGTACCTAAAATCCGATTCAATCGATACCAGTCAAAAATGTGAAATGATCATGGAGGATCATACATGCGACGCCGTTACCTGCTCATTGCCATGCTTGGCATCTTCGCTTTTGTTTTAATGGTGAGGTCCCAAAGACCGCCCCAATCTTTCGCGGAGACGGCAACGAGTCAGCTTCCCGCTCCCCTGGTAAAGCCTGCGCTTCCGGCAAATCTTCAAGCCTATAAAAAAACCTATGACCAAACCCTGCAGTTCATTGAAGCCAAAAACGAAATTAATGCAAGGGAACACGCTGCCTTCCAAGAGAGTGGTTGGAAAGAAACCACCGAACCTCCACCAAGCCAGGATGTTCTAGAACTCACCGATGAAGCCCTCAAAAATCACCTTGAAGAAGTGCAGGTACATTTACAAACCGCAAACCTAGCGCCCGAAACCTTACCAAAACTTCTAAAAATCGCCCTGAAACATGAAGATGCAAAAACCCGCGCACTTGCGACGGAGGCATTAACCACTTCGAAGTATACCAACTCGGTGGCGCTGATTCGTGTGCTTTTCCAAGAGTCAAACGATCCATCTCAACGTGAATATATTCTAAGGGCCGTACTGGCCAGGCCAGGCCAAGATGATGTGGAAAGTTTTTTCGAAGATGTCTTAAGAACCGGCAGTCCATCGGAACGAAAAGCGGCTTTGCATCAGCTGGTAGGTGCCTATCTAGCAAAAGCACCGCCCCAAGCTCGGGCTTTGCCGCAGGAATTACTCACCCGCGTGCCGCCAGAATTTCATGAAGAAGTTCAACGAATTTATAAATCAGTTTTAGGAATCAACTAAGAAACGACGACGCATCAGGAAGACCAAGGAGGGTCAGGATGGTACAAAACTCAGGATTTTCATTTAAGAGAAGTCGCGACTGGCGATTAGTGTTTTTCACCGTTTTTATAAGCGTTTTACTAGGTTTTATCCTTTCCCTGGGCAGAGCTTTTTCGGCAGAGCCTATACCGATACAATGCAAGCTTTCTTCTGGAGCCGTTTGCCAGCCGAGCGATCTCGTAGCCCGAAACCGATTTACGCGTTATGTGCTTTTACTGCCTGCGGGTTACCAGCCTTCTCAACAAGCATTATTCGAAGGTGACTTTCAGCGATTCGTCGAGAGTATGGCAAGGAGCCCAGGCTCCCTTTACGCCACATCTTATTCCTCCCAAATTATTTATATCGCTCCGTGGTTGCCCGGAGGACCATTAAATTCTGCGACCGCAAACTTTGCGGCCCAAATCATGAACCATCCCTTCCGCGGTAAAGCCACAACCCTCAACCAAGATGCGGTCATCGCCAAAGTTCAAGTCATACGCCAGCAACTCATCGCACAGGGCTATTTGATCAACTCTTCCACAACCCAGCCGCTGGCCGTAGACGTTCTCTTTAATTCTGACCTTCCCCAAGTAACGGCCAATGCCGCCCCGCCTTCTTTTCTGCAACAACCTTACGGCATTTCTAAACTACTAAGGATCGACCTCAATAGTTCTTACACCGCAGTACATGAGACTGCCCACGCCGGCTTAAATTTTTTAGATGAATATACCGAGTCAGGTTTTGAATCTCTTTCCATCCGGCTCCTGGATTATCTTACCCCTTTGGCCTTGCTAGATGAAAGTTGGGGCGGCC
The DNA here is from genome assembly GCA_964475985.1 of uncultured Oligoflexia bacterium. Taxonomy (GTDB): domain Bacteria; phylum Bdellovibrionota; class UBA1018; order UBA1018; family CAYHWW01; genus CAYYYP01. The sequence continues at coordinate 1,805 of CAYYYP010000017.1, read as the reverse complement.
TAGGCGCTGCCCTTTCCGCACTATTTAACTCCTACGACTATCGACTCAGTGAAGTTTTAGCGGGCAATGGAAGTGAGAATGTGGAAGTCACACAATTCCCCAGTCGCGTTAGCACACCAAGCTTTGCCCGCGAAGAGTACGCATACGAAGGTGGAATGTTTTTTGGGCACGGAACTTATCGGCACGCCGGGAAAAACATCATGAACAGCGACCGCGGCGCTCAACATGCCGATGAAGGTTTTAGCTTCTCTCACAATATGCCGCAGTGGCGAATCCTGCCTTCCGTATTTGATAGCCACGTATCTGCACCTAGGCCCAATGACCGGCTTCGCAACGCAGGCCCGGTCGGGGATGGACATTTAAGCATCGGTGGCGGTACCAAGGTTCTTCTTTATGACGGTGATAAAAATCACCACTTTTTTCCAACCGTTTCATACGACCTGCAGGCCGGCTGGTATGAGCGAAACTGGAAGGCCTGCTGGGCAGCGTTCATACCCTATCCCTGTTACGATTCCGTTTGGACGACTTTTGAAAAACAAGTTTCTTCAGCGAAAAGAAACTTAGATTTACGTGCTTCAGCACTTTACGGACTAGCCAATACTCTACAAGGTGTAGCCTGCACATTAGGCATAAAAATCAAAGTTCCCGGCGCTACGGATCTAGATTTTTGCTCGCTAAACGTAGCCACCGTTTCACAGGCATTTTTGCCTACACTCTCCTTCCGTACTCCGTACCAGGAGGTCGACGTTCCCGCCCAGCAGTGGTTCACAAAGTACTATTGGAGATTCAGGTCGTGGAATGGAACCATTAGGAGCGGCTGGACAGGTTGGTCGAGTTTTGAGCGGACCTTCTAAGTTTGCTCCAAATCACAGTTGAGTTCAGTAGCGGATAGAAGTATTGGGTCAGCCTTATGGCTGAATTTCGTGTCTCAGGCTTTCATTCCGTAAACGAACTCATTCTAAAAAATCCGGACGCTATTCAGCGTATTGTCCTTACCGGTAGCCTTCAGGATTTATCGGAACGGGAAAAAGAAGCATTAAAAATTGCAAAAAAGCGGGGAATTCCTTGTGTGGAAGAGCAGGGGCGTCGTGCAAAAAACTCAACGTCCAGGTCCGCCGAGGATCACGATGCCTTAAGCAATGTAGGAAAACTAATCGCCCTAATTTCTACTCCAAACGAATTTGATTTAGATGAAGCGATTTCCGATTTCCCGGCCGACAAGCCCGTAATTTTAGCCGTCGACGGAATCACCGATCCGCAAAATTTAGGTTCGTTGATTCGATCAGCCGCTGTCTTGGGCGTCCAATACTTATTAATGCCAAGTGATCGAACTTCTCCGCTTACGGAAACGGTTTACAAAATCGCATCTGGCGGAATGGAGCACGTGAAAGTCATTCGCGTAGCCAATCTTGTTCAAGCACTTGAGACCCTAAAAACCGCCGGTTATTGGGTGATTGGGCTTTCGGAACACGCCGAACAAACAACCCGGTCAATGGTGGTAGATTTCCCGGCCGTCATCGTCATCGGTAATGAAGAAAAAGGAATTCGCCCTCTGGTTCACAAAACCTGTGATTTTTGGGTAAAAATTGCGGGTTCCGGTTCTTTGCTTTCTTTGAATGCGAGTATTGCGGGAGCGATCGCCATGGAGTGGGCCCTGACTAAAAAATCAAAGTGACAAACATGCCTCGCCTCGATAAGTCAGCTCATCTGTAAGTTTTGCTGGCGTAGCTCAATTGGCAGAGCACCGGTTTTGTAAACCGGGGGTTGCGGGTTCAAGTCCCATCGCCAGCACCATTTACGTGGTT
>CAYYYP010000016.1:0-63624 GCA_964475985.1 uncultured Oligoflexia bacterium | reverse complement strand
TAACTTTAGTTTAATGCTCCGCTCCTTGGTGATGGTTATTTATGAGGCGATACGATCGCCCCAAAGTCAGGCCAACAATTATAGCTTCTAAGTTCAGGCGAAAGAACACCTTAAAGAATTGAAGGTCACTGACCGCATACTAAAAACGTACGCTAGCGGGTTGAGCACCAGTGCGCTAAATTTACGGGCGCGACTTCCGAACTGAGATCACAAGACGTCGGTTCGTATTGGGCAGAGCGCGCGGAATGGGTTGACCACCTTGCGGTAGGGCTTGGAGGTCGCACCGCCAAAGCGAGCCTATTTGATCAGTTTGACTGATTCGAACCGTGTTGCAACCATCAGCCGTACGGGCATGGCAACGAGAAATGCATTGGTCCAATACGCTCGTAGAAAGCGCACGGCGCGAGAGTTGCTGGGTTCCTAAAACATATCCATCGAATACCGCGTTACGAAATATGCTTACCGGATGAGCAGAACTAACTGAACTTCCGGTAGTGCAAAATTCGCAACGGCCCAATACGTCGGCCAAAAGGTTGCTGCGCACTAACGATGGCAACACGGTAATCACTGTGCCAACTGGATTAGACGCCATACTAGGGTTGAGAATGATATGATTTTGTTGATTAAGGATTACCGCCTGAGACGGTAAGTGTTTCAGCCAACAGATATAACCTTCGTTATTTTCATTTCGTTGTAAACTAAATGCATTACATGCATCGGACCCGTATCTACGGTTATGAAGGGTGCAGGACTGTTTGCAAATTTCCTCGGCAAGCGGCGGCGCCGCACTTAATGAACTATGTGCGACGTCGTAATTTGCCACATCACTATCGGTAAAACGCCAATGAACCGACGTTATCGCCGCACGGGGAGCTTGTCTCGAAGGGGCTAGGTTAGGTGCGGAAGCGGAACTCACCGTTTGCGTTGGAATGGGATTGCAGGCTTGCCCGTTATTGATGAGGCTCGGTCGATGTTGGTTACCTAATGCAACGCAGGTTTTCGCCGTAAAAAATGCTCGCGGCGATGAAAGGGCCGGGGACAATGGGTGCGATGTCAGGGGATTTCGTAGCGGAGTGCGACCGTTCTCAGAAATTTCTCCGTCTTGAACTAGTCGGCAAGTGTGGGTTGGCATATTCAAACTAAATTGTTGGGAGTTCATGCTCTCAAAACTTTCCAGACTAAAATAGAACCCGAGGCAATCGAGTCCGGCACGTTCGCAGGCATTTTGGCAATCTTGCGGCGAGCTTGTTGAAAAAGGTGCCGCGGTCATTGCATATATTTGCAGCGTACCCAACTGGACGATTTGGTAATTAGGCGAATGAGAATTCATCCACGCTCTAGTGGTTTGTAAAACCGGACGAGGAAAAACTCTGAGGTAAATAAAGGGATGAAGAATTTCGCCGTCGGCAAACTGCGGGCGGGTCGACCCATCAAGATATACGGACGTGATGGTAGATTGGCTAGGTTGGGAAGGCATTGACCCGCTTCGGATTTCTAAAAATGGTGTGCTTTCAAACGCTTGTCCATTCGATCGGGTCAAATCATATGGGTATCCCCTATGGTGGTAGTAGTCTTCGCCAGATTTCGTGATGGCAACCTGATTGAAATCGAAACTCTGCCCACTTAAATTTGGGTTTGATAAAAGCTTACAACGGGCTTCGCTCAGCACCGAATTGCGCTGAAAAGCGACGGCTACGCAGCGGCCACTCGCTTGAAAATCAATCTGGCACTCTCGAACGCAAGCTTGTAAATCGTTTACCGGAAGAATCATCTCCCTGATTTCGGAGGGGTTTCTCAGTGGCCATATGCTTGCCGAATGAACGGATTCCCAAAGCTGATAGGCAAGATCCGCTAAAGGTGAAACTCCTGCCACTGCATGAAGAAACGGCATTAAGTAGAAGGTATAGCGATAGGATCTGGCGTTGGAAATTGCGTAAAGGGGGAGATCCTCCCGGCCTTGGAATTTGTTTCGAAACACCCCTCTGATCATCCCTCGCGTTTGTTCCCGGCAATCGGCAACAGAAGTAAAGCCGTGACTTGGCGTGTTGTTTTCAGAGTATTCAAAGTTGCACGCTTCAACTTCCATCCCGACCCGAAAGCTATTCCATTGGTTTGTCTCTTCACGGGTGCGAAGCTTTCTCGCGCTTTCGTAATCATCGAAGTTGAAATTTAAGTCACTTCCGTTAAACCTCGCCCTCACGATTTTGTTTTGGGGGTCAATGCTTGAAATCACACCCCAGATTCGATTGCCATGATTCCAAATGCCCGGACTATTGGTTACGGCTTGTTGGCCGATGCATAGGGTGCGGCCAGCTAAGGTGTGACAAGTCCCAGCCCCTGTGGAGGGTGACTGTGCATGTAGGGTTCCTGCACCAAAAAATATAACCAAAAATAAGAATAGGTTCATTAAGCGTGGGTTCATAAATTCGGCTCCGATTCAGAACTGGTTTGCAGTACGACTTGTAACGGGATTGTGACTTGGTTCCTGATTTCTGGATCAACATCCGCCAATGCGGCGTTCAAGAAAACCTGCCAGTGGGTTACCGCTAACTGCGTGAATGCTTGGTTGTTCAATGACTGAACACCGATTCGTTTTCCAAGTTTGGTCAAAAAATATACTCCGGCACCACTCGCAGGGATGAGAAGCAAAGTGATGGGGTGATTGGCAAAAACAAAGGTCGCATCGAGGTAAGCCAAAAATTTCAACCCGGCACCTGCCAGCAATGTGCCCATGGAGTTTGCTCCAAGTTTTGCCCGACGGAGATTTTCGGGAGTCACCTCGGGCAATGTAAAAACATTGTGAACCAATGCCTGCATCCGGCGCTCAACTTCAGGATCGGGGCGGGCGAATATTCGAAGTAGGCCCGAGCGCCAGTTAGGAAGATCAAGGATTTGGGGTGCGCTACGGTAAGGTGCGCTTACTTGGGCCACTACCGCGCTGATCCCACCCTTAGATAGAAAATATTGACGAAGTTTTTCGCCCTCGGCGATTGTAAAACTAATTGACCCATTTGAATATTTCGAAGTTAAAGAAGCGGATAATCCCTCTAGATTCCCAGCGCAGGCTTCTAAGTAGGCAGGCCTAGGAGCCTTTACGCCCAGTAAATTCCAACGAGCCTGACTCAAGGCACTAGGTCCGCCGGCTCGGGCAAAAGTGGTGCAAACAAAAAACAACGATAAAATCGCAGCGCCCGCTTGGAAAGGAATAATGGAATAATACTTTGGTTTCACAATTCGCTGAGGGAATAACACAGGTATGTGTAAAGTTATAGTATTTATAAATAAATTTAGTTACACAAATTAATTACAAAAATTATATAAGGCCAGATTCTTTGTTTTAACTAGGAACGGCCTAGAAAACTTCTTTGACTTTTTCCGGCCAAAAGGGGAGTTCATAGGGCTTCGCAAAAGTGAGAAATGAAACGGCATGTCATCTGAGATTCAAAAACAAATCGAAAAAGAGGCTAAGCGCAGGCGCACCTTCGCCATTATTTCCCATCCAGATGCTGGGAAAACGACCCTTACGGAAAAGCTTTTGCTTTACGGCGGGGCAATCCATCTTGCAGGCCAGGTAAAGGCAAGACGTAAGGAAAAATCTACGACCTCCGATTGGATGGAAATTGAAAAGGAACGTGGAATTTCCGTTACCTCAAGCGTTTTGCAATTTGAATATCAAGGGTTTGAGATCAACCTTTTGGATACCCCTGGTCACAAAGACTTCAGTGAAGACACCTATCGTACACTTACTGCCGCCGACGCCGCCGTCATGCTTATCGATAACGCCAAGGGGGTAGAACCCCAAACCCGGAAGCTTTTTGAAGTCTGCCGCATGCGCGGAATTCCCATTTTTACCTTTGTAAATAAAATGGACCGAGAAGGCAGGGAGCCCTTGGAGCTGCTTGACGAAATCGAAGAAGTTCTAGGCATTCGGAGTTGCCCTAGGAGTTGGCCCTTAGGAATGGGGCGCCGGTTTAAGGGTGTGCTCGATTTAGAGGACCAACGGGTGCTTCTTTATGAACCCGGTTCCAATAGCGAAAAGCGTGGAGAAGCCGTAACGGGGGTCAATGATCCTAAGCTTGAAGCCCTTATGGGGGAAGACGATTACCGGGTATTTAAGGAAGAGGCAGAGCTGATCTCAACCGCCGGTGAACCATTTGATCATGCAAAGATCCTTAAGGGTGAGCTCACACCGGTATTTTTTGGTAGCGCCATGACCAATTTTGGCGTGCGACATTTTTTGGAAACATTTATTCGCTTAGCCCCGGCGCCCAGCGGGCGGCCTTCCACTCGCGGTGAAATCAGCCCCTTTGATCCAAAGTTTTCTTCATTTGTATTTAAAATTCAGGCCAATATGGACCCGCAGCATCGCGACCGGGTGGCCTTCGTGCGAATTTGTTCCGGAAAATTCACGCGCGGCATGGATGTACGGCATTCCCGGATGGAAAAACCGTTGAGGCTTAATAAATCGCTGCAGTTTATGGCGAATGAACGGGTTGCCGTGGAAGTTGCGTGGCCGGGCGATATCGTGGGTATGTTTGATACTTCGGGTGCGTTGCGCATTGGCGATACGCTCTGCGAAGGCGCACCCTTTGAATTTGACGGTATCCCACGTTTCTCGCCCGAGTATTTTGTAAGGGTTAACCTTAAGGATCCTTTGAAACGAAAGCAGTTAAAAAAAGGCTTAGACCAACTTTCGGAAGAAGGGGTAGTGCAAGTGTTTTCCTTGCCTGGTCTTGGGGACAAAGACCCTATTCTGGGTGCCGTTGGTGCATTGCAGTTCGAAGTCCTCGCCCACCGGCTAAAATCCGAATACTCCGTGGAAGTGGTTTTGGAAAAAATGCCATTTGTTCATTGCCGATGGGCAAAACGGAAAGGTGAAGAAGGTAAGGCGGCGGATAGCGGTAAGTCCTCCGCGTCGGCCGAAACTAGTATTTCTACCTTGCAGAGGGTGCTTTCGGGAAAAGACGACTGCAAAATCCTCGAAGATCGTGACGCGCTACCGATTTTATTGTTCAAAAATGATTGGTCCTTACAGTGGGCGCAGACCAATTTGAAAGACTTTGATTTGCTCACGGCCGCACCAGCCGTACGCAAATAAGTCTATTCAGCTTGACCCTTTTTGATTTGCTCTTCAAAAGAGTGCTCAAAGTGAAGCCAACTCTGCAGCTCGTCCTCATCAAAGCCCCAATCCTTTAAGGTTTCTTTTAGGATTTGTGCTCGTCTGGTAAAATGGCCCGGGAGGATCTGGGCTAAGTTTTTATGGGCATCAGCCGGGGATTTAGACCGGGTCGATTTAGTGAAGCCAAGCATTTTTAAAAGAAATGCCGTTTGTTTTCGGGCAATTTCTAAATGGTCCTTTTCCATGAAAAAGTGGCAAAGAATTGCATCGCTGGCCTGCCGGCCATAGAAATCTTCCATGATCAAAGCCAGAAGCTCCGATGCACCGAACTCTTCACTGATGGACTTTGTTTTAGCTGTTTGCAAAGGCGCAATCCGGCGCAAAGCCCGGGACATCCGTTTCATATCGTGGAGCAATGGAGTTGAGCTTTTTTTGCGCAGGGAAACCGTGTTTTCCACCAACGCTACCGTTTCCCCGGTTTTATCGACGTATTTGCAGTGAAAAGTGGGGCGGGACCTCCCTGAACGAGAGAGATCATCGGTAATGGTGCGCATATGCTCATCCGTTATCGTGATTTGCAGTTCCAGATCGGTGCGTCCGGGCCTTATGAAATCAATGGACATTTTTTTAGTCCAAACCTCGACCCCGGGGAAAATCTTTTGGCAAAGGATAGCCGGCAGGGGGTCAGCGAGGGACGCCATAAAACCCCCGAACATGGTGCCGTAATGGTTGCGTCCGTACCATCGCAGAGGTAAATGAACGCGTAATTTTCGATAATCCGGGGAGGCTTCAATAATTTTTGCGCCCATGAAAAGGAACGGTGGATAGAAAGCTAGTTTCCTTGTCTCGGGGATGATGTTTGTTTTGCGGAGCCATTTTAATAAAATCATAATTTTCAAGAACTTTTTAACTTTAGTTGCGACTTGCCAAGTAGAGATAAAATTGCTTGTTTGGCCAAGCAAAAAATCAAAATACTTTTTGAAATCGTTGGAGGCCAGGTTTTGACAGTTCGCCGTCTATTTTTCTTTGTGAACCTCTACGCTCTGATTTTTATTCAGGGGGTCTGGGCCACCTATGCTTTCGGCGACGACGCGATTTCAAATGAGGCAGGGCTTTCAAACGTTTCACCGGAAGACCTAGATTGGCGTGACCTCGTAGATCGTGCACGGACGCGGACAACTCCGGTAGTGCTTGATGATTTTGTGGGCGCGCACCGCTTCGCCGAAGAACAAATCAAAAAGTATAAAGGCTTCCGGACCATGCGGGATGAACTCCCGGCGGATATGCTGGGATTTTTGGAATACGGAAGAGCCGAACTTCGCAGCGCTTATGAAGCTCATCGGGATGGGCTTATTAAGGAAACCCATTGGGCGGCGCTCGCCTCGGTATTTATCCAGGGAGAAATGCGGAAAAATCGTCGTGTGCGGTTGCGTGCCTTGGAGCGCACTTTTGAGCGGGACATTAAGAGACGTCTAGAACTGACTTTCAACCGGTACGCAGAATATGAAAAGGATCCCAGGGAGCCAGTCATCATTCAGTTTATGCGGGTAGGCGATGAACAGTTTGTAGGGCCTGAGGGCAGAATGCGGACCCGTGCGTTTATTGATCATTTCCTAGCCGCAGGGTTTCCAATCATGGAGCATAGGTTTGGCACGCGTGCTGTACTTGCGAATTTGGCCCGACTACCGCAGCAGGTGGAAGATGTTATGAGCGCTGAGCCTGGGCGGCCTGAGGCCTTTAGCATTACGGAGCGCGGGAATTTTTCCCTTAATCTCAGAAATATTTCAGCGCGGGTAGCCCATGCATTTTCAATGATGCGGGGTTTGAGCCTCGTTCAGTTTCGCAGGGTCGCCCAAAGCCGTTCGCAGTTTGATAAAACGGTTGAACCAATTTCCGGTGCCATTCGATTCGTCACCACTGGATATGCGGTTTACTCCATCCAGTCCCATCAGCTAGCTGAGGGCAAAGTTGTGAACCCTTGGCTTCCTTTGGTTGTAATCCTTGCCGATAAAATGTTTTTTTCGATTTATCAAAAACCCATGAGTGCATTTTTTGGTCAGGGAAAAACCTGGAGTTATGAATCTATGAAGGAGCGGGACAATAAACTGCTTTTTACTTTTCTAGTGCTCTTAAATTCATTTCTCCTTAGGGGCGCGAACGATATATCCGGCCACACCGTCGTTAATTTTGTGATTCCTTCCTTAGTGCTATCCATGAGCGTTGCGACCATCTTCTCCGACGCCCTTATGAGCAGCCTACGGGGTGTTTGGGCAAAGGCCCCGATTCAGTTTGGTTTGGAACGTTTTCGTAAGCGTTATGCCGTCAATGCGTTGCTGGTAACGTCTGTGATTACGGCGTGGAATGTTATCTGGGATGCTACTGGAATCGCCGATCTTTTTAATGCCACGAGCTTGCCCCCGTTCTTGGGAGGAGGCTCGTTTAAATTCCGTGAAGTCCTAATGTGGGCTGCCGTTGTGGGATTTGGGGTCGATACCATCCGGGATCATGAAACATTTGGCCGTTGGGCGAGAATGGCCGGAAGGGTTTTCCAACAAAAACCAGTCTATGGATTTAGTGACTGCGAAACATTCCTAAGTTTTGAATCTGCCAGAGAGGCGGATTATTTAGGTTCGGTCAACAAGTAGAATAATCTTTGAAAGAACGGAATTAAACTATGTCCCTTGAAATTACCGCGAATTCCTTGGCTTGTGAAAAACCGGTGGCTTCCCGCCGAGGCCAGCTTTGGCAAAAACTTAAGGCCCAACCTTCGAAGGCAAGTTCAACAAACTCAGTTGAAACCGACAAACTCTATAAGCACTGGCGAATGCGAAGCCTTTACGGCGCATTTGTAGGTTACGCGATATTTTATTTCTGCCGCAAAAATCTTTCTGCCGCTACGCCGGTTTTGATTCAGGACCTGGGAATCTCAAAAACGGTTTTGGGCTCATTATGGTCAGCACTTTATTTGACCTATGCTGTTGGTAAATTTGTGAATGGCGTTTTGGGTGATCGGGCTAATTGTCGTTACTTCATGGCCCTTGGCCTGGTGCTTTCTGCGGTATGCAATTTTATATTTGGCTTAAGTTCAAGCGTTATCGTCCTGGGCATATGCTGGGGACTGAATGGATGGTTTCAGTCCATGGGTGGGCCCACTTGTGCTCGCATCATGACCAATTGGTTTAGTCCCAATGAATTGGGTACCAAGTGGGGACTTTGGAACATTTCCCATCAGGTAGGTGGCGGAGTGATTCTGATCCTTGGTGGTTACCTCGCCCAAAATTATGGATGGCGTTCAGCGTTCATCATTCCGGGGGTCATCGCCGTGATCACGGCTGTTTTTCTGGTAAATCGACTTCGCGATACACCTGAATCCATGGGACTTCCGCCCATCGAAGTTTATCGCCAAGATTTTACTCACGGCGTGGATGCTGAGCTCAACACCCTTCACGGCGAAAAGGATGCACTCAAAGACCTGGTATGGAGGCGCGTACTATCGAATCCCAGCATTTGGTTTTTAGCAATTTCAAACTTTTTTGTTTATATTGTGCGTTACGGCGCAATGGATTGGGCGCCAACCTATTTGGTTGAAGTCAAAGGTTCCTCCGTTGCAGCGGCTGGCGCAAAGACGGCGTTTTTTGAATTTCTTGGCATCGGCGGAAGTTTACTCGCCGGATACCTGGCAGACCGATTTTTCACGCGCAGAAAATCTATTGTAAATATTGCGTACATGGTTTTGCTCACGGTGGCGGTATTAGGGTTTTGGGCAGTTCCTAAAGGGCATCCGGGCCTTGATGCTTTGCTATTAGGCATGGTCGGATTCCTAGTTTATGGTCCCCAAATGATGGTGGGCGTATGTGCGGCGGAGGCTTCGGGACGCCATGCCGCAGGCACTGCCAATGGTTTAACGGGCTTTTTTGGATACATGGGAAGCATCCTTTCGGGAGTAGGCACGGGTTACATCGTACAACATTACGGTTGGACCGGAGGTTTTGCTTTGTTTGGCGTGTCCTCAATTTTAGGCACCCTTTTCTTTTTGCCTACGGTCTGGGGACGCGCTTCCACGGCGGCTAACCAAGCAGTGTAACGACTCGTCAACGCAACGCTTTTAGAGTAAGGAATCTAAACGTTTGATTTGAGGTTCGTTTGAAAAGTGAAGTTTATCTTTTCAGGAAATTGTTTGCGTTAAGCGCAATCGTATTCGGGCTTATCTTCATTGAGCTAGGCACCGGACTCGTCTTTGCGGCCGGTGATTTGCCTTACCGTGGGCGGGCGTTGGGAACTGATTTGCACGGGCGACTTCGCACCTTTGAGGAGTTTGCCGAAAAACTCCAACGGATTATTTTGCATGATGAAGATGGTGGACCTTTCTCGGTGTTGCCTACGTTAAGGCGTGCTCCGTCGGCCGGGTCTGGTGCCTTTGGCGATATTCGCCGAGATCCCTCAGGGCACCTAACGGTACTTTTTAATTTACCGGCCGCGCGGCTTGAAGAGCTTGAGAGTGAAGATCAATTGGCCGGATACTGCATTTTTTATGCAAAACTTTTTCGTATTTTTTCCGATTACTTTACCACGAATGTTTTTGGCCGCCCGCAATTAGCGCAAAGTTCCCAAAAAGAAAAACTCCGTAAGAAACTGGATGGGGTGGATGCGGAAGTTTTGGCGGCGCTGAACGAATCTGGTTACGATCCCCGAGAGTATGTGTTCTGGGTTACTCGCTCAATCCTACGCAAAGGGATTACTGACGAAGGCTTGCTTGAAGTCTTAAAAAAGTTTTCTCCTTCCCAAGAGGCCCGTCCGACCCAAATCAAACATTGGTTAGCCCAAGAAGCAGAACGGGCCGTTACCGGCTTTCCGCCGCCACGTCCCTTGCCGCTGGATATTGCGGTACGCACTCATCCTGAAATGTTGCCGTCCGTTGCCCGGGCAAACGTTCTGGATCGATTCACCCAACTTGGAGATTTTTCACGGGCTTCCGGTACAAACCAAATTGCTTTGCTTTATTTGCTTACGAAGCATGAACTTAACGCCAGTGAGTTGGTCGAAGTGGCGGCTTACGCGGGTGGCATTTGCATCTTTTCTGATCGCCCCAATGGAAGGTTAATCCACCGCATTGACGGTATGGTTAAAAAAATCGGCCAAGGCGGAGACGCTGAAACTAAACAGAAAGCATTTTGGTATTTTCTCATGGGCAATCCGGATAGGATACTGACCGTCGATGAGCAAATGAGATTAGTTGATGAAATTAGCCCGCCGCCAAAACTAAATTCACTTCCTGATTTCGATCTAACTATGCTTCACGAAGCTAGATTTCATATTCTTCAGAAACTGCAGTCCCTTTTGCGTTTGACGGAAACTACCATACTGAGGGGAAGTTTAGTCGAGATCGAAGAATCCATTGTAAGGTTATCGGTTTTGGTAGCGCAGTCCGTAGAACTGCCACCGGGAGCTGAGCATTGGCTGTTGGGACAAGTCGAAAAACGTCGCGCCGAAATTTGGAGCCTCTGGCCCATGGGGCGAGGGGAGCCTGAGCGTTGGGAGCGTATTCTGGCCGGCTTTTCGGAGATTACGCAAAATCTAAATGCACGAATGTCGGTGGCGGCCCAAGACAAAAATCAACGCGCACTCCAGCTGAGCCAAGATCGACAGCGGGCAAGCACTATCATTGGCGAGCTCATTGCGAAGGAATCTGAGCAAATTATTGAAGATGCAAAGAGCTTCCTTAGGGTCGCCTTAAGGTTAACGATCTCGGATGTTTCTAATGCATTGGCGGGAAGGTCATCGGAGCGGCAATCACCAATCTTGACACCTCCCTCCGCCGTGGAAAAAACTCCGGTCCTACGTCTTTTAGCCGAGGCGGGGCAGCGCGCTACTCCGGAATCTAGAGTATTTGAGATTTTTGGTGAACTTAGCAAAACCACAATTCCCACAAGGTTAAATGTCCATCTTGATGAAACACTTTTACGACGGTTCATTAGCGCGGTGTTTTTATACGGGACGTTAGAACAGCGGGCCGGTCAAAATTGGCCCTCTGCATTCGGTGAGCCAGAACGGGTTAAGGCCGAAATTCGTCAGTACCTAAGCGAAAATGGAAGTTATTTGATGGGAGGCGTTGTGCTCCCGGTGGTGCGTGCGCTTTTAAATCCCGATGTCAGCATCACCGACAATGTTTTGGTGGCTTACGGAGTTAGGACAGAACATTTTTTGGAATACCTGCGAGAGGAGCACGGTCGTGAAACATTCGAATCGGCAATCGAAGTATGGCTGACCACCTGGGAGAATCCGCACTTCCTTCAGCGAACCCTTTTTCCGGGAAATCAGCGCGCGAATTTTGGCGGTACCGGATCCCAACTTTGGCCTTCCGGGGATCGAAAATTATTTTTGAAAGTAATGCAGGAAGTTGAAAGAAGGATTCAATTGGAGCCGGACAAGAATCAGGCCGTAAATGCATGCTTAGCGGTCCTCTTTCGTAAAAAACACGAGTCGGACATGGATGCAGATTTACGCGGGGCGATTAGGTTAGCGATGGAAAACATTCGTTTGCGGCCATTGCCTCAAGCCTTGGCAGATTTGAAGGCGCAGTACAGCAGCTTAACTCTCGAGGAAAAGTCTACCAGCCTTACGCAGCATTTTAGAAAAGCGAAAACACCGCAAGAATTTGGCCAGGTGCTGTTTTTGATGAGACGACTGAACACCGATCTGATGAATCAGGGTTTTCGCCAGTTCGATCCTGACTTAGTGACTTTGTACGTAGAAAAGATTGCGAGCATTTATGAGGGAGCAAGAGTTGCTCACGATCAAGAATTTATCTATGGCGTGAACTGGCCATCATTGTTGCCAGGCTTTCGGAAAGTGGATGATGTAGTCAGTGCCGGTGCCCAGAGCATCATTCTCCTTTATCGCGAACTCCTCGCCCGCAGGGACTTTTCCCATTACGAGAGGTTTCGAACTTTTTATCATTGGGAGAACCCTAAAGCGTTTCGCCTTGGTCTCTTAGCAGCTCTATATGCACTGGAAGAGTCCCCACATTTTGCCGGATTGACACTTTACGAAAAACTTACGGTGTTTCATCATTTGGCCGATCGAAATGCAACGGTCGGCGGAACGCACCGTCCTTACGCTGCATGGGAAAAACTCTACATTTTTCTTGGTGAACACAGAGGGTCGGATGAGCCTTTGCCGCAGGATCTTTTAGCAGCTCTCACTCAGGAGCCCACCGAATTGGTAGTTAAAAAAATTGAGGCCGTGCACCATAGCTTTGAAATCGAAATTCCTCAGCGACTAGATGATGCACTTTTTTGGCTAGTGGCGCGTACCATGGAACAAGCTACGACCAGCTCGGTTACTCGGGACCGGCGTGCGGATATTTTGGCCGCAGGTTTGTTAGATCGACTAGATTCTAGCCATGAACGCGCAGAGAACAATATCCGACGTTTTTTACCCATGGAAGTTTTAGATACGGTGGACACTTTAAAAGAAAGGCTTAGGGATACGTCAAAACGAAAATTATTTAGATCGGAGTTGGATGCTTCGCTCCGGGCTGTCATACGCAATACTCATTTGTACCGAGACTATATTGCAATTCTGGATGGGTTGAAAACTCTTCCAACGGCAAGTGTCGAACTGCAAGGTTTGGTTCAAAGTAGATTCAGGCACTTTGTGACGGCGGCCTTTGAAACCGAGAATTATGACGTACTTTATTTTGATTCAACCCGTTGGCCCGGGTGGATTTTGGAGAATGATCGGCAAAGACAAGCTTATCTTCACCGATTACGCGTTGAAGCCTTTCATGATCCACGGCTTCCGTTGATGCACGTAGCGAGATTGGCCCACGTATTAGTGAGGGCCTCGGGTGATTCGAGGGCAAAACGAAGGCAGGAATATTTTTCACATTTACGCAGCCGAATCAAATCGAGAGAGGATTTTTTTGGCATCATTCGTGATCCAGTGCATCTCTCCTATGCAACCCTGAGTATCAATACCGCTTCACCCACGGAGCTCGCGGCGTTTTTTCGTTCACTTATGAAAGAAAACTGGAAGATGACCTGGGAGTTTGCCCAGGAACTTTTGGCTGAGCCCGGCCTGTGGGCGGCAACCAATGGATCCGAAATGAGTGTGTTCATCAAACAAAGTAAAAATATGGCGCTCCATGAACTGGAATCGGATCAGGGAAAAGTGGGATATAAAGGTCCGGCCTATGAATATCGGTTGGATTCCTCGGAGGAATTCCAAAGGCTGATTGTAGAACGCATGCGACGCGACCATACCTATCCCGCGAACCGTGAATCGGAAGCGGAACTGTTCATGGGCTTAGCTAAGCGGGGAGCAACAGGCTTTTCGGATAGTGAATTGCGAAGGATTTTTATGCATCCGCAATTCACCGATGTCGAAAAAATTCGGGCCGCCCTTTCCGAGGGGCTTATATGGGACTTTCAAGTGCGGCATGAAATATTTGAAAAGCTTCACACTTTAGATCACGCCCGAAACCTTAGACTGCAATCAATTCGAAATCAGGCACCGGCGGCCCGGCTCGTGGCCATTCGTGAAGAAATCCAGAATATCTTTTCGGTGTTTCCTGAAGAGTCCTTGGATCGGGCAACGGTGTTGGAACGGTTTTCGGAAGCCATCCGCTCCACCCATCAGGAAGCGAGATTGATTCACCTAGCTAAATATGATTCGGGCTCCGAACTTGAAAGCGCGGCATTTAAGCTGTTCATTTATTTGAATGATCAGCTCAAAACTCTGCCCGAAAAAATGGAGTTTGTTTTATTTTTGCAGGGAAAACAAAATCTTCCGGCCGCCATTCGGGATGTCGTAAGTCACGGCATCGGAGCCTCTCGATTGCTTCGGCAGTTCCAAAGTTTTACGCCACAGATGCGTTCTTATTTACTGGATATCAGCGTTGGCCCAACGGGGCTAATGGGCGATAAAAAAATGGAAAAAAGGCTGATTGAATTAGTGATCAGCGATGCCGGGGTCCATAAGGAAAAAGCGCGGGTTTTACTTAACGCGATTCTTTATGCGCTTGAAAAGACGGAGCCCTATCGCAAAAGCCTAACCCTAGCGTTTTTATTGGGCCACGTTGGTCGAGTTGGCGGGAGCCCTGGCGAAAAGCTGCGTATCCTTTTGGAGGCCTTGGATGGTACGGGCGATAGTCTATCGCAGATTATTGTTCAGCGCCGTTTGCTTCCGGAAGAGTACCTGGTTCACATTCGGCACACCCTTGACAACTCTCGCACGCCCGATCGTTATGACGTGTATCAACAGCTGGCAGAAGTTTTAGAGGTCGTGGACGTCAACGATATTTTAGATTTTCATCGCATCGAAGGGGCCGGTGCGGCGAGGGTAGTCATCAAAGTGAAAATCAAGGACGCTGGCATTCGTCAGAGACTGCATCGAATGGGGTTTGGTTTGGTGGAGGATGACGAAGATGGGGTCGTTGTAGCAGCGAAACTTTTGCGTCCGCATTTCAAGCGATCCGTAGAACGTGAAATTGTTAAAATGGACTATGTTTTAGAATACGTTGAAAGACATGGGACCGACGAGTTTAAACGTTTGCGTTCTCCCATAGAGACTGTTCAGCGACTGCTGCAATTGCAGGGGGATCTATCGCTTGAACCTAAGGCCTACGCTAAGCTGGTTGAGTTGTACGCGGATCATACGGGTGAAACTCGCAGGGCTGGTTTCGAATTCGTCGTGAACAAGCCTGATCTAGACGCAATGGAGGACAGTCAAATTGCCCTGGAAGAGTTTGCAGAAGGTGAAGGATTAAGTTCACTTTCTGAGCGTTTGACGGAAGAGGAAGTCGCGCCGATTTTTAATGTCATTTACAACAAGGAAAACGAAATCCTGTTTGCCCAACCAGACGTCGATGGGTTCGTCCATTTTGAAGTTGATCGTCAACGAGGGAATGCTCGTGTAAAGTTCAATCCGGGTGCCTTGACTCAAATACGTATTATTGATTATCCACTGTTTGAGAAAATACATGAACAAAAACGGACTGCAATTTTGAAATTGTTAGGTTATTTGCATGTTTTGCGCGAAAAAAGACTGCACGTCATCCCGCCCACCATGCTAGCCCGAGTTTTAAATGAATTTCGCCTCATCGTCTCCAAACCCTTTGATCTCACAGAACAAAAATTAGAGGCTCTGACGCGCGCATTTCGGCGAAATTTGAGCTCCTTTAGTGCTTCGCCTGAAGTTACGGACCGTAGTGTGCTTGAACTATTGCTGGACCTCTTTGCCGCGGGGGAAAGCGTTTTTATGCCTGTGGATTTTTCCGTTTCTTGTTACCTTAAGGCATTGGGATATGCGGAAAGTTATGCGCCTTCCCAAGAAGACTTTGAGACTTTTCTCGGCACAAAAGTTTCGGGGCTTTTGGGAACATTTGATGAATCGGAACTCACAACCGGTGACCGGTGCGCGGGCTTTCTTTCTAGGGTCGCAAATAGACTGCTGCCCCGTCGCAAAATAGATACCCGGAAGGAATAGCCATAAGGAACTGGAAATTCATGGGGTGAACCTGAGCCCGTTAGTTTAAACTTATGGTGTATGAAATTAAGCACGATATACATTCTTTTCATTTTGATTTTTTCTGCCGTCATAAAAAATTCTATGGCCCAAAATCCGGACCGTGATTTTTCCCACCTCGAGCGATGGTTGATCTTAGATTCCGTGCGCACCACCACCACGATTTTAGCGTCGGACAAGACACGTCAGCCGCTTTCTTGGTATGCGCCACTGAATCGCCGATTGCCAGAACCTGTGACTTGCGTCCTGGGTTTGTATTTTGGTGCTTTTCAGTACCAACTCCGTAACTTTATGGTCCCACCGGGGGCGGTTGAGTTGCGCATCTTGCTGTCGCAGTTGCCGCGAAGCCTTCGGCAAGCGTTAGCGCGGACGGGCAACCCGGTAGGCCAACGATTAGGTTTGGAGCGTTTACATTGTGAACCGACCACCTTCGAGGTGCCGGCTACGGTCCCCGGTGCAGCTAGGCCGCGGGGCCGAAGCGCAAGCGAATGACCAGGGCATCAGGGGGTTACGATAATTTTTTCACTATTTAAAAATGCCGTTGAGTACAATGCATTTAGTTTAGCTTCGTAATTCGAAGCGATTTTGCGTTCCGAAAGCGTGCCGGCGGCCAGCGCCGATTTTTCGTCAACGTTCGCCAGCCATTGGTACCAAAAATAATTGCGCACAATGATGGAAACGTATTCGCGAGTTTCGGTAAATGGAATCAGTTCAAAAAATAAGGCGCGATCTTCGGTTGGGTAACGCCTCAGCCATTCATCCACCCGAAGCTCTCCAGCATTATAGGACGCTAAGGTAAGTTCGATATTCCCTTGAAACCTCGCCAGTAAAAATTGGAGGTATTGGCTTCCCACACGGATGTTGGTGGTGGGGTCCTCCAATTTTTTTGGAGAGTTCCGATCAAATCGTTTTGCCGTAGCGGGCATGAGTTGCATTAGCCCCCGTGCCCCGGCCCGTGATCGCGCTCTATGGTTGAAAGTGCTTTCTTGACGCATAAGCGCGGTCACGAGCAGAGGGTCCAAGCCCTGAGCCTGTGTGGCGACAATAGAATCCCAGGGTTTGGGGTAAAGTAGCTTTAATACGCTAACGCTAAGCGCTACTTTTGCTTCGCGTAAAAGTCCTAGCGTGCCGTTGAAAACTTTTAAGTAATCTCCTTCGCGAAGTTTCATAGCGAGAAGGTAAAGGCTCATTAGCGGATTTTTTTCAACGATGGTCTGATCCTTAAGGAGCTTTGTCGTAATTTTAGTCGTCAGTTGCGTTACGCCGGCTCGGTGAAAAATTTCAACCACGCGAATGAGTCGGTCCAGTTCGGGGCGCCCTGTGCGAAGTTGAACCGGTTGCTCGGCCTTCACGATGAACTCGCCTTCTTTAATTTTGGGATCCTCGATGAGCAATATCTGATGCCAGCTGAGGGGCTGTTTCTGCATGATTTTTTCGGCAATTTGGTTGGCTTCGCGATTTTGCTTTAAGTTTTTCGCGCACCGGTAGGACCAGTAGGCGGCCCTTGGGGAAAGGTAGGAATCCCCTTGGCTTTCAACCCACCTCAGATGGGGTAATGCTTCTTCGTACCGGTTTTGCCAAGTAAGGATCATGCCCAAGCGAAATCTTGCGCGGGTCATAAGGGACATCGTGTTTTCATTAAAAAGTGCTGTGTTCGCCGAACAGCTCACCGTTTTTTGGTAAAGCTCTATGGCCGTGCCGACCAAATAGCTATCGGGGAAAAATTCTTCTGCCTTTTGGGCGAGGGCCATGGGTAGGCCAGGGCCATTACAATCGTGGTTAGAAAGGGTTTTCACGGCCAGCCACTGCAGCTGATCCCAGGACTTTACCTCCTTTAATAAGGAAATCAGTTCGGAATTATTTAGACGGTTGAATTCCTTCCACTGAGCATCAATATTTTTCGATGGATCAAAAATATGTTTTTTTCCATCACGGCCGTGCCCTCGGCCAAACAAACTTATGATGGATGCCATGAGGTCTTTACGTTTGGTAAATTTTTTGGCGGAGGATTTTTTTTTGCGTTCATCATCGGCCAGTTCTTTGGCGTAACCTTCAAGGAATTTACAGAAAAATTCATGATCAATGATCTTGGCATTTGCGCAATCCCTCAGCGCCAGGGCCCTGGTTTTTGGGTTCGCAAATTGTTTGGCCCGAAATTCTAAAATAGTGGAGTCAGCGGGCAATAGGCCTTCGCCTTTCATGCCGTCTTCAAACGGTGATTCAAGCACTTTGGCTAAGGTGGTCACCGGCAAATTTTGGGATGGCGAATCGGCGGCGAGGGAAGTTGAACTTAAGTAAATACTAGCCAAAAATCCGACTAAAAACCCAGTGGCGGTAGTTTTAATCAGCTCAGAAGGAAGTCGCTTATTTAGCGGTCCGATAGCATTTTTATGAAGTCCATTTCCTTGGCAGATTTCTCGATATTTCTTTGAGTGCATCCTGCACATCTTAGTCACCATCTGTACATGGTAGAGAAGCAAGGCACGCTTCACAAGGGGGAAGGTTCGCATTAGGAAAATTACGGAAAATGCCTGGACGGCATCCCCCGACGCGTCATAGGTTTTCTTTCCTTATGATAGGAATCATTTGCTTAAATCTTGGCACACCGCAGGCGCTCTCAACGAAGGCAATCAGGAGTTATCTGAGGGAGTTTTTAAACGACCCACGGGTGATTGATATTCCGGCTCCCCTACGGTTCCTTTTATTAAATGCTTTTATTTTACCGTTCAGGCCCCGCAAGGCCTTGGCCGCCTACGAAAAAGTTTGGGATAAGTCAGATACCAGTTCTTTAGGCTCGCCCTTAAGGCGCAACACGGCAAGTTTTGCCCAAAAGTTGGGCGAAGAATTAGGTGCCGGCTACAAGGTTGAGTATGCCATGCGTTACGCCGACGGCAATCGTTGGTGTGAAATTTTGCATCGCTTTCGTGCGGCGGGAGTGCGGGACATTGTTTTGTTCCCCATGTATCCGCAGTACGCATCGTCGTCCACCGGATCAAGCCTTGAATATACCTATAAGTGGTTAGCTAGGGATTGGGATGTTTTTCATCTTAAAGTTATCCCGCCTTTTTTTAATCAAACTGGTTTCATTGATGCCCAGTTAAAACTGATCCGAAATGCGCTTGAGCACGCCGCACGAGTCGGAAATCCGGCGGAGCATTTGCTGCTGAGCTATCACGGCTTACCCGTAAGGCATTTAACTAAACAAGGCGGCTGCGGGCTGACGGATGGGACCAGCGGATCGCTTGCGTGCCTTGAGAAAAAATGTGGCTCCTTAACGGGCTCATCGGAAGTGCCAAAGTTTTGTTACCGTGCCCAATCTTACGCTACTTCGGAAGCCCTCATGGAAAAACTGCGTTCCGAAGTTAGAGCACACCCCGAAAAATTTCCGCTACCTTCTTTCTCCGTATCTTTCCAAAGTCGTCTAGGGCGTGCGGAATGGATCACTCCGTCTACGGAAACTGAAATTACCCAACTGGCGAAAAAAGGAATAAAACATTTAGCGGTTGTGTGTCCGTCCTTTGCGAGCGACTGCCTAGAGACCCTTGAAGAAATCGCTTTGCGCGGAAAAGAACTTTTTAAGCAGAATGGTGGCGCTGAGCTTACGCACATTGCTTGTGTCAATGACGATAATGACTGGGTGCGCTCCGTGGCGGAGTGGGTTCGTGCTTGATAATTTGGAGTGAACTTAACTATATGGTCGGGATTTTGCGAGGCTCAGAACCAGTGATTTAATACCCCAAGAATTTTTTCAATTCTTCAGGCTCATTGATTTCATGGAAAATCTCCCGGCACTTTAGGCACTGGAAACGAATGCGTTTAGGCGAAGTTGTGATGCCAATGGAAAAAGTGAGCCAACCCCAAAAGCTGTATTCCGGAAGATTCTGCACTTCCTTACTTTCAATTCCGTGACCGCAGGAACATTTTGGGAGGGTTGACATTTTTTCTCTCATTTCTTTTTAGATTCTAACCGTTTCTTAAATAAATAAAGTTTATGACACCCGCTGTTCGCGGCCTGAGGAGAGGATAAACCAGTTTTTAGTATTTGGCTTGGATTTTGCTTTTATGGCGCGACGGCCAAGGAGAAGATCCATGAAAAGCTTAAAATCTAGAATCTTTCGGGGATGCTTTATTTCCTTTTTATTATGGGCAAATTTTTTTTGGGTTATTGCGGCATCCGCCGAAGAACCTAAATTGGAAGGCCATGGCCTGCACGCTACGGTAACGCTGCCGATGTCCGATGGCAAAGCAGCTGAGGTGGAACTCAGCTGGGTGCCGGTGGGTAATGAAGTTGAAGTGAGGGCCATGGGTCCGGAGCTCGTGGAAGATGTGGAAGCGATCCGAAGGGCCACCGGCGCACCACCTGTAGCCCTCATTACGGGCCCCGAAATTAGCGAAAATTCAGGCGAAACTAGAGATCCTGCAGTTCGTGCCGTGGCCGATGCCTTTACCCAAAGGGGTGCACCACTTGAACAGTTTGCGTTTCCCCCGTTGCCGCCGAATGCTAGTAGGCTTTCGACTATCAACCATTCGCTACGCACTATTTTTGCGGATCCTAGTTTACGACCAAGAACCGGGGAAATGTACATTGGCATTGCCAAGGGCGTGCTTACGGGCGCCACATTCACGTACATTTATTTCTTTAAAATGGCGGGACTTACGCCCGAATTAGCTACCGGTTTAGTAACTTTGCAGACGGTTTTAGCCCTGGGGCAAAGCGTTCGGGAGCGCACGATTGACCGACTTTTTAAGACAAATTTTACCGAAAATGGAAAAGTTGTCCCGGCCCGTACCAGAATTTTTCGAAGGCTCGCCTATAGTGTGTTTTTAAATGAAATCTTTCGTACTCTGACCGGCCCCATTCACGGAATTCCGCCCTTTTTCTCGGTGGAGGGGCAGATGAATCTCTTCACCTATGTAGCATTGGCCGACGGAGGTTCAGCCATGCTCGCAAACGCGAAAGCCAAGGCCTTCGAAAAAAACCCTACAGTTTACAGCAGGTTTAGTTTTTTAGCTTACCTCATCACGGCGCCGTTGTTTTTTCGCGAAGCAAACCACGTTGCCGATCGGGTGATATTTAATATTGGATTTTATGAGTTTACGGATACCAGTCTCATCACCATGGGGGCTGCCCTTGGACTAACCGCCGTGGTAAAAACCATGCCCGGAAAAATTGCGTGGATGCTCACCACTTTACCTTCTCGCGTAAAAAATTCTGCCATGACTTTAGTGGGGAATACGATGTTCTCGACTGTTTGCGAGATGTTCCTATGAAAACGCCAATAATTCCATGTATAAACTTTTTTAATCTAAGGAGTACTTCATGATTCAAGCCCTTCAAAGTTTCACTACGGCCGTCCCTAACCGTTTGGATCAAATGCCCTGGAGCCGCTGGCATTGGCGAGTCGTCATCGCTCTTGGGGTGACTTGGATTCTTGATGGGCTTGAAGTCACCTTAGTCGGTGCAATATCAAGTGCACTAAAACTGCCGGAAGCCCTAAATCTTACCGATACCCAAATTGGTCTCACCGCCAGCGCCTACCTTTTAGGAGCCGTGATTGGCGCTCTGATTTTTGGCCGGCTTACTGACCGCTTTGGTCGAAAAAAATTATTTCTGGTAACGCTTGGACTGTATCTCATTGCCACATTGCTTACGGCGTTTTCGTGGGACTTCTGGAGTTTTGCATTTTTCAGGGTGCTCACGGGAGCCGGTATTGGAGGAGAGTATGCTGCCATCAATTCTGCCATCGATGAACTCTTACCCGCACGGGTAAGGGGCCATGCGGACCTTGCGATAAATAGCACTTATTGGATGGGCACCGCCATCGGCGCGGCTTCTACTTTGTTTTTGTTAAACCCATTGTATTTTCCGCAGTGGCTAGGGTGGCGTTTGGCGTTCGGTAGTGGTGCGGTCCTCGGCCTAGCGATATTGCTAGTGCGCCGTTATGTGCCCGAAAGTCCGCGTTGGCTTTTATTGCACGGAAGGTCTGCGGAAGCAGAAGCCATCGTGGATGAAATCGAGCGGGAGATCAAAACAAATGATCCCTCAGCCGTCTTTGCCGAAACAAAAACCAGTGAAATCATTCCAAAGGGCACCGTAACTTTCAAATCGATTGCAAAAACTTTATTATTCCATCATCGCAAACGAACCGTGCTGGGGCTTTCGCTTATGATTGCGCAGGCTTTTGCGTACAATGCGATCTTTTTTACTTACGCCTTAGTTTTGCATAAATTTTATGGAGTACCTTCCGAGCGGGTTGGTCTTTACATTTTGCCATTTGCCTTCGGGAATTTATTGGGGCCGATTTTGCTCGGAAGATTTTTTGATACCTTCGGACGTAAGATTATGATCACGGCCACCTATGGCGTAAGCGGCATTTTATTAGCGCTCACGGGCTACGCTTTTCAGCAAGGCTGGCTTACGACGCAAACCCAGACGGCGCTTTGGTGCTTGGTGTTTTTTGTGGCTTCTTCAGCGGCGAGTTCGGCTTACCTCACGGTTAGTGAACTTTTCCCGGTGGAAATGCGGGGGATGGCCATTGCACTTTTTTATGCGGTAGGTACCGCAGTGGGCGGAGTACTTGCGCCCACCTTATTTGGTGCTCTCATTCAAACGGGAGAGCGCACCCAAGTGTTCTACGGTTATCTGCTCGGGGCGTCGCTTATGATAGCTGCCGCAGGAGTAGCCGCCGTCTATGGCGTCGCCGCAGAAGGAAAATCCTTGGAGGCTTTATGTGAAGATCCAGAATGGGAGCAAGATTCCAAGCCAGAGGCGACACCGTCCTGCGCTTCCGTTTCTTGATTTTAAAATGTTGGAAAAACTCCTGCTGGTCTTCCCCGGTCCCCTCATGAAGTGTATCGTATGCTTTTGTTTACTTACCGGAGTGGCTTATGTTGTAAATATAATTACTTTACTATTGTTGCAGCGATATTTGGTCGCTAAAGCCTATGTGCCCTTCAATTTTCGAGCGGGCGCCCATTTCAAAAAATCATTGTTTTTCCTGCTCATTTCCCTTGGCGCAAAGCTAACCACCTATTTCATTTTCCTGGACACGGCCTTCCGGAATCGTGCCATGGACATTTTAAATATTGCGCTGATCCTTTCATTCACATGGTTCCTTGCGCGAATTTTAGGTTTGGTGAAACTCAGTATGTATTTGCATCTGGACATCACCTCCCGGGCCGATAATTTACGGCAGCGCAAAATCCGCACCCAAGTACAATTTTTAGAAAAACTGATTCTGGTGTTTTTATATGTCATCGCGGTTTCAATGATTCTCATGAGCTTTGATAATGTCCGTCGGTTTGGGAGCAGCTTGATTGCATCGGCGGGTCTGGCTGGCGTAATCGTTGGTTTGGCGGCGCAGAAATCCCTCACTAACCTCATTGCCGGATTTCAAATCGCGTTTACGCAACCCATCCGAATCGATGACGTGGTCATCGTTGAAAACGAGTGGGGGCGCATCGAAGAAATTACCTTCACCTACGTGGTCATTAGGCTGTGGGATAAACGCAGCCTCGTGGTGCCCATCACCTATTTTTTGGAAAAGCCCTTTCAGAACTGGACCAGGGCATCGGCCGACCTAGTTGCCACCGTAATGATTTATGTGGATTTTAATGCGCCGCTTGACGAGCTAAGGGCAGAATTTTACCGTATTATAAACAATTGTAGCCTGTGGGACGGAAAAGTTTCGGCAGTTCAAGTCACAAATATGACGCCCTCTGAAATGGAAGTGAGATTTTTGGTGGGCGCCAGGAACGCTTCCGAAGCCTTTGATCTCAGGTGCATCCTTCGGGAGAAGCTCATCGCCTTCTTACAAAAACAGAATGTAGATTTTTATCCGCAGCGGCGGTTGCAGATGTCAGGAGATGATCCCTTTTCTATTCGATTACGGGACAAAAGCGCCGCCGCCGGCTAATAAGGACATTGTGAAAGACACGAAATTTCACTAATCTAGTGGTCTATGATCCTTGGAAAAAAAGTTGTGGTGGTCATGCCCGCTTACAATGCGGAAAAAACCCTACACCAAACCCTTTTAGAAATTGACCGCAGCATCGTAGACGAAATCGTTTTGGTGGACGATTGCAGCCGAGATGACACGGTGCAGCTTGCTCGTAAGCTCGGAGTACAGCACGTCGTTGTACACGAAAAAAACCAAGGCTACGGCGGGAATCAAAAATCGTGTTATCGGAAGGCCCTTGAAGTAGGTGCCGATATCGTTATTATGCTGCATCCGGACTATCAATATACGCCAAAGCTCATTCCGGCCATGGCGGGAATTTTAGCTAACGGCCTCTACGATGTGGCGCTGGCTTCGCGTATCCTGGGCGGCGGTGCCCTTAAGGGCGGGATGCCGCTTTACAAATACATCGCCAATCGGTTCCTCACTTTTGCGGAAAATGTGCTGACGGGTATGAAACTCTCGGAATATCATACGGGTTATCGCGCCTTTACCCGTAAGGTCCTTGAAACTTTGCCCCTTCAGGTGAACGACAACGATTTTATTTTTGATAACGAAATGCTCGTGCAAACCCATTTTGCCGGTTTTCGGATTGCCGAGATCACTTGCCCCACAAAATATTTTAAAGACGCTTCTTCCATCAACTTTCAGCGAAGTTTAAAGTACGGATTTGGTTGCCTTTGGCGAGCAGTTTTGTTTGTGCTTGCGCGCCGCGGAATTTATACGGCGCCAATTTTTCGGATGTAATTCTTGCTCAATGCTTTTCTTTTCATGACACTTAAGTGAAAATAATTTCTTTGAGAAGGAGCGCGCATGGGTGTTTTAACCGTATATGAAGGACCAAGTTTTAGTCTTCTGGTGGGGGACGCCGTTCTGGGCGGGGGCAAAACACCCAGGAAAGTTGCGGAGCTTCGCATTGATCTTAAGGGCGAGTCCGTCAATAAGTTCAATCAAAAAACTATTCAGGACCTTGATGCCGCACTTGCAAAACTTGAGCAAGAAAAAGGAATCGAAGGTTTGTTACTCACCAGCGGCAAAGATGTGTTTGTCGTGGGCGCCGATATTTTGGAATTTACGGAGCTTTTTACCCAAGATGAAAAATCCATTGCGACCTGGCTTTTAAAAACCAATACGGTATTTTCGCGCATTGAAGATTTACCTTACCCTAGTGTAGCGGTCCTCAATGGTTTTGCTTTAGGCGGAGGTTTTGAGTTTCCGTTATGTGCTACTTACCGGGTGTCTACGCCAAAAGCTAAACTTGGGTTACCGGAAACTAAGCTTGGAATCATACCCGGATGGGGCGGCACGGTTAGGCTTTCTAGATTGTGCGGCGCGGATAATGCGATTGAATGGATTGCGGGCGGTGAACAAAACAGCGCAGAAGCTGCATTTAAAATTGGCGCAGTGGACGCCGTGGTTGCCCCAGAAAATTTACGCAGTGCAGCGGAAATTACTTTAGAACAAGCCATCTCAGGGAAATTGCCTTGGCGGCAAAGGCAGCAGCAAAAAAAGGCGCCTTTAACTTTGAATGCCATTGAATCCACCATGGCCTTCGATGGTTCAAAAGCATTTGTGGCCGGAAAGGCTGGCCCGCATTATCCAGCCCCCGTAGCCGCCATCGATGCCATACAAAAAGGCGCACAAAAATCCCGGGACGAAGCGTTGCCCTTTGAAGCTGCCGCTTTCGCAAGAGTTGCCAAAACGGATGCGGCACGGTCACTCGTTGGAATTTTTCTCAACGATCAGGTGCTGAAGAAAACCGCAAAAAAACAGGCGGCATCCGCTAGGCCCGTAAAAGTCGCATCGGTTTTGGGCGCCGGAATCATGGGGGGCGGTATTGCTTATCAATCAGCATCCCGGGGCGTACCTATCGTGATGAAAGACATCGCGCAGAAATCCCTCGAATTGGGCCTTGCTGAAGCCGGCAAACTGCTTGAGAAGCAAGTGAGCCGAGGCAAAATGACCACAGCACAAATGGCAGAAGTTTTAGGACGCATCCGCGCAACCTTATCCTACGGGGACTTTGAGTCCGTGGACATTGTGGTGGAGGCCGTCGTTGAAAACGAAGGAGTTAAAAAGAAAGTGCTCCAAGAAGTTGAAGGCTTAGTGAAGCCAGGCACCATTCTGGCCAGCAACACTTCAACTATTTCTATTTCTAGGTTGGCCACGGCGCTGAAGCGCCCAGAAGATTTCTGCGGGATGCACTTTTTTAATCCGGTACCTCGCATGCCCCTTGTGGAAGTGATTCGCGGCAAACAAACGGGAGAGGCCGCCATTGCGACTACCGTAGCTTATGCCGTGACCATGGGAAAAACTCCCATCGTGGTGAATGACTGCGCTGGCTTTTTCGTGAACCGCGTCCTTTTCCCATATTTTGCGGGCTTTACGAAGCTTGTGGCCGACGGGGTGAATTTTCTGCGCATCGATAAGGTGATGGAAAAATGGGGCTGGCCCATGGGTCCTGCCTATCTCCTAGACGTAGTGGGCTTAGACACCGGCCAGCACGCCGACTCCGTGATGGCGGCCGAGTTTCCCGATCGTATGAAAAACTCCGGACCTACGGCGCTTTCCGCCATGTATGAACAAAAAAGATTTGGTCAGAAAAACGGAGTTGGCTTTTATCGTTACCAAGCCGACAAACGCGGTGCGCCCAAAAAAGAGGTGGACCCAGAAGCCTTTGGCGTTCTGAAAAAAATCGTAGCTTCAAGTGCAGTTGATGCCGACAATAAAAGTGTTTCCGATGAGCAGATCATTGAGCGCATGATGATCCCCATGCTGATGGAGACCGTGCGTTGCCTTGACGAAAAGGTCATCGGTTCCGCGGCGGAAGCGGACATGGGTTTGATTTATGGTTTAGGTTTTCCGCCGTTTCGCGGAGGAATCATTCAATGGGCTAGGGCTACGGGCGGTACGCAGTGGCTTGAGCGCGCAGAAAAATACAGCAAAACCCTGGGCAAACTTTATGAGCCTCAGGCGGCATTGAGTCGGTTTCTTTAAGGAGCATGTTATGAGAAAAAAAAATCAATTGAATCCTCGGGACGCCGTCGTGGTGGATGCTCTACGAACCCCCATGGGCCGCTCCAAGGGAGGAATGTTTAGGAATGTACGCGCCGAGACGCTTTCGGCGGAAACCATGAAGGCATTGCTCGCCCAAAACAAAGCCGTCAATCCCGCCGAAATCGATGACGTCATTTGGGGTTGTGTGCAACAGACGCTAGAACAAGGTTACAACGTGGCCAGGAACGCAGCTTTAGCGACTCAACTCATACCGCATACCGTGAGTGCACAAACCATAAATCGCCTTTGTGGTTCCTCCATGTCGGCGTTGCACATTGCCGCTACCAATATTCAAGCGGGAGAAGGTGATATCTACCTCGTGGGCGGAGTTGAGCATATGGGCCATGTGCCTATGAATCACGGGCTAGATTATAATCCAGCTTTGAGTAAGGATCTTGCGAAGGCATCCGGTGTGATGGGTCTTACGGCAGAACTTTTGGCGCGCATGCATGGGATCTCGCGGCAGCAACAAGATGAATTTGCTCTGCGCTCCCAGAAGAATGCCTATGCCGCAACCCAGGAGGGTCGGTTTAAAAATGAAATCGTTCCCATGCAGGGGCATGACGAAAATGGTGCGCTTAAAGTTTTTGATTACGATGAAGTCGTGCGCGCTGACGCATCATTAGATGCGCTCTTAAAGTTGAAACCAGTTTTTGACCCAAAAAATGGCACCGTTACGGCGGGAAATGCATCGGCAATTTCTGATGGAGCTTCAGGCCTCTTGGTGACTTCCTATGAACGTGCGTTATCCTTGGGTTTAAAACCCATGGCTAAAGTTCTTTCCATGGCGGCAGCCGGTTGTGACCCATCCATTATGGGTTATGGACCCGTACCGGCCGTAAAGAAAGCACTAAAAAAAGCCCAGCTTGAACTCAATGATATTGATTTATGGGAGCTCAATGAGGCCTTCGCGGCCCAGTCGTTACCGGTGCTAAAAGACTTAGGTCTGCTTGAAAAAATGTCAGAGAAGGTGAACCTCAACGGTGGCGCCATTGCCCTAGGTCATCCCTTGGGTTGTTCCGGCAGCCGGATCTCTGGTACTTTATTGCATTTGATGAAGGCGAAAAATGCAAAGTTTGGGGTGGCCACCATGTGTATCGGTTTTGGTCAGGGTGTAGCCACGGTATTTGAATCCATCTGAGTTTTAGGCAGCTCCACCACAAACCGCGTATTGGGACAGAACGCATCTAAATAGAATTTTCCGTGATGTTTTTCGATAATTTCCTTCGAAATGCTAAGGCCAAGGCCACTGCCTTTTCCTGCGGATTTTGTCGTAAAAAATGGAGTCATGATTTTTTTCTGAATCTCCTTGGAAATTCCTAGGCCAGAGTCGGTGACATAGAATCGCAAAATAGATTGGGCGTCTATCACCTCGATTTGCACCCACTTTTTTTCTGAATTTTGGTTGGCGGCATCAAATGCGTTGTTCAAAAGGTTTAGCAGCACTTGGCTCACTTCGACGGACCGACATTCCAGCAAAATTGGTTGTTCGGGACATTTGACCTCAAGACTGACTTCACTGGCTTTGAAACGAGCTCGACAAAACTCTACGGTATCCGAAATGATGGACGCGACGGACACTACTTCATAAGGGTCATCCCGCCCGGACCGGGAAAAAAGCGAAATCCCCCGGACAATTTTTGCGATTCTCATGACGGTTGACTGGATTTTAGAGGTGATCAGCTGCACCTGATTTGGATCAAAGTTTTCACGGATGCATTGTTGTTTCAAGTTTTGGGCATACCCGTTGACCACGGTAAGGCAGTTGTTGATTTCATGCGCGATCCTTCCCGCCATGGTGCCTAAGGCCGACATTTTTTCCGATTCAATAAGCTTGAGTTGGTTTTCCTTAATGGCGAGTTCTTTTTCTTGAAGTTCAATTTTACTTCGTTGCCACTCCATGAGTTTTATCACCTGGTTGGAGAGTATGCGAAGATTCCGCATATCGGCCGGGGAAAACTGCCGCGGTTTTTGATCAATGACACAGAGCGTGCCCATGGGGTAGCCCGAGTTCATGATCAACGGAGCGCCTGCATAGAAACGAATCCGCGGGCCCTCGGTAACCAAGGGATTTTTGGCAAATCGTTCATCCATTAGAGCATCATCGATCACAAAAACCTCGGGTTGTTCGATGGCGTGGGCGCAGAATGCGACCTCACGAGGTGTGGCTTTAAGGTCCGTGCCAAATTTTGATTTGAACCATTGGCGATCTTCATCAATGATGCTGATGGCGGCCACTGGAGTTCCGCAGATGGTTGAGGTGAGGAAGGTGAGTTCGTCATAAATAGACTCTTCTGGAGTATCTAGAATGAAATACTTGCGTAATTCGTTAAGGCGCTCGGTTTCACATTGGGAGGCACGTTCAAATTTCATGGATTTTTTTGCTACCTAAGGATTCAGTAACTCGGAAGTTGCGGAATCTTAAGGGCAAGGTACTCCTTTACGGACAAAGAGTGGATTTTTTTTGAATGGTGCAAATGCCCCATAAAAGTCTCATTTTTAGCCATGATAAAGGCGATGAGAGAAAAACGATTTTCGTTTCGTTGATCAGGGCCCACCACCCGGTGAATGGGACTGTGGAAAAGATCGTTGGTCATGTCTGCTAGCATTTCACCTACGTTGATAAGGAATTTTCCTTTAAGATCAGAGATTTTATTCCAGGTCCCGTCCGGACTTAAAAACTCAAGCCCATCCGCCGTTGGTTCACACATCACAGTAAGCATGCCGAGGTCCTCGTGGGCTTTGGTGCGGACGCGGGGGCCCCGGTAGCTTTCCGGTATGGCCGGGTATTTCAGCATTCGGAATAAGGAATCGCCTTGGGCCATTTCGCGGAAATAGTGAACCGGTTTCCCAATGTAGAGAGAGCACGCATCCAAGATCGTGAGAGCAATTTCGTGCATTGAGGAATAAAGATTGGAAAGCAGTTCTTTGCCGGCTTCATCCCTGAGCGGCCAGGAATTAGTAGCATTCAAAAGATTCTGCACCGGGTATTTTTCTGAGATGTCCGGGCCGAAATGCCAAGCTTCCTTGTATTCCGCCAAGAACTCAGAAGGGTCTTCTTCCGGCGAGAATACAGCAAAACCTCGCGGCATGCCGGTCATCGTTGATTTTACATGCTTCGTTTTTTCTGAGTGCGGCAGGGTGAAAATTTCTTGGGCTAAGTTATATGCATTTTGTATCCTGTCCAAATCTAAATCGTGCCCTTCCACCGCGATAAATCCGGTGATAGAAAGCGAATCACCAATGGTGCGGCTCAAATCCTCCTGGATGGTCGCGGAGGCATTTTTAAAGTTCGATAAATCAACCGACGGAATGGAATGATTCATTTCTGTCCCCCTTCATTTAGGACTAACCGCATGGGACCTCGCGAAGAACCTAAGAAATCTTAACTTAAACTTAAGAATTCTTAGGTAGACGCATTTGTCCGTAAATATAAAGTCGGGTTGTCTAACAGGGGGAAGGGTAAGAAAAATGTTTGGCTCAGAAGACGGGGGTCTTGAGTCCACAAATTTTTCATCAACTGAACTGAGGAAAGAACTAAGCCGGGAAACTTTGGCTAAGTCACTTTCATCCCAGTTGTGGAATATTGAATGGAATCACTTTATAAGTTTATTCGGGGAAATTGCGCCCGGCATTAACCTCAGGGTTGCGAGCCACGAGGAGATAACGAGCTTTCTTAACGATCAGACATTGGATCCAGAGGAATTGATTGAAGACCGCAATGAGGCTTTCTCCTTCAATAAGTTTGACGTGCATAAACGAAAATTTCTCTCCGAATTTTGTGACGGATTTTCAATCTATGATGAACGGCAAGGTATCATGGTCGGCGCCGTCATTGGACAGACCACCGACTGGTCCACCTATTATATTCGGTACGTACTTCTCACTAAACGAAGCCGCGGCGCTGGGATTTTCCAGGGTTTCATCGGTTTTCTAAGTTTCGCCCTTGCGGCAAAAGGCATTGAACGCCTGGAAATTGAAATCTCCCCTTTAAACACGGTGCAATTGCACCTGTTGAATAAACTTGGCTTTTGCGTGTCATCGACCAGCGTGACGGATCGTTGGGGCTACCTGCTTCGTTTCACAAAATTCTTTACGAAGGAAGCGCAGCTCATTTTCATGAACCAGTTTTGTGCCGGGCCCATCAACCAGCTTTCGGATTCCACAGCAAAAAATAATGAAAGGGGGATGAAATGAAAAAAAAATTCGCTCTATTGTCACTGTAATCATTTGAAGACAACGCAGAGCCATTGCTTTTCTACTCGCGGCAGGGCTCTGCATTGTTGAAATCAAATCACAGTTTAGCGTCGAGGTAAAAAATGTCTTTATATGTAAAATCATCGCCCGGAGAATTTCTAAAGTTTAGGGTGGAGAGTTGTGCGGAGCAGGAGTTGCTACATAACCCAATTTTTCGTGAAACCCGGTTAGGACACCTTACGGAGAGTCACTTGGGATTTTATCATTTTAACCTTAAGTACATTATGGCTAAGACGCCTGGTCATCTTAAACTTGCGGCGCAAATGGCGGCTCAGCTAGGTGAACTGGATTGTGCCGAAAGTTTTCAAAAGAGGATTCCGGAAGAAATGGGTCACGATCTGTGGGCGGCGCAGGACTTAGCCAGCCTCAATCTTAATCCTGCCGTAAAGGCCCGTCTCCACGTGCTGCCGGCTATAAAAAAATTAAATGAATTTATTCTCACGGCCATCAAAGCTGATCCCCTAAATTACGCTGTGTATGCTTTATGGGCCGAATATTTTACTGTGTTGGTGGTACCACCATTTGTTGCAGACCTAGAAAAATACTGCGGCATCTCACCGCAAGTCATGACGGTACTGACTCGCCATGCGGAAATTGACAAGGATCACGTGGCCGATGATGTGGCCATTATTAACCAGCTTTTGAGCAAGCGATTAAATTACAATCTAAACTCATTTTTTAAAATAGTCGATTGGGCCACTGAACATTACCGGAATTTTGCCGAACAAATCTTGGAGGCCCACAATGAAATACCCTTATTTAGAAACTCTGCAGACCAAGTACCCGCTCCCGCCCCATTGGGGTGAATTAGAGGTTTTTTCGGAAAGTGTAAACATCGGCGCATTGACTTTAGAGCTCGTTGGTTTGTGTGCTTCCAACGGGGTTCGCGGCGTTACAGGCAGTGCCGCGGGAAATGCCTCGGAAGGACTGTGGGTTAGAGCCTATTTTGAACTCTTCGAAAGAATCTGCCTTTTGGAATCTTCGGCGTCAGGTACTAGCCTAGATTTTAAGGAACTAAGCCCAAGTGGCGAGTTCGTGACTAACGCGACCATTGACGAAATTTTTCCCGCCTCTTCGGCGGAGGCGAACTGGAAATTTTCCATTTCAAATGGCGCGGCCTGCCACACGAATTGGTGGGACGCTGTGGAGTCCGCCGTGGGGGAACTTCTTGAGCGTGATGCTGTGCTCTATTCTTGGTTCACAAACACTCCTCCTTTGCGTCGGGAAATTGCCGAATCCATTGCGGAAGATGTTGAAAAGTTGAAAGACGTTTACAACATCCAGATGCGTGAGTTCCCGGTGCACCTCAACTTGGCCGGGTATGCGAATGATTTCCGCGTCATGGGCGCGTTTGCATTTCCGCACCCCGGTACGAAGGCGCCGCTAGTGTATGGATTTGGCGCAAAACGCTCTTTGGTTAAGGCAAGTGAACATGCTTTTCAAGAATGTCTTCAACGCTTAGGCTTTCTCTGGGGAGAAGAGTGGGCACATGAAATGCCGAATTTCTCCGCGACCCCGGAGTATCACCAAGAATATTTCCTGCGGCAAAACGGAGAGGCGGAGCTTAAGGATTGGATACTCCCGATGGTGAACGGTAATAGTAACGCAGATGCAACTAGAGCTAGTGAATTAAAATTATTTGATGTGACGCCCACCGAATTTAAGAATACCTTGGTGGTGGCGAAAGCGGCCGCGACGGGCGCCGTTCCTCTGGTCTTTGGGCGCGATTATGCCCCGCAATTGAAACTATTTGACCCGGAGTCAATTCGCTCGAGGATGGTCCATCCGGTTGTTTGACATGACCCAGGCGCCAGCGCCAATGAGTTTGATTTCAATGCCATGTGTCTCAAGTTTTTTCCTTAGGTTATAGAGGTGCACGTCGATTGTTTTGGGATCAATTTTGGTGTCACCCCAGACCTTAGTCAAAATCTCCGATTTACAGAGCTGATGTTCCCGTGCGCCCATAAAGAGATTAAAAATCTTTTGTTCTTTGAGGGTAAGCTCGGAAAAAATTAGGTCCTGGCCGAGAGGGAGCGTTCTTGGCGCGGTTTTAGCGGATGATTTTTTAAAGATTCTTTCAATTTTTACAATGAGCTCTGACTTCTGAAAGGGTTTTGTAAGGTAGTCATAGGCTCCGGATTGAAAGCAATGGCGAAGTACATCCAGGTCATCCAAGGATGAAACGATGATGAAGGGAATCGCGGGCATTTTTAGATTAAACCCTTCTTGTTTATTGATATTCAGAAAAAAACCGTCGGCCAAGCAAAGGTCTGCGATGATGAGATCGGGGAACTCGCCCCCGGCTTCAAGCGCCATATTAAAATCCGTGAGACGTTCAAAAAACCTTACCAAATACCGAATTCCAAGAATTTGTTCATAAACGAATCGGCATCCGGCTTCATCCTCAAGGATCCATATTTTTTCGGGGTTGATGGAATTCATCTTCAAATGCTTCCGGACGCCAAAAGTTGGTATGGCGGTTTGGTTTTTTCATTGGACAATAGGATGGGCAAGGTGAGCAGGAACTGAGTGCCACTTCGTGCTTGCGTAGGCAGGATTTTTAACTCACCTCCGTTGCGTTCAATTAACCTGCGCGTAAGTCTCAGTCCTAATCCACCGCGCACTGGGCTTTTTTCCGTGGTACTTGCCTTGTCCGATGTGAGCTCCTCGAATTTAATTTCTGAGAGCCCGGTACCATTGTCCGAAATTACGATTTCAACATGGTCCTCCGCCTTTCGAAAGAGACGAGAAGCCACTTGGGCACCGAGAATTTTATTCTGCAATAAATTTTCAGAGCTGTTTTTATAGAGGTTATACAAGATATGCACCAAGTCGTTTTTTGAAATCTTAAGGTAGAGTTGATTTAGTTTTTCATCCACTTGAAAATCTATAGTTTGAAAAAGATTTTCTTTGCGGAATTGCATGTTCAGTAGCTGCAGTACGTACATATGCGCTTCATTCAGCAAGCACTTAGGGACCCTGGCAACATTGTTCCGGAGGTAAGATCGTAAAGAAGAAACAAGATCCAAAGCGCGCTCCGTATTGAAGGTAAGCTGTTCTAGATGGGTTTGTACCCCTGGGTTTTTGATTTGCTCGGATAGCTCTTCAGTGCAAAACTTCACCACGTGCAGTGGTCCCGCTAGGTCATGGGCAATGAGGCCGGAGATTTCGCCAATGGCGCGAAATCGGCTCTGTTCTGTCTCAAAGATAATCCATTCGGCAATTTCTTTTTCCCGCGCCCGCAACCGGTGGGTGAGGGTATTGAAAGTTTTTTCGAACCGAGCCAGATGCAGCGAGGAATGTAGGGGCAAGATCTCATCAAAGCCGTTGATGTCGAAGGCGTCGAAGGTTTCAAAAATAGACTCCAGGCCCTGGAGTAAATGTTTCCTATTTAGATAGTAAAGCCTTCCGAAAAGGAAAAAACCCATAACCGAGACCGCCGTCGTTTTATAGGCAAGCAATTTCATGGAGTCCGGACCCCCGGAAATCAAAATCAAGGAGGATAGGGCGATGGTCCAGAGAACTACCGAAATCATGGTGATGTGTTCTGGATTTAGCGTTTCCACGCCTAAAGGGGGAAGCGTTATGCCTTCAAAAACTTCCCGCCAATCGTATTTTTTATGCAAACGCGCAAGGGTCTGCGAGATGAGATCATGGAATTCTATGTAGGATGCGCCGTACAGAAAAGTCATGGTGATGGATTCCAAAAAAGCCATCTTAAGAAATTGAATGAGGTGCGAGCCTTCGTGGTGCCAGTAAAACACCACCACCATTGCCGACGTGAGCATTACCTTGATGAAGCTTCCAACCGCGATGCTTTTTGCCCTGCGTTTAGGGAAACGCAATAAAGAAAGAAATAGCTCGCGCTGTTTCTCTAAGTTGAGGGCTTGGATTTTTTCTTCAAGGACTTCCGGAAAGTAGAGTGCCGCGTCCGGGTACGCATTCAAAAAAAGGTATTGATTTAGAGCAACTGCCGGCGCCAAGAAAAGCGTATCTATCAATACGAAAACCCCAAACTCCATGGCCGTAGGTTGGAATAAAACGTAAAGGCCCAAGAATGTGCTCAATCCAAAAAACAACCAGCTTATGGGGGATGAAAGATCGGTGAGCTTTTTCATAAAGTTCTTTGTATGGCCAGGGGGCGCCAATGGCGGGGTTCTTAAACGTTTTGTTTGTATAAATCAAACTTAATCTAACCCGCCGTGGGGGGCGTGACGGGGCAAAGTATGCCGATTCAGGGATTTGGGCCCAAATCCCGATGTGAAAAATATGAGCGGCCTTTATTTTAAAAAAATGGAATTGTGCCTTCGGATGGGTTTGAAAATTTTCAAACGCCTAACCGCACCGACCTTCATTTTATTTTTTGTAAACTCTTTAAGTTTGTATGCTCAGGATATTACGGTACCTTCCGTGCCTCCTGTGATTTGTGGCGGAGTTACGGGTAGACCTTGCGACACCGTAGTTTCAGGCTTGAATCACCAGATTGAAAATCGGGTCGTTCGTGGCCAAGCAAGGCCTAGTTGCATAATTTCTAGAAGTGAGGCGCCGCTCCATCCAGACGATCGCGGTCCTGCCGGGTCGGGCACCTCAGCGGCTCCCCGGAGTTCAGGTGCACGAAGGCAGGCTGCTGCGCCTACGAGTTTAGCTTTTCCAACGTTAAGTACATTTCGGCCCTGCTCAGCCCAAATTGACAATCTTGTCGCAGGCCTTCGAAGTGGCAATGCTACGCCGGAAGATCTCAGCCGTGCGACGGAATGTCCAAATCGTGGACCAGGCTTTACCCGAATGGCGCCCTCCGTATTTAGCGAGAACACTTGTGTGAATAACATCAATCAAGGCGGAGTTGGACCCATGGCATTATCTACGGTGAGTTCACCGCAGACCATGAACGTACGAAGGGCAGCAAATGCAGATTACCTATCTGTATATTTTGAATCCAACACAGCTTTGACAATTCAAAATATTCCTACGCCGGCTCAAGGTACAATTCTTTTTCGTAAGATAGCGGGCGCACCATCTTGCGATGTTGAAGCGATCGTCTTTGACGGGGTTCAACTTAATGGCGAGACTTGCTCCAGACTCTATAATGTTCGCGAAGTTTGTACGGAGGGCCAAGGCACGCCCTGCCTTACTTTGCCACCTACGGCAAACATTAGTGCCGCAAACGGCAACTATACCGTAAGAATTCCCATGGTTATAAGTTCGCCAAACCTGGGCCCCCAGTCGGCACGAAATTTTATTGTGCGAAGTTTTCCAAGTATATCCGCATTGCAGGAATTCTTGGGCAATCCAGGCCGAGTGAATGGCTCTGCTAATTTTCCGCTAGAACTTCCTACGGAACAAATTCGCCCCACTATGGTGACCGGCAGCAATGGGATCGGCACACCAACCCGCGTAAATTTCCAAACCTATGCCCAAGGCTATTTGAGCCTTGCTAATACACTCTGCACGGAAATGTTGCGCGGGGCATCGGAGCGCCATTCTCGCGAGGTTCCGGCAAACCCCTACGATGAGAATATTTCCCCTGCAGTGGAACCTCGAGTTCCCAATTCTCCAGCTAGGGCCGCTAAATAACTGCCGTTTCATATTTCTATATACGTGTGAACACATTCATTGATAGTTCGGTTTCATGGTGGCGGATCACGAAGGAAAAGAGCTGGACGCGCTTTATTCCAGGGTTCAAAAAATTACTAAATCTGGTATTTGGTCCAAAGGGGTAGCGTGGGCGCGTTCGGGTTCCGTTACTTTACTTACGAAGGATGATGCGGAATTTTTGTTTTCGGTGAAACCTCCGGAAGCAACCTTGGCGGTAAAAGTTCAAGTTTGGCCAGAGGAAGACGATTTTTACTCAGACTGTGAAGAACCTGAACCCTGTGCCCATACCGTGGCTGCATTGGTGGCTTTTCAAAACCAGGAATGCAAGTCCGTCGCGGAAAAGTTAAATCAATCACTTTGCTACGTTCTGGAATTCATCGCGGACGATCATTTGAGCAAACATGGCCGACTGGTTTTACAAAGGTATTATGGCGAGCCGAGACGTCTTTTTCGCGGAAGTTTAGTTTCGCACATTGGCGGGCAAAAAACGGGCCGCGTTACGGAGCCGTGGTTAATTGCCACACGAACCGATTTGCAGATTGACGAGATTTTACAGGAATACCGTGGAAGGTTGCTTGATCGTGCATTCTGGTATCGAATTACTCCGCTGCTTTCCGAGCAGGGCAGCTTAGTTTTAAAGCTTGCGGAGGGCGAGTTACCCGTAAAGCTCAACCAGCAAATTTTGTCTCCGAGAGTCAGCCTCAAACGTCAGGGCCGGCAATACCAATTAAAACTTTGGCGACATGAAGCAGTTGAACAAACTATCGGTGGGGTATTTGCAAAAACCAATGATTCATTGCAATTCATCCACCAACCACAACTGCAGGAGCAAGAGCGCAGTTATTTATCTGAGCAAGGAGCTCTCTTCAGTAAACCTAGTGAAATTGAGTTTTTGTTTGGGCAGCTTTTACCAAGGCTTCGCGAAGAAAAATTTCAGATCGAGTTTAATCCTGAGGATGTTCCTAATTTTGTAAACGTTAAGCCTCAGCTCAAGCTCGTCGTCGAAAGTTTAAGTGGTCTGCACCTAGGAGTAGTTGCGCGTTTGGAGTACCCTGAGGAAACGGGCGGCAAGGAAACTATATTTTTTAAGCGGGACTCGGTGGCGGAGAATTCCCTCAAGCAAATGGCTTTTTCTAAATTGGGCTTGCGAACAAATGAATATTATAAATTTCAAAACGCCGAGGCGGCGGAATTTTTAGGGAAAATAAAGTCAACCCAAGATGACACCCAGGATTTGACTATAGCGTTTGCAAATTTAGCATCGGCTTCCGTTTTGGATTTGGTTTCAAAAATTCTTGACGCTAATGCGGAAAAGCTCACTCTAGGTGATAGAACTAAAATTATTCCAGCTGAGCAGTTGGCCTTTAGAAAGTTGAGATCCATTTTTCCGGACGCCTTAGACCGGGCGATGCCAAGGCCGCTAGGATTTCGTGGTGAACTAAGGAATTATCAAACGCAGGGAGTCGCTTGGATTTTGGAAGCTTTTTCGGCGGGACTTGGCGTCATCTTGGCCGATGACATGGGTTTAGGAAAAACAATCCAAGCCTTAGCGGCGCTGCGCGGACCGGCGTTAATTGTTTGTCCGACATCTTTAATATGGACCTGGGAGAGTCAGATTTTAAAGTTCCGGGAAGATCTTCAGCCCCGGATTTTCCACGGCGCCATGCGAAGTAGTGTGTTTAAAAATGAGCTTTCCGAAAATGAGGTCGTCATTACGAGTTATGGACTTTTGCGGCAGGACGTTTTGGCTTTAAGTTCAGCCCTTTGGCGAACCGTCGTATTTGATGAATCCCAATTTTTGCGGAATCGAGAGACTAAAGTTTTTCAAGCGGCGCTCACTTTGACCGCTCAAAACCGAATTGGACTTACGGGTACCCCCATTGAGAATAAGGTCGACGATTTAAGGGCCCAGCTGGAAGTGCTAAATCCAGACTTACTGCAAGTTTTTACCTACGCTAAACAACTCTTATTAAGAAGAAACCGCAACGATGTACTCAAAGAATTACCGCCCTTAACGGAGAACCGGGTGCTGGTGGAATTATCCGACGGCGAGCGGGAACTTTATGATGCGCTTCTGCTGTCCGTAAAAAAGGAAGTTTTAGATGAGCTAGGCGAAATTGATGCGTCAGCTATCGATTCTAAAAAGCTTTCCATCTTCACTATTTTGGAGCATTTTTTACGTCTGCGTCAGGCGGCGTGTCATCCAGGGCTATTGCCGCCATCCCTCGCAAAACTCTGGCAGGCCCCAAACGCCGATGAAAATGAGGAAGAATTACAGACTTCCTCCGTGGGCACTTCAAGCAAAGTCAAAGCGTTGATGGAGTTGCTCAACGAGTCACAAAATCCGCCTGAGAATCGAAAGAAAGTAATCCTTTTCTCCCAATGGACGTCATTTTTGGATCTTCTAGAAAAAGAAATTGGGCTTAAGTACAGTTCCCAACAGATCCTGCGTTTAGATGGCTCTACCCGGGACCGTAATTTTGTCGTGAAGGAATTTCAGGAAAACCCTGAACGCACCATCCTTCTAATGTCCCTAAAGGCTGGCGGGGTTGGACTTAATTTAACGGCGGCTGAGCATGTGTTTCTCATGGACCCTTGGTGGAATCCCGCGGTGGAAGATCAAGCCATTGCTAGGGCGCACCGCATGGGCCAGACAAAACCGGTATTTGTACATCGGCTCATCACTCGCGGCACCGTTGAGGAACGGGTGGGGCAAATTCAAAGTGAAAAGCGTGATCGTCTTGCAGAAATTTTCGCATCCACCGACGCAGGCGGCGAATCCCCAGGCGCTACACCATCTCGAGCGGTTCTCAGTGAAATTCTAAGGGACCTCTTAATGAGTAAAAGCTGAGGGTGTGTCCGGACGAACGGGGTTGATGGGCCGAGTTGCCGCATCCTCCTTGGGCATTGCATCCACGGGCTTGTTACCCCCGGGGCAATCTTCCAGGCGAATGAGACGCACACCAAAATAGGTGCCGGCGCGGCTTAAGTTCCATGGTGGATAGGGAAAAAATTTAGCTTCGGCGCAATGGCCCTGGCGGGCAACGGCCCATTGTCGGTCTTCGGAAGAGCCCGTTACGATTTCTCCAGTTTTTGCATCCTTAATGGCGATGGCGAAGGAGAAAACTTGGGGGTTGGTGGAAGAAACGATCGTGTTGTTTTGCACGACGTGTTCAACGCCTACAATATTTCCGGACACCGTACGTGCAAAAATAAAACTGTAAAATTGAAAAATTACACCCGCAACGCCCAAGCCTAGGATCAAAATGCCAAAAATAATTTGAAACTTCTTCATCTACCGAAAGCTT
The DNA here is from genome assembly GCA_964475985.1 of uncultured Oligoflexia bacterium. Taxonomy (GTDB): domain Bacteria; phylum Bdellovibrionota; class UBA1018; order UBA1018; family CAYHWW01; genus CAYYYP01. The sequence continues at coordinate 23,803 of CAYYYP010000016.1, read as the reverse complement.
AGACCCTCCCATCCGTGAATTCTATAGAAATCTACCGGGGTTGTAATACCCCTTGGCGGATGAGGGGGATTAGGAATTCAGGAGTTTGCGCCGTACATTTCTGAGTCAGAAAAAACTCATTCAAACTAACCCCCGGCGAACCGAAAGTTCTCAAATGCAGTTTTTGGCCCCGGGTCAGTATTTCCATTCGGACCCCACGTTCATCAGCCAAACTGAAAATAAGCAAAATTTGTTTGCCCTTCGCCGTTGGGATCAAAATTTTTCGCTTTAAACTTTTTTCCCAATACCTGAACAGATCAAAATCACTTTCTAAAATCTGGACCTGAGGTGCCAGGATGAAGGGTTGGTCAGCGAGTGCCTTGGAATTCACCTCATCTTTATTTTTGATCCGTTGCAACTTGGAATGCATGACAACGTATTCCAACTCCGCAAGGTCCGGCAGAAATTCCGGCAAAGCATGGGCGCGCGCGACCCGCCGTAAATACTGAGGAAAATCCTTACCTAGGTGAAAAAGCGTATAGGAGCTGGAGGGATGAGCCTTAAGGTAAAGTTTTACAAGTTCATCAAACTTCTCACCGCCTACTTGTTTGAGTACCCTTGGAAAATCATCTCGTAGGTTTTGGAGAAAACGAATTTGCATGCCGCCTAAGTAGACGTTCAAGCGAAAATCAGGTGAAAAATTACTATCTCCCTTGATTTCAAGGAGGGGTACCGATTCGCCGAATACCAGCCCATTAAGCATTTGGGATTGCAGGGCCTTAAGGGATCCTGCAACCTCTACGACTTGGCGATTTCGGCGGCCGGGCAGATGCACTGGTTCAACTTTAAGCTTCTGGGTAACGGAATCTAACTTTCTAAGTGCATCGACTAAAGTTTTAAAACTTGGAATTTTATCGTCCCATTCTATCATCGTGGATTTTGCGCCGACGGCCTGCCATGTAAATTTAAATAGTTGAATTACCTCCGGACTCAAGGGCGCATCATGGGTATCGATCCGAAACGGAAGTCCCTGGTCACTGGTTTTGGGAAAATGGAGCTTATGGCCCGCCAAATGGTATTGACCAACTCGAGCCCTAGGAAGGTGCCGGATATAGGTCATGGAATCTGAAAGTGCTAATCTTGTGCGTTGCGCCTTATTCAGCGGCGCACTGGGCTTCGCGTGGTTCCAAGCCGAAACGAAGACATTATTGATATCGAGCAATATTCCACAGTCTGCCCGCTCCGAGAGCTCGGCAAGAAACTCATACTCAGGCATTTGGGACTGAGTAAATTCAATATAGGAAGAAACATTTTCAACGAGAATGCGCCGGCCGAGAAAGTTTTGGATTTCCTTCGTTCGTTCAATCATGTGCCGCAGAGCATCCTTGGTGTAAGGGATCGGCAGGAGATCATGGCTGTTGATGACCTTAGAGTGGCGAGGAAGCCGCTGGGCGGTCCAACAGCAGTGGTCTGAAATGAGTGCGGGTTTCACCTCCTCCATGAGTTGGCGGAAGTTTTTACGGTAGATTTTTTCCAGAGGAGTTTTTCCACCGAGGGAAAAGGAAACTCCGTGCAGCGCCACGGGAAATTTCCTAGATACTTCAACGAGGATTTCTCGGGACCTGCTATCTCTGAAGAGATAATTTTCCGTCAAAGCCTCAAACCATTGAGGCAGCGTCGCAGCCTTGGTTTTCTTAGAAACTCTGGGGTCAGGGCGCGACAGCGCTAAGACATCGGCATAATGCGGTGCCCTTAGGCCTAAACCAAAACCCAAATTTGAAAAAAGGGACCCCTTTTCTAAAGAGGCCCCCTTTGCAGATATCAACTTCATAGGCTTAAATAAGACTTATTTTTTAGCTTTTCCGCCGCAGCCGTCTTTGCTGTCACAACCATCTTTGGTGCTACAGCTGTCTTTGGTTACGGTCTTGCTATCTTTGGTTACCGTCTTACAGCTGTCTTTAGAAACCGTCTTGCAGCTGTCTTTTTCGCCATCGTCGGTTACAACTTTTTTCTTCGTGTGCTGGGACTTGGTCGTCACTTTTTTCTCGTGCACGATTTTCTTTTCTACGGCTGCGTCATCATCCGCAAAGGAAGATTGAGCGAGAAAGCCGGTGCCGGCGAGGCCCGCAAGAGTTGCGGCCAAAAGACATTTTTTACGAACATTCATTTTTTGTGACATTAAAATTCTCCTTTAAAGCTCCGAAGATAGACCAAGCGTAAAGCTCAGTCTAGCATTTAGCTAGAAGCCGATTCCAAGGAGAAGGGGGGCTGGCATTTGGGACTTAAGGAAAAGTTCGTCGATCTTTTTGAGGTTTTAAGGGAAGCATCGTATTTGCAAAGCCCACGCACGCCTCAACAACTCCAGAAATTTAGGCACGATTTAAAATCTAAAGGCGGCGTAGCTCAAGCTTGGGATCCTTTTGAAATTTGTTTTGGCGTAGGCAGTTTTTTTGAGGGAGGTCCATCTCTGGTTGATCATTGGATCGGTTCACCTCAACTTCTAGATTGGGTTTTGAAAGTGAAGCCCGCCGTCTCAAACTTACCCGTCGGTGAAAACCTATTTATCTGTCATGAACACTGGCCACCCCGATCCTTAAAGAATCCGGAGTTTGTTTACTTTGGTCGTGAAACCGAGCGTTTGCTTTCGGAAATTGAAGGGTGGGGGACCGAGAATTCTGATGGCGCAGTTCGTAAGGTATTAGACCTCGGATGCGGAGCAGGTGCGCTTAGCCTTTACTGGGTACTGCGCGGAGCCGAAGTTTGCGCCGTTGATCTCTCACCCAAAGCCGTAGCGTGGACCCACGCTAACTTGAGCGCCCACACGAAAAACCTAACGAAAGCCAGATTTCAAACTTTTTGTGTTGATGCCACGCGACCGGGATTTCTTAATGGTGAAATTCCCATCGGTGGTTTTGACGCGGTGATGTTTAACCCACCGATGGTACTGGAGGAAAAGCTCCACCAGGTGGACCTTGAACCGACGGCCGGTAATTTTTATCCCCACCGCAATGGAGGTGAACTGGGTATTTGGCTTCAGAATTTATTTTACGATCGTGCCCATGAGGTGCTGCGCAAGGGAGGACTGGTTTTTGCGTTGTCGACCAATCCGATTTTAAAGGGTGGACGCACACCGTTTCTCAGGGAACTTGATGCAAAACCCTTTCGGGTGAAAAAACTCAAAGTCTTGGATGGTTTTTTTAATCAGAAGAAATATCACGAGGAAGCCTACGTGAAGGCAGGGATTGAGCGCGTAGAATTACTTTTTGTTTGTTTAAGCAAAAAATAAAGCCAGACAGTTCAGAACGCTTAATGATCAATGACTCGGGGCGTCCTCACCCAGCTTTTCAAACTTTGCGCTATCTTCGGGGAAAGCCTGGGACGCCTTCCAAACCAATTCTTTAACGACGGTTTTGCTCCGGCCCATTTCTTTAGAGCGCAAAATCATGATTTCATGCAGGCGTGGGTTTTCAATTTTTTTCTGTAGAAGATCGGCACAGACTTTAAGCGTTTCCTGGGCATTACCGGTTTGGTGGACTTCTTCAAGCCAGAGCAACTGAAAGTCCGGAGAATCTCGCAATTCGTCCGGTAGTTTTTTCATGAGGGTATTGGCTTCTTCGGTAAGTTTAGATTCAAACAGCGTTCGCATGATTTCTTGGATGATTTTTGGTTTATTAGGCACCAGGGAGGCGGCCTTTAAAAGGATGCCAGCCGCTTTGGATTTATCATTTTGCCTTAAAAAATACTTTCCGCAGATCGTAAGCCCTGCGCCGATATAGGTGGTTATGATTTCGTCCTGTTTGTCTAAGGTATTTAAGAATGCAGCTGACTGCTCGAGGTCAGTGAAATTTTTTGTGATGATAAACAGACGGATAATTTCTGGAATTCGTTTAGGGTTGATGGGGTGAAATTTAGTCAGGGTTTTAAGGGTCTCGTAGGCTTCACCAAATTCTTGCACTTCCATGAGCAATTCATAGAGGCCCACCAAACACTTATAGTGATCAGCCTTGATTTTGAGTCCTGCCCGAAAGGCGTCCTTCGCATTAGCTTGGTCTTTTTTGGCCCTATGAATACTGCCCTCGTAAAAAAAGGCCATGCACGAGGATGTGTCCAACTTCTGCGCAGCCTTCGCTTCACTTAAGGCTTCATCGAACTTCTCCTTGTCCATAAGGGATTGGATGCTAGAAATTTTCTTAAGATAGTCTTGCTTCGTGATTTTCGGTTCAAGGACTTTAAAAAATTCCTGTTCCAAAGTCACGTAGGTCAAGGGTTTCATCAGATATAAATCAACTTCTTCTTCGGCTGCCATGGCAGCTGATGCGGGCGATGCTTTATCGGAGGACATGATGAGGAACCGGCTGGTGGAGTCAGTCACCACTTTTTTGTGCAGCGCCGAAAGTTCAAAGCCGCTTCCCTGAGGAAAGTTTTGATCGGTGAATAGAAAGTGGGGAGCAAATTTTTGAATCAGCTCCTGGGATTCCGGGAAAGAGTCGGCAGTTTTTATATCGCCAGATTTTAGTTCCAGGGCGGTGGTGATTTTCCTCGCAAGGGCCCGGACCGTCCCGCTGGGATCGACGATCAAGACCTTTTTGCCCTGAAGGAAGGCGGATACTTTTTTATCTTTGATGAATTTCTTAATATCCATTTTTATGACCGGATTTTTTCTACGATAGAAGAAATGTCCGACTGACGTTTGGAGTAGGCCTCAATGAGGGCGTCCCACTTTTGTTTTTCGATCTGGGAAAACTCAAAGGCTACATGAAGCCTGTCGCCGTGACGCTCCGTTTCCGTGATTTTTGCGGTGAATTCAAAGGAGGTCATGTTTTTTACGGCAATCTTCACCAAAAGAAAGTGCCCTTCGGCGCACGTTCGTAACGGAACGGAAATAATGGCGCCGTCGCCCCTAAGTTCAATAAACTTAATGGACTGTGGGTTTTCAATGACTGTGCTAGTGGTGGAGTTCTCGGCCTTAAGTACCGTTTCTAAGGGAGTAAGTTCCTGAAGTTTAAAGAAGTTGTCCGAAGCTGGGGCTGGTTGCGGGGCGTTTGTTGCGGAAGTCGTCGGTGCAGTTTTAACCTTGGGAGTCGCCATGATTAAAATTGTAGCTCAGCATTTTTTATTTACAAACATTTCAAAAATAATGCGAAGGGTCAGATGGTTTTGAATTTCCTACGGCAAATTTTGGATCATTCAATCACGGCTCCGCCAAAAACTTTTTCGCCGGCATAAAGCACTATGGATTGGCATGGCGTCACCGCCCTTTGTTTTTCGCGAAAGACGACGTGCAGTCTACCCTGGGGAAGAACTTTAACTGTGCACTCTTCGTCTCGCTGACGATACCTGATCTTAGCGCGGGCCTGAAACTCCTGGCTTGGGGGAGCGCCATTCACCCAAGAGATTTCGCTGGCCCATAATTCTGTTGAGTAAAGCTCGGGGCAGTCTTCGCCACGATGGACATAAACGATATTTTTTTGGGGATCCTTTTTTATGACGTACCAGGATTCACCTTCTCCACCCAAACCCAGCCCTCGGCGCTGGCCTAGGGTGTAAAATGCTACGCCCTGGTGTTTGCCAACGACGGTGCCATCCAAAAAGCAAAAGTTCCCAGGCTTAGCTGGAATGTATTGGGATAGGAAATCTTTGAACTTTCTTTCGCCAATGAAACAAATCCCGGTGCTGTCTTTTTTGTCGTGGACGATAAGGCCCGCAGCTTTAGCGATTTTCCGGACTTGGGATTTTGGCAAGTTCCCAATGGGAAAAAGCAGTTGAGCAAGCTGAGTTTGTTGCAGGGTGTAAATAAAATAACTTTGGTCTTTGGTGGGATCCGCGCCTTTTTGCAATTGTACCGTGGCGGGTTCTGCCCCGTCCGCCTTAACCGAAACGGTGCGGGCGTAATGCCCCGTAGCGAGGTAATCGGCGCCGATGGTTTTTGATTCCTTGAGAAAAACGTCAAATTTGATTTCGCGGTTGCAAAGGATATCGGGGTTAGGCGTATGGCCCGCTTCGTATTCCTTAAGGAATCTTTTAAAAACCCGGTCCAGGTAGTCTTGAGAAAAATTTAAGCCGTAATAAGGAATTTCAAGCATTTCGCAAACCCTGGCCACATCTTGGAAATCTTCTTGGGCCGTGCAACCCTTAAGCCCCGCGGCATCGGTAGAGACCGGAAATTTTTCTTCCCAATTTTTCATAAAAAGGCCGACTACTTTAAATCCGGCCTTTTTGAGGATCAATGCAGAAACGCTGGAATCAACTCCGCCCGACATGCCAACGGCAACGGTAATTTCGGAAGGCGCCCGGGTCTCACCACGATTTTTCAACTCGTCGATCATTTCCTGAGCACACTGTGCCATAACCTCGTCGAGGTCTTCCTTGCCCTGCAAACTAGCCACGAGTTTGCTAGCATCGCCTACTTTTAGGTTAAAAAACCATTTTCCTTCGGGGTAGAGTACGGCAACGATGCCTTTTTCACAATGGCCTAAGCACCCGCTGGAGTTTATGCGGTGGGGCACGCCGGAAAGTTCCTTTTTACAAAGGCTTTTTAATTCGTCCCTGAGTTTTTGGGCGCCCTGAGCCCCGCAGCTTGCTTTGGACGCAGGCCGTTCGTTGGTGCAAACAAAGAGGTGTTTTTCAAGCTTTAAGCTCATCCCTTCGGCATTTACACCATCAACAAAAATCAATCACCTCAAAAGTCCTGGGTTTGGCCCCGTCTGTCTGAATCCGCTCGCCCCGAGTTTTACCCATGCAGGTTAAGGCTAAAGGAGCATCTAAACCTAAAATTTGAAGCGGTTGTTCCCGCCAGCTCAAAATGAAGGGAGAGGCCTGGGGCACAAAAAAGTAAAGTGCTTCAATTTGATGCGGTAGACTTTTCAGGCGGGCAACGGCGCCGGGGCAAATGACGTCACTGGGTGCTTTGTACTCAGTGGCCGGAAAAAACTTGAGCAACACTTCTAGTTTTTTCAGCGGCGCCAACTGGGCTTGGTCTTCACCGCTTGCAATTTCCCCTTGTATTTGTTCGAGGACTTCCTTTAGAAACTCTTTTTTAGCAAGCATAGGATTTCATCATAACTCGATTCGCTGAAAGGACCATAAGCTGGAGATCTTAAACGATGAAAAAAAGGACGATCTTCGTTGGCCAGGTTTTGAACCAGGGCTCCTTAGGTCCCAGGTCAAGGCCGCCATGCCGTTTCTTTGGAAAACTAGGCCCACCAAGTTAAGCGCACTTTTTGATGATATTCATTTACCGGAAACGTACCAGCCGGAATCGCTAGTGGAATATTTTAAACTTTGTCTTCTGAGTCACCATATTAGCGTTGCGTCATTTTTACCTACTGACGTTGATTTGCATATTCGTTTTAAACTTTGGAAGGAAGCAAAGGAAAAATCGCAAGTTCTAGCCATGGCCCAAATGGTCGTAGATTCCTACGATTGGCTCGAGACCGCCATTACCACCAGGGTAGTGGAGGTGCCCCAGGTGCTTGAGAACAGTTCAGGAAATCGCAAACTTTCGGGGCATCACGGAGAGTGGTTTAGTACGGCGCTAGCGGCCTACGGGGCGTTATCCCAGCCAAAGCTTAAAGATGTTGAACACCAAAAGGAATTGCTGGAAAGTTTGGAGGCGTTGATTTCCCTAGAAGTGAAGCGGGAAGCGCAGTTTTTTAAATTTTTTCATGAAGCTGGCGATGATTTGGGACTAGTGAATTGCGCAACTTTGGTAGCCCATAATTTTGGTGATCTTGACCGCGTACTTGAAGCTTGGAATCTTCATCACAAATATAAGGAATCAAAATTCCTTTCTGAAATTTATCAAGCAACGCAGCTTGGCAAGGATGCGAAACTTCCGATGAAGGGATCAGATCGCTTCTGGCTGCTGGGGGCGGGACAGTTGAACACTGCGCTTATGGCGGTGGAGAACCATCGTCACTATTGTCTGCGGGCACCTCGGATGCTGCGGGATTTTGAATCGCTTCTATTACCCCTTGGCCCCTTTTTTGATGAATGGGGTGAGCGGGTAGTTCGGGAGTTTAAGCAAAGCTTTGACCCATTCGAATTCTCGCGAGCCATGGGCGAAGTGTTAAGTGCCCTGGTGTCGGGTTGGGAAATTCTTTGGAAATCAAAAACCGGACCCTTAGGTTATGCGCGAGCGCTTCGGGGTATTTCCCTTGCTCTACCGGGTGGCGTGCATGCCATAGAAGATTTTGTGCCCGCTCGTTTCAAAAAGGTACTGCGGGCTGGCCCTTTGCACTCCACGATGCAAATCCGTCAAGACGTGTTTGAGCAAAGGTGGTTTTCTAAATCGAATCAATTTATGAAACAGTGGTTAGTGACTTACGGTAAATAAAAGCGAGCGGTCGTTATGATTGCCCATGGTTAACATGAAGCGAAAGCCATCACGATCATGCACGTCGAGGAAAAAATCCAACTGGGCACGCGGCGGTTCATCGTAGGCTACGAAGGCATCAGTGGGGTTGAGCAAAATATGCAAGAGCGTTCCGCGGGGCCTTCGGTAACCACGGGTCTCCACGGACCATGAAGGATGGCGATCAAAATCCAAAAGGTAATTTTTAAATGCGACTAAGCGCTGGGCCGCGGCCGGAGTTGCGCTTGACGCTAAGTTACAAGCATCAAATTGCCAGTGGGCCCCTGGTGCCGAAACACAATCCAGCTGGGAGAGTTCAATGAGCTCGCGCAGAGGAACCTGCTCTACGTTTGGAAGTCTAAACTCGACTTGCCCTTCAATGCCGTGAGAAGAAAAAATAAAATTTCGAATGAGCAAACATTGGCCATGGAGCCACGAAAAATAGGCTTCCATATCGGCTACACTTTCGGCCTGAAAACCAAAGAAGCGACCGCGCTCGGTTGAGTTGAAAAGCTCATCGATGGACTCAGAAAAACTCCGGTGCATAAAACTGCGGTTCCAAGGATGGTAGCGCGTTACGAGATCAAGCTCGCGCGTGCTTAGAGCATCTCGCGAAGCGACCATCACATCCACTTGGGTGTAGAGTGCGCAAGTCCGACTCGTCCTCGTTTCTACAGCTCTTCGCCATTGCTCGCACCGATTCAGCGGGCTTCGTTGCCGTGCGGTTCGATTTGCCGCCAGAAGAGTTTCTGGAGGATTGCGCCAGCTGGGTGGGGGACCGCTGCCCCAAAAACCGTGAACATGAAACTCCCGGTCCGTAAGGAAAGTGTAACTTACGACGGCAAATGCAGGAGCGGAAAATAAATTTGTGGCGACAAAAATGCTCGCAAATAATCCATTTCGAATCGCCTTGCCCCATTGCAACATTAATAACCCCCCGCCCGGGATCTGGGTTACGAGGAGTTTCTTTTTACGTCAACGTTCCGGCAAATTAATTACGCGGATTTGGCCGAAGGCGTAGCTTCAGGAATTTCTTTGGGGATCTCGTCCCGGGGAATATGTGCTCCGCTTGGAATGAGGACAGCGCCTTCGCCTTCCCGCCATTCGTAAAGCTCGATCCGCCGTGGCTCTCCCGCGAGACGGCCAGGCCTGATCCAAGCGAAAGGTTTTTTTCCGTAAGGTTTACGGCATTCTGGGTCAAGGTAGGCCGGAGACCAAGTGCCGGTGTTGATCACTTCCACCCCAGAAATCTCGAGATGTTCTTCCCGGTGTGTATGGCCATGCACTACGCGTTTCACGCGCGCAATTTTTGCGGCCATGGGTGCATAATGGGAAAGGGCTTCTTGAACTCCCATGACGTCGCTTTTGACGCGCTGAGCGTAGAAAATGAAAAACGGCATGAAAAACAAAAGGGGAACTAAGCTCCACCATGCCGAGACCCTAGTGAAAACATTTATAAACGAAAATATTTGAACACTGGCTAGGCAAATGAAGATGAAAAGAAATGCGCGATCAAGCCATAGCTCCCGGAGAATCATGAGAGGGTTGTAAATGGCCGGATGGATGTGAAGCTCCCGCAGGGCTCGCACTACCCGTGGTGAAGAGTTTGATTTCGCGGCGATCTCACTGATGCGGAGTTCCACCATGAGAGGATCTTTCATGGAAGGCAGAAGGCCCTCCGTTACGGATGTAATCAATGTGACCATGGCTCCCCACAGCCAAGTCCAGATCAAAAAGGGCTGGGTGCGAATCATGTACTTGAAAAAAAACACCAGGTACTCTTTGGCCGACATGATGAAATTACTTTCGACGTGGGGGTTAAATAAACCCATTCCATTGAGCATGTATTTATTGGCGAGATTGCCAAACGGTTGCCTTACTAAGATGTGAGAACCTTTTTTAATCAGCGGGTGGAGTGGGTTAGAGCAAAGGCAGTAGGCGTCGTATTGATTGCCATGTTCGATGAGGGTGTCTTGGTTTGAAATGAAGAACCACTCGCAGAACCGTATGGAGTCGTGGAACTCAGCCGGTAACTGCAACGCGCGGACTAGGACCTCCTGCGTTTTTGGCCAGTGGAGTTCCATGTCATGATTACCGATGATGAATACGACCCGGTTTCCCCGCAAGATGAAATCTCGGATGGTATTTACCCATATTCGATGATCACTCAGAATCAGTTCCATTTTAAAACTTGATTTGTCTTCCTCGGCCGAGAGCCCGCGTCGTTTTTCAAGCCAATTCACTTTGAAGGATTTGTGTTCGGGAATCGCCAGGACTGAATCAAAATCAAAAATATCGCCGTTCAAAATGAGCTCGATGGGCGTTAGGGGACTAGTGGACTCACCGCGGGAAGTCTCATCGTCCCTGACTTTTTTTTCAAAATCGTCGAGGAAGGTTTTGAAGGTGCGATCAATAAAATATCGACGACGCTTGTAACGCTTCCAGAGGGGTTTGCTGGGGTGAGCGGGTTCAGCGTCTGAGAGATGGATATCGCTCATGATCAAAGTATGTTTTGCGTGACGAAAATTATTTTTCCGTGCGGTGGCGAGTTTGTGGGAACTCATGTGGTCCTTGCTCTTTTTCTAAGCGGCATCGCGCCACTTGGTCGGATCATCTTTGATTCTATCAAGGGCCTTGTTTACCGTGGGAGCGAGATCATGAAAATAATCTGATTTCCGAAAAACAAGGGGATCTTGGGGCAAACCTTTCTGGGTTGAGATGCGCTCAAAATAATTGCGCAGCCGCAGGATGGGTCCAATGACTTTATTGCTGATTATAAGCGAAAAAACCGCTGAGCAAAGAATGCCTATGACCAGCGCCATTACAAAGTTACCAAAAAAAACATTTTGGAGCTCGCGAAAAAATTTAAAGTAGTCATGGTTGGGGGGCAGGGCGGCAATCTCCCCTAATTCCTGAAAATGCAGAAAGGACCTTCGCATTTGAATCGTTGGGATGGCCATCATGACGGTCATCACTAAAGCATTCAAAGCGATAAGGGAGAGCTGGAACCTGGGGTAAAGCAAAAGCTTACGGCGCACTCGTTTGGTCTTCCGGGCAAAAGTGCGTTGAGCTCTTTTGGGGGCGGTCATTTGGTTTGACCATTCCCGCTTGTGCAACTGATGCCGGAGCGGGTGTCAGGTACAAAGCAAGTTGTGCCACTGATTCCGCCTTGGCGCTCAAAGTGGATCACGGGCGGCAGCGTTTCTTCTGATGCTGGAGTTCGGGCAGAGGTTTTCTGCAAATATTCAGCAACGCTTGGGCCTACTTTTTTGCCGTCCCGATAGGTCACTACTTCCGTCCCGTTATGAAGGAATCCCGCTTCCCCGGCCTGCGAGTTTTGCGAGAGCGTGAAACCTAGAATTCCCAGGGAAATACCCAAAAAAGCAAAAAATTTCATAGAATACCCACCCTACTGAGTGGATCGGATGGAGTGAGCCGTAACTTGAGGATTTTTTGGCAAAATTTTGCGCAAGCGCCCGACGGGGCGGGCATCTGCACTTAGTTATAAATTAAAGTTATTTATTAAGGACTGGCCTTTTAAATCGCTTTTATTCGGGCATTTTGCTAGAAGTCGCCGCAGTGTCGTTACTAAGAAAAGTTATCTTTTTCATTCTTGTTTTAGCCTCCGTGCTCATGCCGTTCCTGGTAATGGGGACGCCGCCTGTCATTGATGAAGCCGTGCTCGCTCAATGGCCAGATTGTGAAGATATATTGGACGGAATGGCCTTAAATGTTCTGGGGGATGAAAAGGCCCTTCGCCGTCCGCCTTCCCGCAACGTTGGAGTCTTTGGCTTTCGTCACGCCCGGGCCTTAACCACGTTGCAAAATTTCGGCGCAAGTCTACCGTCTTATGAAGAGGGGGGCATTGACCAAAAGGTCCTATTTAATGCCATCGTACGAAGGTTTGCTAACGGCACCATTAAGCTCGTCCATTGGAAGGACTTGGAACCCCGAGAGTGCCATTCTATATTCAATCGACTCAAGGCTGGAGAGTTTTTTCCGACCATGAACACCAGACTGAAGGATTTGCTCAAGGCTGGTGCACCTGATCTCATGATTGCCCGAGGCCCTGAGATCCCATTGCCGAAAGCCGCGCGTAACTTAAAAAGTGGTGTATTGCTGAGGGCCTTAGCACACGACGCGCCCTTGCAGAGGGAGAGTGCTGAAGAAAATCTAGCGACTCTGATGCAATTTGACGCAAGCGGAGAGGAAGCCCTTAAGGCTTACCCAAAATTTGTTTTGATGCTGAGGATACCTGAGCGTTATAGTGGCGTTGGTTTATTTCTCACGATCATCCATGAGCTCGTGCACTATTTGGATTATAAAACACTAAGGCTTTACGACGAGCTTCGCGAAAGTAACCCAGGGCTGCCGGTACTCTCAGTAGGCGAGGAAGCTGCGATTCTTGAAGCGAGGGCCTACAGTTTTGAGTTTTTCACAAAGCCCGCAATCATGGCCGCACTGGATCCTAGGGCTGCCGTTCGGCCCCACAGTTTAAACTATCTAGATTACTTTTTTACGACGGTAATCTCAGGACGCTACCCCCAAGCCTACGATTTTTTACGCGGTAGTGGGGAGAGTTCAGAGGTTATGGCCGTGCAGTGGCGCCCTCGGGGAATTGCTAGATTTGCAGAAATTGAAACCATTGTGGCGGCGGCCAGTATTTCTCAGGCAGAGGCCAATGGCCACGGTAGACCTTGACCGCTTGTACCCACCGGGCCGACTATTCCCTAGTTATAGTAAATTTATTTTATTGAGGTCTTGTTCTGCAATCGTTTGGTATGAATAAAAAGCTGCTGATCCAACCGGTGATCAAGTTTAGCTTTGAACTCCCTTGAGAGTTCCCGCAGTTCGCCAAGTTCCGCCTTGGTCTCAAGGACTCGCATCAGTTCTTGGCCCTGCAGCGTAGACATGACATCCAGCGGATTTTTAAGGAAGTCCTCCTGATAATGCAGGAGTTCGGACAACAAATCTGATTTAGACAGTTGCAGGATGCGCTCCCGGTAGGAAACCAAATCTTTTTCCTTCTGGCGAAGGAGCTTCATGATCCGTAGGTCAACGATATGGCCCTTGGGGTTAGCGTAGGTGGGCGTGGGCATTTTTGCGGCGGGGTTGGCCGGCGTCGCGGGATTTTCTAATTTCTCTTTGGCCAGCATGGCTTGCCTGCGCTGGGTAAGATCAAAGACAGGGGCGATTTGCGGGGCAGAATTACCGTTATTTCCATCTTCTAAAATCGGTTTTTTTTCCATTTTTACTCCAAAGCCCTCTTAATGAAGACCTACTGAAAGACTAAGCAAGGAGAGTGCCGCCCATTTTGACTCGGTTCTGCCCACTGCGAAAGCGGCCTTCCCCGTTAGAAGCGCCGCAAAAGACCCTCCAGAAATACCATAAATGACAGTTGTTTAAAACGAACCTCCATAAAAAATATTTAATGCGGGGAGTCGTTGAGTTTAGGCGAGAGTTACGCCTGGGGTAGATTTGACCTAGGGCAGATTGCGCCCAGTCAATGGATGGGGACACATTGCCGAAAGGTTTCTTGAGGGCGGACTTATGATGGCAGCAAATAAGTTAAAGATAAAATTAAGCAAGCATAGATCCCAGATGGTCTGGCTCAAGGCTTTGGTGATTCTGGCCATTACGCTGCAAACCGGCTCAAGAGGTTACTGCGCTGAGGTATTTGAAGCCATCGTTCCCCAGAGGGGTGGAACGGAAGTTTCTCTAGACCCATCGGAGTCCACCATCGAAGAAGCGGGTTCAGGTAGAGCCGTCGATTCTGAGGTGCGTCTCACCCGGCCGGAAGAGGCCCAGGCGAGACGAGCCCATGAAGATATTCTAGATGATCCGCAATATGCCCAAGTGGAAGGGGCTCAAGTTTTAAAGGCATCGATGGCCAACCCTGCGACTCGGTCGCCGGCTAGCGCAAAAGTCACTCCACCCAGTAAGGAAGATAAAGCAAAATCTACGGCGAAAAACGAAGTAGAAAAATCCGCTAGGGCAACCCAATCACAAACTAAAAATATTGATAGATTAGTTGCGGAACTAAATGTTTCGCCCATCCCCGTACGGGATGAACTGAATTTGAGAGAACTTGCTTCGCGGCCCGGATCCCTAGGGCTTTCCAGTGAAAATATGGGTTTCTCCGGCGTAGTCCAAGAGGTGAGCCTCATTGCCTCTGAGCAAGGGTTTTTTCCTTCCCACATCGTCGTGAATCAAGGCACGGCCGTAAAAATTTATCTCTCAACGCCTGGTCAACTGACCCTGTGTTTCATGAATGATCAATTTGGGTTGCAGAAAGGCATTACGCCTGGGCAAGTACAGGAAATTACTTTCATGCCAAACCGAACCGGGCTTTTTCGTTTTTACTGCCCCATCCGGGGACTTGAAGGAAAGCTTACGGTAAGGGCTCCCGCCACGGTGGATAAAGCCCGTGCACCGGCAAGCACCGTTGAACCTGAATGAGGGTAAAGCGAAATGAGTGTATTTAAAGACTCCATTGATGCTTTTTTAGGGCCCATCAAAGAATATTTGGAGGACGATAACGTCTCCGAAGTCCTGGTGAATGGGGCTCACGAAATTTTCATTGAGAAAAAAGGGCTGTTAGAAAAAGTGGATGCTAGCTTTCGGGACGAGCAGGCTTTGCTCGCCGCCGTTAGAAACATCGCTCAATTCGTTGGTCGTCGCATCGACGCCGACAATCCCTGTTTAGACGCGAGACTTCCCGACGGTTCACGCGTAGCCGCCGTGATTCCACCGTGTTCTCGTAAAGGCACCACGCTCTCGGTTCGTAAATTTTCCAAAGGCACTCCTACCTTTGTAGACCTCATAAATAGGGGAAGCATTACCAAGGATGCGGCACGGTTTTTAGACGTGTGCATTTACCTCGCAAAAAATATGATCATCTCAGGCGGCACCGGCTCCGGAAAAACTACGCTTTTAAACGTGCTCGGCGGAAGAATTCCCAATACCCAGCGCCTACTGATCATCGAAGATTCAAGCGAACTGAAAATCAAAACGGATCACGTGGTTTATTTTGAGACCAAACACGCGGACGCCGAAGGCAAGGGCGCCGTGACCATTCGAGATCTCATCAAATCCGCCCTAAGATTAAGGCCCGATCGCATCGTCGTCGGAGAAGTAAGGGGGCCCGAAGCGCTGGATCTTATTCAAGCCATGACCACGGGCCATGGTGGTTCCATGGGAACTACCCACGCTAATTCACCGGTGGAAGCCCTCATTCGGTTAGAAACTCTGGTGATGATGGGCGACACCAACGTTCCCATTACCGCCGTCCGTAGGCAAATTTGCGGAGCGGTTCAGGTTGTCGTGCAAATCAAACGCCTCAATGACGGCAGCCGTAAGGTTACTAACATCGCAGAAGTTATCCCCGATCTTGACGTACGAGACCGGTATCAAACAAAAGACGTTTATAAGTTTGTTCAGCGAGGCAGGAATGCGGAAGGTAAAATCGTGGGCGAGCTCATCCCCACGGGTTACATTCCTTCTTTCTTTGAAGAAATCATGCTCAATGGTTTGCCCTTTCCTAAAGAGCGTTTTGTGGCGCCGGCGTGGTTTGACCCGAAAAAATTTGGTGAGGCGGCCTAAGGCAAAGCAAGAGCAAGCCTAGGACTAAAAAAGGCCAAGCCCCCATACGAAATCTTGCGTCACCATGGAAAAGTGGAATGAGGGCGTGGAAAAAAAATCCGCCGCTAAACCATAAAAGAAGAACCTTGGGGATAAAGCCCAACTTTAAGACTTTGGATTTTATCGCAGTGTGAATAAGCGTCGCATAAAAAAATACGCAAAAGCCGAGCGAAAAAAGCACGCCAGACACCCATATGAAAATATGATCGGTAGCCGATGGATCGGGCCGGTTTTCCGTCGCGCGAAACCAACCCGGACCCCGCATGGCCTTGCCGCTAAGCAATAGTGTCCATTCTGTATTTGAATGCCCCAAAAGGACTCGTAGGGTTCCCATTCCCCACAGCCTCAAGGTGCGTTGCCAATTGTGGACGAAGACTAAAATAGTCTCTTGGGTGGAAAGTGAAGGATGGCGTTTGATCCAGTCTAACTGCATTTCCAGATATTCCTTTGAGTCATCTTTTTCGGCGGCAATGCCAGCGGAATATTGCAGCCAAGTTTCACCTTGATCATGGAGGCCTAAAAAATGATGCTGCTGATAATTTGAAACGAGCCGTGGGCTCGACACCAGAAAAAATACGGCTACCGCAACGGGTAATCGCCTCAGGAAAAGAAAATAAAAAAGAGGTTTGTGACGTAGGGAAAAAATAAAAAAACCAAGTAGGGACAGGCTTAAAAAAGCCGGCCCCGTGGTTCGGGTAAGGGCCACCCAGGCCGCCCAGAAGCCTAGGCAAGCGCCGGACACAAAGTTGTTTTTGGAAAAAAAACTTTCGTTCGGTGGATTCATCAAAATTAAATTTTGAATGGCCCAGAAACCTAAAATAAAAAGTCCTAGCGCGTAGAATGCATCGGACATGATTAAATGAGAATAAGCGAATAACGCTGGCTCAAAAAGCCATGCGAGAAGAACCAGCGTACTTAAAACTGGGCGCGTATGATTAAGGCGAGATGCTAATTGCTGCGCTGCGCTTAAGTCCTGCGATGGCCGCGTTTCCAAAAATCTTGCGATCAAAAAGCCTACCCCCCACACCATGAGGGTTTGGCAGAGGAGGGGTACCGCAAAAAAACCTGGGAACAACTCTGAATGAAATGCCAAGTTCCCCTCCATTTCCATGGAGCGGGAATCACAAAGGTGAGGCGTAAAAAAATAAAGGAACCACGAATAAAGGACTCCCCGAAAAGGCAATCCGCCAATGGTGCCCCGACAAACGGAGAGGGCGCTTGAAATATAAAAATTGGTGTCACCCATATGCCAATAACCCTGGAAGGCCGACCAAGCCCAAACCGAAAGGCGCAAAACGAGATTCGCTAATAGAATCCAAAAATGAAGGGGGCGCACGCGCCACGTTGACTGAAACACAAGGGCCACGCTAACCAAGAGGGATGAACTCATCAAACTCTTTTCAGGTGGAAAAACTCCATGGGCGTGAAATTCTCGATTCTAGGGGCAATCCCACGGTAGAAGTGGACCTGACCCTTAAAACCGCCGACGGAAAAATATTTCTGGGCAGGGGGGCGGTTCCATCGGGCGCTAGCACGGGTTCGCGGGAAGCGCTTGAGCTTCGGGACCAAGAAAAAAATCGTTTCCTTGGTCGTGGGGTGAAACGGGCATGTGAAAATGTGAACGACAAAATTTGGAAAAGCCTTCAGGGTAAAATGTTTCTGAACCAATCGGAGTTTGATCGGCATTTGATTGAACTTGATGGCACGCCCAACAAAGCAGCCTTAGGGGCAAACGCGATTCTTGGGGTATCGATGGCATTTGCTAGAGCCGCCGCGGGAGACGCTCCCCTTTATCGCTACATTTCCCAGGAGTTTCGCAAGTCCTCCGTTTCCGAGAAATCCTTTATTTTACCGGTGCCCTTAATCAACATTGTGAACGGCGGAGCCCACGCCAATAACGGCCTGGATTTTCAAGAATTTATGATCATTCCGGTGGGCGCCAAAAAATTCTCGGAAGCTTTCCGTATGGGCGTAGAAGTGTTTCACCGCCTCAAACAAATCCTTTCCGATGAAGGCTTAGGTACTACCGTTGGAGATGAAGGTGGGTTTGCGCCCTCGTTTGATGACTACGAAAACAAACATGAACAAGTCTTGGAATTTATCATGCAGGCCATTGAGAAAGCCGGATATAGAGCGGGCCAGGAAATTTACATTGGCTTAGATGTGGCAGCGAGTGAGTTTTACGAATCGGCGCATTACAAATTTGAAAATGGGAAACGCAGCTCGGCGCAGATGATTGATCTCTACAAAAAATTGGCCGCGGAATATCCTATTCTTTCCATTGAAGACGGCCTTGCCGAACAAGATTGGGACGGGTGGAAGAACCTTACGGAAAAATTAGGACCGACTTGCCAACTCGTGGGAGATGATATTTTTGTGACCAATCCCCAGATTTTAAGGGAAGGAATCGATAAGAAAATCGGCAATTCGATTTTGATCAAGCTCAACCAAATCGGGACACTTACCGAGACGCTTGACGCCATCGCCATGGCTCAGGCTGCAAATTATACCGCCGTAGTAAGTCACCGCAGTGGTGAAACTGAAGATTCCTTCATTGCGGATCTCGCGGTGGGTACCGGAGCTGGGCAAATTAAGACCGGTTCCACCAGCAGATCTGACCGCATGGCAAAATATAACCAGTTGCTACGCATAGAAGAAGAGCTAGGTTCCGATGCAAAATTCCTTGGGATAGAATCTTTTCAGAGGTCTTAAGTTTTCATGGAATCCGTCCTTGGCATTTTTAATTTTTTAAACGGTGGTTTGCGATCTCTGGCGGGACGCAGTGTTTCTGCAGTTCAGGTCCGGGGAAATTCCTGGCATCTTTTTTTTGCGGGGATTTTTTTGTTTTGGTTTTTAGGCTTGGTGGGTGTGCTCGGTGGCACAGGTTGGATGCAAGCAAAAAAACTTGAGGATTCCCGAGAACGTTTGGCGAAAAAAGTTTCAACCCTTACGCACGAGAAAGAAGTTTTGCAGAGCAGACTTAAGGCCATGAAGTCAGATCCCTTCGCGCAAGAAGTTTTAATCAGACAGGAACTCACCTACGCTAAGCCTTCAGAGTTCATCCTAGAGTTCCCTGCGCTTGACACGCTCTGATTCTTTGTTAGGCTCAGAGGTGTGTAGTTCTTAGGAGGATGTACTCTTCTATGGCCGCTGGAAAAGTAAAATGGTTCAATGATTCCAAGGGATTTGGTTTTATTCAGCGCGATGATGGCGCTGATGTTTTTGTTCATTACTCTGCGATCCAGGGTGATGGCTTCAAAAGTTTGCGAGAAGGGCAGGACGTTGAGTTTGACCTTTACGATGGAGAGAAGGGCCCTCAGGCTCGGAACGTAAGCAAACGGATGGTTACGGTTTAACTACTTATTGTAACCGGGACCACAACGGCGCAAATGCAATGGTATTTGTAGAGTTTGCTAAGTCAGACGAAACTGACTTTTGATGTTCCGCGAACAGTCGTAGTAGCGTTGCGCCCGTGGTGACCACGTCGTCAAAAAGGATGACGTCCGGATTGATCGGCGTTGCCGTTTGGTAAAGCGCAAGTCCCGGCGGAAAAGGCAGTTTCGTTTTCCATTTCTCCACGCGCTTTTTTCGATTTAAACGTTTTTGTTTTGATTGAAACAGCGAGAGTAGTCTCTGATGAGTAAGGTAGCTTGGTTTTAAAAATTCTACGTTCTGAACGCCAAGGATTTTTAAGCACGCAAAAAAAGTATCGTTGATGTGAAGCCATTGCAGCGGCCGTTTGGGGGCGATCACCCAGCGTGCGGTTTTCCACTGCGGATATTTTTGCAATTGAGATTTTAAGACTTCAAAAACCCAAACCCATGCCAAATCAGAGTTGGGGTTTTGTTTCAGAAATCGGAAAAGATTTTTAGTGAGGCCTTCGTAGGCGTAGAGCGTCCAAACTCCAAGCCCAATATGAGTGTTGGTGAAACGAAGGTTATTTGCGGTACAGGATGCGAGATCACCAAAAATTTTATGTGAACAAAGTTTGCAAATGCAGGACTCAAAATCCGTAAGCGCTTGGGTTTCACAAAGTGTACAGCGCAAATCTAGCAAATCCAAAATGAGCTCGGAAAAAACCTGGGCCATGGCTTACGCAAGTAGCAGCGGACGTGCCAGGCGAAAGCTGAGAAATTAAATTGCTGCGCCAGCGGGAGCAGATTCGGGGCGCCTTGCTTCAACGGTAGGCGAGAATCTGGAGTTGTCTTGGTTTCCGTTGAGGCGTGTAGGATTTAGCGCACTTGCCGTAGGGCCACGGCGTCTTTCGTTGGCGGCCTGTCTTCCGGCTAAACCACCATCCCCAAGTTCGGTTACTGCAATGGCATTTCCGTCAGTTGGTAAAAACTGTTGGGACCTGAGGCAGCGGGTATCGGCTTCACCGATGCTTAACCTTTGATTGTCGGGATCGGAGAAGGTGCAGTTTCTAATGAATACGTGACCCGCTTGAACGTTGGTGCCGCAACGAACGAGTACATTACCGCCCGTGAAATCCATTCCGTGAAGAGAGCAGTATTCCCTGAGTTCTGGCGTAAAGCTCACCATAAAACTCAAATTGAAAGTTGAGATGGAGGAAGAAAACATGCTGGTCCAGCCGCGTTTTTCTAACATCGGCGCTCCGACGATGAGCGTTGCATTGCCGCCGGGGGAGCGTTCGTTTACGGAATCCTGCACAAATGCACCAAGATCCGCGCATGTCCAGCTGTTTGAAGTAGGCGTTGGACAAGCGGCGTCGGTGTGGGCCTTCTGCGGAAAGAGACAGAGGCTTAATGTAGTGAGGATGAGGGCTGGCTTGGCAAAACTAAAAATATTCATAAATCATTCCTATGATGGTTTGGGTTCTTAAGTTGATATGGTGTACAAACTCTTTCGGTCGGGAATGCCCAAGACTTTAGGAAAATTTTGCCGGTGGAGGTCAGGGAGTCGCGAGGGCTGGCAAACCTATGGATTCGGTGGCGCCGGTGCCGGTTCTGAAGGGGGTGGCGGGGGCATCACTGAGAACTTGGGATGCTTCCATAGCAGGATTGAGGGCCGGTTGGGCTGGTGGGTTGGGGTCGTGGAGCACACGCCGAGGGCGGCGTGGGGTAGCTGTCGGGGTCGCGGTGACGGGCTGGGGTTGTGTTAATAGAACTTGTTGAGTATGGGCATCGTGACGTGGTGTGGGAGAGACGGCGGTCCGTCGCTGCGTGCGGCCGCCTCTTGCGCGGCCTTCTAAAGCTTGGAGTTCGGCGAGTTCATCGTAGGCGGCGTCTGCGGCTGCGGTGATGGACGCGGGCTCAACGCAGGGATTGCCCTGGTTGTCTAAGACCACGCGTACTCTGGTGGAGGGGTGGGGTTGTTCGGTGGGCTGGGCAGTTGGGGTCGATTGTGCTCCGGGTTCGACGTTCGGGTGCACTTGTAAGTTTGATCCAGACGCGGGAGGTAAAGTGGCAATTTCCGGAGTTCGGGGTGGTCTGCTTGTTCGTCGAGCGATTTTTGCGCGAAGTTCCCGGGTAAAACGTCCTACCCAACTCGTTAACATTCGCCTTCTTTGGGCCCTCAAAACTTCTCCAACGCGGTTGCGTGGGTACCCGGCCGCGGTCATGTGTTCATAACGTTCGTTTGCATTTTGGTTCGCATGGAAATGAACAATCCTTGTTGTAACTAACAGCGCGGTTGAGAACAAAGCTAAAAACAAAGTGCCAAATACTCCATTAACTTGGTAATTGGACGGTAGTTCGGTCCAATGGCGTAATGTTTCGAAGAGCGCTAATGCTGACAACGCTCCCCCTGCGCCGGTAAGGAACGAAAAGCCTAAGACGAGCAAGCGCCCGGGCAGAACGCCCATGGATAATTCACTTCTTAAAAACAGGCTTCTCATATAGCTGCGAAGCTCCTCCACTCTTTGCGGCGAGGGCTCACACGGATTTTCTGCAGTTCGAAAGGGCGTAGTGTTCCTCAAAGCATCCGACGAGCAGACCGGCAAGTTCATGCATTGCTCTAGCTGATCAATGGTAGCGCTGATGTGGGGCGGGACTTGGTTTGGAGGAATCGGATTTGGTGCCGGGTCAGTGGGGGCAGTTTCAGCGGTAGGAGCGATCTCTGGAATTTCATTTGCGGGGGGCGAGGCCGGTGACGGATCACCAGCGAATGCTGGGACTCCGCTGGAAAAAATAATTTGGAAGGTCAGAATTAAGCAGAGAAGTTTTTGTATGAGTAGTCTGGATTTAAACATTGGCGGGCTTTCGACCTTTGTTAGTAGGTGAGCATAAACAGTTTATATTTAAATTTTCCATAATTAATTTGGTGCCAATATCGGTAGTCTTAGGCCATCAGTCGCGCCGGTGGCGGCCGAGGGCATTATAGCTGGTGCATCACTCAGTACGCCCGAGGCATCAACTGAATTTTGAAACGGCGCTCTGGCGGCAGGTGCGTTGTTGATGATGACCCGTCTGGGCCTTCGAGTAGTGGCCGGCGCGACGAGGGGCGTTGCGGTTCGTTGCGTGCGACCGCCCCTTGCGCGGTCTGCTAGGGCTTGGAGTTCGGCAAGTTCATCGTAGGCGGCGCCTGCGGCTTCGTCGATGGAAGTGGGGTCTACGCAAGGGGTACCGTCTCCATCGAGGACCACTCTAACTCGAGGCGGGCCCGAAGCCGCGGGTGCTTGGGAATTAGCTGTAGAATTTTGTGCTGCGCTGGTCGGAGAACCAGATGCAGGAGTTGCAGCGGAAGGAGTTGCTGCAGCGGTGGTAACGGTGCCACGTGTTGGAGCAGCAGGTGTCGTTGCGCCCGGAGTTGCAGCAGTAGGATTAACCGGAACGCGGTTCGCTGAAGGAGGCTCGACGCCAGGATTCGCAGCCGTCGTTGGTAAGTTTCGCGATGATGGCAGTGCTACTTGACGAGCGTTCCCAGTTCTTCCATTTCCTCGCCGGCGGAATGCGTTGGTAAAAGTTCTCAGCCAACCGCGGCCAAGTCTTGCTTCCTGTGCTCGCAAAAGTTGCTGCACCCGCGCAGGATCGTATCCAGTTTCCATTAGGCCCCTACCCATGGGAGTTTGCGCAAGTTCAGTTTCGATGATTTGTCTTGCGGAGATTCCCGCTAATCCGGCAATGCCGCTAGCGGAATAAATAAAATACAAGAGTTCACTGGTATCGTTTATGGAATACCGTCCCTGAAGCGTCAGCACGCTAAGATAAATAGCTGCTGCACCCAATAATGCCGAAACCGTAAACGCAAGGACACTTCCACTCCGATTCGTCTGCCCCCGCATGGAGTTCAGCGACCGCATACCTTCCATGTAATTCCGCAATCGGTGGACGCGTTCGGGCGATGGTTCACACGGGTTGTCGACGACAAGTCTATATGGCGCGCCGTCCGAATGCGCCGTGCTGTCCGAGTGACAGGCCGGGTAATTGAAGCAACGTTCAAGGTCACGAAGGGTTTCTAGAATGTCTTGGGGTGGGGCTATGGGGGGTTCTGCGGGCAGTGCTTCGGCAAACGGTACTCGCCCTGGGCCAGGGTCAGGCGGATCAAATGCAAATCCATTCCTAATGCCTGGCAGAGCAAACTGCAGCACCAGTATGAGGCTTAGAGTTTTTTGGAAATGGATGAACCTGATTCCGAACATTTAATGGAGCTCCGTTAGGTTGTTCGGAAATTTATGCGCTGGGATAAAGTAATTAATGGAAGGATTTAGGAAAAAATTGCCGGGCTGAGTAGTGGGCGTATTTGAGTTTGCACTTGGAAGATCTGCTTTGGAGCCGGTCGGTACTATTTAGTTGCGCGGGAAAAGACGGGTTGATTGAATTGAACTGAATTGAACTGAATTGAACTGAATTGAACTGAATTGAACTGAAT
>CAYYYP010000015.1:0-64471 GCA_964475985.1 uncultured Oligoflexia bacterium | reverse complement strand
TGCATGTGTTAGGCGCGCCGCCAGCGTTCGTTCTGAGCCAGGATCAAACTCTCATGTTTTTGCTTTCAAAAATCTTTAACAATTTTTAAACTCTAAAAACTTAAGCGTCTTCTTGCTCTTATTTTTAACGAACCACTAACTTATTTCTAATTTCGTGTTCGACTTTTTATTTAAACTTTTTAGTACAGTTACAAGTGATTCTCTCAAAATCGTCAAAATGAATCTCTTTTCTAAAGACCATCTAAAGCCTCTCTCCCTTAACCAAAGAGTGATTTAAGTGTTTAAAAACTCTTCACCCTTGCTAAGAAAATTCTTCTCTAAATTCTCTCTAAAACTTCATCAACTCACTTCGCTTTTCTTGATGAGTCGCTTCCTCAAATTCTATCAAACTTCACTTCTATTTATCGTCTTCCTATCTTCAATCTCTATTATAAATAATCCTAAACTCTATCCATAAAACTCTTCTCAGAATCCTATCGATCTATTCAGAATTACCTATCCTATCTAGTTGTCAAAGAACGAAGCCAGATACTAAGGACGTTAATCGAAAGCGTCAACAAGGTTTTTTAGAATTCTTAATTTTTTTTTACAACTCAGGAAAAAGGGCCAGATTTCCGCGCCACACTGCGGCGTGAATTAGTTTCAGAACTTAGACCTTAGCGTTAAAATAAGAGAAACAGGTCGTTCATGAGCGCAAAAGTGCGGGCATGGTAGGCATTGGAGTAAAACATTAATTAAAACTGATTAAGGAATCTCGAAAATTCGAGTCCCTTTGAAAAAGGCACGCCCAGGAGAAATTTTGGGTTCGCAAAACCACGGAGCTGTCGGTTTACAAACTCGCTTTGTAAACCTATGCCAGCCGAGTTGCCAAAGGAGATGTCTTTGACGACACGAGCCCCCCTCATTCTCGTCAAAAGACGCAATAGTTCACAGGGAAGAGCGCAGCCGCAGTAATTAAAAATCGGCCTTTGATTAGGCTCACCTGCCTTCACCCCAGGGCAGATTTGCTTTGATCTAAATTGCTCTTTTTCTTAATCTCACGGACCAGGGAACATTTTCTTTTCCCTGGTCCTTTTCTTTTTTTAAAGATGCCAATACGCGTAAAATTAGACCACGTTCATGCACCTAAAACGTTAAATTCAGATTCGAGTCTGACGCAAAATCTTTGATTTGGAGTATTTGGAGGTGACGATAGGACTCGAACCTACACAAAACGGTTTTGCAAACCGTCCCCTTAGCCATTCGGGCACGTCACCTCGCACTCAAGTAGTTTCTTGTCACGAGTCACATCAATTGCCAAAGTAATTTTCCGAAAGTCGGAGTATGCGACCTGTTGCGAATCAAGAACTGCCAGTATCCTATAATGGATGACCATAAGAACAATCGCACTAAACTTTCTTTTTACTTTTTCGATCCTAATTTCGAATGTTTTAGCCGAGCCAGGTGCTGGTAACTGGTTACGCTTACATCCGCGCGTAGCTTCCGCAATAATTTGGGATTCAGGCGAACCTAAATCCTATGACCAATGGTCTGATGAACAAAAACAGGCACTAGAAATTGCTTATTCAAAACTGACTCAGTGGCAGCGTCGCGGCACCCAGGATGAAAATCCTTTAGATCTTTCAGTAATTCCTGAAAATGTAGCGAAATGGAAAGAACGATTAAATATGAATGGCCAGTGGGCGCCGCACATTTCTAAATCAGACGCTTGGGATTTATATTTGGCTTCGGTTGCTCAGTCATTAGCTTTTGAGTCGGAAAAAAGCACACAGGGAAGTTTAGACAGAATTTCCAACCCTGGCTTAGAAATTCTTTTTGATTCCCGACGAATGTTTTACCCCTCACAAAAGGGGGCAGTATATCGATTCAGCCGAAACTTAACCGGAGACATTACACCGGCTCCTGCGACGGTGGCCTACCGCTTTTTAAAGAAGAATAACCTTATCGGAAGCTCGCCAAAGGCAACCATTGAGAACCTCCTTGAATGGACGAGAAATCACTTAGAACATTTTGTCGGGGATCAGTCCTATGCAAATGCATTAAAAATTTGGCAGTACCCAGGATGGCCGCCTCTGTATTCCGTGCTGAAAGGAACCGTTTCCAAGGATGATCCCAAGAAGGCCATAGCCCATTACACCGCCGGTTGCTGGGGAACCGTTGGTTTCCTCATTTCGGTTTTAAGGACTGTAAACATTCCTGTGGCGCTCAAAGAGGTCTGCGCAGAAAACACCCATGCTGCAGCTCATTTTACAGAGGAAAATATCTTTTTGACCCACGGTGACGACCCCTATAACCAGATATCTCGGAAAAAGCCTAGGTTTCCTATTTCCCACCTACTATATTCCGAGAAGAAATGGAGGGAGACATTTGAGCGGGACGATACTACGGCCTGCAAATCGGTTGGTGGGGCACCAGAAAAGGCCGCAAATGCATTTCAACAAAAATAATTTATGCCACGTATATTCGTATGCGCTTAGCTAGAGTGCAAAGTCTTTATGTATTGATGCACGCCGTTTTCCAGCGAGGTAAAGTGGGCGCTAAATCCTTCGTGTTTTAACCGCTCCATCTTGGCCTGCGTGAAATATTGATAGCGGTCACGAATCTCAAGCGGAGTATCAACAAATTCAATTTGCGGCGAAATACTAAGCTCGTGAAATACACACGTTACGAGGCCCACAAAAGAACGAGCCTGGGAAGAACCTAAATTAAAAATCCCGCGCTTTATGGGTTTATTAAGCGCAAAATGCAAGGCATCTACAACATCGTTTACGAAAATAAAATCACGTTTTTGTTGCCCGTCGGCAATTCCGACTTTGTGGCTTCTAAACAATTGCACTTTACCGGCCTTAAGAATTTGATCGTGGGCGTGAAGAACAACACTGGCCATTTTATGCTTATGCCGCTCACCAGCTCCGTACACATTAAAAAACTTAAAACCTGCCCAAGAAGGGGGCGACACACCTTCTTGCTCCTGCCTAAGAGCCCAAAGGTCAAACTGCTGTTTAGAATCCCCATAGGGATTTAGCGGTTTAAGCGCCGGAATTAATTTTTCGTCATCGTCGTAGCCCAATGATCCGTCCCCATAGGTAGCCGCACTACTTGCATAGACAAATGGAATTCGCTTATTGGAAGCGAACGACCAAAGCCTTTGGGAATAGTCCAAATTCATTTTGTTAAGATAAGCTTTATCCAGCTGAGTGGTGTCAGTACATGCACCTAAATGCACTATCGCTGCCGGCAATTCATCTGCCGAAGCCTTTTCTAGCCAATCATGAAATTGAGCACGATCAATGATTTTTCCATAAGAGGTTCCCACATGTTCATATCTCGAAGAAAAATAGGATGGCTCATCCACAGAAATAACTGAGATACCGACTTCATTGCACGACTCGACAAAGCGCGTACCCACGAAGCCAGCGGCACCAGTGACAGCTACTTTTTCATTTTTAAATTGAGATATTTTCATTGGTTACTGATCAGAACGAACATCGCACTCCACTACTGAGGACGACGGGGCCCCTGATTTGATGGAGACCCAGTCGGCCTAGGGCCACGATTGCCTGACGGCCCAGAGGAAGCAGGCGGCACGTATCCAGGAGGTTTCTCAAGGAGAGCTTTGCGGCTAAGCCTGATTTTTCCACCCTTATCAACATCCAGAACCTTAACTTCTATTTCGTCGCCCTCTTTTAGATAGTCTCTTACATTAGCCACTCGTTCATAGGCGATTTCGGAAACATGTAAAAGGCCGTCGCTGCCTGGGAATAATTCTACAAAGGCGCCAAACTCTACAATAGTAACTACTTTGCCTTTATAAACTTTACCAATTTCAGGCTCAGCGACAATCTCTTGAATCATAGAAAGTGCTTTGTTTGCCATCTCGGGATCGGTCGCTGCGATATGAATCGTGCCGTCGTCCTCAACATCCATCTTAACGCCAGTCTTAGCGATAATGTCTTTAATAACTTTTCCGCCGGAACCGATCACGTCGCGGATTTTTTCCGGCTTGATTTTAATTGTAGTAAAGCGAGGGGCGTAAAGGGAGACTGCTTCTGAAGGCTGCGCAATTGCTCGAGCCATCCGCTCTAAAATATGCATCCTTCCTTCATGAGCTTGGGCCAAAGCCTTTCGCATGATCGCCTCATCGACGCCCTCAATTTTGATGTCCATTTGAATTGCGGTAACGCCCTGAGCAGTGCCTGCAACTTTAAAGTCCATATCCCCGAGGTGATCTTCATCACCAAGAATATCTGAAAGAATGGCTACTCGATTACCTTCTTTGATTAATCCCATAGCAATGCCCGCAACTGGAGAAGGAATTTTAACACCAGCATCCATCAACGCCATGGATCCTGAACAAACAGAACCCATTGAACTAGAACCATTACTTTCCAAAACTTCACAAACTAACCGAATGGTGTAAGGCACTTCATCTGCGCCAGGAAGAATATTGGTAAGGGCACGCTCCGCTAAAGTTCCGTGACCGATCTCACGGCGGCCAGGAGTTCCCATACGCCCGACTTCCCCAACGCTAAACGGAGGGAAATTATAATTCAACATGAATCGTTTATTATAAGTGCCGCGCATGCCATCAATCATCTGCTCATCTTCGCCCGTGCCTAAAGTAGCCACGCATAACACTTGAGTTTCACCTCGGGTAAACAGCGCCGAACCGTGAGTACGCGGTAAAAGTCCAGTTTCCACGGAAATGGGCCTAACCTGGGTAAGATTTCGACCATCGATACGATCAGCTTTGGCCAAAATATTTTCGCGCATTTGTTGATATTTAACATCTTCAAGAGCGGTCGACAGAAGACCTAGGCGCTCCGCCTCCTGCGTGCTACCCACCTCAACCTGATTTGCGATCAGCGCAGCCACAGCGTCCTGTTTAGCCTTTGAAAATTTTTCGTAGCGAGTTTGTTTTTCGCGAATTGAAAGCGCTTCTCCGATCAAGGGCATAAGAAACTCTGTAGCCTTCGCTTTAAAGTTATGATCGACGGTTGCCGGGGTTATTTTATCCTTAGTCTTGCCAGCCTTTTTAACAAAATCATCGATCAACCCTACAACTTTTTGGATTTCGCGGTGGCCAAACAAAATTGCCTGCAAAACCTCTTCCTCGGGAATTTGGCGAGCGCCGCCCTCCACCATCATGATTGCGTTTTTTGTGCCGGCAATCAGAATTTCAAGATCACCTTTCTCTTGTTGCTCAACACTTGGGTTAGCAATGTATTCGCCTCCCATACGGCCAACGCGGCATGCGGCAACCATATTTGTAAAAGGAATATTTGAAATACCTAGAGCTGCTGAAGCGCCGATCATCGCAACGACGTCTGGATCGTTTACTTTATCAACGCTAAGAACCTGAGCTACAACCTGGATGTCGTGGTGATAGCCTTCTGGAAATAGAGGTCGGATGGGGCGATCTATCGTTCTCGCCGCGAGGGTAGCATCGACACTTGGGCGGCCTTCTCTCTTCAGAAATCCCCCGGGGATGCGACCAGCTGCATAATATTTCTCTTGGAACTCCACTGTAAGAGGTAAAAAATCGATTCCCTTGCGGGGTTCGGCACTTGCCACCGCGGTAACGAGCACAACAGTCTCACCATAAGTGACCAAAACTGCGCCATCGGCTTGTTTTGCCAAACGGCCGGTTTCGAGAATTAATTTCCGACCCCCGAAATCACAACTCATGGTGGTTACGTTAAATTTTTGTTCACTGAAATTTTGGCTCATAAAATAGGCATCCGATCTTTACCGAAGTAGACTGATAGAAATAGAGAAATACAAAAGGAACAAATTCTCAAGCCTTAGAATTGTAAGTAATGTAAAAATTACATTCTTGTGGCGAAAAGATTCCGTCACAATACTCTAAACCTTAAAGAAGCCCCGGATTTGAATTCAAGAATTTTAAAAAAAGTTAAACGTGTTTTACTTACGAAGTTCTAAAGACTGAATCAAACTTAAGTAGCGCTGGGGTTCACTGCCTTTGAGATACTCTAAAAGGCGGCGTCTTTGCCCTACTAACTTTAGCAAACCTCGTTGAGACGAGAAATCTTTTTGATGGGTTTTGAGATGGGAAGTCAGCTCAAGTATACGATTGGTCAAGAGAGCCACTTGTACTTCCGTAGAACCCGTATCACCACTGCTACGAGCGAATTTCTTAACGATTTGTGATGCCTTTTCTTTTTCTGTTAACGTCTGATGTGGCAAGTTTTTATACTCCTTTTATAGTTTGCATGGGTCTTACCAGCTTTTTATTTAACTTTTAAGTTCTTTTTAACTGGCGACGGTTTCGGAGCCTTGGTTTTGGACGGGAGTTCGCCCTGGTCGTCCTTTAACCGGAAATAATCTGCATAGAATTCCTGCATCTTTTCAATGAGGCGAACTTCAATCTGCCGAACTCTTTCCCTGGTCATCCCAAACTGATCGCCAACTTCTTGAAGTGTTCTAGGCTCGTCAGAAGCTAAACGTTCCCTAAAAATTACGAGTTCACGAGCATTTAAAGACTTTGCAAAATCGCCTAGGTGGTCCTTTAGAATATTTAAAAGTTGATCCTTAGCGAGGCTAATATCTGGCAGCTCTCGTTTATCTTCAAGGCGATCCTGGAATGTAGTTTGTGAACCATCGGAATCCATAGGTGCGTCCAGGCTCATCTCAATACCCGAGGAGGCCAGACGTTGGCCCATTTCAATAACTTCCTTTTCCTTAACATGGAGACGATCCGCTAGAAGTTTGGTTCCGGCTTCCAAGCCTTGGTTCTCTAGGCGCTCCTTTTCCTTCATAAGTTGGTAAAACAGCTTTTTCTGCGCTTGGGTCGTTCCCATTTTAACGAGCCGAAAATTATCGATCATATACTTTAGAATATATGAGCGAATCCACCAGCTTGCGTAATAGGAAAGCTTCGCTCCCTTAGCTGGGTCAAATTTCGATACTGCCTTCATTAACCCAACGTTTCCTTCTTGAATAAGATCAAGCGCATTGTGGTAGGCATTACGGTATTCCATAGCAATCTTGACCACCAAGCGTAGATTCGCTCGGACCAACCTGCGGGCAGCCTCAAGGTCGCCGTTTTCACGGAGTTTTAAGGCCAACTCCAGTTCCTCTTCGGGAGTTAAGAGGGGATAATGAGCGACTTCTTGTAGATAACGCTTTAAAGGGTCATAAGAAGAAGGCAGCTGGACTTCACTTTTCTTACTTTCGCCTAAAACTTCTCCCTGTAGAACCTTCGTAATCTTTTTTGTACCCAGCGAGCTCATATCGTCAGTTTATATGCATAATTTTGGGCTTTCGCTTGGTTTTTTTAGGCGCAGTAGTTGACTAAAAATATGAGGTAAGGTATAAATCGCCTGCCACAATCGGCCCTTGCGATTGAAGTATTTATAAAAGAAAGAGGTCCCCCCCCCATGAAAGGCTCCATTATAATGTCGTTAAGAAAGCCCCTCGTTTCCCGCCTGTTTAAGACTATAGGATGTGCTTGCGCATTCCTGAGCTTTTCATCTGTGAATTATGCCGCGACGTCCAAAAATGCGACGTCAGTTCCTCGAAACCGTGCAAGTGCGCAGAATAGCAACACTGGAGTCTCCGGTAGTTCGGTTGCAACTACGCCGGCAGTGGAATTAAAGGAATTTAAGCTTCCGTTTAACATCTATTATTCAGGTTTCTTTTATGGTCCCCATGTAGGCTCTTTGACGGAAACCTCACGTCACGATGATACCATTCATAATTCAGCCCCTGCCTCTGACGGGACGTCTATGCCCGAGTCGATGGCTGGACTAGAAATGAGACATCAGCCCGGACTCGGAAAAACTATTAATGAGAATTATTCCGTACTTGGCGTACTTGACTTCGTCACACGATTTACTGACCCAAATCCAAGACCAGGGGTACCTAGCAATACTGGGTTTTTCTGGAAGGACTCTTTTATTCGATTCAATCGATCAGCCATCACTCTCTATAAGCAACGCGCTTTTAATTTCAGTATTGGTGGCGATATGCGGGTTTATGTACCATCAAGTAAAGTATCCCGAGATGCAAGTACGGTGGGAGCTCTACGCTTTTCGCTGACCCCAGGAATCGTATTTAACAATTATTTCTCCTTAGCGTCGGTGAATTATGTGAAGTCCTGGGTTCAAACCAAAGACCGTGGACTTGGTGGCAATGCGCTTCCGGTTATCGAGTTTTACTCTGGTCCCCAGTTTAATTTTTCTCCATCTAACCGACTCAACTTTTATGTACTGTATGAAGCAACGCTCACAAGAAATACAGATGGTCACTGGAATAACGAACCTAGGATGCTGACTGCAACTACGGACGTTGAGCCTGGCGTTAATATTAAAATCACAAATAATTTAACACTTTCTCCTTTCTTGAACTGGTATCCAGCGCTTCCGCTGTCTACTACGAATGCCAACTTAGAAATTACAGCTTCACTTTAATCGGCAATTAGCCTTAAAAAACAGCAAAAAGCGGGGGTGAATTTTCATCCCCGCTTTTTTTATTCCGGCAGAAACTTCTCGGGTAAAAAATTCCCATCTTCATGAGCGCCCAAATTTAAATCATTTTGATTTACAATAAATCACATGAGTGAAGATTCCGGTGCCTCCTCGAAGAAAAAATTCACCGCACCTCCGTTGCCGACTTTTCTAAATGACGCAACCCCCGCTGCCTCAGAGTCCCAAGAAAGTCTCATTACTCCACAACAGTCGGATTATATGGAACTGGTCTCGGGGCTAGAGAAAAAATCTGGTTCGTTAGGCACGGCGTTTCGGCAGAAACGAGAAAGCTTAAAACCTAAATTAACTTTAGCGCTTAGGGGAAGGTTCCGACAAAGCGCTTCCTTGCTTTCCCTCAAGTTCTGGAAACATTGGTGCCGAAAACGACTGCGGACCTTGCGAAAAAGCTTTAAGAAGCACCCAGGCCCATCCATCGCTGTGTCGGCAGGAATGAGCGTTGCTGTGGTTTCGGTATTTATCGTAATGCGCGCTGGAACGGGGGACGATAGAACTCCTCGAAGTGGCACCCCGTCCGCCAAGATCGTGGCGGAAGTACCATCTACCCCAGCCTCCGATTTGGCAAAGACTACAGTCTCTCCCCAGCTTAGTGTTTCTACTACTTCCATTGGAAGCGGGCAAAACAAGATTCAGAAAAACGTTGGTTCAAACTCTTTGCAAGAAGTCCGACCACCAGCGGAAATTAAGGGTACGATCGTAGCGCAGCCGCAAGAACTTCCCATGGCTCAACCCCCGACGGATGAACTAAACAATCTCATCAATAGTCCAGTCACTCCTCCGGCAAGCCCCAATGGCGTCAGTTACGAAAACCCGCAAGTCCCCGAATACCATTTAGATCCATCTGCCGTTTTTTCTCCCGACGCACAGCGATCACCAGCCGGTGATACCGCTCAGCCACCAGTCGATCCTGCATTTCCCCCCGCGGTCCCGAATTAGCTGCCGGACCGCCACGAGCATAGAGTATAAGTTGACGACTTTTGGCCGGCCAGGCAAGTTCATCCCATGGGGCTTGCACCTAAGAAGGCAAATGGCGGCGGTTTGTTCATATCGCTAGAAGGTGGGGATGGCTCTGGCAAAACCACCCTCGCACAACTTTTAAAAACTAAACTTTTAGCGGCCGGCGTTGAAGTGTTGAACACTAGAGAACCCGGAGGGACTCCGTTAGGTGAAAAAATTCGTGAACTTATTGTACAGGAAGGCCTGGGCCGTACGGCCTTAGCAGAGCTTTTTTTGATGGAAGCGGCTCGAACGGAACATGTTCAAACCGTAATTATGCCAGCGCTCGCGTTAGGTAAGGTTGTCATTACCGATCGTTTTACGGATTCTTCCATTGCTTATCAGGGATACGGATTAGGTTTAGATCAAAAATTAATTCAGCAGTGCAATGAGATGGCTTGTATAGGTATTGCACCTGATTTGACTGTGCTCATCGAATTAAGTGAAGCAGCAGCAGAAGAACGGATGAAAAACCGTACCGAGAAAAAATCATACTATGACCTGGCTAGCACTGACTTTCATCGACGCGTAAACCGCGGTTATCGCGCCATTGCTCAGCAATTTCCTGACCGGATACTCTGTTTGTCCGGCACCCATTCTCCAGAGAAGCTTTCAGAGCTGGTCCTTGAAAGTTCGCAGTTGAAACGATTTTTTGGAAATAAAAACAAATGAACGAACAACTGAATTCAGATTTCTGGATTCACGCACAGCTGCAACTCTGGAAGCGAGTCGCTCCCCTAGATTGGAATCAATTTCCGCAAGCAAGTTTATTTTCAGGAGCGCCGGGGCGCGGGCAAGTCGAAATTCTTAAGGCTTGGTTTCAGCTGCAAATCTGTGAAAATAAAATAGCGGAAAACAGATTTGAGCGACCCTGCGAAAATTGTTCATATTGTAAACGCGTAGCTCACGGCAACCATCCCGACCTAGCCTTTCATTCCTTTGAAAAAATTGGCGAATTTCGAGATCTTCTACCCCAAGTCCACCTTCATCCCCTGGAAGCTCCACGCCGAGTAGTGGTTCTGCAAGATTTCCAAAACGTGACCACCCAGTCTGCGAACTCTCTTCTAAAAACTCTTGAGGAGCCGCCGCCGACAACTCTATTCGTCTTATTTGCCCATCAACGAGGTAGTCTGTTACCGACGATTCAGAGCCGGTGTGTAGAATTTTCGGTTCCTCCCCTGCCCGATCACGATTTAAAATACGCACTCCGCTTAAGTGGATGGGAAAGCTTAGCCTCTGGCGTGCTTACGTTATTAAATGGTGCACTTAGCTCGGAGGAAAAAATAAAGCTATGGGCGACTGGCCTCGAAAAGGGCTCAGAGGATCCGGAACTTTTAGCAGATTTTTTAGATCTTCAACTAGCCCAAATTCATGACAAAATTTTGCTGCATGATCAAACCGAAAGCGCGGAAAATTTACGTCTTTTAGTTCAGGCAGCGGAGGAGATCATTAAACTGCGGCTTTTAGTGGACAAAAATCTAAATAAAAAGCTGATCTCCTTTGCGGCGGGGGCCATTCCGACCGAAGAGACCCCTAGATACGGAGCGGGTGGTTCGCGATGATTGAAGTCGTGGGAGTATCTAAGAAATTTTTGACCCAGGCCGTACTTCATCAGGTTTCGTTCCAGATGGATCGCGGCGAAACTTTCGTGGTGCTCGGACAAAGCGGCGTGGGCAAGACCGTATTCCTTAAACTTATGGCAGGTCTTATCAACCCGGATGAAGGTTACATTCATATCCAAACAAAAAAGATCGGAATGTTATTTCAGAAGAATGCTCTGTTTGACTCACTGAACGTATACGAAAATCTTGACTTCTCACTCAGAGAAAACACTAAACATTCGATCGCTGACCGTAAGACGATTATCCTACAATATTTAGAGTGGGTTGGACTTAAGGATACCGGAGCTTTATTCCCCCACGAGCTTTCCGGCGGAATGCAGAAGCGCCTTGGCATTGCTCGAGCTTTGATTACCCGCCCTGAAGTGATTCTTTACGATGAACCTACCGCAGGCCTTGACCCTATAACTTCGCGGATGATTATTGATTTGATCGTACGGCTCAAGGAAGAAATGGGCACCACGGTGATCGTGGTGACCAGCGATGTCCTACGGGCCTACCAAATGGCAAATAGAATTAGTTTACTTGTTAAGGGTCCATCGGGCGCATCTTTAGTCATCGCCGGCACGCCCGCGGAAACCCGCACATCCACGCACGCAGCCGTAAACCAATTTGTTCACGGCCACCTTAAGGGTCCGCTTACGGGAGCAAATCCCATGGAGGATTGGCGGGGTACCGATTCTCATAGAAAAAGAAGCTCATTAAGGACCTTATCCATCGAAGAACTTTGTGCGGAGCTTGATAATGATCCGTTTTAAAAACGTCTCAAAGAGTTTTGGCGAAAAAGTGGTGCTCAACGATATTTCCTTTTCAGTCGAAGAAGGCGAAATTTTATTTATTTTAGGCAAATCAGGGGTTGGAAAATCTGTAACCCTCAAAACCCTTGTCGGACTCATGCCACCGGATAACGGAGAAGTTTTTGTGGGCGAAATGCGGGTGAATCCCGGCAATCCGGATGAGCTCGCAAAGATTCGTAAACGTTGTGGCATGGTTTTTCAACACCCGGCTTTACTTGACTCTCTTACGGTTTTTGAAAACATCGCCTTTGGGTTGCAGGATTGGTCAGATTCAAAACAAAGGTCACGCGTTCTTGAATGCCTTGGGTTTGTTCACCTTTCTTCAGATATTTTAGAACTTAAGCCGCAAGATATTAGTTACGGAATGCAGAAGCGAGTAAGCCTTGCGAGAACCCTGGCGCCAGGGCCGGAAGCTCTCTTATTTGACGAACCCACGACGGGCCTCGATCCCATCACGACCAATGCAATCAATGAGTTGATCCGAGAGCTTTCTCGAAAGCTTAAGATAACGAGTCTGGTTGTAAGTCACGATATGGGATGTGCGTTGAGCATCGCCGACCGTATCTTGGTTTTGGATCAAGGAAGTATCCTGGCGTTGCAGACTCCGGAAGCAATCCGCAAAAACGATCATAGTCTTATTAAAGATTTTCTTTCGGAGGTCATTAACGAATGAAATTTTTCCGGGACATCATTCTGGAAATTGGGCGGCAAGTCATTTTTTTATACAGCGTATTAAAAGTTTGGCTGAAACACTTTGGAAGTTGTCAAACGAGGGTCGTTGAACAAATCGGAGACGTGGGTACACGTTCGCTGGCTACGGTGTGTTTTGCTGGGTTTTTCGTGGGAGCAATCCTAACCATTCAATTTCAGCTCATGTTAACTAAATATGACGCCATGACATTTCTGGGTGGTCTTAATACCTCGGCCACCGTGCGGGAAATTGGACCTCTTATTATTTCATTTCTACTTGCCGGCAAAGTGGGCGCATTTACGGCCGCCGAACTTGGTACCATGAGGGTCACGGAACAGATCGATGCAGTCAGCTGCTTAGGCAAAGATCCCCTTCTTTATCTTGTGGTCCCAAGATTTGCGGCTATCGTTATTTGTTCACTTTTACTGCTAATTTTTGGCCTGATGGTCGGAATTTTAGGATCAATGTTAGTCGCAAATTTTCTATACGGCGTGAACTACCTTCAGTACCTACAAACCGTTCCTCAATTCACCGACCGCTGGACCATCGGCGGAGGCGTGTTTAAATGTTTTGTATATGGGCTTATTGTTGCAACCGTAAGTACGTACAAAGGATTTTCCGCATCTGGCGGAGCGCAAGGAGTAGGACGAGCGGTAACGGAATGCGCGATTTATACTAACCTCTTCATCGTCTTTGCAAATTATTGGACCAGCGCCATTCTGAATGGCCTGCAGTCGCTTTACCTCTGACTCCAGCAATACCGAAAGGATAAATAGGAAATGTTTGTTCGAGCATTTGGATTCTGGATCGTATTTTACCGCAGCCTAAGGGACATCCTGATCATTTTCTCGAAGGTTCTAACTATCCTTTTGCGGGGTCCCCACCGACCTCGCGAAATCATGCACCATATGTATCAAATTGGCTGGGGCAGCCTTCCAATCATCGTGCTAGCCACGGCATTTGCCGGGGTCGTGGTTACGAGTGAAATCGCGTTTCATATGGATCTAGCGATGCATACCATCGAAATGATTCCTGGATTTTCGGGACAGTTTGTTTTGCGTGAAGTCGGAATTGCGATCCCTGCGTTACTACTAGTTTCCAAGGTTGGGGCATCTACGACGGCGGAAGTCGGCACCATGAAAGTGACCGAACAGATTGATGCATTAAAGCTTCTCCAGATCGATCCCATTGAATATCTGGTTTTTCCGAGATTCCTTGCGAGTATCATCGTTTTTCCGTGCCTTACGGTGATTGCCATTAGTGTGACTTTAACTTGCGCCATTCTTGTCGCATCTTTTTCGTTTCACTTTTCCGTTCTTGAATATCTCAATGCCTTGGCACAGTTCGTTTCTTGGAAAGATCTGTTTTGCGCCATTATCAAAAGCATGACCTTTGGCAGCATCATTCCGATCATTTCCTGTTATTTCGGATTTCAATGTCGTGCGGGTGCGCAGGGGGTGGGTACGGCAACGACAAACTCCGTGGTGACCTCGACGCTTGTGGTCATCATCTTGGACTTCCTGTTGTCGTTTGCGTTCTCTTCCTTCTTGGCATAAAGATTTTTAAGTGATGCATCGACGCTCTATAAAATCTTTGGACGGCCAGATCTCAAATGAAATGAAGGTCGGCTTTCTGCTTGTTGGCACTCTGGTACTTACCGTTGTTTTCGCCTGGATTATGGGCGCACAGAATCCATTTCGAAAGTCTCTGACTTTTCACCTCACATATCATTTTGCCGGTGGAATTGACGTAGGGTCGCCAGTGCGGGTCGCCGGAATCAAGGTCGGCAAAGTCGAAAAAATTGAATTTTTTGTGCCTGAAACGAATGCCGTCAATGATGAGGCTCATGGGGAAATAAAATCTGAGGAAATACCGTTAAAAGGAACGATGAAGACCGGAGTAAAACCGACGGAAAACTCTCCCGTCGCCGTGCCGAGCGCTGGCAAGAAAAAAATCCTTACTCCACTGCGCGTGACCATCAGCCTTACTAGGGACGTGGCCGAAGGCATTCGGCATGACAGCCAGTTTTTTATTAATTTGGCGGGGATTATTGGTGAGCGTTATATTGAGGTAACTCCCGGTACCCAAGAGTCTCCTAAAGTTCAAGATGGAGAAACTTTACGTGGAGTGGATCCACCAAGAATTGATCAGTTGATATCTCAGAGTTTTGATTTGGCCGGTAAAATAAAGGAAGTCATCGAGGAAAACGAAGGCGACATTACAAAATCCATTAAACTGCTTTATGACCTCTCCGCAAATTTGAACAAAACTCTGCAATTCGTTGAGCGCAGTAAAATATTTAAGACAGATCTCCAACTACTGATCAACAACCTCATTGAAATTACCACTGACGTAAAGGTGTTAACTTCAAAAACAAACTCTGCAGAAGGTAAAAAGACCTTGGAACTTTTACATAAACTCCTTTGGCGCCTAGAGCCGCTTGAGGCTGAGCAGATCCGCAAGTTTTTCCAGAAGGAAGGCATTCGCACGAGGCTGTTTTGATGACGGGCGAAAGCAAAAGGTCGGAGCTCTGGTTGGGCATTTTTGGTTCTGGACAGCTGGCGAAAATGCTTTGCCAGGCCGCGCGCGAAATTAAGAATGTAAAGACTGCACTTTTGGCGGCATCGGCCGCCGATTCGGCCGTTAGTGACGCAACTAGCTTTGTATTAGAGGGTAAACATAGCGAGCAAAGCTATAAAGAATTCTTATGTTCAAAAAAGTTTACCGCGGTAACTTATGAGAATGAATTTTTGGATTATGGCGCATTAAAAACTCTGCCAAATGAGACGGCTGAAGTCGCATTCCGTCCTGAGTATTCTATTTTGGAACGGCTCTCAGATAAGCTCACTCAGAAAAAAATCCTTATGGAACTTGCAATTCCGACCTCACGTTTTGTTGAGCTCCGAGGTTCCGAGCAAGATGCTCTGGACTGGCTTCAGTCGTTACCTTCAAACTTTCCCAACGGTTTCGCATTGAAATGGTCTCGCTTTGGTTATGATGGCAAGGGAGTGCTTTTATTCCCTAAGGAGAGGTTTTCGAATTTAAGTGACGCGCTTTCATTCTGTAAAAAAGCATTTGAAAGTGGATCACTGCTGTACGCAGAGGAACTTATCTTATTTAAGGCTGAGCTCGCCATGGTGTGCTGTGCAACTAGTACGTCAAACGGTCACCCTGAAGGAGAGCAGGTCTTTTCTTATCCGCTCGTAGGTACTACGCAGAAGAATGGAATTTGTTTTACGGTCTTTTCGTTGAATACAGAAATTCTTAGCACGGAGCTCCAAAAGGAACTTACTCAGTCGGCCAAGAACTGGATGGAGAAATTTTCGAACAAACTTTCTTACGCCGGTAGCTTTGCCTTTGAGTTTTTTTTAACCAAAACAAATAAGCTGTTGGTGAATGAAATTGCGCCGAGGGTGCACAATTCGGCCCATTATTCACTTAATGTTTTTCCTCAAGCAAGCCAGTTTCATAACCATGTCCGGGCGTGTGTGAATCTTCCGATAGTTAAACCAACACTGAGTCCTAATGTAAGTTTTGGCATGGTAAATTTACTGGGTTTTACAAGTTCGACCGAAATTTTAGTTAACGATATTGAATCGTCCCTGCAGATGCTTAAGAAACTCATCACAAACTTCTTTCGGAATACTGACGCTCCTTGGGAGTTCGAGGTTTTTTGGTACGCCAAATGGCCCATAAAGCCAGGCCGAAAAATGGGCCATATTAATTTTTGGACTCGGTCTGCCACCGGGCAACGGGAGTCAGCTAAGAGCCTAGCCCAAAAACTTTCCCAGGCCCTCCACGACCAAGCTTCACCGGACAACTGGCAGACTTGCTTTGAAAGCAAAGGCAGTTAAATTCCGTAGGGAATGGAACAAAAGGTGGAACTTTCCTGAGTTCTAACTTGGGGTAACTCGCTCAAATCGATAGGTGGCCTTGAATCCTGGGGTGCTATTCTTAGCAAGCTTTGGCCGGCATATTCCCAAGTTTGAGCGTGTTCTAATTGGGTAGAGAGCCGCGGAAGATCCGAGTAAACTACTGGTATCGAATTTTCCAACCAGTTGTTTAAAGACACCACGGTACCAAGCACATCACTGCTGTCGGAAAAAGGTTGAGGGGCAGCAGGAGTGATCGAACGACCCCTCGCGCAGAAGCCATTTCCGGCAGAAGCAAGTGCTGCGTGTTGCCCACCAATACAACTTAGGTCGGAGTTTTCCTGCATTACCCTCCCAGGCGTTCCGTCTGAGGTTAAGAGCCCGCACGCCCTTGCCGTTGCTTCAGGAACCGCTAGGGTGCAGGATTCGACGCAAGTGGTGGGCAAGATTCGGACTGGTTCCGCAGCACAGGGCCCTCGATATTGAGCATGGAGTTGTTCGGTTGATTGAATAAAGTATAGAACATATTCCTTAACTTGCCCTGGCTGAATGGAAACCGTTGTTGGATTCAAGTGTAACGAATCGGAGAAGGCATTTGATTGCAGCCGATCGCTCCCAGCATTTGCTATAAATTGCTCCAGAAGAATTTCCCTTTGTCCGACCGCTGAATTTATGAGCCAAAGGAATTCACCGCTTACATTCTCCGCCCAACGGTTACGATTCCCTTGGATAGAACAACCCAAATCACCACCCAGGATACCACTGGTGGACAAAGATCCCTCGGGCCTATGAAATTCAAAAGTTTGGGACTGGAACAGTCGCTTGATTTGAAGCCTTGGATTTTGAAGAAAATTGAAACTTATGGGAAAGCGCTGATAATTTTCAAGCTTAAGTACACCTACCGATTGTGCGCGGAGATGGCGGGCGGGTTTCACCCAGAGATGAGTATCGGCCGCCTTTAACTCAATAAGCGTAATTTTGGGCAGTTTGGCAGGAAACCGAAACTGAAGTTTTAAGCCATGATGAACAGCTCCGGGCCTAGATGGTACTTCGAGAATGTATCCATCCAAAGCTGCTCCTTCATTAGAATGATCGGGAAAGTGCAACGATACATTTTGACCAGCGGTTTGACTCCGGGACATGACATCTAGGTCCGCAACTAACGGCTGCCGTAATTCCTGGCCAACCATTACCCAGTGGGCTTGCGCCCAGTTTAGCTCAGGTAGGATAGAATCAAATCGACTGATTTCTAAAGTAGTTGCGTTTAAGCCGGTCTCTGAACCTACAACAAAAGGAATCGGATTTTTCCAGAACTGTTCATTCGCGTCGAGGGTGATTGGCCGCACCACGGGTGATGTTGAGTTGATTCGTAGGTATGGGCCCTCAGAAGGAATGGTAGATTCATCCAGCACCGGGGAATCTGATGCAGCGGTCATCACCCTCTCGGCCGAAACCCGTCTACTATATTGCGAAGTATTTTGGTGACTAGCGTTGGAAGAGCTAACGGACTCCAAATTTGATGACGGTTTTTTTGTAGTGCCATGGCAGCCAAAAATAAATAAAAATGAAAAAGCGCTGAGCAGCACTAAACCCTGGAGTTTTAACCAGGTAAATAACCTTTGAATAAAACTGAATTCAAACTTCTGTAAAAAACCTGAGATTAAAAAATTCATAATGGCACCTCCAACTGGACTTGATTTCAAGCCAGGTGGGGTGCCATTACGCAAATACTAGACCAATAAGTTTATTACTCGCCGCGAGGACGAGGTGCTACTGGTTTTTTTACAGCCTTAGGAGCCGATGTACGCCGCACCGAAGAATTCTTCTTCTTTACCACTGACTGATAAGAAGTAGATCTTTGCTGCGCATTTTCGATTCCTGTCGTTACAGGATTTACGGGAAGATCCTTCAAGGCATCTTTAGTTTTATCTGACGTTTGAAAAACATTAAACTCCACCCGTCGATTAGCGGCATCTCTAACATCCTTAGGAACTCGGTCCTTGGCGGTAAGTTTTAATCGGGATTTTCCATAACCCACAGACTTTAACTTTTCCGCGACTACACCGCGACCAATTAAGTATTCTCTAACGGAAGCGGCACGTGCCTCTGAAAGCGTCTGATTGTAAACCACAGTTCCACTTTCATCGGTATGACCTTCAATCATGACGTAGTCGAAGTACTTATCGTTTTCCTTCATAACTTTTCCGACTTCGTCCAAAAGATTTTGGCCGGATTGAGTAAGACGAGCCTTATTGTACTCAAACTTTACTTCTTCGTTGATCACGATTTTTTTAGCGGTGAACACGACACGCTGAGGCGGCTGGGGAGCTGGGACTTCAACGCGTTCGATCACTTTTACAATCTTAACCTTTTCCATTTCTTTAGCGTGAGGAGCCATGATTAAGCCCACAACTGCACGTGCATTAGCACTCGAGTAATTGTTGACTGAACCTAAGCCTCCGCCAGCAACCAGAGTGAGATCATTTGGAAGTTTGTACCGTGCACCTAAATAAAACATGCTCGGAGTATTTGGATTATTAAATGGCAATAATACTTCGCCATTAGCTTCCGCGTTCAATGCCCATTTTGAACCAAGGGGAATCAGGGTGGATAGAGACAGCGGGATAGATCCGTGCTCAGACAGGTCGCGGTACTCAGCATTTGGGGAATGCAAATAACCAGCATTACCAACCACTTTCAGGCTACCGAAATCATGCTCAGCAATAAGTTTTAAACCGCCAGCTACACCGCCAGTGCCTGTGAAAGCCGACTGCTGTCCGGTGGGAAGAATGAGGATGGGCATGACCGCAAAAGTGACGGGATCATAATCTGAATTTAACTTAAACTTCGCAAATAAGTTGAGATCGTTGAAAGCAACCTTTGAAGTCCCATCGGGAAATGAAACATAGGTAAAGCTAGGAGTCGCACCGATTTGAACACCATCCCAAAGGAAATAACCAAGACCTAAATTTAAACTGTGCATGTGGGTCACAATGTCACGCAGGCGATTGGTGCGGTTAGCATTGAGTTCAACCAAGGGACGATGAATATAGTCGTAATAAAGACCACCGAGGAGCGAGTAACGAGGTTCTACACCCCAAGTGTGCGCCATCAATGCATCTTCTGACAAAACGTAACTTTTGTTCACAGGAGCTGAAAAGTCATGCACGTTAACGGACTTTGCTTCAGCGGTTGAAAAAAAAGAAGCGGTCAATCCTGCACAAAGGGCAGCAAAGCTAATAAAACTTTTAGAAGCAGAATTTAGACCGGAGTTACGCAAGGATGGGTTTGAAC
Source organism: uncultured Oligoflexia bacterium (assembly GCA_964475985.1). GTDB lineage: Bacteria > Bdellovibrionota > UBA1018 > UBA1018 > CAYHWW01 > CAYYYP01. The sequence continues at coordinate 44,695 of CAYYYP010000015.1, read as the reverse complement.
CTAAAGAAGATTCCCAGTGATTAACGGAGGGATTTAAAGACTCCTCTTGGGTTGGATCCTGGTGATTGTACGTAATTTTTAGAGTGCTCTTCTGTGATGCAGAGCCAACTGACCCCAAAGTAGAAGTCACATGGGGAATTTTTGATGGGTTTAAAGAAAGAAAAGACGAAAATTTCACGGTGGTCACATCTCCTGTTTTGAGCGTTATTATGCATAGTCAAACTCAAGGTCAGGACTTTGTCATGCCCGATTTTTTAATGCCATCCTAAAATGCATTTGGCCCGAGCCGGTCAATCTCTAAAGAGACTGAGCCAACCCGGGCCAAACTATTTCTATGAATGATAGGTACGGTTAAGGCTGAGGAGTAGCAGTTTCTTGTTCAGCCGCGCGATCAACCGGAGGCAAGCTTCGGTTGGCGCCTTGAGGGCAGCTCACGTGGCGGAAACTCACTTCGACCGAAGCCGAGATGACACTTAAGTCATCGGAGGCAACGAACCTTAAAGTGTTACCGGTATCTCCTGCACTTGGGTACAGTAGGTTCCTGAGTTGATCCTGACTGAGGCTTGAGCCTTGAGCAGCAAACACTTCAGCCATGGAACCAACAAACTCTCTACGAAGCGGTTGGACGCCATTGGATGCCGCAGGCGCAGCTTCCGCAGGATTTCCACCTAAGAAGGCTTGATTGATCCATTCACCAAAGATGTTGTTCAAGAAGTTATATGCACCAGTTCTAGGAAGCAAGTTACCAAAATTTGAAGCAGTTGCCGTAGTAGCGGTATGTTGCCCCATGGGTGCTCCAGAACAGTTACGCAGACTTGTGCCCAAACATACAGACTCGGTCGTGTCGTTGTTTTGAACGTTACGAGTGTTGATATGTTTTTCCACTTGCATCCTTAGGACAAGGTTGAAGTTACTTGGCGTTTCATCAAGCCCAGGCAAGTTACTGATAGGCACATCAAAGACGGTCATCATGTTGGATGGCGCGCCAGTAACGGAGTCATGGTAATTTGCGATGGTAAGACGAGCGGTGTTACGCGCATTTCCTTCTTCTCGCATATGGTAAGGCAGCGACAATCTTGCGTCAGTGGAGCTTGCACCGTTATGGGCACGGTAATCCGCCAGCTGAGCCGCAGGAATTGGGGTTGCTTCAAATACATGGTGATAACGTTGAATTTCGCAGGATTGGAGAATTGCACCGCTAGTTCCGTTTCGACCGCGGATGCGCTCATCCACACATCGGTCATCGGCTACACCTTCAGCATTTAATGCTTCAGGACGGCCGCAAAGTGCCATACTGAGTTCACGGCGTCTTTCTTCGGCAGAGGTGCCTGGACCGCGGAAACTATTACGGCAAGCTTCACTAGGACGGCCTTCGGCGCCAGTGGCGTCTGCTTCGGACATTCCATTTTCTACGCACATTCCAATGATGACTTCTGATCGGGAGGGGCTATGGCCGGCAGCACCTGCGCTGCCTGCAGCACCATCAGCTCCAGCGGCACCGTGGAAACTATTGCGACATGCTTCGGTGGGACGGCCATCTGGAGCCGTTGCGTCGGCCTCAGACATTCCGTCTTCCATACAAAGTGCGATAATGGTTTGGGACCGAGACAAGCTAGGTCCGGCTGGACCAGCAGGGCCTGCGGGACCAGTATTACCGATTCCGCCTGCGGCCCCATGAAAGCTGTTTCGGCAAGCTTCGCTGGGACGTCCATCGGGGCCAGTTGCATCTGCTTCGGACATACCGTCTTCAACGCACATTCCGATAACGACTTCGGCTCGACTTGGACTATGACCAGGAGCTCCGTCATCACCCCGCCCGCCACGTTCACCCTGAACCAGCTGAGTAGAGCCTTGAACGGAAGGAGAGGTGCTTACTTCTTCACCACCGGCAGTTACGGCCCTACCTTTCCCGCAAGCGGCAAATTGAAAGGCGCAAAGAAGGACGGTGCCGGTTACTAAAAAGCTATGCCCTTTAGATTCAAGGCGGGCTAGGGCACTCGCTATCTTCTTATGAGTTATTTTCACATCTACTGGTTTCACCGTGGTTTTCATTTTTCTCGGCTCCTTCATTAAGTTCGGGGGAATTGGGATTCTTACGGACAACTGTGCTTAAAATTTTTCGACGTATCGCGTTATTTTCTGTGATTTTCGTGCTTAGCTTAGGAGGGTTTTTATTTCAATCGCCAAAAGCTTTGCAGTATTTCGTCACAGATCGGTGCGGATAATACCACAAGCGATTTTGATAAATCAACATGTTTATAAATTTTTTTTATTTAGTTTGAAAACTGATCTCTAAAGTCGATAAATCAGCGATAAAATTATAATTTGAATTTTTGCCTATTTTTTAGACATTTTTGTTGAGGTTTGATCAACTGAACAAAATTTTTTCGTTTTATATTTAGGGACGTCATTCGAAAATAAAACTAAATATTTTTTATGAAATGACTTGATGCATTGCTTTCATCATGTTATTCTTCGTCGGTCTTTAGGGCCCGTTTAGTGCGGGCACTCCAAGATCTCAAAGCATGCAAAAACATGCGAAAGGACTGTCATGCACACGCAAAAAGCTGAAAATAAGTTGGGAGTGACGAGCGGGAAAAAACCAGGCCGTAACTCCAATGTGAAAGCAAACACAGGCTCAAAAAGTTTTTCCAGCAGGTTGACCTCCCTTATAGGTACTACCCTGCTCACTTCCCTGATTCTCACCGAGGTTCTTTCAAGCTTAGCCCTTGCCCAACCTCGGCCGACGGGCACTAGACCAGCGCAGCCTGCGAATGGCAGGCCCATTCCAATTTCAAGCCTTATAACGCCAACAAGACCGGCCGCACCCGCGAGACCAGCGGCTCCTGCTCGGCCAGCCGCACCCACAAGAGCTGCGGCGCCAGCTCGCCCGGCCGCCCCTGCCGCTGCTCCACGTCCAGCTGCTAGACCAGCAGTTGCTCCAAGGCCTGCAACCCCTACTCGTCCTGCGGCCTCGACACCAAGCAGACCAGCAACCGTTGCTAGGCCCGCTGCACCCGCCCGCCCGGTCACTCCTCCCGCTAGACCCGTAGTTGCAGCCCCTGCTCCAGCTGCAGCGCCAATTCCAACACCAACTCCTGCTCCAGCCGCATCGGTAACAAGTTCAGCAACCGGCTCTGAGACCGCGGTAACCACCACGACCTTTACTCCAATTCGTTCCGGACGCCTTAGCGCAATTTCCTTTGGTACGGACGAAGAATTAGATGCACTAGACAGTACATTTGAAAATGATCCTCATTTTTTAGATTGCGCAAGCCAGCCCGGCGGTTGCCGACGCCCCGATCAAGCTGCCCAACCAGTTCCAGCGACTCCCGCTACACCGGCCCAACCCGTGGTTCCACTAGCCGACCGCGCGGAAAGAGCCCAGCAGACCCCACCTCAAGTACGTAGCGCGGTTCCTCCTTCCATAGCCGGAGGCCAGCGTCCGCTATCAACGGGCTCAAACCCCGAAGAATCACTCTCGACATCTACGGATACCGGCACGGTAGTAGGATCCGCCGTTGTCAGAGAACAGGGCCGGGATATGGTTTTTAATCCTGAATTGGTTCAGGGTACATTACCTGAGTTGAATTTGCCGTTCACTAGGAGTGGCCGGAATGCCGACGTGGGTTGCCAAGAGGAACACCTAATTCCTGTTCTTAGAAGTTTTTATCTTAATCCTTCGGCAGACATTGATGCGCTTACAATCGCCTATAAAGCCACGCTTCACTGCCTTAACCCTTGTATTATTCCTACGGACTTAGATTTCCTTATGGAGTGCGAGCAGTCATCGACCACCGTCTCGGAGATCGCCCGCGGCGCTTCCGAAGCGGGACGTCGTCTTTTGAGCGACCTTAGAGCATTAGATGAAACTCAACGAGTTGCTCGCCTAAGAAGCTTAGGCCGAAATACTAGGCTTTTTAACGAAGCCTTTCAGGCAGAAATTTTAACTGCCGTGAGATCGGCAGCGGCAGTAGGTGCCCCTAGCGAAACAACCCCTACTCGGCCCGCCCCCACCGTTATTTTAGGTAGACACATCAATTCATGCTCCCTTGCAAAACGAATGGAAGGCATGAATCAAGGCCGTTATAGATTTTCCTATCAAGACTCCACAAACCGTCAATGCTTTGTGCCAGTTTCCATGCAAGACCATGCGGCGTTTGCGGGAATCGACATTGCGGTGGTGATGGATAATTCTGGAAGTATGTATCATGCAGGACAGCGAGTTGTAGATGATGTTTTCCCACAAATCGTTGAAAGCACACGCAACCTAAATCGTGAGAGTCATATGATTCTTATGACCCAAAATCGCGCCGAAAATTTGATGCGAAACTTGGATGTACAAAATCCTGAATTTCAAAATCAAGCCATCGGTACTCAACGTTTCTTCTACAGCCAGGAAGTAGCGGATGCTTCTACCGTTGAATACTTTTCAAGTTACTTTCCCGCTGGCGCTCAAGCTCCCGCTACGCCCATTAACGTACCAGCTAGCTCCGATGAAGAGTACTTACAGTCGATGCGCGAACATTTAGGTAGTCAGGTGCGTGATCGAGCGGACCTTCTCATGCTAGTTCTTGGAGATGAAACGGATAGCAGCCGTTTTGTAAGAACTCCGGGCGCTCCGGCCGACCCTAGGGACGCCAACAGGTATCTAGAGTTTTTCCAAACCTTAACCAAGGGTTCGTCGACTCTAGTTGCAACTCGTGCACCGGGAACGCCAAATACGGGCTTACTTGCTTATATTGCCCAAAATACTTCGGGCGATTATTTTGATCTCTACCGTCTGGTTACCGCACCTGTAAGCACGCCTGCCGCGACGCCTACGGAACCGCAAGGCTTTGTTTTGGGTGGCCGTAGTCCGACCCAACAAGAGATTAATATTGACCGCATTCGTACCGGACTCGTCGAGCGTATTGGTGAATTGATTCGTCCGACCAGGCCTCGCCCCGTTAGACTAGCATCGGTCCCGCGCCAAATTTTTGCGGTACACGTGAATGGTCAACCACTTCCGGCTTCGCAATACCGTCAAGGGAACATGCAGAATATTGTGTATGTTGAGCCGACTGCTCTGGACCCGAGCCGTGAAACTACTATAAATGTTTTTTATATAGCTCAAGGTGTGACCTTACCTGACTTTGAGACCATGGATAATTACGAACGCCCCGACGCGCCGAGCTCGGATATCTTGCCTAGTGAGCTGAGTCAGCGATTGGCTTACTACGTCAATGGTTTAACGGTTCAGGAACGTACACGCATTGCGAACGCTCAGCAAAATGTAGCAAATCCTACTGCCCTCGCTGCGCCTAGCGTGCCTAACTCTGCATTTGCCGATGAGTTTTTAGCTTGGGTTGAAGCTAGGGCTGACATCGTCACTTCGGAAGGTCCGCCTCCTGTGCAATTGAGCGCTAGCGTTCAACGAAGTTTCATCATGAGCCGGTTAAACGCCATCACCCTTGATTCGTTGACCCACGCTTATGTGGAAAATGCGCCAACCCCTCTTCTCTTAAGACTACTTAGCCTCGATAATCGAGTGCCGGATATTTTTAAAACAAGCAGACCTACGGCGGGCGAAGAACCGACGGAGGAAGCTTTTACCCAGGCGCGCGAGGAATGTCGCGGTCGTTATAACGAGAATCGCCGCTACATGAATGAAGTCATGGTTGCAACCATGGCCGCCGATGAAAGAAATCATAATAGCGCCATTGCTCGTTACCTCGGAATTACCGTAGCGAATTACACTTACCCGTTAGTCAGGGAAGCGATCTTTACGGTGATCGACCGTAGGTTAACTTCTATGTTTGCCGGCTGTAATCTTGCTGAACAAGCTGCGCCTACCACGACCGCAACCTCCACAAGCACTGCGACGTCTACGGATACCGCAACTCCAACTTCGGCTGAAACTGCTACGACTTCGGATGTATCAACAGGAGGTCGATTGGCGCCTTTATTCGGACCACAAAGTGTAGTGATTGCCCCACCACGATCAAGCCTTGGTCCCGTGGAAGCAGCCAGCGTCGATGGCTTAAGTGTAGGCCAGGCCACGAGCGCTCCCGGAACTTTAGCGGAACAAGTGGAACGCGCTCGGCAGTCGGCAGAAGAACGCCGATTCCAAGAATTGTTACAACAATTCAGAGCCGGTGATCGTAGCTCTGATGATGAAGGTGGTTTGACGACGGAAGAGCGTTATCAACAACTCATCAGAAGACTTGAGCAACAAAGACAAGAGCGCAATAACCAAGAGCAACAACGGATGAACGACTTCCGTGAAGGCAGAATGCCCCTCACCTATGGTTCATCCCCGAACCAAGGTGCCGCAACCAGGCCGACACCGCGAACCACTCCTCAAGCGGCTCCTGCACCTACTCGCCAGGCACCTGCATCAGCACCAGCTCCCGCAGCACCCAGATCAACCGCTCCGACAAGTCAAAGTGCACCGGCAGCTGCCGTAAGACCTGCGCCAGCGCCAGCTCCGGCTCCAGCGGTTTCCGGCGATGTCGAATCTGACGAAATAGAAACGCCAGACGACGCGTCAGGTGAGCCCGCTCAAGGAACCTCTGACATGACGTTCACGGATGATGAAGCTCAGGATGCAGCCGCAGCACCGGCCCAAAATCAGTAATTTGTAAAAACTAAGAAATGATTTGATAAATATAAATCATTTGCAGCGACATTTACCCCCTATTCTGTTTTGCGCAGCTTAGGGGGTTTTGCTTTATTTAATCCTAAAAGCCGCGACCGCTTAGCTTATTTTTAACGAGGGCGATTTCAGATTCGGTTTTTTCAACCGACCAGCTAAAGGCGGTGGCGCAGATTTTTGCTGTCCTTGACAGGACTTCATCCGAAAGCTCCCGTCCCTGAAACCAAAAAGGCGTTCGCCTAAAAATCACGTCTTCAAGGGTTACGGGCATATGATGGCGTAACTTCCAGTGAACCCATCCTTCGCTAAAGGCGCCCCATAACTTAGGGCCACTCTGCCTTGCATTATAGGAAAGCGGATCAGAAAGCGGGGCCTTAGAATCATTGTCCTTATTTATGTAGTAGGGATGCGTGCCCGGGAATGCGAAGTCGGCAATCTCTTCTGAGATTTTTCTAAACGTCGTATATTTACCACCAGCCATGAACACAACGCCGGCTGAGTTCCGCCAGATTTCATGCTCACGGGAAACCTTTGCTTCGGCCTTTTCACCATCATCAAGCAGAGGCCTAATTCCGGAATAACTCATGAGCACGTCGTCTTTAGTGAGGGTCAGTTTTGGGAAGTACCTTTTTAAAACAGTAAAAAGGTACTCAATATCCTCGGCCTGGCTGCGTACCGCACCAGGATCGTGGATATCGGGAGCGTCGGTGGTACCCACGATCACAAATCTTTGGTCAATTCCAAAATCTTTTCTGGGGATGGTGAAGATGAGTCGCCCGTCATCGGCGTACATCACTAAGCAGGAGTCCACCGGAAGTTTTTCCCATGGAAAAATAAGATGTGTGCCGCGACTAGGTTTAAGTTTTTTGCCGGAACCGCCTTCAATGATGGAATCCATATGGGAAGTCCATGGCCCCACACAAACGAGCACTTCTCGCGCCAAAACTTCCGCAGATTCATTCGGCACATCACCAAGTCGGTTTTGCAGTTGCACCTGAAACGGGGCGTCTAGCTTAATGTCGGGACTATGGGTTCGCCTAGAAATCTTGGTTGCTGCAACATAATTGAGAAGCTGGGCCCCCCTGGCGTGGGCGGCCGCAGCGCACTCTAAAACTAATTCATCATCCATCATCATGGCGTCAGCGTAGTAATATCCGCCACGCAAACCTTGGTCCGTCATTCCCGGAAATTTCTCGGCAAGTTTTTTGGCGGAATGCCAGCCATGAAAAAAAGGCGTTCGAAAAAGGGCTAACGCGTCGTAGGCCCAAAGTCCCAGGCCGAGCAAAGTTGAACTGCGGGCCTTGCTTGAAACAAATCCTTTTTTAAAACTCGGTAAGACGAACTCAAGTGGCTCCACCAAGTGGGGATGCGTCTTCAACAGCCAGTGGCGCTCCGATAGGGATTCAAACACCAAACCAAAATCAAACATTTCTAAATAACGAAGCCCGCCATGGATCAACTTACTGGATCGGCTAGAGGTGCCGGAAGCAAAATCATTTTTTTCAACGAGGAGCACCGATTTTCCCCGAAGGGTAAGTTCGCGAGCCACCCCTACCCCAACTATTCCGCCACCAACAATTACCGCATCATAAATAGGAATTGTTTGGGCTTGCGCAGCTGACGTCAACTCTTTCCAAAGTTTTTCCCGACTGCGCCACGAAAATTCCTTAGGCAGTTCATTTCCCGTTACAGATTCAGGCTCAGGAAACGACATCTTGCGTCCTAGAACCTTGGGGGTTTTGGGATGGCGTTACCGAACGGGTGCTGATGTGAAGCTCCGCTAACTGGGCCGGCGTCACCGCCGAGGGAGATTCACTCATGAGGCACTGTGCCCGTTGGGTTTTTGGAAATGCCATGACATCTCGAATGGCGTTGGTTCCGGCCAAAATCATGACGATGCGATCAACGCCAAAGGCAATTCCACCGTGGGGCGGGGTTCCGTACTGAAGTGCTTCAATGAAAAAACCAAATTTTTGTTGAGCTTCTTCTTCCGAAAGACCAAGGGCCCGGAACATGGCCTGCTGAACTTTTTGATTGTAGATTCGAAAACTTCCGCCGCCAATTTCGTAACCATTGAGCACAACGTCATAGGCCGCCGCTTTGATCTGAGTTAAATTTTTTCCGTCGATGAGATCCTTGGCATGAGCCTCAATGGGTGCCGTAAAAGGGTGATGACAAGCATAATATCGCCCTTCTTCTGGCGAGTATTCAAGCAATGGAAATGCTGTAACCCAAAGGAAATTAAACTTGGTCTCATCAATAAGATTCATTTGTTTTCCCATGCGCAAGCGAAGCTGCCCCATGGATTCGTTAGCTACTTTGGCGGAATCGGCAACGATGAGTAGAAGATCGCCTTTTTTAATCTGAAGTTTTTTCTCAAGGGCATCGAGCTCATGGGCCTTTAGGAATTTTGCGGCAGGCCCCGAAGCCGAAAGACCAGAGGAGCTACTGAGCGTCGTTGCGGTTGCACCTTGCTCAAACTTATACCAGAGCAAACCTTTAGCGCCATAGGTGCCAGCCGTCTTGGTGAGCTCGTCTAAATCCTTACGGGAGAATTTTTCCGCAGCCCCGGGCACGAGTAGAGCCTTAGCTAGCCCCCCGGCCTGAAAGGTCTGCTTGAATACATTGAAATCACTTTTTTCAAAAACATCGTTGAGCTCAGACAGCTTCAACTCAAAACGAGTATCTGGCTTATCAACGCCGTAATCACGCATAGCATCGTCGTAGGACAATCTAGCAAAGGGCGTTTTGATTTCTAATCCCAAAGTTTTCTGAAAGACGTCCTTAAGCATTCCTTCCATTAAGGAAAAAAACGATTCCTGCTCCGGAAAAGAAACCTCAATGTCAATTTGCGAAAACTCCGGCTGACGATCAGCCCTTAAATCTTCGTCACGAAAGCACCTGGCGACCTGGTAATAACGATCCATACCGCCGACCATAAGCAATTGCTTTAAGGTCTGGGGAGATTGCGGCAACGCATAGAAGGTGCCTGGGTTCACCCGCGAAGGAACGATGTAATCCCTGGCCCCCTCAGGCGTACTTTTATAAAGGATAGGCGTCTCGATTTCTAGAAATTGGTGCGTATCAAGGTAAGAACGTACGGCAGAAAGTGTTTTATGCCGCAACAATAAATTCCGTTGAAGGGCTGGCCGCCGTAAATCCAGGTACCGATATTTTAAACGAAGCGACTCGGAAACTTCAGCGCCTTCTTCCATGGGAAAGGGAAGTGGTTTGCTTTCACTCAAGATCACAACGCTGGTGGCAGTGACTTCGATGCGTCCCGTAGACATCCGAGGGTTTTCCATCCCAGAAGGCCTAAGTCTTACTCGCCCTTCAATTTGCACTACATATTCATTTCGAATGTGTTCTGCCTGCTGATGGGCCGCGGACGAAATGGATGGGTCAATCACGATTTGGGTTACGCCATAACGATCACGCAAATCGATGAAGATAATCCCGCCGTGATCCCGCCTTTTTGCTGCCCACCCGAGGAGCCTTACGGATTGGCCTTCATTTTTCTGATTCAAATCTCCACAGGTATGACTGCGCAAAAAACTCATAATTGATGTTCACTCTCTTTTGTAGAGTGAGACACTAAAAGATTTTTCAAAGATTTGAAATCCACTTGCTGAAGAATTTCCTCAGGTAATATATTTTTTAAAGCCTGGCCAGCACTGAAGACCGCGGCTTCTGGGCCGTACAAATCTGTAACAAAGTGCAGGTTTTCTACATGCAAACTCGCCGGCTTAAAATGGTCTAGGGCCAGCATATGGGGCTCAAAGGTTAGGAATTGGGTTTCAGAACTTTCCTCAAGACTTGCTTCAAAACCGGCCACGACCTTTTCAAGTACGCGCTTGCTTGATTTAATTTTTTTCAAAATTTCGTTGTTATCTTCAAGTTCTTCATCCGTGAGAAATCCAAACCAAACGCTTTCCAAACCAGAATAAATCCCGAACAAATGACTATTTGCACCTTTTTTCGACGGATTGGCGACCAGGGGGATCATTTGCGCCGACGGCTCCTGAAGCGCAAATCCCTCGCCCTCACGATGCCTAAAACGCAAACTATAACCTGACTGAAAGAGCTTACCCTTAGTGAAGGCTGCCGTACGGGCCAGCACGGTTTCATCCGTGAGGATTTGATTTAACGATTCTTCAAGTTCCCCTAAGACAAAAGTTTTTGCACGAATTTTTACGAACTCACCATTTGGCAAACAAACTTTGACCGTAGAAAGTGCGCCATCCAATACTTCAATCTCGTCAATCCACAGGATGGGTTGAATAAATTCCGCGGGCGCGTTTGCCATCGCGCCGGGTAAACTACGATGAACGGGTCTTAGATCAAGCTTTTCGTGGGCAAGAATTTTTTCAAACGCTTTGATTTCATGGTCCCCAAGCTTTAGCCGTTTTGCGGATTTCACATCAAGCGCTGGAAGCTCAGAGGAGGGCGCTTGGCCCGCCGGAAAAAACTCTAGAAATGCTTTTTCAAATTCAGCTCGTACGCCCCAGGACCAGCCGTGGCGCGCCACGGGCCTGAGTTCATCTGACTGCTCCTGCAAGGCTGCAGGTTTAGATAATTCCGTTGGGCATAACCAAAGAAACGAAGGAGCCTTTTGATCCTCTTTGGTGGCGTGAAGGCTTAGAAATTGGGCCACCCAATACAGCGAAGTTCCTCTACCGAGAAGACAAACATCTGTTTCATGAACCGGCTCGTTGCTAGGTGAGCCTGTCACCGCCGCATTTCCAACCGTCCCGTCACCCGAAATATGGTTCATAACTTTCGTCACAGAATTTCCTTTTTTTGCTTATCCCTACCCTAAAATCAGTCTGTCATGAAGTGAGCGGAGTGCCAAATTGAAAGCCTCCAAAGGCTGGTCGGCGTGCAAATAAAATCGCAAGCCATGGTGGGTGGAATGCGTGAGCGCCGTCCGAAGGCCATGTTCTGCAAAAACCTCCAACGCCCTTGAATACATTTCTGCATTCTGCTCCAGGTGATAGCCAATAAGCCCAAAAAGGTGGACTTTTTCCATGTTTAAAAGTGAAATTTTTTGAGCGTTTTTTAGAAAAGTTTGTAACCATTGGCGAGACTCTTCTTCATCCACCATAAGATACCCAAACCTTTCACCGTCTTGAGGAGAGGTGGAAATGAGATCATGAACAAGAATTTTATTTTGGGCGGCGGAAGCTAAAAGTTCAGAATAAAATAAACCTTCGGTAGTTAAATTTACACTTAAGGCACTTAAATTTTTACGCAGCGCAACAGACACCACCTTGGGTAATTCAGACACGGAAAAACTTTCATCTGGCGACATAAGGGTTCCTTTCCTGATTTGATCTTCACTAGACTGTTGGTGCGCAGGGCCAAGCCATAAATTCAAATTATGATTCCTTGCCATTTCGATGGCCCTGGCGTGCATGACCTGAGCGCCCGTACAGGCCATCTCGAGCACTAGGCCCAACGGCAGTTGCGAATAACGTACCGGCGATGTCACAAGCCTAGGATCGGCGGAGCAGACCGAATCTACATCCGTAAGAATTTCGCAGCGGGCTGCCTTGAGCGCCAATGCAAAGGCCACGGCCGAAGTGTCAGAGCCTCCCCGGCCTAAAGTCGTAATTTCTTTTTTTTCCCGGCTCACCCCTTGGAACCCAGCGATGATCACAATTTTTCCGAGGCTCAGTGCGGTCTGAACCCGGTGGGGTCGTACCTCCAAAATACGAGCACGGGTGTGGCTTTCGTCCGTAAGAAGGCCAGCTTGAGAACCCGTTAAAGAAACGGAGTCAGCGCCAAGATCCTTAAGTGCCATAGATAAAAGCGCCATGGAGATGCGCTCGCCGGATGAAAGCAAAACATCAAGCTCCCGCTCAGCTGGCATGTCTGAGATTTCGCGCGCCATTCGGAAGAGGTCATCGGTGGTATCGCCCATGGCCGAGACGACGACGACCATGCGATGAGTCTGAGAAAGACCAGCAATGCGGCGCGCAACGGCTTTTATTTTATCAACCGTTGATACGGAGGATCCGCCATATTTCTGAACTATGAGGGGACGACCGCTACTCGCTAAATTTGTTTCTGCCGAGGGCATTTCCTAGGGATATCAGAAAGAATTCGTTAAAAACAGTTACGGTTTAAACTACCGAACCGATGCGCGGGTACGGCGATGATGACGCCTTGTGTGAGCCACGCCACGCCTTCGGCGCTTCTTCTTTTTGCCTTCGTAGGTTTTCTCGTTATAAATGCTGGCAAGCACGCGCTTGTAACCTGTGGGCCATGGCAGAATGATATTGGCGCCTGCACGGAGCCGATTCTCTCGATCACCCAAGCGATTGAGTTCTCGGATGACCTCGGGCGTAACCGTGAATTTTTTTGCTACGTAGTTCACGGAGTCGCCACGCTTCACCGTGTACTGGGCAAAGGTCACTTTACGCTCAAAAGTGTTGTTATTGTAATTGGAGAGGAAACTCTGTTTTGAAGAAGCGGGAAGCTTAATCAAATAGGATTTGCTTTGGGGCGGCGTACACCAACGCAAAAGTTCGGGGTTGAGTTGCTTTAAAGCGGTGAAGGGAATTCCCGCAGCCTTTGCGACGGAAAAAAGATCCGCCGGACCTTTGACTTCAAAACCTAAAATTTGTTCTTTAGGGTTTGCGACCATGTAAACGGATGAAGCTAGGCCCGTCATCTCGGAATCTTGAGCCATGATGGCGTGCAATCCCTCTTCGGCTGGCGCGTCATCATCCTCGGAATCATCTTCCGCAACTTCCGTATCTTCGGCATCCTCAGGCGCAGTCTCGCCATCCGGTACCGTAGGAGCATCCTTGGCTACCGCACCCTCGTTGCCCAATTCTTTCGGCGTTGGTTCGTCAAATGCCACTAGCGTTGGGTTTGGCTCAGCGTGGGAGAAGGGATCTTCGAACCCATAAAGTTCAGGGTTTTTTGCCAAAATGGCCGCGGCCATGATTTTTGGAACGTAATTTTTAGTTTCTGGACGTAGGTAACGTTGTTTAGCAATTTCCCAAAAATTTTTAGTTTTATAACGCGCGATGGCTCTGCGTAATTTGTTTTCGCCGGCATTATAGGAGGCAGCGGCGATTTCCCAGGAGCCAAACTCGTTGTAGAGCTCCCTTAAGTAATCAATTGCCGCCTGGGTGCTTTTCCTAGTGTCGCGACGCTCATCAATCCAATAATTAATATTTAGACCATAACGCCGCCCGGTAGCTCTAATGAACTGCCATGGGCCCACTGCCGATGCGTGGGATCGGGCAACATTATTGAACCCACTTTCGATCATGGCTAGGTAAACTAAATCTTGGGGCATTTTGTTTTCCCGGAGCACTCGGGCAATGGTGGGTACAAAAAACCGGCTACGTTGCAAATACTTTTCAAAGTGAACCCGCCCGCGGCCCGTAAAATAATCAATCCATTTTTCAACGGATGGATTTACGACGACGGGATAATCAAAACGATTATTCTTAAGCTTTTTTCCCCGAACCTCAACGTCTACCGTAGCAATGGGACTTGCTGGGCGATTCGTGGGATTGCTGTCCGCATTCCCGGTGCCCGTATCGCTATAGACACGGATGATTTCAGCTACTCCACCATTGCTTGCGTCCCCCGCCTTAACACTCTTTTTAGAAAAAGTGCCACAACCGGTAGCAGAGAGACTGGCCAGCAACACCGTTGCAAAAACCAAATTTATTTTGCGCAAACGCAATACTTTTAGCGCCGTGTTACAAAATTCCTTTTTGAAAATCAAAGAAGCCATAGGCCGAGAAGCCGTCATCTATACAAGGTAACTGTCGGGCTAATTTCCTGTCAAACCTCTTTGGGTGCCAAGTAGGCAAAAAAATTCACCTTTAGGCGATTATTAAACGTTCTAGGAAATTTTTGATTCATCAAAAGTTTGCATGGATTCTTGCACGAGTTTCTGAATCTCGGAATCCGAAGCAAACACATCTTCCACCAATGGATCCTTTAGAAGAAAAGGAGCAACGGTGTTGGATACGTCACGCAGACTGCTGGTCAAATAAAAACCGGCAACCGTGGCGCCTTCAAACTCATCCTTCAATTCCTTTTTTTTATGACGAAAGGCTTCAGTTTCCGTGATGCTGTTGTCTTCCAGATCGTCGGTTTTGGAAGCGACGGCTTCCCGCGCGATTTGAGAGATATCTTCTTCCGTCAAAATAAACTCTTTTAATTTACCGAGAAGATGATCCCTAAGCTGGTTGCGATCTTTTGGATTAAATAAGATATGTTGACCTTTTTCAAGCCGGGCAAGCACCACCGTGCACAGCGTTTTCAAAGAGTGTTCATTGGTGAAAGTGGACGAAGAATGGTTGTGATTCATGAAAATAGGGTAACAGGAAGAAAGATGCCCGACAAAAGGAATGAGCGTAGGGGTCAATTTTTTTATGCGGGGCCTAAATAGACGAAGATTATGCGTCGCCTTGCGACTAGGTGCTGGACAATACTTTGAAGTATTGATTAAAGCCCGGTAGGATTCATGGAGCCGGAAATCAAAATCAAATTGGAAAATAGAGCCCAACCTATGAAATCAAATCTCAAGACCTCCCCGTCCGTCGACCTTGGCGAAAAAGCTGCCCAGAACATCCTTGCTTTCATCGGTGAGAACCTGAGCAGAGAAGGCCTTACGCGTACTCCACATAGGTTCTCAAAGGCTTTGGCGGAACTGACGGAAGGTTATCACCTCACGGTTGAAGAAATTGTTGGCAAGGGTGTGTTTCAATCGGAAGGCGCTGGCCTCGTGAGCGTGCGCAAGATTGAATTTTACAGCCTTTGCGAACACCATCTTCTGCCGTTTTGGGGAACTCTTAGCGTTGCTTATTATCCCAACAAAAAAATTGTGGGTCTTTCCAAAATTCCCAGGCTCGTAAATTTATTTTCAAGGCGTTTGCAGGTACAGGAACGCCTTACCAACCAAGTTGCCGACGCCATGGTGGAGATATTAAAACCTCGTGCCGTAGCCGTACGTGCGAAGGCTTGTCATCTTTGCATGATGATGCGAGGCGTTGAAAAACAGCAATCAGAAACGTTAACCGAAACCGTACGTGGACTGAATTCGCTTGAGCCCTACGAGCAGGAACGCCTCTGGGAAGCCCTGGCGGATTGATCTAAACCGAAGCTGATTTGGTAAATTGTTTAAGTTTACGAAACTACTTCATCTGAAAAGTCGCTCACGTTGGAGGACCTTTCACGCCAAGGGGCAACTCGTGAAGAAGGCGATGATGCGGGCCTTCTTAGGGATGCGCCATCGCCGGCGCCGCGGCCGGCGGGAGGTGCCGGTGCATCCGGGGCTTGCTGTTCAGCTCGGATAGCGAAGGCAGACCGCGCCTGTTCACAACTGTTTCTGACGTTATCCAACCTCGTGGTGTTCGAAGCAATGAGGGACAACACGTCTCTGACATAGCCCTTCGCCTCTTCAGATGCAGCCGCATCAAATCTTGAGTTGACGGTTGGCCAGGGCCCCGCAAGCACTTCGGTATATAAATAACGGGCGGCATTTCTCACTTCACTGGAAGCGCGCGATAGGGCTTCGGCCCTCGCCCGATTCTCATCTGCGGAAAATCCCGTGGTATCACGGCGCAACAGGCCTTCTAGGTCCCGCACCGCGCCAATGTACCTGGCTACGATACGACGGAGGCATGGTTCTCCGCCACTTCCAATATTGTTGACCCTGGCCTGGCAGCTAGGCTGGCTTCGCGCATAATCAGAATTTGGAACTTGAGCTAGCTGGGCAAACTGCCGAGTTCGAGACGCGCCGCTTGGACCCATTAAACGAATGGATTCGGCTTGAACGTCAAAGTGAGGCCGGCCTGAAGCGTCGGTATAAGTTGCTACGTTTGCTCCAGCAATTAAGCCATAAACCTTCGCTGAATTCACGCAAGCTTCTAAAAGCTCCTGGGGATCAGGTGCCCTAACGGGAACTGGCGCAGGAACTCTTTCGCGACGAGCCGGACGCGTTCGAGTCGGGCGAGCAACTCTAGGTTGCTGGCTGGTATGGCGAGCTGGCGATACCGCAGCTAAATGGCCTCTTGCGGGGGCCCGAGCAGAAGGTGCGTTCGCCGTTCCAACTGTATCTGCATGATCGGCACTGACGTTCGACTGGCTTAGACCAGCGGGAGAAGTTATGCGGGAGTCAGGCGCGACTCGAGGTGCCACCGGTGGACGAACTTGTGAAGTTACCGGAGCCGGTGATGGAGTTAACGCAGACGCGGTGTTTGCGGAGGCATTTGCCGAAACTTGCGCTCTAGTTTGAGCCCGAGGTGCAGGCGGCGTTGGTGCTGCTGGATCACGCTGAACCGGAGGAAGGGCATCAACTAAAACTGCCGGGGCATCGCCATGCGAAGGGCCCGAGCCCCGAACAACTGGTGCAGCCACTGGCCTCGCGGCGCTTGGATCTACTCTGCGAGCTACGAGTGCTCCACCAAGCTGAACATTTGCCCTCGATGGCGCAGGACGGCCAATGGTTGCCGCGGCGGCACTTACATTGGGCTGGGAGTTTCTACGCACAACCGTAAGCTCGCCAGCTTGCACTTGCGCAACAGGTGGATTTCTGCGGACGGGAACTGCAGGCGAGGTAACGGGAATTGTTGGTGGGACTTGAGCCAGTAATGGTGCTTGTGGCACTCGAGGCGCAGGGCTAGGCGCTGCTGCGACCCTTACGGGCGCCACGGGGGGAATTGCCACTCGGGAACCTGGGGTCGCTGACCTTGAGGAAGAGGCAACATTAGATGGCCGAGAACGGCTTGCCGACAAGGCGTCCCTACGGGAAGCTAATACTGCTGCCCTAGCATCTCTTTGAGCCTGTCTGGCCATTTCTGCAACTCCAGCACCTACTTGGGTTCTTTCAAACACATCAAGTGGGGCAGCGGTTCGTCTTGCTTCTGCTCTCGCTTCACGAACCTCTTGCGCGCTTGGCCTTGCGGGCGCGGATGTAGCTTGAACCGGAAGCGTAACCGCAGCTGCATTCGATGGAGTGATTTCTACGTTGCGTGAACCTGGTAAAGGAGCTGATGGAGAAACTGCAACTCTTTCATCTGCGCTTGCCGCACGAGCCGCGCCGGGGACTAGTCCAGCAGCTCCACGTCTCATCAAAGCTTCAACGGCTAATTCCTGATCGCGGGTGCCGCCTGCATTCACGGTAACGGAGCGCGAAGTACATTGAGCCCTTGCGGCGGTCGCTTGGGCACGTCTGACTTCAAAATCGCGGCATTGACAAATACGCCGCTCAAACATTTCTAGGGTTTGTGTTTCATCGAGTGTGGTGCTTGGATTTAAACAGTTGATGTTGGTGCCCCGGCTGCCGGACGTAGCTAAAAACCGTTCAAAGGAGATGTTGCCAACTCGCTGACGGCTAATCAGTTGGTCAAAAATCTCCTGACAACTTCGTGGCCTTTTTGTGCGCTGATTATCCGCTCTGCGTCCATCATTTACATCCACCAAATCGATATCAATTGGTTGAGTCCATCGCATTTGAGCGGCTTGGTATTCACTCTCCTGTTGGGCACAAGCCGGAGCAGGCTGGGCGCTGGCCAGCGGGGCCGGCAGAAAAAAAACCGATAAACCTACTAAAAGGAATTTTAGCGGTCGTGAAAATGTAAATGCCCTCATTGAATATCCCCCTGGCTTCAATACTTACTATTTATAAGTGTAAAGGAATCAGCGCTGCAAATGCAACACTGCATTACGGAAATTCCTTACAAATCGAACATAAAACCTGGTTAAGCATTGAATATATAAATATATTTTATTAATGTCGTACAATCACTTACTTAATGTGCGCCAGATTACCCGCCTCACCTACGCTGGCCTCCGAAAGCGAAAGCATCATCACCATAACCAGCGTCAGCAAAAATCTAAGCTCCAATTCCCCGGGCACAAAAAGCATATAGAGGAGGTGAAATACTAGAAAAATCAGAATGGGTAGACTCTGCTCCAAATGATCAAACTGCGCCATTAGGCAAATCAGGTAAACCCCGGCTAGAAATGGCACAACTAAAACAAGATTCGTGTAGGGATCAACCAACTGGTGCAAGGATGCATAAAGTAAACCCAAGGCCGGCCACGCGGCTTCTGGATTTGCCGCAGCTCCGGTGAGCAGTTCAACGTTCCACCAATCAAGAGTCATGGGAAATACAAAATACAAAACCAGTCCCAGCACAACCGGCAAAATCGCGATGAGTTTTGCCTGCTGCCTTGATTTCAGAAACCACGACCAAGAAAACCAAAGTGGATAAATACCAAGTAAACAGAAAACATAGGACAGTTGATCTACGCGAACGCGTGGCTGGCCTAGGTTTCTATAGGCCGCCTCCCACTGGGCGACGCTGCCCTGAGAAGGCATAATGCCCATCCAATTTAGAATAAGCCCTAAGCCCAAAAACACCGGCAGAAGATAATAAAAAACTTTATTGGAATCCATGACGAACGTGCGTTCGGTCAGGAAGTGAGCGCTACCGAAGGCTAGAAAAAGCAGCAGGGCTTGTACGTCACAAAGTACGGCTAAGGTCCCAAAGAGCGACATTAAGGCCCACCTAGATGAATAATGAAAGCGAAGGGTAAGTAGAAATAGAAAAATAAAAAACACATGGTAGCCTACTCGGCTTGCTTCAATTAAAAATGTTGGGTTAAGCGCAAACACCAGCAACCCAAAGCTCACCCACACTGGACTTAAGCGCGTCCTAATACTTAAAAAGTTTCCGAGCTGAACAAAACAAAAACTCGTAACCACCATGATGAGAAAACTGACCCAACGAAAAAGTTCAATCTCGCGGCCCGCAAAGGAGTCCGCAACATTTTTGAGTCTCAGCAGCCGGCTAGCCAGCGCATAATAACTAACGCCGCCGAAATCGCCGAGTTCCTTTACAAAGGAAATACGCGGGAAAATTCCCGCCTCCGAGAACTGCTTTAAATTCTCAAGCGATTGAAGCTCATGGGGTGTGGCCTCGCGATGCAGTCCCCGCTGCGCAAAGAGGCTGCCTAACCCCAAGCTCAAGAGAAACCAGATCAGATAGGGTCTTTCAAAAATCACACGAAAAGAGCGAAGAACCGGATGGGTGGAAGTCAAGGTAGCAGAGCTTGAGTAGGGACTCATATTTTAAGTTTAACTGATCCAAGATCATTGAAAAGCACTTTTCAGATAAGTTCTCTTTTCATTTTCAACAGTTGCGAAATACCCTTTACCTGACTATTTTACTTGTGTATCCTAATAGACAGGGGAATTGCAGATTTAGGCGCTTTGCCTCGCCAAAAAGGGGAACGATTTGCGAAGGTTTAAGGGAATTAAATTATTTAAGTTTATGCCCCGCGTTCTCCTCATGAACGCGGTAATCGCCCTATGCTTAAACTCGGCTGGGTGCCTCTCCAAAAATGAAACAGCCACAAAAAAATCTTCACCGGCTTCATCCTCCAACAGTACGGCGGGTTCCATATTTGGCGCCGGCGGGCTCGGCGTAATCCTGACGGGCGGACGTACCGCCATTACGCTTACCCAAGCTATGCCATCAAATCTCGACCCGGCTTCGGCGCTAGATCTCATCGGCAGAGACAATGAAATCAATTTACATTGCCCGACGCTTAGCGCTTGTCGCTGTCGATTGAATTGGACACAGGACGGGAGCGCTCGGCAAATTGATGAAGCACCGCTTTACCTTGAAAATAATCTTATGCGTTGTGATTACAGCTCCCTTCGCACGATCCCAACGTTTTCAATTCAAATTGTAATCATGTCTGGCGGTATTCTTAGTAGTGCGGGGTCAAACTCTTTAAATTTCAGAAATAACTATTTGGATGCAAGCCTTGATCGATCCGTCGCCAATAATTATTCACGCGTCGTTCGTTACCAATGCCGCGACCTACCCCGCATCAACACCACGCTCTACCAAGGGATCCAAGACCCGCAGCTTTGGAATTTGAGTTATGTTTTTAACCTCTACACCACAAGCCTAGGTAAAGATTACGGCTACACAGCAGCTTATTTTGACTGCCCTACTTCACCTACGACATTTTTAGGAAGAGAAGAGGGCTCGCCCACCCACGATGGCCTTTACGATATGCGCATTGAATCCGTCCTCGCTCATTCGGGCGACTCAACCATCTATCCCGTTAATGATTCGCCCGGAGAATCTACGCGCAACAATCGACATGATTTTTATTTGGCGAATTTTCGTGATGGAGTTTTTCGTGAGCCGGTTTGCGTCCCTCACACCCTCACTACGGCCCAAAACAGTTTAAGCGGACGAAGCATTGATTGCACTTACGACAATTCCGTATCTCCGGCACGCGTCGGGGCCGACGTAATAGGGTTTGCCGCAGTACCCGATGGTAGTGAAGCCTGTCCCGTAGGTTCAGTAGCTTTGCCCCCCGAAAAGAAGTGGGCTAAACTTTGGCAGTTTAGGGCCTCCCTTCCCATTCGCACAGCCATTAGCATCACAAACTCGGCGGAAATCGGAAGTCTTTATTGCACAAGCACCGCCCTTGAGTGGACGGCGCCCGAAAAACGGTCAGATACCCGGGAATTTGCGGCAACTCCCAACGGAGGAATTCGGTACAACCTTCTAGGTAACGCAAATGGCGTATTTGGTGGTTTTGAAAATCGAAGCATTTCTAGCAGCTTAAATTTTGGAAATTGTCTTACGCAGAATAGTTCCGACAACAGCTGTGCGCTCACGGACGGTGCCGCACGTTACTCAAGTTTTGGTGGTTACGGTTATCAACTGGGCCGCTGCGCCGGCACTCCACGCGATACCTTCTGCAGTATTTCGGCTGGCGAATTTTTAAGCATTTATCCTAGCGCTTTGACTAGCGGTGCGCCGCGCCTCAGGCATGGCGGAACCCAAAATGCCGGAAGCGGAGTAGCTTTCAATCCTTTGAGTGCTCGTACGGAAGGATTTGTTTCTCCTCCAACGTCCGCCCCCCGTGGAAAGGGCGGCACTCATTGCAATCTCACTCTACCCGGTGATTACTGGGCTTACGGCGATGGCCTTGGAAGTTTTGACACTTGGATCGTGAGCAGTGGGTCCATCACAGGTTGCATTGAGTCGGATACCGACGCCGCCGGAAATCTTTTTAATGATCGTTCCCAAAACTTTCTTGGCAACGAAGCCGGGATTGGTGCGTTTCAACATCCTATAAAAAACTGGTTTGACTTCATTGGCGTGACTTGCCCGGAAACTGGTGATTGTTCGGTACCCCCCGTACTTCCGCTAACTCACGCAGCATCTTCTCCCAGCACTTCGTGGGGAGGCTATGGAATATTCCAATTTGGCGATGTGAGTTTAGAAAGCAGTAGCAGTTCAGATTTTTTGTACGTCGTCACGGATCCCTCCGTTACTCGCACGGCGATGGCCAATCCCGCCGACCCCATTTTTTTGAAACACCAGCCCAGGCGAAAAATCGCATCTCGGGCGGGCCTAGGGGGAGTCAACATAGATTACGGCCTAGAAAGCGGTGGCCTAAATTCTGCCGATCCACGGGGACGCGCTCCGATCTATCCGCTTTGCGTAATTCAGGACGCGGACTAAGCGAGATAAAGGTAAAATGAAAAATAATTTTATAAATAAAAGCACTTTATTAAAGCATGCGCCCATCCCATGGCTGAAATTGATACCAGGAATTTTGGCGGTGGTGTCCTTGCAATTTTCGGGTTGCCTTAACGCCGGGCAAAAATCGGGTGGCGCACCCGCGGCCAGCAACAGTTCAAGTAGCTCGGGAGCCAGCACCAGCACTGGAACAACCCTTTCTGCAGGTCTTGCGTTCAATATTGTGGCCCTAAATTTAACGGATGCCCCCGGCAGTCCGGTGGCGAGCATCCAATTCAATTCCGCAGGAACCTCCGCTAGCCTTACGCAAGTCTGCACCCCGGCCCCAAGCTTAGGCGTGCGGGTCGCGGCACCTGGACCTTGCGTTTGCCGCTTTGAATGGAATGAATCAAACCGCGTGACCGGCCAGAGTTTCACCCGCAGCGCGCTTAGCGCAGTAACCGCGGTTGACCCTTACCGCATTACCTGCTCAACACCTTCTATTTATATGACAGAAATTCCGGACGCCACGGCCATCAATGTCACGGTGTACCCGGATGCTGCCCAAAACAATGTTTCCGTTTTTCGGACCAACACCTGGCGTTTGGTAAAAAGCTCAAGTTTTTCCAGTGCCGACTTCCGGGACGCCGACGGGCGAGCCCTTAGAAATATTTCGCACTACGTTTGTCATGATAAACCACAGCGAGCCCAGAACATCGCAAGGCTCACGGAAGACCGCGTCGTCAACGTGCCAGTCGCGCCGGGCGGAATGCCAAGGTCCACTAGCGTTAGAGTTTCGTTGGTAAATAAATTTCAAACCTCAAACCTCGGACCATCCGCCGAATCCTACTACTACGATTTTTATGTGCGTAGCGACGGCATTGGTAGCATCAATACCAGCAACGCAAGTTTTGACTGTCCGCTCGTGCGAAGAACGCGTTCGGGTGCCGACGTTACAGACCCCTACCCGCTTGATTCCCAATTTGCTTTAGCCTTACAAAGCGGTGGCAATTATACCGTGCCCGTGCAGGCTAATATCACCCTCGATATTTCTACGCCCCAAGGCGGAGTTGCCGCCGATCGCATGCTAGGTTACGCCGCAAAAGCTAATGCTGACGGCTCCTGCCCAGCGGTTCTAGGCGATAACAATCAACCTCGTCAGACCTACCGTTTACGACGTTATACGGTAGCCTATCCCGTGCGATTTTCCTCCGACGGAAATCCCCAGGCCCGCACAGAACAACCATCAAATTCATTTTATGTACTAGATCGTCCCGTAAAAAATAACGGAACTTTGCGTAACGCGAACGGCACCCTCGCCGTACTCTCAAGACTGGGACCAAAACCTTGTCCGTTTAGTCAAAACATCATGGTGGACAACCGCCGCCAGTACAAATGCACATCCAATTTTCCCACTGGGTTAAATTCAATTAATTTAGATGGGATCGCCATTCAAGGCCAGGCGGCATGCCCCATTTTTCCACCGCCAGCTACAGATCAAATCAAACGTGGCACCCTGCAGATCAGACCCATCGAAGCATGGACGCCGGAATACCTTGAAGACGCAACGTTTAAAGCCTGCGCGTATCCATCAAATCAACCCATCGATCCTGACTTAGTTCTCATCTCGGATCCGGATACCGATGCAAAACATTTTTATTGCGCGAAATCTTACCCTTCACATACTTGGGTGTCTCCTTCGCCCTACTCCCCAGTTTTTGCAACGATCCCTAGCGACTGCGAGGATACGCACCCAAGGTGGAGCGACACGCAAGCGGTGCCCACCATCACCGCGCAATCCATTCGGGGAAAAAACTCATTTTCTTGCGCCATCACGGCAAGTCCATCACTCACTACAAAATTTGACGCCATGAATTTAGGTGCCGCGTTCAGAGCTCCGGCGCAAGGGTGCTGCGCACCCTGTCAGGGATCTAGCTGCGTTAGACCACAGCGAACGGCAGAACTCATTTCCAATCACCCATCGCTCACTACACCCAATCCCGCAGTTTCTATCTCAGCTCAGAACGGCTGCGTTGATCCCTACTAGTACAATTTTCACTTCTCAAGTAGGTACTTCAGCTGAGCGACTGGGCTAATTTCGCCACCGTGGCATAGGTGGGTTTAAGATCAAAATATTTTCCATTTATTCCGACACCTTGATTCTGGCGATTGGTCAAAATGATTACGGAGAGTTTTTTTTGCGGCAGGGCCAGAGCGTAGGTCCCGGTGAAGCCCGGATGTCCAAAGGCAAAAGGCGGCAGTGGATCGAGGCCCAGAGAGTTAGCGGCGGCCGTGCCGGGTACCTGACTCCAACCCAAGACCACGTTTGATTTTTTTCCTAAAAACAAATCAACGGTGTTTTTTTCAAAAAGTTTTTGTCCTTCAAAAATCCCGTTCGAAAATAAAACTTCCAGTAACTGGGTGAGCTCAGAGGCAGTGGAGAAAAGCCCCGCGTGCCCAGCGACCCCGCCGTTGGCATGAAAAGCATTGGCGTCATTAGCTTCGCCCTTTAAAATATATTCCCGCCAGTCCTTAAACTCCGCGAAATTTTCGTCACAGGGATAACCAAACGCTGGGTCAACGATCATTCTTTTTTCAAATGGGTTGCCCGGAGAAGTTGCCACTAGGGGGCCTATGTTCCGGGTAAGCGGGGTAAAACCTGTGCGTGTTAGGGCCATTTTTCCGTATAAATTCTCATTCAAAAAAACATCAAGCCTTTGCCCCGAAATTCTTTCGATCAGATACCCTAGAACCATAAACCCTAGATCACTATATTTTGCTAAACCTTGTTCTGCCGCATCGGGGTAGCGCAAGGGAAGCGCAGAAATAAAGGGCAGCACCTCCTCCCGACGTTTGACATGATAAT
Source organism: uncultured Oligoflexia bacterium (assembly GCA_964475985.1). Taxonomy (GTDB): domain Bacteria; phylum Bdellovibrionota; class UBA1018; order UBA1018; family CAYHWW01; genus CAYYYP01. The sequence goes on along the minus strand of CAYYYP010000015.1, from coordinate 19,659 downwards.
AAAGCGGCTTCCATTCGGTAAGGCCAGCCGTGTGAGTCAAAAGCTGCCGAATGGTAATGGATTTCTTATCTCCGTGGTTAAATTCAGTTAAATATTTTGCGGCTTCATCTTCAACAGAAATTAATTTCCGATCAACTAAAAGCATGATGCCAAATGTGGTGGCAAAAACTTTAGTGAGGGACCCGAGATCAAACACATGATCCTCAGTCATTTTTTCAGGTGTTGTGAGCGGTAGTCCGTCAAATCCATAGGCATGGGCATCGCCATAAGCTTTTTTATATAGGGTCATCCCATCCCGAGTGATTTGCACCACCGCTCCGGGAATTTTGCGTCGATCTATAAGGTCCAGAAAAACATCGTCAATCATTCTAAGTTTAGAATAATTGGGTTTCGCCTGGATTCAAAGCGATCATCATTCCAAAATCTGGTTTCTCACCCGGCCACGGCCAAGCAGGGCTGCGTCACACTCCGACATTTCAAACTCTTGGGCTTCGAGGGTACTCAGTTCGAAGAGACTAAACACTTCCTGATATTGCGTATGGGGCAAAACTAACGATGACTTAGGCCTAAGGGAACTGCCCGACGCTAATTGAAACTCAAGATCCTCTGACTTCGTAGCAAGGGGATAGAACCTGCGATGTTCTCGCTCTAAGGGCGGTATTTTATCCGCGAGGAATGCCTGCTGAATAATGAGAAGTCTTCCGTTACTAAGCTTGATGTGTACCAGGCCCGTGCGTGGATGAATGCTTGAGCGCTCAATGGATGACGAAGGAACATTCTGGGTTAACCATTCGGAAAATTTTTTCGACGCCTGCAAAATCTTTTTTAAAAACTCATAATTTGAGGCCGGAAATGATCCGTTACGGCGCAGCGATAAAATATAATCAATATCAAACCGATTGGGAAATAGCAGCGGATGACCAGGACCGCTCACATGGGTTTCATCGCCCTGCCTCAGCATCACCGACTGTGCCAAAAGCTCTGCATTTCTTCCGTTACCATCCACTCCGGGATGCAACTGCTCATAATCCTGAAATGCTTCAAGCGCCGCTTCGGGAGTGGCTGCAGCTTCATAAACTTTTTGTACAAGCCGCCGGAAAACTTCACCTGACCTCAGTTCCGTACCGTCCAACATGCGGTAGGGAAAATCTTGAATGCGCCCCAGATCCCTATCCTTCATGACGCCACGGTTCGCTAATGCGTGCATCTGCATCAGGTCCCGGCGACGAGGCGTACCTTTCACATGATTCATAAGATAATCCACCGCCCGCATTGCACCCTCGATTTCGCGGGTCCTGATTTCGGCAGCAGCATTGACATCCCGGTATCCCACCACTCCTGAGGAAATGCTCGCCGACCTAGTTAAGCTCTGAAGAATCATGACGCGTTGGTGAGCTTTTGCTAACCTTGGTAATTCAGTATTTAGTTTTGGTAATGCATCCCAGATATCTACGGGTTGGATTGGAACCCCGGCAGTCTCAAGGGCGCGCGAAAGGTCTCGGTAAACGGTAATCAATCCGGCAGAAATTCGCCGATCGTTTCTAGCCTCGTTCATGATCGCGAGAATCCTTCTTTGCAATGCGGCCCTAAAAACGGCGAAATTTACTAAGGCTTGAACATTTCCTAATGCCGTGATGCGCTGAACAAGATATTGCGCAATGAGTCTCGTGTGACTCGAACTTGGATAGGGGTCATGGATCCCGTCCGCACCGAATCCAAAAAGATGCCCAAGAACTTCCGCCGCATACTTCCTTTTTGCCTTATCTTTTTCGGTAAAATCAGGGCTGGCCAGCCCTTGTCCAGAAACGGGCTTATCGCCTAGGGCAAGGGGGGTGTCAGTTTTAATCAAAACGGCTACAAAACGTACGCTCTCGCCATGGGCTTCGTTGTGCGCCGCTATGCCTTCAGCCAACACCCCACTTTCTACATCGATTGACGTAGCGTGGTCTTCATCGCGCCACTTTCGCACCCGCCGAGGATTTTCCAGCAGTGGTGAGCGCTCAGAAATATGTCGGCCACCTGCACTTTTACCGAGGGCAAGAAGGCTGTAGGCTTCATTCACAATATCAATGCTTGGACCAGGGTTTCCATCGGGTTGAACCACCCGGAAATCCCGAGGTATGATTCGAGTATGATTAGGGACTTCCGGATCAAAATGCCCAGCCGAACCGGCGAAGATCACTCGGTCCACCTTTCGCGTAAGAAAAGGTTTTACCAAGGTCATAATGCTTGATCCGAAATAACGATATTCAATATCCGCTAAAATCGCCACGGTTCGCCTAAGCCCGTTAGGCAACCTCACTTCAAAAAACTTAAGCCTAGCAAAGGGCCTGTCCTTTGAACTCCCTAATAGCTCCTTAGTTTCCAGGGGCCTTGCTCCCATGGATAAAAAATATTCTTCCACCACGTCCGGGTAGCCAATGATCAGGTCATCGATATTTTGAAAGCTAAGGCGGCGTATGGCGCTCTCAACGATGAGACTAGCGACCTGCCACGATTTTAATCCACCGGAATTTAAAATTTTAAGTTGAGCTACCCCACTTCGAAAAAACCGCGCAAGCTGCATGAGTTTATGATTCATGAGGTCTTCGCCGACAAAACCGTAATATACGAGAGTCGCGCCGGGCTGGCCCTTGCGAAACGCTAAAAGAGTTTTTGAACCATGCTCCGCATAGGGACCGTTTACTTTGTAAAATCCATCAAAGCCAAGGTCCAACAAGCCCTGGAGGGTATCATGCTCCGTGAGTTTAGAAACATACACCACTCCACGCGCCGTACTTTGCAATCCGCCAAACTTTCGCGCCAAATAAGCAGATTCATCCTCCAGGGAAACTTCTTCGTCCACATCAAAACCCGCCGGAAAAACCGGGGCTTCCACTTGGACTTCGATATCTTGGGAAAGGCGCACCGACCCGCTGTCTTTTTGCAGCAATGAAAATAGGGGCCGATTTTCAACTCCATATTTTTTGGAGATCCAATTTAGCGCAGTGGGCACCACCAGAATAGGCATCGTCGCAGTCTCATGGGATGATAAGTCAGTCCTTGTGGCAGACCTGTCCTCAAAACTACCCCTAAGGCGCTCAAAAATTTCCCCTACGGAAAACTCCCGCCGTATACTGAAGGGAATGCTCCTCAGATGCTCAATGCACACTTCAAGGGCTGGACAAATCTCGGCCGCGTAATCAAACTTTTTAAGTTTATGCAGAATGTCGGTGACGACATCTTCCCAAAGTCGCTCATCCGGCTCGTTAAACAGGCTAACTTCATGAATCGAAGCATTATCATCGGGCTCGGACCTAGCGGTAGAGCTCCAAAGCATGCTCGAGCATAAAGTGAACAAAATAAAAATCTTGTGGAATGTTTTAAGCGCCATTAAATCGAAATAATTTATAGGATATAACCGCGCCCACGGCAATCAAAAAACGGGCGGCTAAACTATTTTAAAGAGGCCATGTCGATGACGAACCGGTACCGCACATCGCTCTTAACGACTCTTTCATAGGCTTCGTTGATCCTATCCACCGGAATTTTTTCAATGTCGCAAGTAATCCGGTGTTTAGCGCAGAAATCGAGCATCTCTTGTGTTTCCTGAATGCCACCAATGAGCGAACCGCTAAGACTTCTCCTGCCTAAGATTAGTGGAAAAGAAGATACGGGAGTAGGTTTTTCCGGCACTCCTACGACCACCATGGTGCCATCTAGCTTTAGAAGGTTGAGGTACTGGTTCCAGTCCATTTCGGCCGAAACTGTATTCACGATCAAATCAAAATAGCCCTCAAGTTTAGTGAAGGTTTCGGGATTGGATGTCGCATAAAAGGAATGCGCCCCCATGCGTTTTCCGTCCTCTTGTTTTTTAAGGGAATGACTCAGCACTGTAACTTCGGCGCCCAGGGCCGCTGCGATCTTCACGCCCATATGACCAAGTCCCCCAAGTCCTACGATGGCGACTTTTTTTCCAGGCCCTGCCTTCCAATGAACTAGCGGCGAATAAAGGGTAATGCCCGCACACAAAAGCGGAGCCGCGGCATCAAGCGGTAAATTCTGTGGCATACGCAAAACAAACTTTTCGTCTACGACGATCTGTTTGGAATACCCGCCCATGGTGGGAGTTTTACCGTCCCTTTCCACGGCATTGTAGGTTCCCGTCATTCCTTCTTTGCAATATTGTTGCAGCTCCTGTTCACAGCTTGAACAACGGCGACACGAATCAACCATGCAACCCACTCCGACTTTATCGCCAACTTTATAGGCCTTCACTTTCTTTCCTACGGCGGAAACCACCCCTGCGATTTCATGACCTGGCACCATAGGAAAAAGTGATCCGCCCCACTCATCGCGCGCTTGATGAACGTCGGAATGACAGATTCCGCAAAAGTGAATGTCAATCAGGACATCATTTTCGCCCGGGTTTCTTCGTTGAAAGGTAAAGGGAACAAGATTTTCTTTAGCTTTTAATGCGGCATAACCTTTAACTTCGATCATTTTTGCGCTCCTTCATTCTGGGACTGACAAAACGTAGTAAATTTTTGAATTAAACTTTCAAGACGCTTGGTATTTTTTTCATCGGTGAATTTTCCTTGCTCATCAAAAGCCTTGTGGGCCTGGGGCAATCCGAACATCTCAGGATAAACGTATGCACCAAGGGCCTCGAGGGGAACCCGCGTATGCCAAAGCCCTCGCACCGCACCAAGCGCACCGGGAGATGCGCCGAGAAGTAAAATAGGCTTTTGGACCAATGGCACGGGCTCCGTGCGCGAAACCCAATCAATGGCATTTTTAAATACACCAGAAATGCCACCATTGTATTCCGGAGTCGAAATAATAACCCCTTGGGCAAGTTCAATGCGTTTGCTGAACGCTTCAGCGAGAGCTGGCACGCCATCCTGTTCCTCGGAATCGCCATTATATATCGGCAGTTCAAACTCAGAAAAATTTAACACATCGGTTTCAATGCCTTTGCTGGCCTTTAAAATTTGCGAAGCATAAGCAATTAACTTTTTATTGAAAGAATCTTTTCTCAAGGAGGTTGCAAACGTAAGAATTCTCATCACTCACTCCTAACTTGTTCTGGCTGAGGAAAGATATAAGCATCGTTGGGATCAAACCCCGCCCAAACAATTTCTTCTCGGGTTAAGTATTCCCGTAGTGCATCGGCGGGGCCGTCCACATCTAGGATCGCAAAATCTTCATTGATGACTTCAGTTAAAAACACATCAAGGCCTTGTCTTGCCATGCTGTGTTTGATCCGGGAGATGGAGCGCTGCGCGGTACTTACTACAAAGATAACCCCGATGGCTTCCCTTGGCCGTGACCGAATTAAGGCTTCTAAATCCGGCAGAAGATATCCGTGACATGCAATATTTGCTTCACGACGGGCTGCAGAGCTCACACTGGAACCGAGCGACAAACCTAAAATAAAAAACGCATACAAAATTTTTACTTTCATACCCAACCCCTTGGCATGTTTTATTTGCAACCAAAGCTAGGCGAAAAATTTACGGATGTCACCCGTGCGTCCTACTTTCCTAATTTAGGCGCCAAATTCCATTTTATTAGGTAAGTTGCCTCATGCGTCACGAGATCGTTTTGCACTCCTATCGTCGCTGCCCCTTTGCCATCCGCGTACGCATGGTGCTTGAAGAAAAAGGGATTCCCTATGAGGTCATAGAAGAAAACCTTTCCCAGCCATCTGAAACGCTACAAAAGCTACATCCGGAAATAAAAGTCCCACTGCTTATTCATAATGGCGTAGCGCTACATGAGTCTTGCGTCATAACCGAGTATTTAGAAGAGACCTTCCCCGAGCCTGCACTTATGCCCAAGATTCCGTTGGAACGCGCAAAAGTGAGACTATGGACCCACTTCAGCAACGAAATTTTTAAGCCAGATCTTGATTTGTATAAATATGAATTTTCAAATTTACCCGAACCGGACCAGGATAGTTTAAAAAACCGCCTCAATCTACATTTCAGAAAAATGGAAGCTGTGCTGGCCAAACATAAATTTCTTTTAGGAAATGAGTTCACCTTAGCTGATATTCATTTCTTTCCCTTTTATCGACAGATTGAAAAAGCCCACAAAGATTTTACAAGTCATTTTTCAACCCCATACTTAAAAAACTGGCTTCAAACTATTACCGAACGCCCTAGCTTTGTGAAAGTCATGATGAAGCGAGAGTCTTTATGAAAAACTCAATTAAAAATTCTGAAGAAAAAAAACAGCATCTTCCGGTCAAAATCACCTCCGATCGGGATGGTCGCACGGCCTCGGGAGAAATTTGGATCATAGAATGGGACGGCCGCGAACGACTTCTGCGCGCCCTGAAAATCTGTGGCGCCCTATGGATTGCGAGCATTGCATCCATCGTGGTTCCTATTCTTCATTTTGTATTAGTTCCCCTCTTTTTCATTTTAGGCCCCGGTGCCGCCTATTTAGTTTTTCAGCAACGCAGTAAAATTTTAGGCGGCGAAGGGTCCTGTCCTCAGTGCCAAGTTTCACTGAGATTGGAGGGAGGACCCCTAAAGTTTCCGCTCGCCGATCTCTGTACGCATTGCCAAACCACTTTGAGCATCTCGCAAAAGGAGCCTTCATGAAAAAACTTTCTTTCATAAAATCAAATTCGGAACGCCATTGGGTAGGTGATGGTTTTCCCGTAAGAAATATTTTTTCCTACGACGATGCCGCAGAAAAATTATCTCCCTTTCTTTTGCTTGATTATGCCGGTCCCGAAAACTTTCCTCCTACGAGCCATAAACTGGGCGTCGGTGCCCATCCCCATCGCGGATTTGAAACTGTGACCATCGTTTACGACGGTGAAGTGGAACATCGCGATTCTTCCGGCGGTGGCGGTAAAATTGGCCCAGGCGATGTCCAGTGGATGACCGCCGCTTCGGGCATCATCCATGAAGAATTTCATGGTCGTGATTACTCCAAAAAAGGTGGGCCCTTTGAAATGGTACAACTCTGGGTGAACCTTCCCAGTAAACACAAGATGGATAAGGCGGCATACCAGACTTTAGTAAATTCTTCGATTCCTAGGCTTGATCTTCCGGAAGGAACGGGAGTCATTCGTGTTATCGCCGGGCAATACAAAAACCTAAAGGGACCCGCCCGCACGTTTAGTCCCATGAATGTTTGGGACGTGCGTCTTCAGCAGGGGCAGAAACTTACCCTTCCTTCAGACGCGGGACAAACGGCGGCCATATTTATTTTAAAGGGCAAAGTTACGTTTCAGGATGGCCAAACTGCCAAAGAAGCGGAACTCGCAGTTTTTGAGCGGGACGGGAAAGATATTTCTTTAGAAGCGGTTCAGGAGGCGACACTTTTATTTTTGGAGGGCACCCCGCTAAATGAACCTATCGTAGGGTACGGCCCCTTTGTAATGAACTCAGAAGCTGAAATCCGAGAAGCCTTTTCTGACTTTAAAAGTGGAAAGTTTAAGAATCTATAAAGCAAGTTAATTTTTCTTAAAACCAACCCGTTAAATGGAAGCGCATGGCAATTGAGTTATATATAAAATATATTTATATTTCCTCCATCACTCTATAAATAGAAAAAGTTAATCATTTGAAAATACGATGAAATCAGGTAAGAAATAACTCCTGTGAAATTCTTCAACCTACAAAATTTCAGTTTGAAAGACATGACCGAAATGGGTAGGGCGGTGCGCAACCTGGGGCGCTCCGATATTTTAGGCGATGCGCTTTTTACTCAGGTCGTCCAGATTTTTCATAAATGCCTGCTTGATGAGGAAGCTCGCCCAGCCAGCGCACTAGTCAGGATTTTTTGTACCCGCCCTTTTTCTGACCTCAATGCGCGACAAAAAGAATTTGCCTTAAATCTTTTAGCAAATACCGAGTACACCGCCTCTACAAAATGCCTAACGCTTCTTGCCACCGCGGGCGAAAAACCCGAGTGGAATTCTGTCACTTCATCGAAGGGACACTTAGCGATACCCCTGGCAAATTTAAGCGTAGTGGAAAAAGCCCCTATGATCGCAAGCCTTATTCAACAGCTTGGCCTAGAAATCCGTGCGGTGCTCACGCCCCCGGATGACTTAATCGTAGAAATGGACCAAAAAACCTACAATGTTTTTCACGTACCGCATGCATTGGGTAGTCCTTTCATCCCGGATCAGGAATTTGTAAAAAACCATGGAATTAAGTCGGCGCTCGGGTTTGGCGGCATGATGCCCACGGGGGATTTGTTTGCGGTGCTGATTTTTTCCAAAGTTTCTATTTCAAAGGAAACGGCGGAACTTTTTCGCCCCATGGCCCTTAATGTTAAATTAGCATTGCTTCCTTCATTTCAAACTCAGATGGTAGATGCGTAATGGAAGAACTTAAAATCAAACATCATAGCTCAAGAATTGCCGCCCTAGAGCAGTTACTGGAAGTTTTTGAAAAATCCGCCATCAGCCAGACGGAAAATCTAGAACAGGCAATCCAGGAGATGCGTGCGGCCAAAGTCAGTGCTGAACTAGCGCAAATTGAGCTTCAAAAGTCCCATGAGTACCTAGAGCAAAATGTGCGGGAGCGTACCCAGGCCTTGCTTGCCGCGAATGAAGAACTTGAGTCCTTTAGTTACTCCGTATCCCATGACTTAAGGACACCATTAAGGGGCATTGATGGGTTTAGCCAAGCCCTGCTTGAGGATTATGCACCAGCTTTGGATGCTACGGGACAAAAATACTTGAATTACATCAGAGAAAGCACCCAAAAAATGGGTAAACTCATCGATGATCTTTTAAATCTTTCTCGTTTAGGCCGAGCACCTCTCGAAAAAAATACGGTAAACTTGAGCGATATCGCGACTTCAGTTTTACGTGAAATTCACGAACGGGATCCTCAGCGCAGCGTGGAAACTATAATCGCGCCTGACCTTGAAGCGAGTGCAGATCATAACTTGCTTAAAATCGTGCTGGAAAACTTGCTTGGTAACGCTTGGAAATTTACCGCTAAGCAACCAAATGCGCGCATTGAATTTGGTATAGATCATTCGGATAATAAAGTGATCTTCTATGTTCGGGATAATGGCGCGGGCTTTGACATGGCGCACTCCAATAAACTTTTTCGGGCGTTCCAACGCCTCCATACCGCCCAAGAGTTTGAAGGAACTGGAGTGGGGCTTGCCACCGTAAGGCGCATCATTCATCGGCACGGCGGAACATTATGGGCCACCGGTGAACCTAATCGGGGCGCTACGTTCTTTTTCACATTACCAACCACCAACGTCGAGTTATAGACCGGAGACCCTATGCAAACCGATCAAGAAATTCCTAAGAAAAAAGTCATCTTATTAGTGGAAGACAACGAACAAGATGAAATCTTGACCCTGAGGGCCTTGAAAAAAAATAATATTTGCAACGAAATCGTCGTAGCCCGGGATGGCCAGTCGGCCTTGGATCAGCTTTTCGGAGCCGGTGGTTTTGCCGAACAGGAAGCTTCGCTTCAGCCTCAAGTGATCCTGCTTGATCTTAAGCTTCCTAAGGTAGACGGCATTGATGTTTTAAAAAAGATCCGAGCCGATAAACGCACCCAACACCTGCCCGTGGTGGTGCTGACAACCTCAAAAGAGGACTCTGACATTCTTGCGGCCTACGATAACTTTGCAAATGCTTATGTCGCAAAGCCAGTGGATTTTATCCAATTTGCTGAAGCCATCAGGAGCTTAGGATTATTTTGGCTCGTCATAAATCAGCCGGCACCACAATCATTAAAAGTTCACCAGGAAAGCCCGATATGAAACCCCTAAGACTCCTACTCCTTGAAGATACGTCGTCGGACGCCGAACTAATTTTACGTAACCTAAAAAAATCAGGTTTTGAAGTTCAGCATGACCGTGCATATACGGCGGCCGAGATGACCCTAGCTTTGGAAAACGGGAGTTGGGATGTCGTCATTTCTGATTTCAACATGCCAGGTTTTGGGGCGCTAGAAGCACTAAAAATTTTACGAGATAAAAACCTCGATTTGCCTTTCATCGTGGTGTCCGGCGCCGTAGGTGAGGAAACCGCTGTGGAACTTATGAAGGCCGGGGCCGATGACTACGTCATGAAGTCTAGCCTCATCCGTCTCGGGCCAGCCATCGACCGAAGCCTTCGGGAAGCGGAATCCCGTCGTAAGGAAAAGGAAGCAAAAAATAAGGCAGCTAAAGCAATTTTAGAGCGAGAGAAAATGCTCGCCATCGTATCTCACGATATGAAAAATCCCTTAGGCGCAATTGCACTGAATCTTCAGCTCATTCAAAGGGTGTTAAACCGGCCAGACCTTACGGAATGTGAAAAAAAGATTTTGCCCCAAATCCGCCGGATTAAAAATTCAACGGAGCGCCTTGGCCACCTCATCAATGACATTTTGGATTATTCAAAAATTGAAGCAGGGCGTTTTCGCGTGGAAAAAACTTCGGGCAGCTTAGAGGAGCTCGTAGCGGAAGTGGTGGAATCTTTTCAGCCACTTGCTTTACAAAAATCAGTTTTGCTTTTTTCTTCCCTGCCCCATCGCATTGGAAATATTTATTTTGATCGAGAACGCATTTTTCAGGTGCTTAACAATTTAGTCGGGAACGCCATTAAATTTACGTCAGAGAATGGAACCGTGACAGTAGGCTTAGAAAGGCGCGTGGGTTCCGTTCTGATCAAAGTCACCGATACGGGCGCTGGCATCCCAGAACATCAACTTCCCCATATTTTTGAAAAATTTTGGCAAGCCGAAGGCGCTGAGCGTTTCGGTACAGGCCTAGGCCTTTCCATCGCCAAAGGCTTAGTGGAAGCCCATGATGGGCGAATCTGGGCAGAAAGTACGCCAGGTCATGGCAGTACATTTTATTTCACCCTGCCCTGCCCGGTGAAGGAAGAGTCCGCAGATAAATCCGATTTTCAATTTATTTCTGGGCAAGGAAAATCCATTCTCATCATTGATGATGATGAAGACCTCCAGGAAGCCATTCGCTGCACTCTGGAAGAAAGTGGTTATAAAGTATTTTCCGCCTCCGATGGCAAACAGGGGTTGAATCTTCTGCACGAATTAGCAACGCCACCGGATCTCATTTTGCTGGATTTCAATATGCCCCATATGAATGGAAATGAGTTTTTGGAAAGGCAAGCTACTTTAGGTACCCCTCTCTCAAATATTCCCGTTTTAGTTACCTCCGCGGGGCCTGCCGTTTGGAAAGAAAAAACTGGCGTAATGGTAAAGGGCTTACTTAATAAACCCGCAAAAGTGGGTCTCGTGTTAGAGACCATACAAAGATGTCTTTGATAAGAAAGGAGATTTAAAATGGAAAAGTGCAAAAGTATTTTGATTGCCGAGGATAATGACGATATCCGCGAAACCCTTGAAGATACGCTAAAAAATGAAGGCTATATCGTAGAGACCGCTAAGAACGGAAAAATTGCCCTTCAAAAACTTAAAGAATTGCCAAGTCCGTCTTTGATTCTCCTGGACCTCATGATGCCCGTAATGAGCGGCTGGGAATTTTTGGATGCGCAAAAATCCAATGCCGTACTTGAGTCCCACCACGTCGTAGTCATCTCCGCAGTGGAGGCCACTCAAAGTTTAGAGGACCCTACTCCCCTTGAGACGGCTGGCAGCATTATGAAACCTATTGCCCTAGGTCCACTTCTTAGCAAAGTGAGGGAGCATTGCGGCCCCCCTCCCCAAGCTTAACTTAAAATCTGATAAAAAAACCTTAACCACATCGCGAGCAAAAGAGTTGTGCTTAAAGCAAATGCCACAAATCTATGCATGATTTTATTATAGGTGCAGTGAATGAGGCTGTGAAAGGCCCGCAATACAACTTAGGCCCAGGCTGCACCTATATAGAACTCATCCACGGCATTGGTCACGTACACCGCAAGGATAAGTATAAAAAACAGCACGGGGACTTCAAAAAGATTTTCGAAGTTATCGGAAGTGTTTTCACATTCTTGAAACACCTCTCCGTAGGTTTTGTTTTGGGAAAGCCGCTCAATATGCACTCGGTTTTTTTGCATAGCCTTAAGTCTCTGAAGGAAAAGCACGTGCAAAACGATGAAACAGAGCAAGGCTTGGGCACAAAAGGGATAGAAAATATTTCGATTCACTAAGGTGCTTAAAGTATTCATAAAAATAGCTGAGCAGATTCTTAAGGCGGCATCAATTAAGGAATCTTATACTAGACTATTTTAGTTTGTAGACCACCAACAAACAACCAACTATAAGCAGGCCATGGGTTCCCCTAAAAAAACACCTCCGCGGCCGGCCTTAAATGCATTTGATCTGGAAGTAGAAAACTTCATTGCCAGCTTTTTATTGCGGGAAGGGCTTTCGCCCAGCCAAAATCAAATCGCTAAAGCCTTGGGAAAACACCTTTATTCCGTGCAGTTTTCTTTAAAAAAACTTCTTCAAAATGGAAGAGTGGAAAGCACTTTGAAAAATGGAAAGGGTTTAGTGGTGACCGCTGCGGAATCAAACCCAAGCACTTTAGTTTCCTTGCCTTTATTGGGCATCGTAGCCGCGGGCAGGCCCATTGAAGCCATTGAACAGCGGCGCACCATTGAAGTTCCCGCATGGATGATGAAACCCCGAGCGACTTATTTTGTGTTGCAAGTCCAAGGCGATTCCATGATTGAAGATCATATCGAGGATGGCGATTTCATTCTGGTGAGGCAAACGCATTCTGCGCAAAATGGTGAACGCGTAGTCGCAATCATTGATCAGGAAGCAACCCTCAAAAGGTTTGAAAAAAAGAAAGATCGCATTTGGTTGCACCCCGCAAACGTAAACTTAAGTTCCATGGAAATTGCCTCTCACCATGATTTTCGCATTGCGGGCATTTTTTCTGGCGTATTGAGGAAAGCAAGTGGGTGATGCATGGCAAAACCTTCCTTTGCGACCCTTCATGAACTGAAAGCTTTCATTGCCCAAAAGGAAAACCACCTTTTGCGCCAGGGCTATTCCTGCTCGAGCCTTTCTTTTTTGATTCCCCAAGGAGCCTTGGTGGAAATCGCCGGAACTTCTAAAGTGGAATGGTTAATTTCATTTTTAGGAGAAAACCCTTCCCTTAAGACCTTTTGGACGGAACCTGAATTTTCCTTGCTACCCACGGCCCTCTACCAAAGGGGACTCAATATGGATCAAATGCTTTTTGTTGAAGCAGGATCACAGGTTTTTTCCGTAGTGCGTAAAGTTTTACGAAGCCAAGTTTTTCCCTGCGTCGTAACCCCTAGCATTTTCCAAGATGAAAAAACCTTAAAGGCACTACAACTGCTAGCGGAGAAATCCAACGCCACCGTATTTCTGCTCACCCAGGCCCTAAGCTCCGCATGGCCGATTTCTTTGCAATTTGAAGTGCATCGATCGTTATCTCACCCAGGTTTTGAAATTTTTCTGAAAAGAAACAAAACTAAAATCGCTGCGGTGCGGGCATGAGGGTCGCTGCGATCATGGTCATAAATCCGCCGGAAAGTTTAGTACCCTTTGCGGAAGCTTGCCTACGGTTTAGCCCCCAAATTTGTTTAAAGCGTTCCGGTAGCGTTTTTATTGAAATCGGAAAATGCAAAACTCTCTACGATGAAAAAACTTTTTTGCTTCGACTTCAAGTTCTACTGAAGCGATTTAAACTTAAAGCAAAAATGGCTTTAGCAGAAACGCTTTTAGACGCTCTGATTCTTACGCGCTACGGAAGCCTTGACCTAAAAGAAATTCCGCTCACCTCCCTTCATGAATACCGGGATCCCTTCGGGGCCGATTTAGATTCCCTAAAAAAAACCGAAGAGATGATCAAACAGCTGGAACAAATGGGACTACGCTGCATTTATGATTTTCTAAAGATTCCTACTTCACAATTAGCATCACGATTTGGTGCGTTAGGCTTACTCACCCAAAGCCACATCTTAAATGGCCTGGAAGTGGAATGGCCCTACTGGAAGCCGATAGAAAAAATTCTTGAAGCCACGGATCTTTTTGACCATGAAGAATGTTTTTCACTAGAACCTTTGCTTTTTTATCTCAAGCCTTTGCTTGATCGCGCTTTTGCTAGGCTTTGGGGGCGCGGCCTGCGGGCCGTGCGCCTAGAAATTATTTTTCGGCTGGAGAAATTTTCCACCGTAAAAAAACCTTTACGCAAATGGCAATTTGACTTTGTTTTGCCGCAATCCACGGCCCAAGGCACCTTACCGATTTTACGTGAACGTCTGGAGGCGGATCTACGCACCGTGCCCTTTGAGTCGGGGGTTCAGGGCATGAGCTTGGAAATTCTTGAGGCGGTGCCTGGTTACCAAGCCCAAAGGCTGCTTTACCAGGGTCATTCTAAAACGGAGGAAGACTTCTCGGCCCTCTTTGCCCAGCTAGCGGAAAGCGCTGGCAAACAAAATGTATTTAAGGCTCAAATTCATGATGAAGCCATCCCCGAGCGGAGTTGGTCACGCGCCGTGACGCTGAATAAGACCACCCCCGACTTAAAAGATTACATTCCGTTAAGGCCTACCCGTCTTTTAAAGAAGCCTGAAAAAATTGACTTGGGCCCTGGCTTTATTTTCATCCGCAATCGGAAATACCGGGTGGTTAAGTGCTCAACCGTAGAAAGAATCGAAACGCATTGGCTGGAAATGCAGACGTTTGAATTTGATCGGAGTTATTTCCGGATGGATCTTGAGGGCAAGCCAGCCGTCTGGGTTTTTAAGGATAAAAACCACGATTATTTTTTACATGGATATTTTGAGTAGGCTTAAAAATGTTTGTTGAACTCAAATGCAAATCCAATTTTTCATTCTTAAAAGGCGCATCCGACACCCGGGATTACATCCAGCGCGCCCATGAACTTAAAATGCCGGCAATTGGCATCACGGACATCAATGGCGTTTATGGCATCCCCCGGGCCCATGAAGCGTTAAAAAATTTTCCGGACCTTAAACTTATCATCGGCGCCGAACTCACCTTGGCCGATCACCCGCCCCTTACGCTCTTAGCAAAAAATCGTGAGGGTTACGGAAGGCTTTGCGAAATCATTACGGCGCTTCATGCTGGCAAAGAGAAGGGAGAGGGAAAACTTTCTTTTCATGAACTCTTAGCTTGGCTGCAAAAGACTGAAGTAGGCACCAATCCTTCTGGGCTCATGGCTTTACCTGATCTCCAAGAATTCACTCGCATCTCTGAGCTCAAGGATTATTTTGGCGCTGAGCTTTACCTCCCGCTTTGTCGGTACCTTGATGGGTTAGATGAAGCGCGTAGTACCCATGCGCAAAAAGTTAGTCGTCACTACGGCATTCCCATTGTAGCCACCAATGACGTCCACTATCACCATCCTTCCCGTAAAAAGCTCCAAGATTGCCTAACCTGTATCCGGGAAGGCGTTACTTTAAAAACGGCCGGGAAAAAAGTTTTTAAGAACAACGAGCGTTATTTGAAATCAGGCGAGCAGATGCGCGCTCTTTTCGCAGACCTTCCGTCGGCGCTAGAGAATAGTTTAGAAATCGCTGAGCGCTGCACCTTTAAGCTTTCCGAACTAAACTACGTTTACCCGCTGGAGTGGATACCTAAGGGTCATACCACCCAAAGTTACCTTGAAGAAAATGTGATTCAGGGCGCCCTGGCTATTTACCAAGGCATCATTTCGGAGGCCGTGCACCAACAAATTCAAAAAGAACTCAAAATGATCGCCAAAAAAAATTACGCGAGTTATTTTTTAACGATTTTTGACATCGTGGAATTTTCCAAGTCCCAAGGTATTCTTTGCCAAGGCCGGGGTTCTGCCGCCAACTCCATCGTTTGTTATTGTCTGGGCATTACCGCCATCGACCCCGTGCGCATGAACCTTCTTTTTGAAAGGTTCATGAGTGAAGAGCGCAGCGAGCCCCCCGATATTGACGTGGACTTTGAACATGAGCGCCGGGAAGAAATCATACAATATATTTACCGGCGCTACGGCAGGGATCGCGCCGCCATGGTTTGCGCCGTGCGCACTTACAAGAAAAAAAGTTCATTCCTGGAACTGAGCAAAGCCTTTGGGATAAACGTAGGCACCTTATCGGCTGGTGCCCTAGCAAGGGACTTTGATCAAATCGCAGGCCCGCTTAAGGAAAGGCGCGGCATGATCGAAGCCTTGGCCAGTGAACTTCATGAATTTCCTAGACACCTCTCCATCCACTCCGGCGGATTCACCCTCTCCCAAAGTCCCTTAGCCCAAACTGTTCCCATTGAGCCTGCCCGCATGGAAGACCGCACTATCATCCAATGGGATAAAAATGATTTAGATACCGTGGGCCTGCTCAAGCTTGACATCCTAGCCCTGGGATTCCTTACGGCGCTGAATAAATGTTTTAAATATTTAAAATTGAATTGGCGGGACATCCCACCAGAGGACCCCGCAACCTATGACATGATTTGCCGGGCCGAGACGGAAGGCTGTTTTCAAATTGAATCGCGGGCGCAAAAATCCATGTTGCCACGTACTTTGCCAAGAACTTTTTATGATCTTGTGGTGCAAGTCGCCATCGTACGCCCGGGCCCCAATATGGGGGAAATGATCAATCCCTTTTTAAAACGTCGGGAAGCTTCTAGGCGAGGGCACGCTTACATTCTACCCGATCCGGCCCTTGAGCCAGCCCTTGGTCGAACCTACGGCATTCCTATTTTTCAGGAACAAATCATGAAAGTCGCAATTCTTAAGGCAGGTTTTACACCGGGCCAAGCGGATGAATTAAGACGTGCCATCGCCGCTTGGCGCTCGGCAAAGAGTGTTGAGGAAGTAGGTCAAAAACTTTATGATGGGCTGATTAAAAGTGGCACTCCCAAAGCGTGGGCCCTTGAACTTTTTAATTAGATGAAAGGTTATGCCCACTATGGTTTTCCGGAATCCCATGCCGCTTCCTTTGCGCACATCGCCTACACTTCTGCGTACTTAAAAAAACATCACCCCGCTGAATTTTTATGTGCCCTCATTAACTCTCAGCCTATGGGTTTTTACGCCATTGATACTCTAATCAATGAGGCCAAGCGCAATGGCGTGATCGTGCGCCCCATTCACCCTAATCTTTCGGACTGGGATGCAAAAATGGAAGGCTCCCGCACCGTACGCATGGGATTCCGTAACGTAAGGCAAATCCGGCAAAGTGATATTCAATGGATGTCTGCCGGGAATGAACGTGAACTTCAAGAGAAGGATTATTCCACCAAAATTTCTGCAGCTGAACTAAACTCGCATTTCCAGTCCATTGAGGTAGAGCGGAAAAAAGCCCCATTTTCCGGCCTGCAGGACTTCATGCATCGCACTCGTTTTTCTAGGAACGTTATTGAGCTTATGGCCATGGCCAATGTTTTTGCGGAGTTTGGTCAGGATCAACGTCACACGCTATGGGAATCGCTAAAAGTTCAAAGCCTACTGGGGAAAAAATCTAAGTCTTGCCCAGCGCAACTTTCGCTTTTTACAAAGGACTCAGCGACGAATTTCAAAAATGATCTATTTAAGGAGATGACGCTTTTTGAAGAAATTTCTGCAGACTACAAAGCCCTAGGTTATTCCATTCACGGCAATGCCATGGCAGCGTTACGCAAAACTTGCCCAAGCTTACCTAAACTTAACAGTGCTCAGACTAAAACTTTACGCCACGGACAGCCCACTGAGTTTGCGGGAATTCTTACGGTTCTGCAAAGGCCCCCCACCGCTAAGGGCGTAGCGTTTCTTACGCTTGAAGATGAAGTAGGATCATTGGATTTCATTTTGAAAAAAGAAACTTATGAACGGTTTGAGGGAGTGATCCGCAACCACCGTTTTCTGAATATCCAGGGAAAGATCCAACGCACCGGAACCGGCATTTCCATTCTTGTGCAGAAAGTACTTTCATTTCGCGCAAACAACTCAGACCAAATCAGCCAAACAAATCGGAGGCGAACCAAATCCATCAGCACCGGAAGCACTAATCGTAATTTTGGCTCGCCCCTAAGCTAAAGCACGAATACATTTTATTTCGTCAGATTATTTTTTCAGCAAGTCCCTAAAGTCCTCAATGAGGTTAGTTGTACCCGTCAAAAAATTAGCGCTGTGTTTCACCACAATTTTTTTTGCTTCTGATTTAGTCTCTTGGACTTTTTTTACAACGTCTTCCTTGGCTTCACGAAAGAGGCCTACTAACTTATAAAGTTTGCCTTTAAGTTCCTGTTTTTCACCTTCGATTTTAAGTTCAGGATCCTGAACCAATTCACCAAGCACGCGTTTCATAAAGCCAGAAGCGCCGATTACGGTACCGCCTAATTTTGCAGCCGTACTAGTTTTTGCAAAATCCTTCAGAACGGATGAGCCCTCTGAATTTTTTGACTCAGTATCCTTAGCGCCGTCCTTATCGGTGTCCATAAAGGAAGGTTCATATTTCTCTTCAAGAGTTTTAAGGGAAGGGTCAATTTGATTTTCCATAACCATTTCTTACCATAAAAGGCCGGAAAATTCCCTTAAATATAGGGGCTTATGGGTTCCCGGGCAAGAATCTTTCTGGTATGCCCTAAAGTATAAATATGAAACGTTTTTGGAGCAGTTCCGACCCTAAAATTCTTTTAGCCATGCTTTTAACGGCCTTCGCGATTTTCATCGCCGACTCCCAAACCCCATTGGGGGTCGCGGTATGGGTTTTTTACATCGGCCCAGGCCTGCTCTCGGTGTTTCTATGGAATCCGCTTTTACCCCTCACCGCTTCCGCCCTAGGCACCCTACTCATCGTCATTGGTTATTTCATATCTCCGGTCGACAGCTCCATGTCATTCGGTCCCTTCCTGCTTTTGAATCGACTATTCGGCATTGTCATCATTTGGATCACGGGTTTTATCGCCCGAAGTTTTGTGCTTTCTAAAATAGAATTGCAAGAACAACAGTGGTTATCCGTAGGACAGACCAAACTCTCAGAAAAATTAAGGGGCGCACTTAAGCTTGAAATTTTAGGTCAGAATATTTTAGTTGCCCTGGCGGATTACCTCCATGCTCACGTGGGTTCCGTCTACGTCAGCACGGAAAGTGGGACACTTCAACTCTGCGCGGCTTATGCACATAAAAGCTTTGAGAAGAATCCGGACATCACTGGCTTGCCCACCGGTTTTCAAATCGGTGAAGGTCTGGTTGGCCAAACTTTTTCTGAAAATAGGCTAGTTCATCTACAAAATGTTCCCACCGGATACCTTCCCATCAACTCAAGTCTAGGCAGTGCTGAGCCTCGCCACTTGATTCTTTTTCCTTCTACCGTCGATGGTGCGCCCAATGCCGTCATCGAACTTGGATTTCTTGAGCCGCCCACGGAGCTCACATTGCGGTTTTTGCAAATTATTGCGGAACAAATCGGGATATCTCTACGTTCGGCAAAACGGCAGAAGCGATTAGCCCAACTCCTTGAAGAAACACAGAAGCAAACCGAAGAACTACAAACACAGCAAGAGGAACTGCGCGTTTCTAACGAAGAACTAGAGGAGCAAACAAGGGCCCTTAAGGAGGCTCAGTCCCATCTGGAAAATCAGCGCGCAGAGCTGGAACAAACCAATGAGCAGTTGGAGGCTCAAGCCAAGGCGCTCGCGAACCAAAAAGATGAACTAAAGGAAAGAAATGACGAGCTTCAGAAAACCCAAGAGCGAGTGCAGGCGGCTAGTCGGTATAAATCTGAATTTCTTGCAAATATGTCCAATGAACTGCGCACTCCCCTCAACA
>CAYYYP010000014.1:0-71866 GCA_964475985.1 uncultured Oligoflexia bacterium | reverse complement strand
CACTACTCTTGATGCAATGCTCCTTAGTGACGGTATTTTTGCGGCGATTCGAGTTAGTCCATTAAATATAAATAAATTATATTTATATCAGGCTTTTGGCGTCCTGTAGTGATAAGAACGCCTCCGTAATGAAGCCTCATTTCTCCTTTATGTTAATCTATTTTCTTGCCTGTATTTCACCCGGAGTACAGGCCGGTAACGATGGGTGCGAAGGATCCATGCAAGGCGTTGCCAGCGGAAACCCAGAAAAAATCCACGTGTCAAACAAGCGACCTTCCGTCGATGTCGTGGGGGCCGTTGCTGGTTATCATGGCGGAATCCGCCATCTTTTAAAACGGCGTTATGGGTTGGAGTGGAGATCTGATTACGAATCGATGCCGGACGCCGTTCAAGGCGACCCTCGTTGGTTTATTTTTGCGGTCGGTGAGGAGGTGGCAAAGTTCTTTGGATTTGAAATGCTCTCTCATGATTTGATGACCGCACCGGACGCCGCGGAACTTGCCGGAGCGATTCGTAAAGTGAATGAAGTCCTCATCGCGGCCGGCAAAGAGCCCATTCGGATTCATTTTGTGGATGCCGAAAGTATTCCGCTTACCGCACTACAATATGCTGTGCATGCGGCGAGGGGCGAAATCCCCATCGCGAGGTCAGGCCCCGTCGTCATACATGATTCTAGTTACCACATGCTGATCCTTTACGCCCCACCACCCTATATGGAGCGTGCACGAACACGGGATGGGTTGCTTTTGGCGCTCCATGATCATTGGGTGCAGCCTAAGTATGAACCGAATTGCGAGCATTGCGAATTGCGACTTTGGCTTGAAAAATTAGTTCGAAACGCTGCGGCTAATATGGACGAGGGAACTGCTGGATTTTCACTTTACTTACAAAGCATATTGTCCAATTCCGATGCCACCGTTTTAGGTACAGATTTTTTTGCAGCGTTGAACCGAATGCAGCACGGATCATCGGATGGGTATGAGGATGGGGTGGCCGGTTATATAGTGCATAGGAATACCGATATCCCTGATTTTGTTCCCCAGGCCGCTACCTTCAAAGAAGCTTGGCGCGAATTTTGGGCCACTCGCGAAGGTTTAGGCGCATCTGCGGCAAAGGTAATTGATCCGCGAAAGGAACCCCAGGAGTATGCACTGCAGTGGGTTCCTTTATCTAGACAAGAAAAGATGGATTGGGTGAAGCAGCGAGCGGCGGACATTAATGAAGCTACGACTCGCTTTGAACTAGTAAATGGGATTTACCGAACCAGGATTGAGGGTAGGCCGTCGTATATGCCGGGTAGGTAAAAACGTTTTTTTATTGATGAAATTCTCAACCATAGCTTATCTCGTTCCCCTTCCGCGCATTATTCTTTCAGCGAACGCTGCTCACTTATTGTAAGCCTCCCGTCGATGTCCGATTGTGATTACGTGCACGGTTACCGTGGTTTTTTCGATTGAATAAATGATTCTATATGCGCTCACCCGGAGTTTCATCAGTCCTTTCAAGTTGCGTCGCAACGGAAGTCCGAATCGCACGGGATCCACCATGAGTTTATCTTCGATGGTGCGTCGGATGAGGTACTGTATGTCCTTGGAAATTCCCTTGAGATCTTTCTGCACGGACTTTTTATAGACAATGGCCCACATCTATTTTTTCCAAATCTTCGTATGGGAAAGGGTCTGCTCTGATTTTCTCTCTTCAACGATTTTAGCGAAATAGAGATCTTCTTGAAGTTCGAGGGCCTCTTTTGCAAGTTCAATAACAATGGCGGAAAGGGAAGGTGCGCCCTTTAACTCTTTGAGTTTTTCCAGCTCATCGTAGAGATCGTCGTCGACGGACAGATTGATTCTTTTTTTCGCGGTTGGCATAATTTACGTCCTAATTCCAATGTATCTACATTTTAGGTGTTACTTCAGTGTAACACCTATTTTGATTTGACGCAAGGTTGACTGCGGCCATAGATATCCGGTTCTGGGGGGCTTTGCATCGAATTCGATGCAGTCCCGACCGAAGCCGAATATCCCCGCAATGATGGATATGTGATCATGGTGCCACCGGGGAGAAGGTGAGCAGGACGAGTGGGGTAAAAGCGATCTATTTTTACCTCACGACGGTTAGTCATTAGGCGTCCTTGCATATATTTAAGCTAGGTATATACTAGTATATACCCTTGGTGACTGACCATGTTTCTGCCTCGTTTAGCAAAAATACTTAACAAATATAAAGTTCCTTACGCATTAGTGGGTGGTTATGCCGTCGCGCTGCACGGTGCCGTGCGTGGTACTTTGGATGTGGACATCGTCCTGCGTCTTTCCCAAAAAGATTTCTTAGGCGCCGAAAAAGCTTTTCATGAATTAGGGTTGGAGTCGCGCCTTCCTTTGACGGCGAAGGAAGTATTTCTTTTCCGGGAGGAATACATTCAAAATAAAAACCTCATCGCATGGAATTTTTTTAATCCGCAACGGCCATCGGAGATCGTCGACGTCATTCTCACTCATGATTTAAACAAGATGACGGTCGCAAAAATTAAATTCGGTGATGAGTTTCTGAATGTAGCTTCGATCAAAGACCTCATTTTCATGAAAACCGCGAGCGGCCGTCCCCAGGATATTCAAGACATCAATGCGTTGAAGGAGCTAAGTAAGAAATGACTGCTCCTAAGAAGCTCCGACCCGTTCAGTACTTCTCCAAAGAATACCTTGAGCACTGCAAAAGTATTTCCACCGAAGAAATTCTCAACTTTCTAGAAAGTTTCCGACGGCTTCACGGAGAACCGGATCTCACAGAAAAAAAAGTGAAAAGCCGCCTTATCAGCATAAAAATCCCAGAACCTCTGCTCGAAGCATTTCGCGCCCAATCAGCTCTCGTAAACATCCCTTATCAAACTCAAATCAAGATTTTGATGCAAGAGTGGCTTGCACCCAGGGCGGGCTTAAAAAAGGCAAAAATACAGAAATCTAAGTTTTAAGCTGAATAGAGCAAGCAGGCTCAACGAGACCATTCAATGGCCAATCTCCCCAAGCTCCCCCCTTCTCCAGCGAAGCGCCGAGAATCCCCCCGAACCCAATCACGAATCCCTGATTGAAAAGGCACCACGCAGGATTTTTCGCGTCTGGCGAGTCGGTCGAAGAGGCGCGCACAAGCTGGACTTCTGTCCAGCGCGGCATTGAGGGCACGAGCCCGAAATGTGCGCCAGTGCAACAGCACTGTCACGGAGCAGAATGCGTAGTGAAGCGAGCCGATAAGATCCGGCGACGTCCAGGCGCGAAAAAGACAAGTGGTGCGGCTGGAGAGACTCGAACTCTCACACGGTTAAGTACACGACCCTGAATCGTGCGTGTCTACCAATTCCACCACAGCCGCGTGGTACCGCCTTGCGGGCCCAAAATGTCAATGAACCGAAAACTAACATGGGCACTAAAAATTGGGTAGTTTTAAACTACTTGGAGGGATGGTGCTTAATTTGACGATTCTAATTCCGAACCGTAGACTCTAATGGCGATGGCTAAGAACTTAAAATCCCGTACCAAAAAGAAAAATGCCGCTCCTGCAACCTTTCCGGCAAACACACCTAAGAAGGTTATTCCTGGCGTAACGGCTTCATCCCAAACTCATCGGGCAGCTGCCGCCGCCGAAAAAGAAATTTTAAAGGCATTACCTAAAGATTCCTTCGAAGAACAATTTCAGGGTCTGCCAAAAACCAAACCTGGAAAAGGTCCCCAGGCATTTTTGGAGCGCGTATCTTCTAAGGAAGGAAAGCTTGACCCCTATCGCCCGGCCTACGACGAAGCAGATGAAGAACTTGAAAAGGAGCTCCACTCTAACGATCCTTACCGAAGCAATAAGTCCGATCGGCATTCCCGAAAGGGCAAAAAACACGGTAAAGGAAAAGGTAAAGGCAAAGACAAGGGTAAGAAAATTCCCGTTCCGGAATTTAAGGTTCCCCTCCCGGATGACCCTTCTTTGCAGGGTACTGGCAAATGGTCGGTAAACAAACCTCGTGGCAAAGCAAAACACGACAATACCTACGATAAGAAAAATCGCCTGGATCGGCGTGAAGATTTTTACAAGGGCAAAGACCATTCTAAGAATGCCAAAAAGGATCGGGGCGGGCATAAAGTCCAACCGGGCAGCCGTGCTCCCCTGCAAATTATTGAAGGTGAAGTTCAGAAAAATAAAAAAGGTTTCGCGTTTCTACTTCAAGCAAAAACCGACGATGTATTTATTCCGGCGGATTTCGCTTCCCAACTGGTTACTGGAGATTTCGTAAAGGTATGGCTAGATCCCAAAAACCAAGAGGTCTTAAAGCTTGAGGTCACTCGGCGAGGCATCAAAAATTTCGTTGGCGTATTCGTCGCCCATAAGAAAAAGGCCTATGTTGAACTTCGCGACAAAACCATGCTTGAACTTGTGGAAATTGATTTACCGCCCGGCATTTCACCCCATGGTAGTTCAGAGTACAAAGACGGCGATAAAGTCATGGTGGAAATCACCCAATATGAACCAAGGCTACGCGGAAAAATTCTGCAAAACTTTGGGCCAAAACTTTCGCCTAAATTTGATACCCTTGCCGTGGTCACCCGCGCGCAGTGGCCCCAGGAATTTTCTTTAGAAGCCCAGAATATTGCCAATGAAAAAAGTTTATCTAGTATTAATGATCAACTCAATTCCCTGGGCAAGCCAAACTCCCGGCGCGACTTGCGGGACAAACCGTTTGTCACCATTGACGGTAAAGACGCCAGGGATTTTGATGACGCCGTTTGTGTTGAAAAAAGCCGAAGTGGTTTCATCCTTTACGTCGCCATCGCCGATGTTTCGGAATTTGTACCGGAAGGTTCCGTGCTTGATCAGGAAGCCTATGAACGCTCCACCAGTGTGTACTTCCCGGACTACGTGGTACCGATGCTTCCGGAAGCGCTTTCCAACGGCTCTTGTAGTCTTAAGCCCAATGAAGAACGGCTTACTTTAGTTTGTGAGATGCATTTTGATTTTGAGGGCCGCAAAAAATCCTCACGGGTCTTTGAAGCGGTGATTTTATCCAAGCGACGATGCATTTATGAAGATGTCCAGAAAGAGTTCGATGCTGGCGCGCCAGAGTGGGTGGAGCCCTATGAGCTCTTCCGCATCCTGCGCAAACTTCGATTCGAGCGTGGAAGTCTTGATTTAGATTTACCGGAAGCGAAAGTCATCCTGGATGAAACGGGCGAGACCATTGACATCATTAAGGCTGAGCGCATGGACGCCCATCGTCTCATCGAGGAGTTCATGATCGTGGCCAATGAAACTGTGACGGAACTCATGGAACGTGAGAATTGGCCTTTTGTTTACCGCATTCACGAAGACCCTGACCCCGACGCGCTTGCAAAGTTCCAACGCTTTGCCATGGCCCTAGGCCTGAAGCTCGACCTCGGTGATGGCAGTGATCCCAAAAAAATCTCTTCCGTAATGCATTCCGTATTGGCGCACCCGCTTTCCAATGTTTTGAGTTACCTTCTTTTGCGATCTTTGAAGCAGGCCCGTTACGACATAGAAAACCTTGGGCACTTCGGATTGGCCTCCGAAAATTACACCCATTTCACTTCGCCCATTCGAAGGTATCCAGATTTAATGGTTCACCGAATTCTAAAGCGCTACGCAAAAATGCAACCCTTCGTTGGTGACGAACTCGGGGCCTTTAAAAAGTATTTAGTCACGGCCACGGAGCACTGCTCAAGTTATGAACGAAAGGCAGGCCGCATTGCTGCCACCGTAGAAAAAATTAAGAAGGCCCGCTTTATGGAGAAATTCCTCGGTGAAACGTTGAGTGGAAAAATTTCCAGCATCAATCAAAACGGAATTTTTGTAGAGCTTGATCGCTGGTTTGTGGAAGGCTTTGTTCCCATGGACGAAATCGGCGGTGATTATTATGAATTTGATGAAGAGAAAATCATGCTCTTTGGAAAACGCACCGGCAAAAAATTCAAACTTGGCGATAAACTCACCGTCACCGTGCTTCGCTGTGATCTGGATCAGGGATTCGTGGACTTTACGTTGGGCCGGCAAAAAGGAAAAACCAAATGAGGATCATCACTGCCGGGCGTCAGATGACGCGGGCCGTGAAAAATGTTTCACGACTGCGGCAAATTCTTGGAGTGTTTGCGCGCCACGGTTTCCAGACCACCTTGGTGCGTATGGGTTTACAAAAGTACGCAATTCCCTCAAGTGATGTTCGTTCGGATTTGGATCAAGCGGTCGTAATTGACACGAACGGTGATGGGTTAGATCACAATGGTGATTTGTTACCCATTGCCGAGGGACACGGCGATCACACGGATGTATTGACCATCCCGATTAGGCTTCGCGCAGCATTTGAAGAGTTAGGTCCTACCTTTGTTAAACTAGGTCAACTTCTCTCAAATCGGCCCGACATGTTGCCCGATGAGTACATTGAAGAATTTAAAAAACTTCAGGACAATGTGAGCCCCCTTCCATATTCCGTCATTGCCCAAGTCCTCGAAAAAGAACTGGGGGGCAAGGTTCAGGATCATTTCCCATGGTTCAACGAAACGCCGCTGGCATCGGCTAGCATTGGGCAGGTTCACGAAGCGAGGCTTGCCACCGGAGAAGAAGTGGTAGTGAAGGTGCAGCGCCCGGATATCGAAAACGTGATTAAGAGCGATATCTCTATTTTAACGCTGCTGGCGGGCCTCATGGAAAAATATCTCCCAGAGACCAGGATCATAGGTCCAAAACAGATCGTAGAAGAGTTTTTTCGGACTCTTAATTTTGAGCTTAATTTTTTCATCGAAGCGAGTGCCGCTATCAAGGTGGCGAATAATTTTTTAGATAACCCGCGGATCAAAATCCCAAAAATTTATAAGGCCTATTCAACGGAGAAAGTTTTAACCCAGGAACGCCTTCGCGGCGTACGCATCACCGATGTGGCGGCGCTACAGGCCAATGGCATCAACCCTAAGGAAATCGTAGACGTTGGGGGGCGTGCGTTTTTCAAAATGGTTTTGGTGGATGGTTTTTTTCACGGTGATCTCCACGGTGGAAATCTTTTTGCCATGAAGGATCCCCTCACGGGCGAAAGCATTTTGGGCGTCATTGATTTTGGTATCATGGGGCGCCTTAGCGAGAAGGCCAAGGACACTTTCATGCGTATGATGCTGGCGCTGTTGGCAGAGGATTACGAAAGCCTTTGTTACGAATATGCCGATCTTTCGGCCTACGGCGCGGGCATTGATTTTGAGAAATTCCAAAGCGAAGTCCGAAATACTTTGTCCCCTTATATGGGGCTTTCGCTTAGCGATATGCAGGTGGGGCAAATTCTCATTGAAGCCACGCGCATCGCCGTTCAATACAATATTAAAATTCCAAGCGAATGGATGATCG
Organism: uncultured Oligoflexia bacterium; assembly: GCA_964475985.1. Taxonomy (GTDB): domain Bacteria; phylum Bdellovibrionota; class UBA1018; order UBA1018; family CAYHWW01; genus CAYYYP01. The sequence goes on along the minus strand of CAYYYP010000014.1, from coordinate 64,489 downwards.
TATTTAAAGCCATCTTCACTATCGAAGGGCTGGGCAAACAGTTAGATCCCGATTTCGATGTTCTTGCACTGGGGCAGGATTTAGTGAAGACCTCACTGAAAGACCGGTATTCCATGCAGCGCTTAAGTAAGGATACGGCCTGGGTTTTTCGCGATGTCACGGCGCTGGTGCAAACCTTACCTCGGCAAATCCGTTGGATGTTTCGCAAACTCAATAGCAATGATTTTGCATTTGAAGTGAAAATCAAAGAAGTGGAATTGCTTAGACGCCAGGTGGAGCGTAGTTACCGCGGATTGAGCGGAGCCCATGTTACCGGAGCACTTTTCATCTCAGCGGCCCTTTCCCTTCGTGGGAGTGATACGGCAATAGGTGGAGTGAACCTGCTTGGAGTTAATTATACGCTGCACGGATTGTTGTTTTTGGCCCTGGCACTGGGGGGTCTACTTGGTCTGTATTTTCGGCGCTGGAAGTAAGGACTGTTTTTTCGTTTTGCATCCAAGTATCTAAGATCACGGAGTTGGTGAGATCAGCCGCTACATTCACTACGGATCTTGCTCTCGCTAAAATCCAATCCACCGTGAGCAGCAAGGGCAAAAGTTCCGTGGGTAGTCCAACCGTTGTGAGTACGATGGAAAGCGAAATAAATCCCGCTTCCGGTACGCCGGCGATGCCCAAGGCAGCGACCAGACTGGCGCCAACCACTGTGAGCTGCTGGGCTAGGTCCAAATGTATACCATGGGCCTGCGCCACAAAGATGGCTGCCAACGCTTCGTAAAGTACGATGCCGTCGTTGTTAAAGTTAGTCGCGACGCACGCACCTAGTGTGGAAGCAGATTCCGAAACCTTCAGTCGTTTTAAGGTTTGTAGGGTAAGGGGCAGGGTAGCTAGGCTGCTGTTGGCGCCGATGGAATAAACCAGAGCTTCCTTAGATTCGCGCAAAAAAGTTCTAAGTTTATGTTTGGAATAAAATGCGATCCAAGGAAAATAAACTAATACCATTTGTAGAGTGAGGGCGCATAACCCCACGGCAACGTAGGAGGCTAGGCCCAGGAATGGAGCAAAACCGTGTTCACCCACGGCCTTAGCTACAACCCCAAATACCGCAAGCGGCGCAAACTTTACGATCCAGGCTAAAGTTTTTTCAAAGGTTGAAGCAATGACACCAAGAACATTCGCCGTCTGCAGCCTCAACCCCTCAGTGGTTTGCGCCCTTAAGGCAAAGCCCAGTAACACCGCTAAAAATACCAAACCCATGATGTTGTTATCTACAAATGGTTGCGCGATACTCGATGGAAAAAAATTCGCCACGACTTTAGCAAAAGAGAGTTTCTGAAAACCTAGCGGGCTTATTCCATTTTCGGTGCTTGGCGATAGGGTCTTAGTGATCTCCGCAAGCTGTGCGCCCGGCTGAAATACATTCGTCATGAAAAGTGCAATGCAAAGTGCCGCGGAGACATTGATAATAATGATGGCAAAAAGCCTACCGCCCGCGCGTAGGGGAATATGGGCTTCTTGGATGGATTTTATAATGGTGAAAAAAAGTAGCGGGCCTGCCACCACTTTGATGATTTGAATGAGGAGTTTACCGATCTCGCCTAAAGGAGCAGCTTTTTCCCTAAGGATAAGCCCCGTGAATATCCCGATGAACATTCCCAAAATGATTTGTGCGGAGAGCCCGATTTTTCTCATAGTTCAAAGGGCTAGCCAAAATTTCAACTTCTGGCATGGCTAGGGTAGTCACTATTGCCGTAAACTTAAAGGGAGTCTAAACCCCAAAACCAAAGGTCTGGCTTGTGATGATCAGCCTTTGGGAGAAGCCATTTGATGAGGCAAAGCGGTAGTTGATCCTCATGAACTACTTTGAGTCCATCGATCAGGAGGTTGTTAAGCCTTGGTGTACTTAAAATAGAAAGAGGTTGAGGCGCAAAATTTCGCATAAGCATTAGAACCAAATCTTTAGCCCCGCCCCATTCATGGACAATACCCGCCATATCTTTACCTCGCGAATGAACAATGTACGCCAGTGGGGCTCGGTTTAGATCAAATGCCACATAAACTCTGCAACTAGAAATGCCTGCGATTCCTTCCCAGTGATTCTTCGTGCGTAGGACGCCAGCATGTAGAAATTCTTGATGGAGTTTTTTTACGAAAACTAAATTATTTGGTTCGGCGAGCCTGACCTCTTCAAAGGAAAACTTTTTTTCATGGAGTAAGTCCTTCTCCGAAGTTGGTCCCAGCTCCACGTATAATAAGTTTTGGGCGCCGTAGGGAGAAAATCCGAGCTTAGAATAAAAATCTTCTCGTTGACTCCACAGTACGGCGGCCTCGCAGTTCAATGCGTGAGCTTTTTCCACCAGAGTCGAAATAACTTTCGTAGCTAGCCCCTGGCCACGAGCACGTGGTGATGTGGCAATGCCACCTAAAAGGCCAAGTTTCAGCTTAGCTCCCGAAAATGTTTGGACCTCTACCTTATACAGTGCTCCCGTGGCGGTGATTTTCTGGGTTTCGTCCCGCTCCACCTGCCAAATGGCGTCTTCGCCATGAAAAAGCGGGGCAAAATCTTCTAAATAAGACTCGTTTGAGCCAGCGTAGTCAAAACTTTCGTTTAAAAATGCGCCCAGTTCTAAACGAATTTTAGGTTCCATGAGTAAAATTGTGCGTTTTTTTCGAGCTTCCCGTCCACTGCGTTTTCGAAATTAGGCGCCATGAGCTTTTAAATGCACTTATAGCGCTGAGCGGCAAATTTGGCCGGGAGCTTTTTGCCGTGTCTTAAGTGACGCGTGTTTTTTACTAAACATTCTAAATTTGCCTCCGATAGGAAGTTTGTGTGGCAAGGAACGCTGCACTTCAGGAAGAAGTTTTATGGAGGAATCATGGGTCTGCGTATTAATACCAACATTGCATCGATAAACTCGCAGAGGAATTTGCGGTTTACTCGTGCGAACCTAGATAAGAGTCTCGAAAAACTATCCTCAGGTTACCGCATCAACCGAGCCGGTGATGATGCAGCCGGGTTAGCCATCTCAGAGAACTTAAGGGCGCAGATTCGGGGAATGTCCCAGGCTGAGCGAAACGCACTCGATGGAGTGAGCTTAGTGCAGGTGGCAGAAGGTGGATTACAAGAAGTATCCAACATCCTCATTAGGCTTCGCGAACTTTCGGTGCAGGCGGCTTCCGATACCGTGGGACCCACGGAGCGTAAGTTCATGCAGGTGGAATTCGAAGCTTTGCTCAATGAAACGGATCGGATTGCCAACGCAACGGAATACAATAAGGTTCCGCTCTTGAATGGAAGCGCTTCGGCCTTCGACATTCAGGTCGGCACTCGCAACAATCCGAACATCGACCGCATCACATTTTTTGACACCTCAAGCGCTGACGTCAATGTCGTCGCTTTAGGACTTAACCTTACTAGCATCAGTGACAAAACGGGTGCGCAGAACGCGCTCGGCGCCATTGATAATGCCATTGTTCAAGTTTCTTCAATCAGGGCTGATTTCGGTGCGATGCAGAATCGCCTCCAGTCAGTGATCAATAACATAGCCATCGGCATCGAGAACCTTAGTGCCGCCAACTCCCGGATTCGCGATACGGATATTGCGGCCGAGACGGCGGAGCTCACCAAGAACAACATTCTCATGCAAGCAGGTACGGCAGTTCTGTCCCAGGCGAATGCTTCGGTTCAGAGCGCGCTCACCCTGCTCAAGGGAACGGGCTAAGTTTGGGGGAATCATGGATGAAAGAACAAATGAATAATTAACACACAATTTTAAAAGTTTAGTACGAGCAGGCGAAGGCCTGGTCTGTTTCCTGTGAACATCGATACTTCAGCGGTTTGGAGTCGCCAAAAAACCCAAGACAAAGAAGTGTTGGCACTTACGAAGACGAAGGGCCGAACCACGCAAGGATTGCGAGGGTCGGTTAAAGAATCGTTAAGTGATGAAGATATAATATTAACCATTAACAAAAGGACATGGATGCCCTGCCACCGTATGGATACGGTGGCCCACATTATGGAGGATCGAGCGAAGAACGGAGGCTAAATCATGGGATTTAGAATATCGACAAACACATCTGCCCTCGGAGCGCAGAGGTATCTCAGTGGAACACGAGCTAATTTGGACAAGAGCTTAGAGCGATTGTCTTCGGGATCAAGGATCAATCACGCCGGTGATGACGCCGCAGGTCTCGCGATCTCTGAAAATTTGATTGCCCAATTAAGGGGCATGAGACAGGCAAAACGAAATGCGATGGATGGCGTAAGCTTGATTCAAGTTTCTGAAGGCGGTCTTAACGAAATCGGCAATATATTGATTCGTCTTAGAGAACTGTCAGTGCAAGCGGCTTCTGACACCGTCGGTGAAGTAGAACGTAAGTTCACGGACCGAGAGTTTCAGAGTCTTAAAGACGAAATCGATCGTATCGCTAACGCAACGGAATTCAATGGAACCCCTCTCCTTAACGGAAGAGCCGGAATCATTGAAGTTCAGGTCGGCGTGCGCAACAACCCTATTCTAGACCGCGTGGTTTATAATGGTGAATCTGCGAACGTAACTTTGGCGGCCCTTAAGCTTGGTGGCGAATCCATCGCAACAAAGCTTGGCGCCCAAACGACTTTGAGCGTCATCGACGACTCTTTGATTCACGTCAACTCAGTGCGCGCTGACTTGGGTGCTCTGCAAAACAGGCTCCAATCAACCATTAACAACTTGGCGATCAGCGATGAGAACTTAGCCGCTGCCAATAGCCGTATCCGCGATACGGACATTGCTTCGGAAAGCTCTGAGATGACGAGACAGTCCATCTTGATGCAATCTGGAACCGCAGTGCTTGCTCAAGCGAATGTGATCAACAAAATGGCTTTGCGCCTTCTCGAAGGCGGCTAAGCTTAAACCTTCACTTAAACCGTGAATGAAAATTTGGCAGGGAATCCTTTGCGTAAGTAGGCAAAGGGCTCCCTGCCTTTTTTATTTGATAAAACTTTTATTCACCAATTCTGGGGCCTTGTATACCTGTGAGGAACTCAGAACAACTTTGTTTGACCGTGCTTAAGGTCTGCCCGGCTCGGTTTATCGCGCTGCGAGTCAACGATACATATTCTCGCATGGAGTTTAGTAAGGCGCGCCCCGAAATAAAATCTTCCCACTCTCTTTGTCGTTCTGCGGCGCGCTCATACTTATTTCTGACTGCGTAATTTACGACTAGTTTTTGCACCCAAAAGGCTGAACTCAAAAAAACTAATTTTCCCAGAGGCAGGGTACCGAGCAAGGGAACATGTACGTTGAATTGAACGAGATCTAGGATTTTTAGAGTGAACGGAGCGAGATAAATAAGCTGATACTCCAGTGCAGTCCGGGGAAGGCCCCAGATTGTACCGCGATTGGCGCCCATGTTTTCACGAATCCTAGAGAGTTCGCTCCAAAACGTCTTGGTGTAGTTGTTTACGTAAACATTGGTTATAAGTGACGCATTTGCCAGCAAACCCGTTGCATCCATAATACTTAAGCTTGCAAGTCCGTGGTGGGTCCATGCATGAAGTATGTAAGCAAATGCGGTACTAATCGCTGAATTCTTAATGGTAATTTCAAAGTTGCTGCCCCTGCCCGCATAATTTTTCCAGGTGCCTACGAAAATCCCCATTACCGTTCCAAAAATTCCCGACAGTATTGCGGGTCTTAAATCTATGGAACCGTGCGGGTTTGCAGATAGCAAAACCTGAAGCTTACTTACGCTAAGTGCAACCGCCACCTGGGCGCCTGCCGAAAGCATAGCTACTTTGATATGCCCTGCCGTAGGCCTTACGGTAACGGCATCATAAAATTCCCGCCACCACTGCGCCGTATTCATTCTAGGCATTGGACTGTATTCAAGGCTATGCCCGTTCGCATTGGTTTTTATGATCATGACATGCCGACCGGTTCGGTTGGATTCTTGATGTAGACGCGCAACATATTGGCGGAAGTGATCTGACGTCGTGTTGACTCTTTCATCAATGATGAGAAATGCGATGCCGGTGCCGCTATGCACGACTCGGGTAATCATAATTTCATCGATGGTAGTGGGCTCGGCCCAACCTATAGTTTCATCATGGACTCTAAGATGATCTTTCTTGCCAGCCAAAACATCTTTGCGGAATTGTTTGTCCCCAAGTAGGCGTTGCTGTTCAGCAAGGTGCACCTGCAATGATCGATGCATTTGGAAAATCTGAGCGATAATCTCACCTTGGTTAGCGATAAATTGATCCGCGGCATGTGCCGTGGTTTCAGGGGAAGCAACCGGAAGTTCAATATCAAGAGCCGACGGAGTCGATGCCTCCGTTGGTCCAGGATTAGTATCTCGAAAAACCGTGCCTTCAGGAGTCAGTGCGGTAGGATTTACGCCATCTTCATCACTTGCTGGAGGAAGTTCCACATCCTCCACTCCGCGTTCTGTAATTTCCGGAGCATCGTCGTCGGTTGGGTCTGCATAGCTTGGCTGTCCACCCAGGAAGGCCGCCAAAACGAAGAAAAAAATCATCCATCTTATAAATAGATCTCGTTTAAGACGCGATATTCTATCTGCAGAGCATGGATGACAGCAAATCATTCAAACCTCGATTTAAAATTGACAGCAGGAGTCTATCACAACGGGGTCTGGGCTTACAGAATTAAATGAAGAAATTTGAATTAAACGTCGCCGATTTTAAGACGCCGTGCGGCTTCGCGTATAGGCTCATATTCCTCGGATTTGGCAGGTACCATGGAATCGATATGATAAAGGTCTTTCAGCACTTTTTTGCCTTCTGGGCTATTGCCCAACTCAAGCATAACGCTTACAACTTTATCCACTACGTCCCTATGTTCTAAATAAAATTTATTTGACGTGGAAAGCGTATCACCCGGAATGGGTTTGCTGACTAGTAAGGTATGAATATTTTTTGTTTGCTCTGGATCCTTTACGAACTGTTGCCAGGCGCCCGTAAGGCCCTTTTCATCGTCGCAGAAGGTTGCTCCGGCGTCGACGGTCTTATTGATGACGGAAAGCACCAACGCGTCATGGGCCCCCGCAAAAACCTGCTTGCTAAAAAAGGTATCGGGGTCAATTCCCATATCCATGAGCGCGCTTTTAGCCATGATATGGCCAGAGGCACTGGAAGGGTCCGTCCAAGCGATGGTTTTACCCTTGAGCTCTTGGATGGTTTTGAAGTTCTTTGTGGTTATGATGGCGCTGAAGAAATGAGCCCTTCCCTTACGCACGGCTTTTAAAAGGATTTTAGCTCCGGCCACTTTTTCGCCTTGAACTAAACTGAAGGGTGGAAGGAACGCAAAATGGATCCTGCCTGCCCTAAGAGCTTCAATAAGAGCCCCAAAGTCGCTCGCCACGAAAGTTTTCAGATCAAGGCCAGTCTTACTCTTAAGGATTTTTGCGAGTTCTATTCCATTGGCTTCCACTGCATCTACGTTCTCCACGGGGTTAAAACCGATGACCAATTCAGTGGAGGCCTCCCGTTTTGAACATCCGGCGAAGGCAAATAGAATAGAAAGGCACACTAAAAGCGGGGAAATTCTTCTAAAACTCATGAACAAGCCACCTCAATTATAAGGATATAGATCTTTGAATTAAGCCGACCATACAGGGTCTAGACTAATTTCGCGCGTAATTTCGACGAGAGAAAATCAATGGCCATAACGAGGATCAGAATGGTCAATACGACGGTACAGACGTTCTGGTACTGAAAAAGGCGCATATAGGATTGCAAAAGAAACCCAATTCCGCCCGCGCCCACGATACCTAAAACCACGGCCGCACGAATATTGAGTTCAAACCGCAATAAATAGTAAGAGAGAAAGTACGGGAGTACTTGCGGTAGAATTCCCCAGCGGATGACATTTAAGTGCCCGGCTCCCACGGATTCGATGGCCTCAATGGGTTTTTTATCCACGGACTCAATCACCTGATACATCATTTGGGCGAGCATTCCGACGGAGTGGATGGAGAGGGCAAGGGTGCCCGGAAACGGGCCAAGTCCCACGGCCGAAACAAAAAACAGGGCTAAAATAAGGGCATCGATGGCTCGGTCGGCATTCAGGAAAAAGCGAACGACCTGCACCACAATCTTATTGTGCATGACATTATTCGCGGCAAGAAATCCCAAGGGAATGGAAAGAATCATGGCGATGGTGGTGCTGACAAAGGCGAGTTCGATAGTGACTAAAACCTGCTGAAAAACTTTATCTAAAACGCCAAAATTTGGCGGGTACATTCGCCTTAAAAAATCCAGCATGAAAGGGCCGCCATCAATGAGTTTTGAGAAGCTGAACTCCACGGCCTGGAAGGAAAAATAAAACGCCACAAGAAGTATGGCGACTAAAGTAAGGTTAAAGATGTTTTTAAATTGTTTTTTAGTCGGCATAAACGTGACTCACCTGTTCTTCCGTCAATTGGTTGGCACTGCCGTCAAATACGAGATGGCCTTTGTTTAGGCCAATAATTCGGGTCGCTCGGCGCCTTGCTAGCTCAAGCACGTGCACGTTCACGAGAACCGTAATGTTACGTTCCTGATTGAATTTATAAAGCAGATCGAGAACGACCTCAGAAAGCCTAGGATCCAAGGAAGCCATGGGTTCATCGGCGAGAATGATTTTAGGATTCTGCACGATGGCACGCGCGATGGCCACTCGCTGTTGCTGGCCACCCGAAAGCTGGTCTACCCGTTTTAAAATTTGGTCTTTAAGGCCAACTTCTTTTAGTACAGAGGCGGCAGTTTCCTTTTCTTCGTCCGTAAAAATTCCAAAAAGGCCACGGAGTGTCCCCGTGTACCCTAGGCGGCCCATGAGTACGTTAGAAAGTACGGAATGGGTTTTAATAAGGTTAAATTGTTGGAAAATGAAGCCCACTTCTCGGCGAACCAAACGGACCTCATGTTTAGATTCACGATTCCTGAGGTGGTGCCCCAAAACATGAACCTGGCCCTGACTAGGTAGGATGGTCGCATTAATAAGGCGCAATAAAGTAGATTTGCCGGCGCCACTTCGGCCAATGATGGAAATAAACTCGCCTTGGCCAACTTTAAAATCAAAGTCGCTGATGGCTTTGGTGCCATCGGGAAATTGTTTGGTGACGTTTTCGAAATGAATCATAACCACGTACTCTCACCGAGGGATAGCCGAAATAAGGCGGAGCATGGGATCAATTTAAACCCAGTAAGTAGGTTAAATTTGGGACAACTCATACGGCGGATGGCTCCTTAAATTGGTGCCCAGCTGATAACATGCCGGGTCATTTAATTCCACGTTAATGACGGACGCAACTTAAAGTTTTTCGTGAGAGGTCAAACCGTATTAATTCTTTTAACGTTTAACTCACGGGTTGCTAGGACCTTACGAAGCACATACAAGAAATCCAGTTAGCGGGGGATTTGTTCTTGTCTGATTTTCATTGGTTTAAAAGGGTTCACAAGGTTTTAAGTTTGATTTTGTTTCTATCGGTCTGGGGGGCCTTAGATTTTGAGGTTAAGGCCGAAGACTCCTCGTCTTCCCCCGCTGTAGCGGGCTTTAATATTCCAGATCTGGCGGCGGCCGACTCTTTTGGACGTGAGTTTGTAACTCAGTATCTGCGTAAATACGGTCACCTCCCGCCAGCTGAGCGGCCCAGGGTTAGCATTGTTCATGTAGGTAATTACCTGCCTCGGCAACTGCGTTGGATCAGAACTCATTTGGCGAAAGCAAAAATTGAAATCAAAGGAAATTCTCCGCAGCTCTTGGACGCACGCCAGTTTGAAGAGTCCGTCGCTCGATATGCCCAGTACCCGGAAGCTTTCCGGCTGGCCTACGGAGCGGAATCCACCCCCGAGGCTTTGGCGGGAACGCAGGTTGTCCCGGTTGATGCCCATACGGTGGCGCAAAGAACCAGGTTATTGAGCCGCTGGCTTTTTGGAATGCCCGAAGGTTTGCCGGCGGGGGTGACATTTTTAGAAACGGATCTTCCCGCGGAAGACCGAAAAAATAATATCAAGCTTGCCAACCAGCAAAGCCTCATCGGTGGCACTAATTTGGCGGTGGCATTTTATGTCAAAAGTTTGGCGGAAAGAGCGCAAGGTCATGATTCGGGAAATATCCATTACGTCACGGGAGGTGTGGTCCTAGCCATGTGGATCTGGGTCAATATGTATAAAAACCTTTGGCTCGGAAATTATACGGGCAGTGGAATTGATGCGCCAGAAAGCCGGGATGCCAACGGCAATCCTCAATGGTTGGAAGAGCAGGGCATGCTTTTTTTTCGAACCAGTCGTTTTCTGATTTCATTTGCTACATTTATTTTTGTTCCCATCGCAGTTTATTGGGACCAAGCATTTACCCCGAGTACGATCGGGGTAGCTTTCACCACGGCATTGATGTCTTTAGTTAGCCGCACCTTTGGCGATGAATGGATCAATCGCCGACAAAAAGGTGTTGCCCGACAGAATGAAGATCCAACTGTTTTAAAAACCGAATTTAAAAAAGATTTCCGCGAAAGATTAAGGGCTTTTTGGCGCGGGCCTCATTCCACAAATACCACTCGCAAAACCAGGGCGTGGTGGGAAGTGATCAATGCTATGTTCACCAATTTGCATCTCATCAATGTGGCCAGGCAAGCGACGGTCGTTTCAGGTTGGAAGGCCCAAGTTGCTTCAACTTTCGCTACTCTTGCACCCATGCCGTTTTACGCATTAACCGCAACGGGATTAGTGCTTGATACTCGGCGCTACCGGCATGAGCTCAAAAGATTTTTTAGCGTGGAAATCCCCGGTCGCATAGCTCGGTATGATATTGCGCGTCAAACGCGTCAAGCAAACATGTTTGAATGGGGCACCGAGGAGCAGCTTGAACTCGCCGCAACGAACGCCGTGATGGAATACAACGCAAGACGAGGGGTACGCTGTGAAACGTTGCTGGTGGTCGAAGAGCCGTAAAAAATAACTCTTCTTTGGAGCTTCTGAACCTAGGACCCCTTGTCGAATCAATGCACCTAGCCTTAGTTCAGGCAACTTTTGCGCGCACATTCCTAACTTGGATCTTTGGCAGGCGAATGAAAAAACAAGTATTTTCGCATTTTTGGTCTAGATTCAATTCACCGCCATGACTTTTCACGATGCCTAAAGAGATGCTCAGGCCCATTCCCGTACCTTTACCGATTTCCTTCGTGGTGAAAAACGGTTGGAACATTTTTTTCTGGGTCTCCGGCGGAACCCCCGATCCACTATCCGTGATGCGAAGCTCTATCTGATCTACAAGTTCAAATACGGATATTTTGATCCATTTCTGATCCAGACCGCTAATCGCATCATGGGCATTGTTCAGGATGTTAAGCAGTACTTGAGAAATTTCCGTGGCTCGTGCCTCAATAAAAATGGACTCATGAATCTCATCGAGGATCAACGCGGTGCCATCATTTCTGAACCGTTCCTGGCAGAAGCTGATGGTCTCATTGATGAGCTGTTTAATATTCACCGCATGAAAGCTGTCTTTACTACCGTCGCGGGAGAAGGTCCTCATTCCGCGTATGATCCTTGCGATGCGTTCGGTAGTTTTGACAATTTTTGAGATCATCATTTGAAGTTGTTTTTTGTCCGGGACTTCGTCGGCCATCACTTTTTCCATTTGGGCAGACAAAAGGCTGACGATCGTCAGCGGGGTATTGATTTCATGGGCGATGCCGCCAGCCATTTCCCCAAGGGCAGACATTTTTGAGTTAACGAGGAGAGTCTGTTGTTGGCTGAGGACTAGTTGTTTTGAATCCTCAAGCTCCTTCGTTCGCTCCAAGACTTTCGTCTCAAGTGACTGATTGAGTTCCGATATGGAGTCATGCGCGCTTTGCAAGGAACTGCGTGATCTCGTTCGTTCAAAAACCTGGCCCAGCTGTCGCCCAATATGCGCTACGGTTTCGATCAGCATTTCATTTTTTTCGATGACTTCCTCAGAGAAAAATTCAAGCACCGCGACTACTTTTTCTTGGGCTAGAAGGGGAAAGGCAAAGGCTGAGTGAATGCCGATTTCCACGGCAACCTGAGTCCGCAGGAAGTTTTGATCATTGACCACCACGGTTATCCATTTGGGTTTTGCCTCAAGGAAAACTTGGCCCGGTAAACCTTCGCCAGGTTTGCAGGAAATACCTTCGGTTGCTTCACGAAATATTCTAAAACGTTCGGGTTCGCTTAAATACCAGAGTTTAGAAGAAACCAGGGTTGATCCCGTTTCCGGAAAGACAAACGCATGGCCCATGGGCCAACCCGAATATTTACAGATCAGATCAAGCATTTTTTGGATGGCGACATCCGTGGACTCCGATTGATTGGCGATGGTCGCCGCATCGAAGAGAAGTTTGACTTGATTTCGTTCCACCGCCAACTGCTGAGATTGATCCTCGAGGTGCACCTGGTTTTCGGAAATAGAGGTTAGTTCCTGTCGTGCAATTTTTATGGAATGAAAGAGGATAACATCCTCAAAGATGACCCAGCCCGAGTGCTCAAATGCCCGCCATGGCGTGGCGCTTAGAATTCCGTAGACGGACTCTGGCCAGAGCGCACCCCGAACGAGATGATCGATCGCCGTAACCGCCGTGCCAATCAGCACTGGTCGCCAATCACGGTAAATCGCTAAGAAGGCAAGGGAGCCAAAAATATGAAAATGAGTTTCAATCCGACCCCCGGTAAGGTGGATGAGGAGTACGGAAAATAAAATCTGGGAAACGGCTACCACCATTCGATTGAATGTGGCGCCCGGGTTCGTAAATGCGAGGTATATAGGCAATGATGCCAAAATACCGCCCAGGAAAATGGCAGAATAAACATGTATGTGAATCTGACTCGATTCCCCGGACCAAGTTTTGGGAGAGATGAAAATTGCAAAAAGAATTCCCAGCATCCACTGAAACATAAAGAGGTAGGCAAAGAGTCGATCCGTTTTTTTTGCTAAGGTCAGGTAGCGGGCGGAGAAAATTTCGCCCGATCTTGTTTCAAAACTTTTTAAGTCTCCGTTCCTGAATGGTGTCATGGGGTTTCTCCCGCAATGGCACGTTCAGGATTGTTAAGTGCACATCCAAACACGGGCACATTAGCTACCCTCATGGATTCGTTTTTAAAGAACGCTAAGATTGCCAGCCTTCCGACGCTATCGCCCATATGGCCACGGGCCGGAGTAATTCCCCCCTGAAACACCAGGGATCCTTTTTCATCGTAGAGAAAAGCATGCCCCGAAGTTCTAGCACCGAATCTAGCGGCCTCCACACCGTCTTCATCAAGGATATTTTGCACGCCGGGAATATTTTGGGCCTTTTTCCAGAGAGTTTTCTGAGTCCAATCATTCGTTTGGGACTTTGGTTTGAAAAAGACGACGTAGGTTTTTACCTTGCCTTCAATGTGCGGAATGAGGCGTTCTAATTCCCCAATTGTCGCTGCCGAGCAAGGACATCTAGGATGGGCAAAGATAACTAAAGTAGGTGACGCCGGATCGCGTACCGTAGTTGCATCCATCGGCCACCTCGGAATTATTTGAGCTGGGTTGCCCGGGACGCTGGAATAAATCAACAGTTTCCAAAACCCCACTCCAATGAGCAATAGCCAGCTGGTAGTAAAACTGATTTTTTTAAGTAGGATGCGAAAACCTTGGTGGCGCATTTGATTACGAATCGGCAACGAATGCGCATTTCTATAGGTACGCCAAATTTCCGGAGGTACAAAATTGCCGAGGTCACCTTCCCGTTGCCATTGCCGGACGGTCTAGATTTCCATCCTCTCCCCTTCCTTGTCTTTCCCACCTCGATTACCATTAAATCTATGAGTACTATCGTAGTGGTCGGAGCCACGGGTTTCCTCGGTTCCAACCTCGTGCTTCATCTCAAAAAGCGGCATAAAGTCGTCGCTCTGTTTCGGCGTCAAATGATTCATTTTCATGGCACTAGTCGCTTTGTTTATAGCTTTGATGACCGCGATTTCGTGAAACGGCTTTTTACGGCGCTGCGTCCGGATGCGATTGTTTATGCCGCAGGTTTGCAAGACATTATGGAATGTCATCTGAAGCCCCAGATCGCGGATACCGTCCATGGTTTAGGCGCCGTTTTTTTCGGCTCCGCCGCCGAGGCCGTTCCTCATCGTTATATTTATCTCTCGACCGCTTATATTTACGATGGGAAGCGAGGTAATTATACGGAAACGGATACTCCCTTAACGGAGACCAATCTTGGGCGCTCAAAAATTGCCGGAGAAAATTACATCCGCACGAAATCGCCGATGCATACCATTTTTCGAATGTCGCCAGTTTACGGAGTTGGTTCCATTTGGCGGCCTTCGTTCGTAGATAAACTGCGCGCCGACTTATCAGCGGGGAAACGCCACGAGTTGCCGGAGAATGAACATCATTCCTTCACTCCGTTACAAACTGTACTTGAAGCAGTGGAGTGGGCAATTCTTAACGAAAACAAAAACGATATTTTCTGTTTATCTGGCCTTACCAAACTCAGCACCTACGAGTTTGGCTTAGAAGTGGCCAAAACCCTGGGGCTGGATGAAAAACTCATCATCCCCTCTAAGGGGGCATTCAAAGAGGCAAGCTTTCTCGATTTTTCTCTTAATGCGTCAAAGTTTGTTAAGGAATCACAAATCAAGCCCCTCGTCCTTGAGCAAGGCCTTGATCTGCTTCAGAAGCAATTGATTCGGTGATTTATCCTTGCGCAGGGTACGGGACGCTTTTATGAACTCGATGAAATAAAATTTTACTAGGCGTTCTGGTCGTACACTTTCACCTTGAAAGGCCCATCGAATATCGAGGAACGGGCCAACCTCCGCCATGATGTCTTGCTGATTTTTCCCAGGGCCATAGGAATCCCGAAGGACCGATGAACCCGTTAACGCGCCGCCCGATGATGCGGAGGACAGGTCTTTTGACGTTCCTCTCGCGCTGTCGTTCTGGGCGCCGGAATGTTGCGAAAATACGGCAGAAATGATGCCGTGCGCTGAATTTGAAAAAACTAATTTAGTATTATTCCGGAAAAGCATGAAATCGGCGGGAGTTTGGGAAATACCGTAAATTTTAATTTCGCTGAACTTCGTGTTGTTTTCGCTGTAGTTGTTGAAAACTTTGATGTTCATGGTGAACAAGTCACGAAGCTCTTCCAAGAATTCGATGGTGGATTCTTCAATGAGTTGGCGCGGGTCAAACTGATTGACGCGGTTGAAGATGTTCGCTTCTTCGGGCCTCACCTCATTTTTTGCAAGTTCATGGACCCAGGAAAAATCAAGGGGGGCATGGCCCCGCCGGTTTGGACCGGCCTGAGAGTTTGAATTACCGTTGGCACTCACTAAACACCTCCATGTGTTTCCTTTTCCCTAAAGGAAAAGTGAGACTTTGCATTTCTGAGACCGTAAACTCGAACCCAAGGTAATAACGTGGGTACCAAATAACAACTTTAGGCTTCCTGGTTTTACAGGCTTGCACACCATTGTCAGTGTCAGCTCCCTTGGATTCAGTTGTCGGGTTCGAAGTTTTATCTTGTCTCCATCCTGCAAAGTCTCAGTTTCATAATACTTGGTTGACGCGACTGAGTCATCGGTGAAATACTAATATTTAGATGGGCAAGAAGCTCCTTGTAGCGGATGACAGCGTAACAATTCAGAAAGTCATCAAACTCGCCCTATCCAATGCGAGCCAAAACGAGAATTATGAAATTCTCTCTGCGCAGGATGGGGACGCCGCCCTGCGTATTTTAGAGGATGCAGTAGCCAATTCTGACCCCCTTCTGGTGCTGCTGGATATCAATCTACCGGGCCTAAACGCCTTTGAACTCAAAGCTAAATTTGATGAATTTGAAGCCTCTAAAAATGGTGCCTCTGGTTTTGTGCAGTTCATCCTTCTGCACAGTGCTTTTGAAAAAGTAGATGAAGGCAAAGCTAAGCAAGCGGGCCTTTCTGCAAGGTTGATCAAACCCTTTGATCCGGCCCATTTAAGAAAAGTTTTAAGCTCGGCTGGCGAAATGTCCGCCTTAGCCCCCAAGGGCGAAGCATCGGTTCATGGTGATATCACAAATGTAGCGTCCGAAATTCCTGACGCCATGGAAACGACTTTACCCCCATTGGAATTTGATTCGCTCCCGCCTTTGGAATCTGAGATTCCGATGTTTGAATCCATGCCGGCGCCTGAAGCCACTCCGCTTCCTCCGCTGCAAGGCTCATCCCTGGGTGCTTCTGGTTCATCCGAGGATATCCAATCTTTAACGCAGTCCACCATTGAGATGACGGGGCTTGATGAAATTCAGGAAAGACGTTCCCCGCCGGCGGAAGTTAAGCCAGAAGAAGTTCCGGGCTTTAGTGGTTGGCAGTTGGATGACCAAAGAAAGCGTAAACAGGTTTCGGGAATGAGCATCCCCAACGTGAAACCTAAAGTTTCACCCGTTGCTAAACCTAACGCTCCTTTGAATTTCGATACCGGTGGAAGCCGCATTCTTGAGGACCTCAATCTTTTAAAGCCGCCGCAAAAAATTGAACCGGTGGCGCCCCTTGCCGCAAGGGCGCCCGCCGTACTTTCGGAAACAAATTCGGCAGATTTTAAAAGCGCTCTGACGGAACAACTCAAGCACACGTTGGAAAGTGAAAGCTTTCATCAGATGATTCAGCGCAGCGTAGAAAAAAGTGTTGAAACTGCGCTGCTTTCGGCAATTCGTGAAGTGCTACCCAAGATGGCAGAAAAACTTCTGAAGAAGGAAATTGAAGATCTCTTAAAAGAGTAGCTCCTGAATTTGGTTCGTTTTGAGGCATCGCCCTTGAATGCCCCCAGCATCTAGGATGGTGAGCTGGTCGAGCTCAAGCATACTTCCATCGGCGCGATGGGTTTTCAAAATCGGAAATTTGTCCCACTGCGCAAAATGTAGCCAAGCTTTTTTAAGGGAGGGTAAATCGGTTTGTACCCAGAAGGTCAAATGCTCACTGAACTGGCGGGGAAAACTTTCCCCGAAATTCTGCAGGGCCGTTTGGCGCGAAGCATCTACGCCATCGGCAGCTAAAACATCGGCGAGGCATGCGGACTCTGGGGTTGGTGAATGGAAAACATTGAAACCAAAGCCTACCACTAAACTTTGCAAGGATTGCCCTGAGAACCTGGACTCGCAGAGAATGCCGGCAATTTTTTTCGAGGTGTTCGCGTGTTGTACCAAAATATCGTTTGGCCATTTGATGCGCCAGGCGTCTAAATTCAGCGTTTGAAAATTTTTGATATTTTCTTCCATGGCGGACAGCGTGGCAACGCCCGCCGCCAACGGAATCCAGGCCGGCGGAATTTGCACGGTTTCACCCTTAAGAAAAACTGAGCAATAAATATTTCCAGTTTTTTTGGATTCCCATTGTCTGCCCTGCCGGCCACGCCCTTTTGTTTGCTCATCCGCCGTGACGATGAGGGCATTTGAATGTTCCCTAGCGAGTAAGCTTGGACCATTTTCAAAAGCGAGATCGTTGGTGGAAACACATTGTTCAAAATGCAAATGGGAAACTTTCATTAGGTCCCTCTACAAAAAAAGCATGGAGAGATCAGCCGCCGGTGCCGAATGCGTCAAAGAACCCAAGGAAATGTAATCTACGCCAGTTAACGCATATTCTCGCGCATTGGTGGCGTTGATGCCGCCCGAAGCTTCGAGCTCAACTGCCGAACCAAAAAGCAGCACTGCCTTTTCAATTTCTTTTATCGAAAAATTATCGAGCATGATGCGGTCCGGTTTGAGGGCTAGGGCGTGTTTGAGCTCCATCATATTCGTGACTTCAATTTCGACAAAGCGGGCAAGCTTGCGATTTTTCTCAATGCCATCGCCAAGGGTTTGCCAGGAGGACGAACTTCGAATGTGATTTTCCTTCACCAGAATTGCGTCATCGAGGCTGCGTCGATGAGGATGTGCACCGCCCATGAGACAAGCGTAGATGTCCGTTCTCCTATGGCCAGGCGCAGTTTTACGGGTGTGCAACAAACGGCATGAAGTTTCAGAAATATCTTTTACGATGCGTTGAGTAACGGTGGCGATGCCGCAAATACGAATCAGGAAGTTCAGGATGGTACGTTCCGTTTTCAGCAATTGGGCCATGGGACCCTTAAGCTCAAACCATACGGGCGCAGGGCTTACCGAATTTGTGTCAACCCAGTGGCCTTCCTCGAGGTGAAAAGCAATTTGTACGTCAGATACACCGGCAGCTTTCAAAACCCTGGCAACTAGTGGCCCGCCCGCAATTACCGTGGGCGATTTTACCACAACTCTAGCAGTTGTAAGATCCGCAGACTTATCGCAGCACGCCGTCGTGAGGTCGTTCTGAATGCCATCTTCCTTTAAGGCGAGCCGAATCAGATCATCCACATCCGGATGGTCTAGGAGAGTCGAAATTTCTTTTCGATTTAACGCAGAACTCGTTTCGTGGTTCATAACCATTCAAGTATGATGAGTGATATTATTTGGCATCCATGAAATTTTGCATCTCCATTTTTATCTTAGTTTTAGGCCTGGCCGGTAAAGTTGCCTTAGCGGCGGTGACACAGGGACGGCCAGTCACCTATTTAAATTTAAGGGCCTTTTGTAAGCGCGCAGGTTGCGAAGTTCTCCATAACTGGGAGAAACAGAAAGTAATCGTGCAAAACCCACGCTACGGAAAGCAGGCAGTACTTTCTCCGGTCGTTAAAATTGCGCTCTATGATGGTTTTTGGGATTTTGGCGATGTCTTAAGTACGCCAAACGGCTACCGCATCAGCGAACCAACCGCTGAACTCTTGACCCAATATTTATTATTGAAACCCTCCACCGGCGTCGCCGCCGAGGCCATAGAGGATGCCGGACGGCATGACCTCAAAATTATTATTATTGACCCAGGCCACGGGGGCCATGATTTCGGTACTTCTTCAAAAAGCCATAAGGAGAAAGACATTTCCCTGATTTATGCCATGGCACTCAAGGAGCGCTTAGAAACGGAAATGCCGGAAGTTAAAATCCACCTGACCCGCACCCAAGATCGATTCGTGTCGTTGCCGGAGCGGGCTAGGCTTGCGAATCGCCAGAAGGGCGGGCTTTTTATTAGCATTCACGTCAATCATGCCGATGATGTAAAGATTTCGGGCGCAGAAACTTTCATCTTAAGTCCCGAAGCCACCGACCATGACTCTAAAAAAACGGCGCTGGCGGAAAATAAAGAGTGGCTTACGCACTCAACTGGAGTCACTTCCGTTTCAACGGACCTGAACAAAATTTTCGTTGATCTTGAACAGCAGAAATTCATCCAAAGAAGTGCGTTGTTTGCGGCCTATGTTCAACAAGAGCTAGGGCGCATCGAACGGGGGGCGGTGGTGAAAGACCGCGGCGTAAAGCAGGCCTTTTTCTATGTACTCTCCCAAGTCGCCATGCCTTCGGTGCTGATGGAAATGGGCTTTCTTTCCAATAAAAACGATCGGGAACGTCTCATGAATTTGCAATTTCGGGACACTTTCACAAGATCGGTCGTGACGGCGCTCAAGCGATATCGTATGAAAGGTGGTCTTTAAAAAGAGGATCATCGCATATGAGTGTTGATAAAAATGCCGCATTTTCGGGTAAACGAGCTTTTGGCCGCAAGTCTTTGGAGCTGAGGCCAGTAAAAATCACCTGTGGCGTCAATGACTATGCGGATGGTTCCGTGATGGTTGAGTTCGGTAAAACAAGGGTCATTTGCACGGCGATCATGGATCGCAGCGTGCCGCAGTGGTTGCAGGGTTCAGGCAAAGGCTGGGTAACGGCGGAATACGCAATGTTACCCACGGCAACGCATCAACGTACCAAACGCGAACGAGATAAATTAGGCGGAAGAACTTTAGAAATCCAGCGTCTCATTGGCCGGTCATTAAGGTCCATCGTTGATCTGAAAAAAATTCCCGAACGTAGCATCATCGTAGATTGTGATGTCATCGTCGCCGACGGCGGAACCCGCACCGCAAGTATCACGGGCGGTTACGTTGCGTTAGCTCTGGCGCTCAAGAAACACGGTTTGACTAACGCAATCACAGGCCTCGTTTCTGCAGTAAGCGTGGGCCTTAAAGGTGAGCACGTTTTAGTGGATTTGGATTATGGCGAAGACTCATCGTGTGATGTCGATATGAATTTCGTGATCACGGGTGACGGCCATTTTGTGGAAGTGCAGGGTACGGGCGAAAACACGGTATTTACGCGCGATGATATGAACCGTCTGACGGATGGTGCTCTCATTGCGGCTAAGGCGCTGCATGAGATTCAGAAGGCGGCGTTGGGGTAGGGCTTTGATACAGATCTTAAGCTGCCCACTTAAGTGAAAGCTTTTTGCGGCGTTTAACGCAGTCAAGCAGGTAAAGATCAATCAACTTTTGATAAGGGATCCCGCTCTCATCGGCGATTTTTTTGAAGTAGTCGATGACTTCAGGGCTCAAATTAATTCCGATTGCTTTTTTTTTGCCGCTGTAAGGATTTTTTACTTCCTTCATTTTTGAGAAATCATATTCCTTTTTCATAGAACTTAGCTTCCTTCTTTGTGGCTTTTCTAGCTGAAACGATTAGCTAGATGTTATCTCTATATTATATAGATAATATTATTACGCGTCTTTAAGAGTAGGCATCCTCAGGCTGTTGCTTAGTTCGGCTTTAATAGTAGGCAACCCCAAGAAAAATTTGCCGCGTTCCTCTAGCTCGGAGCTAATGAATTTCCGGGAATGACCCGAAAATACAGCGTGGTCTCCTCTTCTATTTTAAGAACAACCTTACTTTCTCTCCTGGCGGCGTTTGTCTTTTGCATCCCGCTGACTTTTAGTCAGACTGCGGAGCAGTTGGTGTACCTGGAGCAGTTCCGGGGGCGTGTTCTCATAGGAATGGAACTCGAACTCTCCGATCGGCCCCTACGAATTATTATCAACCAGTTTGATTTTCATCGGTATCAGGAAGAGCACCCGGAAGTTATGGATTTATTGCCGACGGAAATCGTTGATAGCTATCTCGAGGATCCAGCTAATCTTGATCACCTCATCGACCCAGACGGTTCTTTGCGAGCTTACCTCGTGGAGGGACTAAATTATAATCTCTCGCTTCCTAGGGCACTTGGCTTTAACCCGGGCGAAGCTTTGATCGTGCGGGCGGGAGTGCCGCGGGAGCCAAATGAATCCCGTCAGAGCGCGGTAATCCAAGGACGGGGGATTCAAAGCGCGCGAAGGATACAAAATGATGAAACGACCATCACGGGTGGACCAGTTATTCTTAGTCAGCCTACCTCAACGCAAAACGTGAGACCGTCGCCGGTTAATTCCGCCCCATCGCCTGAGATTCCGGAGAACTTCAGGGCCCAAAGCGACTGGTCTAGACTTCTGCGCCGTTGGCGTGAACTGAGCCCCGAGATTCGCCGTAGCGCTATGAGGCTAGAGCGCCTCACGCCCCATCAGCGGGTGAACCTTGTTTTGCCGGAAACTCATAAAGTTAAACCTGTTGTCATCGCTAAAAACCTGCACATACGAAAGGACCTGCCTGCGGAGGTACAGGATTTATACCGGGTTTTGGGCTGGACCATCGATAGGAATGTTCTGGAGTTTACCCACGTGATTCCTACGGACGATCCCATACTTTATTTGAAGCAATTGAATGCGCTGGCGAGGTTGGCCGGAATAGAAGGACATCTCAATCATCCCCTGATTGCCAATCGTAATGCGCGGCTCCGTACCGACATGCCGGGCTATCATTATCACGTAAGCATGAACGGGATGCCCGTTTATCAACAAATGTACTTTATGAATTATACTCATTTATTTGAGGCGGCCGATCTAGGAATCAATCCTTTTGATCAAAGTACGAATGTAGTTTTCCACGATGAGCTGTTCATCCGCGGTAATATGCGTCAGATCGAAGCCGAACCCGATCACGGGGAATTTCGTGACCAACTGACGGACCCTGCCACGGCTTTGGTTACTACCCTGAGCAGGTTGGAATCATTTGAACAGGCGGAGACTGATTTGAGACTGGCCTTATTGGAAGGAAATCCCCTTCATAAAGATCCGACTACCATGACCATAAACGATCTTATCATTTTGAATTTACGCAGTCCTAAAGCCATGCGGCGGAGGGCAGCGATCATGGCTTTGTCAGGTCAGCGTTTGATCCGTTCGGATGAAGTCAGGCCCGATCTGGTGAGACTTCTCGACGACGAAGATGTCGAGATCCGAAGGAAAGCCATCGCTATTTTATCGCTATGCCGGGATGAGCCCCACGAAATCAGCGCATTTTTAAGGCGCACGACGGATCCCGATGTTTCAATAAGATCCTACGCTTTCTCCGCGTTTTTCGGTTTTAGGCGATCAGTAGATTGGACAAAGCTTCGCGAAAAATTGATTGTCGGCCTTCATGACAAGGATGTTTCAATAAGGCGGCAGGTCATCAAAAGATTCGCGTTCCATATGCACGATACTGAATTGCACGACGCATACGTTGCTCTGCTCCAGGACCCGGAGGTGCAACGAGATGCAGCCGTGGCGTTGGACAATCCCCACAACCCCCACAGGGAAAGCGACATGCGGCTGGTCTCTGCGATGCTTGAAACTTTAGAAAACGATCCGGCGGCACCCATAGATTGTCCAGCTGCATCTTTGGAAGCGCAGCTGGCTACTGGATTGCGTTGATGTTTTCCTTTAGATAAAAGCAATTCCTGGTCGTGAACCGGGGCGGAAAAACCCCCCTAATATAGACTAGGTATACATATAGAGAAAAATACGTTAAAATTCTCTATATGTATTCTAGAATCGCAAAACCATTGTTTTCAAACAGTTTTTTTATGTTTGGCGCACGTGGAACTGGTAAATCTTCGTTGCTTAAAGAGTTTTTCCCGCCCACAAAATCGAATGTTTTTTGGGTGGACTTGTTGGATGACGTTCTCTATCAGGAGCTTTTAGCTCACCCTGGTCGTTTCGTTGAAATGATTCCCCGCGAATTTAAAAAGGGTTCGTGGGTAGTCGCCGATGAAATTCAAAGACTACCAGGACTTTTGAACTACGTTCATAAACTCATTGAAGAGAGAAACATCTCGTTCGCCCTCACTGGGTCCAGCGCAAGGAAACTTAAGCGTGGAGGCGCGAATCTTTTGGCGGGACGCGCTTTTTTGAACTCACTTCACCCCCTCACTCACCGAGAGCTTGGCAAAGATTTTGATTTGGATTTTGCGCTGAACTGGGGATCGTTGCCACGCGTATTCTCACTTAAGGGCAATGATGAAAAAAAAGAATATCTCAAATCCTACGTCGCCACGTATATGAAGCAGGAGATCAAGGAAGAACAGGTGTTACGGCAGCTGGAGCCATTTGCACGGTTCATTGAAATCGCCTCGCAACAAAATACGCAAATCATAAACGCGTCAAAGATAGCAAGGGATTCACTTTCAAGTCCTGCGGCAGTACTGCGATATTTTGAAATCCTGTCGGATACCCTGATGGGATTTTACCTCGAGCCATATCACCGGTCCGTGCGAAAAGTTCAAACCGCAAAATCAAAATTCTATTTTTTTGATCTAGGCGTCCGCAAAGCCATAGAGCGTTCTCTGGATTCACCGCTGGTACCGAGCACCTATGCCTACGGAAAGGCATTTGAGCATTTCTTTGTCGTGGAGTGCATTCGACTCAATGATTACTTAAGAAAAGACGATCGTTTTTATTATCTTCGCACCAAAGATGACGTCGAAATTGATTTGCTCATTGAGCGTCCCAACCGCGAACTTTGGGCCATTGAGATCAAATCAACGGAACGCGTCGATGAGAAAGATTTTACGCGTGCAATTAAGGTTGCTCAGGATTTAAAGGTTAAACGTTTCATCGTAGCTTCGCGCGAAAAGAAAAAACGTACACTCAAAAACATGGAAATTTGGCCGTGGAAGGATGTGCTGAATGAGCTCTATCCATGAGATTTCAACAAAAAGTAAATCCCCGTCTAATCCCTGCCGCCGATCATAAGCAGCTTCACGGGAAGAGCTCCGTTTCGAAGTAGGAATTTCTTCGTCACCGTAAGCCCAAAAGATCGATCAGGCACTTCCTGCGGAACTAGCAACGCTGCACGCCAGGCTGGGAAACGTTTTTTGATGGTATCGCCTACTTCGCGAAACAGGGACTTGACCGTGTCGCCCCCGATGCGTTGCCCGTAGGGCAGGTTCATGATGAGCAACCCGCTCTCTGCCGGTGGCTCAATGTCCTGAAAGCGCCCCACAGAAAAAGCGATGTACTTTTCTACGCGCGCGCGCAGCGCAGAAGCCCTAGCCACATCGATATATTTTGCGTCCATGTCCGAAGCAAAGATCGGGGTTGGTAACTCTGATTTCTTCTGGGAACGCAATTGATCGGAAACCTTGCGCCAAAGCATCCGGTCAAAGCCGGCCAGGTGTTCAAGGGCAAAATCATCTTTTCCCCTATGAATCAGAGGAGCCTTCTGAAGTGCGATGTATGTCGCCTCAATCACGATGGTGCCGGAGCCACACATGGGATCCATGAGGGGCTCGTTACCGGTGTAACCGGCAAGCATCAGCATTGATGCGGCAAGCGTCTCTTTCAAAACGGCGGGATGGCCGTTCGTGCGCCACCCGCGTTTGTGCAACGCGCGACCGGCAGTATCAATACCCAGAATGCACATTCCGTCGCGAAGAAAGGCAACAATCGTTATGGGGGCCTCGGCATCGGGATTGAACTTAGGAGCACCTGTTTTGAATTCACTCCGCTGAATGGATTCAACCACCGCCGCGACAATGGCTTCACCCCCTAATTTTTGTGAGTCCTCATCCGTAAGAGCTGGCATGACCTTGAAAGGACGTTGAGATCTGAGCCACATTGGCCATGCTATTTTTTTCAGCTCAGCCTGAAATGAACCGATGCTCGAAACTTGAAACCGAGCGACGATTCTCTGGATGCGACTCGCGGTGCGCAAAACCAGATGGGCGCGATATGCATTCTCCAGATCGCACTCAAAAAGAATGCCGCGATAAAACTTACTCTGAATTTGAATGCCCAACGCATGGAGTTCGGACTCCAGCACGTCGACCGTTTCATGGGGGCAAGTAGCAAACCATTGCATGTATGCATTTATGCCGCAACCAATGCGTAACTAACAACATCCAAATGGGCGTTCGACAGTTCTCTGCGAGGCCCGCCTAGGTCTGCAAAGTTCCCACTCCGCTCGACCCGCAAGAAAATCCCCAGACCCTACATTTTGCAAACAAACGAAGAAGCTCGCTCATAAAAACTTTTCGCAAAAGGGGCCTCGAGCCGCCACGATGGCGGGATCCCAGCGAAAGGAGGCACGATGCCGTCCCCTTTTGCGAAAAGTTTTTATGAGCGAGCTTCGTTGCTTGATTGAAACAAAAGAAGCCCCCGAGATTGGCTAAGCTATACCCCTGGAATAGCCAATCTTGGAAGCTTCGTTAGTTTTGAAGAGGAAGCCGTACGTGAACATAAATGTTCCTGCACGACTTCCTCTGTGGCGGGTGGGTACAGCGCGGTTGCCCAATGAGTTTCGACGCTCATTGCGCATCTTTTCTCGGTGTACCTAAACGGCTGTAGAGTTTAGGCGACCTTTTGCGCCTGTTTCCATTTTTGGTAGTGATCAAATTTTCGCTCATAATCAAATGCAGGTTCGCCGCTTTTGTTGATGAGTCCAAATTTGAATTGCCTAAAATGCTCGCTGCAGAACCCGAAACGATCGTCCTTAGCTTTGCAGCCTTGGGCGCCACAACCAATCTTGGCGTTCGTCACCGCAGCATTACCCCTGCTGCTACCGTGACTTTGGCCTTGGCCCTGATTTTGGTCAGTGCCGTGAGTTGATTCTGGTTTTGTTTGCTTCTTGGTTTCTGCCGGCGAGGCAGGCTTTTGTTCTTTACCCATTTCCCCGTCCTCCTTTTTACTTACAAGATAAGGATCGGCAGTTTGTGCCTAAACTTGAGTTGTTTAGGTGGTTACCAGGAAAGAATATAATAGTTTTTTGAGAGGGCATTCAGGCTACGCTGTTGCCAGGCTTGAAACCAAAGGGGTTTTCCACTTGCATCCTTGCCCTTGGTCCGCCAACGCCGCCAGGGGGTGATTCGAGCCTTTGAAAAAACCGGCTCCAGGCCCATTCCAATGGCTAAGGTCTTTAAATTCTGCATAGCCTCTTCCCCAGGGACGAGAAGGGCATGGCCAGATTTAAAGACGGCAGGGATTTCTTCCTTACGATGCAGCCCATAAATGGGCCTATGGAGCGCTAGTTCCATGATGCCCCATTCGCTCCAAATGGTTTGTTCTAAATCATAATAATGAAGGATGTGGGGTTCGCGCTGAGTTTGCACGGCAGTTTGTTCGTCCCGCGTAAGCCATGCATTAATATCCCGCAGCTCAAAAAGCCCAAGGGGGGCTGACCAGGACAAGAATGTAATCGCAGTTAATGTACAACCTAACGCAATTTGAATTTCATCTTTGGCGAGCACGAAAAAAATTCCAGCACCTAACGCTGACGCCATTGCCGTTAAATACCAGGTGACGCTCCACCACTCAGGCCAGGCTTCTAAATAAAATAAAATCATCGAAAGAAGGCACGCAAAAAGCAGCGTTAAAAATCCGATGGGCCAGAAAGAGAATTTGAAAAACCGAGGAAAGGGGCGATGAAGGATAAATATTGAAATTAGTAAAATGGGAATCGTGGGTAAATTGTAATTTTGGCCTTTATAGGGAAAGGTACAAAAGAAAAGCAGAGTGGGTAGGGAAAAAAGAAGCGGGAAGAGAAAGGCATTTCTAAGCTCGCGGCGTTTTTCAAAAATTCCCTTTATACAAGTTACCAGGCTAACCAGTAAAGCTAACGTCCAAGGCCAGGCAAAGTGCGGCAATGAATAGGTGGGATACATCCACGTGCGACCGTTACTAGGTTTGCCTAGGTTTTCGCGACCTAAAAAATATTCTAGAAAATTTTTCTGATCGAGGCAGAAGGCCGGTAGGTAACCGGCTACGCCCACGGCAACACCCAAAAGGCCGCTGAACCAAAAATGTTTAGTTTTCAAAAGCGCCCAAATTTGATTTGTGAACGTAAGGTAAGAAAGTGCTCCTAACGCTAAGAGAACGGAGTGCAATGGGCTTTTGACCCATCCGGCAAGGCCCGCCAACACCCAAAAAAAGTAGGGGCGAGAAGGGTTGTGCAATAACGCCGCGGCGCCCATGGCGTAGAACGCACAGAGTTCGACTTCCATTTGGCTCGCAAAGGCATGGGAGAGAACCCCCACGTTAAGGGCACCCGCAAGTCCTAGGAGTAACGCACGTTCATCCCGTTGATTGAATTTTTTTCCGATGAAAAATAATGAAAGGCCAATGGCCATGGCACCTAACCAATTCATGTAGGTCGCCGCAAAAAGATTTTCGCCAAAAAGAATCATGCCGATACGCAGGAAAATATAATGAAGCGGTCCCTTAAAATAATTTGGTACGCCCGCCAGCGTTTGCACAAACCAGTTGCCTGCCCTCGCCATTTCAATGGCTTGCGAAATATAAACCTTCTCATCGCCGGCCATACGTAAAACGCGCAAGTTCAAAAATGGCAAATAGGTCACGCTAATCAAAGTGAGGAGAATGAATTTAGGGTACGAGTAGAAAAAATTCCTGCCAAAATTTCTAAAGCCGGCTCGAATGTCGTTCATGGGTGATTTAATTCCTGACTTTGTTTTTAGTGAATAACGTAAGGTCTCCCCAAGATTTATGCTGGACAACGGGGATAAGTTCAACGCCGGAATTTGAGGGGTAATGAGAGAAATACATTTGCCCTTTGGTCCACGGGCAAACGGGCGGCGCGTGCGGAGAGAAATTTTCAGCTGCCCTTGGTAATGCGGCTTCTTCAAACTTAACGGCTTCCGTCAGAAGTGCATGGCTCGGAGCCAGGTTTAAAAATTCAAAAGGCCGCAAAAAGCGATCATCCTCAATGGAATCTAGTTCCGTTAAACACCCGCTTCGGGCGAACCATCGGTAGACTTTCTGAAACGGCCGGAAATCGCGCCCGGAATCCCTGAAAAATAGAAATTTCACTACTCCGTCGTCTCCGGGTTGCGAGTGGTATTGCTGCAGATAAAAATTTTCGAATGCGAAAAAATTCCAAAGGGAAAAAATGGCGAACGCGGCAAAGACACTCTTAAAATACTTAGTTCTTAAAATTTCTTCTGCTACCAGGCTCACGAAAATCATAAGGCAGATGGTGGTCAACATATAATAACGAGGACTCTGTTTAAAAATCAGAACCGTCATCATAAGAAATTGTAGAAACGTGAAGAGCAAAACTTTTTGGAGCAAATCCGTTCCTGGTTTCCTACTAATGTGCCATCCAAGACAGCTCAAAAGGAGAGCTGAATTTATGGGCAGCCAAAACTTAGGCAAATGCCCCGTAGCTTGCATATAGGGCCAAAATCCATCCCAAAGAAAAAAGATATAAAAGAAACTTATTACAAAACAGCTCGCCACCGAAATTTTAAGTAGCGCGCCTTGAAGCACCCATGGGCGCTGTTTTAAAAATTTATCGGGTCTAAAAATGAACGCTAAACTTAATCCTAACAAAACCGTGCCTAGGATCGCCGGCGAAATTTTTTGCAGCTGGGAAGACATTTTAAAAAGCAGGCCTGCGGCAAAAATGAAAAGCAAACTCAAGGGGCGTAAGAATTTTTGAAGGCCTTGTTGGGTTATGAAAAGAAAACTCACAAATGCGAGAAGCACCGAAAGATACCCAATGTGGCTTAGTAATCCTAAAATCATGGGGATTAAAAATAGCGCCAGCGTTTTACGGTCTAGAACGTATTTTTTTGCTGCCCTTACCAGGGCCCAGGCATTGAGCGCAAAACACAAACCAAGAAAACTTGTCATCTCAATGTAGAAACGATGATTGTGTACGCTAAGCGGTAGAAGCGCCCATAGCCAAGTAAAGACCGCGGCGGCCGTCCGGTGTCTTTCTTTCCAGAGAAGCAGCGTAAAAATTATGAGAGTTGTAAGATTCATGAAGCCAATGCTTTGCCGCATCACTTCTAGAGATGGCCTGAACACTTTAAAGAAGGCCGCTAAAATATAATGGCTTATGGGCGAGGTATAACCATTCATTGCTTCCAAGGGCCAAAAGCCCTTTTCTGAGGCAATGCGGTGAGCGTAAAGCCCTTGCCACGCTTCATCAAAATGCAGGCCCGGCACCCAAAGCACATCATGGAATTGAGTAAAGACTGAAACTATAAAGCCTAGGACAAGAACGCTAAATTTCAATGAGGAGGGGAAGCACGATGGGCTTTTTTCCAAGTCTTTGGTTAAAGAAACGTCGCAATCCAACGCGGACCTCCTCTTGAAGATCGATGGCCTTTTCCTGGCGCAGCATACGACCTAGAGTGTATTCCACAATTTTCAAAACTTCTTCCTTAGATTCCTCGTGAAGGAGCGGATTGGCTTCAGAGTCAAAAACTCCGCGCGAAATGATGGCGGGATCTAGAAGCAATTTCCCGGTAGAAATATTTCTTACGACAATGGCGAAAACTACGCCAGATTCGGCGACTTTCCGGCGATCCTTAAGGGTCAGTTTAGTGATCTGCGTGCCCGAATCACCTTCAATCATGGTGCGTTTTTCTTCAAAATGATCAATGCGGGTAAGCCCTGCGGAAGTGAGTTCAAGAATATCGCCATTGACGCTGAGCAACGCGTTGCTGGGCGCAATCCCATTCTCAATGGCCAACTGTCGGTGACGCACTAGATGCCGATACTCGCCGTGAACCGGCACAAAAAATTCAGGCTGAGTGAAAGAAATCATGCGCGCCAATTCTTCCGAAGTGGCGTGGCCCGAAACGTGGACATTGGCGATGGGCTCATAAATGACCTCCGCTTCCTGGCGGAACAGATTGTTGATCATGATACCGATGGCCTTTTCGTTTCCTGGAATAAATTTGCTCGACATGACTACGGTGTCTAATTTCTGCAACTTAATAAAGCGATGTTCACGTTGACTGACTCGAGCAAGGCCTGATCGGTACTCACCTTGGCTACCGGTGGAAAGGACGACAACTTGGTGGCGTGGATAATCGGCAATCGCTTCCATGGGAATCAGCGCTTCGTTTAGACCCTTGAGGTACCCCGCCTCGGCGGCAAGTCTAGAATTCTGTTCCATGCTTCGTCCTAGAAACGCAATTTTTTTACCTTGTTTGCGCACAATTTCTAGAATCTGGCCTACGCGGGCAACGTTTGAAGCAAAGACCGCAATTAAGGTCAGCCCCTTTGCATCTTTTAAAATTTTCTCAAACTGCGGTACCAGGGTTTTTTCCGATTTAGAACAACCGTCGCGTTCCACATTCGTGGAATCGCTGAGCAAAAGGCGTACGCCCTGTTTTCCTGCGTCCCTAAATGGTTTAGGATCCAGCGGCTTTCCATAAAAAGGTGACACATCGAATTTGAAATCGCCCGTGTGAACGATTTTTCCCTGGGGCGTACCAATAACCAGTGCCGTGGCTTCAATGATGGAATGATTCACCCATACTGGCTCGATGCTAAGCTCTTTGAAGGCAATGCGATCGCCAGGTTTGTAAATGGAGAAGGTGGTGCTCTCGTAAAGTTCATGTTCCACAAGCTTTGAACCAATGAGGCGTTTTGCGAAATCGGTGCAATAAATTGGCGCATTCACCACCCGCAATGCATAGGGCAACGCGCCGATGTGATCTTCATGGGCATGGGTGATCACATACCCCTTAATTTTTTCGCGAATGGATTCCAGATACGAAAAATCGGGAATGTAAAAATCCACACCGAAATTCTGAAGGTCCGTGAACATAACTCCGCAATCGATAATGATGGCTTCATGCCGGGATTCAATCACCATGCAGTTCAGGCCAATTTCTCCCAATCCACCGATGGGAACGATGCGTACGAAGGAGTGCGGATCATAGGTGGCCCGGGCCTTGACCGTAGTCGAGGTGCGACGAGTCGTTCTTGACGCCACCTTCGCTGGCTTTTTTGCTTTGACCAAAGCTTTGGCTTTAATCGTAGTACGTATTGTTGAATGAGTTTTGTTTGGTTTCTTCATTGAATATTTAAGCACCTAAAATGGCGGAAATATGGCTAGCGACGACCTGAGCGGGGATATCGGTTTCCTCACCCACGAGCAGGTCGGCAAATTGCCGGGTTGGTTCAATATACTGGCGGTGCATGGGACGCACTGAATCATAATACTGATTGATGACGCTATCGAGGCTTCGTCCACGTTCACGCACATCTCGGTGAAGTCGCCTGATGAATCGAATGTCCGCATCGACGTGCAGAAAAATTTTAAGGTTGAGCAAATCACGGATGCGTTCATCCCAAAGGGCATAAATTCCTTCAAAGAGAATAAGTTTTGCAGGTCCGACCGTTTGGGTCCTGGTTAGGCGTGAATCAGTCTTAAAATCGTAAACCGGACAGTCGGCGGATTCCCCGTCCTTGAGCTTCAAAAGTACGGCATGGAGCAGCGGCCAATCAAATGCATCGGGATGGTCAAAATTAGGTTTCCCGTTGATCTCGGTGCTTTTGGGCTGGGATGCGCGGTAAAACCAGTCTTGGGGAATCTGGATCACGTCAGAGTCATTGACGCGGCTGGTTATCTTTTGGGCAAAGGTGGATTTTCCGGAGCCTGAGCCACCCGCGATGCCGATGATGAACATTCCCCGGAAATTATCGTACAATTCCTGGGATGCCTATTTGTTTTTTTCGCTGGCGGGCAAGCGCAAAGGAAAGTCTTTGGGCAAGTGCGTTTTGTTGTTCAAGGCTGAGTCCGACAGCGCAGGATTGAGCTCAATCAGGCGTTTATGAAATTCCCGGTCGGCAAGGCCTACTATGGCGCTTAGATTTTTTAGGAAATCCTTCAAAAAAACCGGCACATTTTTGGCGGTTTTCATGATTTTGAAATCAATGCCTTCCTTGAGTGGAGGTAGCTGGTAGCGTGATCCAAAAATGGACTCGGAATTTCGTTCGACATAAAGTGCAGCGAGAAATTCCGCGTAAAAGTTGGCGGAAGCAAAACCAAATGTCGGAGATTCGTAATGCCGAATAATTTCTGCGATTTCTTTTGAACGGACTTTTTTAACGGCGCGTTTCATGCCGAGGCCGCCGTGATTATATGCGGTCACTGCAAGCGGCCAGCTGTTCAAAAGTTCATAGTTGGCTTTGAGCAGCCTTGCAGCTGCGCGGGTAGCCACGTAAGGGTCGCGTCTCTCATCGAGTACTTCATCAATGCGAAGGTAAAGTTTCCCCGTCGCCGGCATGAATTGCCAAAGGCCTACGGCGCCTACCTTTGATCTGGCTGAATTCTGAAATGACGATTCTACGAATGGAATTCGGGTGAGGTCCTCGGGCACCCCTTCCGCCTTGAAGATTTTTTCCATTTCCCCAATGTATTTTCCGGAAGTCTTTAGGGCTTCAAGAAAGTGATCCCGCAAACCGCCCTGGAATCGGATACGTTTGTGAAGCGTAAGGTTTTGAAACTTGATTTTGCTTAAGTCCTCTGCCGAGAGTTGGGCTAAAATTTTGTCCCAGAAGGCATGGGCCTCAGCACCCATGGGTAAACGTTTTTCCAGCGCGTGGGAAATTTCTTTGAGCAAGAGCGTGATTTTGAGCCGCTCGGCCGTGACACGGTCCGTGACGGCCTTGGCGTAACCCCCCCTTTTTTTGAGGGGCGCTAAGTCAGTGAAACTCAGCTTTTTGTAGATCAGATGAACGTACTGCGTATCGTGCAGAAACCCCTCATCGGAGGTGACCTCGGAGTAGATTTTTTTCCAAAAATCCACGCGCGCACTCAATCCCTCCGGCACCGGGAATTCATCCGTGCACCAAGCGTTGCGGGCTTCACTAAAAAGTGCCATGAAGGCAAAAAGAAGGACTCCGCCCGAATATAGGGTACGCCTTAACCAAAACAAAAAGAGATCTCCTCAAGAGGTTTCTCGGAAATCGGGGAGCGTTAGTTGAGCCATAGAATTCAAGCGGCATTAAAATCAGGATGTTTAGCGCTAATTTTGCTGTTGCTTGCCAGGCAAGTCTTGCCGTCGGGATTCGCAATGGATCTAGCGTCACCTCGTCCCATCACCATTCTCATTGATTCGCCCATTCTGAGCTTTGATCCCGTGAATGCGACAGATGCAGTTTCCCAGCGGGTTTTGAACCTAGTTTTTTCTTCCCTGGTGCTTCGAGATGCTCATTTAAAAATACGACCCGATCTTGCCGAAGATATTCGCAGTCGCGGAGACCGGGAATTTTCATTTAAGCTTAAAGCCGGTTTGCGTTTCCATGATGGATCGCCACTTATGGCCAGTGATGTCATGGCTTCCCTAACGGCTTACCAGAACAAAAATGTACCAGCCTTTACCGTCAAAGTAGAAGGGCCACGGTCCGTGATTATCCGAACTTCGGTGGTCTCCCCCTATTTTTTACAAGATTTGTATTTCATGAAGGTTTTTAAAAAAACCAACGGTGCATTTGTTGGCAGCGGCCGTTTTAAAATTCAAAGTTTTGATGTGGGCACGTTTGGATCCCAAGGTGTTTTGACCTTAGAACGGGTCGACAATTCGCAGCCTCATGAAGTGAAAAAGTTACGGTTTAGGTATATCAAAGATGACACTACGAAGTACCAGGCATTGCTTCACGGTGACATCGATATCGCAGCAAGCAGCCTGGGCATCTCTAAGACCGAGATGTTTCGGCGCGGAATTGCGGATCATGAATTTCCTTTTTCGCAATTTTCGGCGGTGGATGCGCCCGGGGTGAGTGTTCAGTATCTAGGGTTCAATATGAAAAATCCCATACTCAGAAACTTAAAGTTGCGCCAAGCGGTGGCGGCCGCCATCGATATCCCCGGGATTCTGAAATATAAATATTTTCGGTACGCTACCTTGGAAACTAGTCCACTTTCGCCGTATATCGAAGGTTATGTAAAAAATCCGAAAACGGTTTCTTCTTTGTCTCTAACCGAAGCGCAAAAAGTAATTTCTGATTTTTGCAAAGTGGGGTCGTGTGTTGACGGAAAACTCCCACTGTCCTTAAAGATTTCTCCTTCCAAGGAAAATCGGGAGATGGGTTTGATACTCGCGCAACAACTTGCCAAGGTTGGAATAAAGCTAAATGTTATTCCTATGGAGCTTGCCAAACTTTTGGCGGACTTGAAGCGTGGGAGTTTTGAACTAACGTTGAGTCGTTGGGTAGGAATCGCCGATCCCACGATTCTCACCAAGGCGTTTCATAGTCGCGAAATAGGAAAGATGAATCGATTTGGTTATGGAAATTCTGAGTACGATGCGGCCATTGATCAGGCGCTGGGTCACTCCGCGTTACAGAAACGGTTACCCTTATTACACAAAGCCCAGGAGATCCTTTTGCGTGATTTGCCAGTCATCATTTTTTGGCGTTGGAACAACACTTACATTCTAAGGCGGCCTTTGAAGCTTCGTGCAATTTACCCCAACGGAGACTATGTTGCCTTCAAAGATTTATGGATCGACCAATCACCACTTCAAGAAATGGGCACCAGTCACTGAAGTATATTTATCTCAGTGAGGTAGCCTTCGAAAAAGTAGGCTCGGAGCTGGAGCTACCTTTCGAAAAGCAAAAACATTTATGCCAAGTCCTGCGGCTTATGGATGGCGACCGTTTAAAAATAACTAATGGACGAGGCGAAGTTTTTAATGCCGAACTTAAAATCGCGGGCCGGCAAGGCATGGTTAAAATTCTGGGACGCCTTGAGCGTTCGGCCAAGGAATCGGCTCCGCGATTAGTCATGCACTTAGGATTTGCGAAAAATCCCACCATGGATGCCGTCGTTGAAAAGCTTACCGAAATTGGCGTCCATTCACTTGCGCCGGTATTTACTTCCCGCAGCGTGGTAAAACATAAGGCATCCGATTCAACTAAATATATTGAAAGATGGCGATCCATTATGGGCGGGGCTTTGGAGCAAAGTGAAGGAGCGTGGTTACCCACTATTCAAATTCCGCAACCCTGGAAGGATTGGAAAACCACCGCCGGCTTGCTCAAAGGCCCTAAGTTTTATTTCTCTTCCTTCGGGCGCGATGAAGGTGATTTATCCCAGTCCTTAAATGATCTGCGGAAAAATGCGAGTGGGTCGCAGGAGCCAATTCACTTGGCCGTAGGACCCGAGGGTGGATTCAGTGCGGAGGAGGAGGAAGATCTTAAGCGCTTAGGCTTTCGGTCGCTATCCCTGGGAGCCAGGATCCTTCGCGTCGAGACGGCTGCCGTTGTGGCGGCTACCTTAGCTGCCTTGGTATAAGTCCTCGGCAGAATGTACCCGGCAAAACCTGCGTAACTTTAGATGATTCAACTAGAGCGTTTAATTTTTCTCCGCGCATCACCGAAGCATCAGATGATGGGACTCTTTTCACGGCCGCCAAAATTTTCTCCTAAGACCGATACAACCGTAAACATTTTTGATGTTGCGCTTGAGGAAACCGTAAGTTTTACGCTGGGTAAGGATGAGCGCGTGATGGCGGGCACTCGGGAAATGACGATTCCGGTTTTTTTCCCTGAAATTACTTTGACCACGAGTCAGCGGGCCGGCACCTATACTGCGTTGGTTACACCTTCCAAAGCGCAAGAAGCCATTTCCCCGCCCCAGGAAATTGAAATTGAAATGATGGAACCAGTAGTGGAAGGCGAATCACACGAATCGGGCGAGGGGACCGCAGTAGAAGCTCAGGATGCATTGCCCGTGCTAACGGAAGTTTCCCTGGAATCGGCCATGCCTCCACAAAACGAAATAGAGTTCCAAGCTGAGCAAGGGGCCGACCCCCAATCCGAGGCAGATTTGCCTTACCTTTTTTCTACGTCAAACGATGCACCAGCAGCCGTGCGATTTGAGCAAGAAGTTATCGCTACCCCGGTAATCCCCCAGTTTTCCTCGCAGAATACAGATGAACTTGAGGTTCTTAAGAAGACGCTTTCCATTCGTGAGCAAGACGTCGCGGTCCTAAGCGCGCAGCTAACGCATATGAAGGCGGAGCTTGCGAAACACCAACAAAGTATTAGGAATTTTTCCCAACAAAGCGAAGACTTTCAGCATCAACTCGAAGACAAGAATCGAAAAATAGAGGGACTGGAAAGAGAAGTTGCCCACGCCGGAAAAAACTCTGAAGCCGAGATTGAACAGCTTAAATTTGACCTGAAATCAAAGACCGAACGCGTGAAATTTTTGGAAGAGCAGCTAGAAGCTTCCGCGACTCAATATGATCGACTCAGGGAACGCGTGCGCAGCGACATCCGTAAGATCCGGATGCGGGAACGTGAACTTGAGAACAAACTTGAAATTCTCAAGAAGGACAGTGAAACCCTCATCACTTCCCGTGAATCCAAGATTCTTGAACTCAAACGTCGCATTGATGTACTGGAGTTCAATTACGACGTCCTCATGGACCAAAATGATAAAGAAAAACAAAAAACTGCGGAAATGCAGGAAAAACTGCAAAAAGTCATGAGATCTCTCAAAGGGGCCATGGACGTGATCGTGGAAGATGCTGGAGCAAAAGATGAATCCCGCGCCGCTTAAGAAGGTCAGCGTCAAGCTCAGAGTACTTATTTTCTTAGATGACGAAATCTTGGCCCAGTCGTTATCCCGCAAAGCGAAGGAAATTTTTGAAACTTCCGGTACGGACCTTACGCCGGAAGTTTTTGTTTTGCATTCTGAGCAAGATT
The DNA here is from genome assembly GCA_964475985.1 of uncultured Oligoflexia bacterium. Lineage (GTDB taxonomy): Bacteria > Bdellovibrionota > UBA1018 > UBA1018 > CAYHWW01 > CAYYYP01. The sequence goes on along the minus strand of CAYYYP010000014.1, from coordinate 27,812 downwards.
TTTTGGAAACTCTGCTTTCCGAAAGCGGCATTGGCCAGCTTATTGTTTTGTCAAAAAATTTCGCCCACCACATAGAAAAAGTCCGCTCAGTGTTGCCCGAAAGCAAGTTCATCATCATGGGCAGAGACTTTCAAACCTCGGACACCGTAGATTTTATGCGTAACGGCGCAGAAGACGTACTTGACTTAGCGCAGGCCAATGCGGCGGCCTACGTGATCGCACGCTTTCAAAAAAGTTTAAAAAAAGTCGTGGCCCGAGCACTCGCCTTGGGAACCGATGAAGTCCAGAGTACCTACGGCTCGGTCATTCAAACTTGCCAACTCATTTCCTCCACTTTGGATGAAACAAGCCTCTTTTCCCTAGCGATGCAATATTTGAAAAAAACCACGCAGTGTACAGGCCTCGGCCTTTACGAGATGCAGTCTGATCGCTGGGATCGCATTGAGACAGACTTGGATTCCAATGTTGATGTGCTTGACGTGGTAGTGGAATGGTCCCAAGTTTTTCAAAAAATGGTCCAGGACCAAGCCGAGTTCCGCGTTTTACCTAAGTCGCTGGTGGGTCCAGAAGTTATTGTTTTTCAATTTCAGTGTGTGGGGGCCAGAAATTATTATGTGGTCTGTTCACAGCCCTCTCTTTCTCACACCATTGAAGAACTCGTGTCCTTATTCCGCATCTTAAGTTCACAAGTGCGTCTCACCGGAAAACAAATTGAAAGTTTTCGGGACGTGACAGAACTCTTATACAAAGATGACGTCACGGGCTTGTTTAACGCAAGGTTTCTCTCGGAGTTTTTAGATCAGGCCTTTGCCCGTCAGAAACTGAAGTCTTCAAGTTTTGCCGTAATGTTTTTGGACGTCGACCATTTCAAACAAGTGAATGATTCCAATGGCCACTTAGTGGGCACTCATTTGCTTTGTGAAATGGGACAGGTAGTGGAGAAAGTTTTGCGCAGATCAGACGTCATATGCCGATACGGCGGAGATGAATTCGTGATCATCCTAGAGGGAATTTCAAAGGGCGAAGCGGTGGCGCTCGCTGAAGACGTGCGAAAAACCATCGAAAAGCATGTGTTCCTTGAAAAAGAAGGTTTGGCCCTCCACCTTACCGTAAGTATAGGTGTAGCGGTTTGCCCGGATCATGCAAAAACCAGGAAAGAAATTTTGGAAGCGGCCGATGCGGCGATGTACTCCGCAAAACGCGCGCAAAGAAATCATGTTTTTGTTGCGCAGGAACTCATCCGTGCGGCATAGTCCACGTAAATGCCGCAAAATTCAAAAAATATTTTATCAAAAATCCTCATCGTCATTCCGTCCCGTTTGGAATCGACTAGGTTAGCGGAAAAAGCGTTGGCGGACATCGCGGGTAAGCCCATGATCAGATGGGTGTTCGAACGCGCGGAAATGGCCGCCCGAACCCTGAAGGAAAGTTTTCCCGGAATGGTCTGCGACGTTATCGTTGCGACTGACCACGAAAAAATTAAAAACCTGGTGGAATCCTTTGGCGGAAAAGTCGTAATGACGTCTTCGCAGATCCAATCAGGCACCGACCGGGTGGCCAAGGTTGCAGAGACTTATCCGGACTATGACGTGTTCGTGAACTTGCAGGGTGATGAACCGCTCATGGACCCTGAATGCGTCACCGCCGCAGTGAAACTGATTTTGCTTGGCGAGTTTTCCATTACCACCACCGCCGTGCCCTTTGATTCCTTCGGGGACTTTGACAATCCTAACGCCGTCAAAGTGATGAAGGGCGCCCAGGATCAAGCGATTTATTTTTCCAGATTTCCGTTTCCCTACTCAAGGGAATCGAGGCCAAAAAACCCCAAGGATCTCATCTGCCAACAACATCTAGGCATTTACGTTTACACCAAAGCTGCACTTTTAAAATTCGCCCAATCCGCGCGCACGAAACTTGAAATTTCTGAATCGTTAGAGCAGCTTCGCGCTTTGCATTACGGAATGCCGATCGGAGTTGCGCTGAGTCAAAACAAGTCCATTGGCGTAGATACTTTAGAGGATCTTGAGATGGTGCGAAAGCTCGTTAAAACCGGGGTTTAAAGTCTGATTCTTATTCCTCTTTAGGCCTCACCATTGAGTTGCTTCCGGCCTGACTCCTTAGTAACTTCAACTTCCATGGCACGTTCTCCAAAGCAGAAAAAATTTATCTTCGTAACGGGCGGTGTTTTATCTTCCATCGGCAAAGGCATCGCGGCATCGAGCATTGGCTTTTTGCTTGAGCATCGGGGCCTCAAGGTCACCATGGTAAAAATGGATCCCTACATCAACGTGGATCCCGGCACCATGAACCCCTACCAACATGGTGAAGTCTTTGTTTTGGACGACGGAGCGGAATGCGACCTTGACCTTGGGCATTATGAACGTTTTGTTTCCTGTAATTTGACGCGGCAGAATAATTTCACCACCGGTCGCGTTTACGACACGGTCATTCAAAAAGAACGGCGTGGGGATTATTTGGGAAAGACGGTGCAAGTCATTCCCCACATCACGGATCAGATTAAAGAAAATATTCAGGATGCCACCCACGATGTGGACATTGCCATCGTCGAAATTGGCGGCACCGTAGGCGATATTGAAAGCCTTCCATTCCTGGAAGCAATTAGGCAAATGCGCACGGAGCTCGGGCCCCAGAACACGATTTTTGTGCACGTGACTTTGGTTCCTTACATAGGTGCTGCCGATGAACTTAAAACCAAACCGACCCAGCATTCCGTAAAGGAACTGCGCGAGATTGGAATTCAACCAGACCTTCTCCTCTGTCGCTCCGATCGTGATTTGCCGGAAGAAGCAAAAAAGAAAATCGCGCTTTTTTGCAACGTGACGCCGAACTGCGTTTTTTCCGCCAAGGACGTAGAAACAATTTACGAAGTGCCTTTGAATTTCCAGGAAGAAGGCGTGGATGACCAGATCCTTGAGAAGCTAGGGGTATGGGCGGCCCAGGCCGATCTCTCCCGCTGGGAAAATCTCCTGCATGAACTCAAACACCCCAAGTTTGATTTGCGCATCGGGGTCGTCGGCAAATATGTGGAGCTGCGAGAATCTTACAAGAGTCTCAGCGAAGCCCTGATTCATGGCGGTATTGCGCATCACGCACGAGTAGAGCTGACATTCATTGATTCAGAAGAGCTTGAATCCAAAGGTAAACAGAGCCAAGCCTATAAGGATTTGCAAAGCGTAGGCGGAGTTTTAATTCCCGGTGGTTTTGGTGAACGCGGAGTGGAAGGCAAAATCAAAGCCATTGAGTTTGCCCGCGAAAACAAAGTTCCATTTTTTGGAATTTGTTTAGGGATGCAACTAGCCGTCATTGAGTTTGCGCGAAACATCGGCGGAATCAACGGAGCTACGAGCGAAGAGTTTTTAGGTTCAGGGCATGTTACATCGCCTGAGTTGATCATCAGCGCTATGGAAGGGCAAAAGGGCCTCGTGCAAAAAGGCGGAACCATGCGTCTGGGCGCCTATGAGTGCACATTAAAGCCTAAAACTAAGGCGTTTGAGGCCTATGGCCGGAACATCATTTCAGAACGGCATCGTCATCGTTATGAAGTCAGCAATGAATACCGCGAAAAACTTGAAGCCCTGGGCCTCATCATTAGCGGAGTAACTTCGGTGCGCAAACAAGAGCAGAAGGCGAACGAAAAAGTTGAACTGGTGGAAATGGTGGAACTCAAAGACCACCCTTGGTTCGTTGGTTGCCAATTTCATCCAGAATTTAAAAGTCGACCCCTTGCGCCGCACCCTCTCTTTGCCGCCTTCATTAAGGCATCGCTTGAAAAAGGAAAACGTCCGGCAGCAATCAAAGGAGCATCCACATGACCGCCCATTCAAAATTCATTCTCATCGCGGGCCCTTGTGTCATCGAATCCCAAGGCCTTTTGGATGAGGTCGCGGGCACGCTTAAAGATATTCTTAAAAACTTTCCGGATTGGGATTTCTATTTCAAATCATCCTTCGATAAAGCCAACCGCAGCGCCCATGATTCTTTTCGTGGGCCTGGTTTAGAAAAAGGCCTTGAGATGTTAGCCAAGGTCAAACGTGATTTAGGGGTAAAGGTTCTTACGGACGTTCACGAAACTGCGCACTGTAAGGTCGCCGCGGAGGTCGTGGATGCTCTACAAATTCCGGCGTTTCTGTGTAGGCAAACGGATTTGATTCAAGAAGCAGCGTTGCAAGCCAAACGAAAAAAAATTTCGTTGAACGTCAAAAAGGGACAGTTCCTAGCGCCGTGGGATATGAAAAACGTTGTGGAGAAAGTTGAAGCAACTACCCAGGAAACGCGACCGCAATGGCTTTGGCTCACGGAGCGTGGTTCAAGTTTTGGCTATAATAATCTGGTGGTGGATATGACATCCTTTCCCCAGATGCGTGAGTTCGGAGTGCCTGTAATTTTTGACGCAACCCATTCCGTGCAATTGCCAGGGAAAGCCGCCGGTGGAAAAGTGACGGGGGGTAGGCGTGAATTCATTCGCCCGTTGTCCAGAGCCGCCATTGCGGTTGGCATTGACGGCCTTTTTATGGAGACGCATCCGCGCGTACAAGAAGCTAAGAGTGATGCCGCAAATGCTTTTCCGCTGGCCGATGTTAAAGCATTTTTTGAAGAGCTTGAATCAATCCGCCGTTAGGCGGTGGATCCCGTCTCGCCGTTACGGAACCCACCGCCTGGATTAGAGGAGGGAGGAGAGGAGTAGGAGATGGCGAGTAGGCTGAGGGATTAGTAAGGGAAGATGGTTGAGTTGTAGCAAGTCGAATTCCAAGAGAGCATTGAGTTCTGACCGCAACTGCTTTGACAGAGTAAAAGCGTATCCATCTGCTGGGTGAGTTGATTCTGAATTGCTACCGGAGTCATCACGTCGCCGGGGCGGCAAGCATAAACAATAGTTGTTTGTGCATACTGACAACCCTGGGAGGTGTAAACTCCCACCTGACCGGAACTTGGGATGATGCAGGGGAGTTGGCCTTGCTGTACGCAATTGTAACCTAATGCAATGCCTGGAACGCCAGGGGCTACTTGGCACTGTTGCCCAAATTGAAAGGTGCCGGAATTTAACGGATTGAAGGCTGCTTGCTGATAGGCAGCATTTGAATTGTAAGGATTGTTATTTACGCCAGGCGGATTATTGACAACCGGATCGGACTTTCCGCAACCCGACGTGATCATGAACGTGGATAAGGCGATCGTGCCTAGGAAAAGAACGCGGGCGATATTTCTACATAAAATTTTTAACGGTAACTTTTTCATAACTTCATCTCCAACTTTTTGAACAACAACGATTTCGAACAACTTGAATACGTCGCACTGCCCCATGTGCAGTTGGTGTGCCAGCTTCCAAAATTCTGGAATTCCCCGGGCAAAAGTCTCCATCCTGCGAGGGGCGTTACGCGCGCATGAAGCTTTCTGGTATAAATTAAAAATATTTAATATCAGCTACATGCGGTAGTTTGAGGGGTGGCAACCGACCGCCGTCAATAAATTTCGGTGGCTTTTCCGGGACTGCGATTCATTTTCAAATTGTGGATTTGTTCTGCGAATTTTCCGGCCTTTTTTTAAACGCACGTCAAAAACTTCGACATTATCTAAGAAAATCCTTACACTTAAAAAGAAATATATGAGCTTTCATTACACCTTCATTGATCCCCGAAAACAGCAACTCAGCGCGAAACTGGAAGCTTCCGTGGCTAGGCTCGAGCTTCTCATCCTTGACGTCGATGGTGTCCTCACCGACGGAACCATTTGGTGGACGGAAGGCACGGGCTGGAATCGCGCTTTCAATGTTCGAGATGGGCATGGCATTAAACTTCTTCGCCAAATCGGTATCGACGTGGCGTTTGTGAGTGGCGGGGATTCTAAATCCGTTCGTGAGCGAGCAAAGTTTTTGGGCATCAAACACGTTTATTTAGGTGATGAGAATAAAATCGTGGCCTTCGAAAAAATCTTAAGCGATACGGGTCTTACGGCTTCACAATGTGGTTTTATGGGCGATGATCTCTTTGACATTCCCGTTTTGGAAAAAGTGGGCTTTGCGGCAACTGTGCCGAATGCCGTTCCGGAAGCTAAAGAAATCGCTCATTATATCACTCACGAATTGGGTGGGCTTGGCGCAGTGCGTGAGGTTTGTGATCTCATTCGGCGTATCAAGTCAGAGGTCGCCGCTAATTTACGGAGCGCTCCTTAAAAATGGGCGGCAAGTCCGTTCGGCGCCTGCGGCTGTTTCGGGTGAAGCTTCGCGCCTTCTTGCAAAAAATATTTAGACCTTTGCTGCTGGCTTTCGTGGGTCTTTTAGTCAGCGTAGAAGTTCTCGTCTTTTTGCCACGCGTATTTGATAAACAAGAAGAGAAAACGGTGCGTGGCATGTTTAAGAGCCTGCCCACCATGGTTGAATATCAGCGCCCCGATGACGCGATTCAATACACCATGGATGGCGTGCATTATTATTCCGTGGAAGGCGACCTCAAACGTTCCGAAATGATCGCCGATCATGCGGTGGTGTATGAAAAATCCCAGACCCTCCAGGCAAAAAACGCGAAAATCAAAATGTATGATTCCAATGATAACTCAAAACAGGCACCTACGGTGGTTACGGGCCGCACCGCAAATTATGACTTAAAAACCAAGGACATTGACCTCATTGACAATGTTTTTGTGACTTTCCCGGATGGCTTTTCGGTCAAGACCAATAAAGCCCACTATTCCCACATCGAGGATTTGGTGCGAACGAATGAGGATTTTTTTGGCACCGACCAAAACAAAGAAATGTTAATTTGGGGAACTGGGCTTATTGCGCCGCGTAAAACTCCGGTGCTCAATGTTGAGCATAATGTACGTGCGAAAATTGTTCGTGGAAAACCTTCCGAACACTCCGACGTCACTTCAGACCGCTCGAATGTCGATCGCGCAAAAAAAGTTGCGTACTTCATGATGGATCACCCCTCAAGGTTGGTTCAATCCCATATGGGGACTTTATTGGTGCGCTCTAAGGAACAGGAAATGACCTATGGGTCAAAACAAAGCACCGGGCCCAACGGCTTACAATTCATGGTCGCTAAAGGTGAGGTTTACCTTCAAGAAACTGACGTCAAAAAACTTGAGGACGGCATGAAATATTCCACCTGCCAACGTGCGGATTTCATTTCCGAGGATGACAAGGTGATTCTCTCGGGGTTTCCTTCGGTGTATCAAGAGACCGACACACTAACGGGTGAGATCATTACGATTTATCGCACAAAAAATTTAGTAGAGGTATCCCACGCCAATGGAATCCACGAAACCAAATGAATCCTCCGCCACGTCCCATACCCAGCCCAACACGCTTAAAGCTGAAGGTTTAGTTAAAAAATTTGGTGAACGCACGGTGGTGAAGAATGTGGCCTTTGGCCTTCAATCAGGGCAAATTGTAGGGTTACTCGGTCCTAATGGCGCCGGCAAAACTACATCTTTCTATATGGTCGTTGGTTTGATTAAGGCCGATGACGGGAAAGTATTTTTAAATGGTCAGGAACTCACGGACCTTCCCATGCATGAGCGGGCCCGCATTGGCGTGGGTTATCTTCCACAGGAGCCCAGCGTTTTTCGTAAGATGACGGTCGAAGATAATATTTTGGCGGTGCTGGAGAATACGGATCTTACCCGGGCCCAGCGGCGGGAAAAACTTTCCAACCTCCTTGATGATTTTAGTATTCGACACGTGGCCCAACAAAAGGCGTTTACCCTTTCGGGGGGCGAGCGGCGGCGAGTGGAAGTGGCTAGGGCTTTGGCGCTTGATCCGCTTTTTTTGCTCCTCGATGAACCCTTTGCCGGAGTTGACCCCTTAGCTGTCGCGGAAATTCAAGATGTCATCCGAAAATTAAAGCAGCGGGGGCTCGGCATTCTTATCACTGATCACAATGTTCGGGAGACTTTGGGCATTTGTGATTTGGGCTACATTCTTTCCGATGGTATGATCTTAGAATACGGAACGCCGACGCAGATCGCAGAAAGCCCTCGGGCACGTGAAGCATACCTAGGGCATAATTTTAAACTTTGAGTCGTTTTTAAAGTACAGACTCCATAAAATGAGGCAAATCTAGGGCATGGCATTAGAGATCAAACAATCCTTGCGGCTCAGTCAACAGCTGGTGATGACGCCTCAGCTGCAGCAGGCCATTAAACTTCTTCAGTTGAATCGCCTGGAGCTCGCTGAGGTCGTCAATCAAGAAATGATCGACAACCCATTGCTGGAGGAAATCACCGACACGCTTGAAGGCAGCACGGCATCGGAACAACCGGCACCGGGCGAAGCAGGTCCCGAAGGCCAAGTCGCTTCCGATAATCCTGAGTCTTTGATTCAGGAAGCAACGCCTGATCAATTTTTGGATCGTAAAAAAGATGACATCGACTGGGAATCCTACATCGATGAGATCAATCAACAGGGACCGGCCGCGCCGCGCGGTACGGAAATGCCAGACTCCGATGATATGCCGTCCTTTGAAAACATCTTAACTCGGACTACGAGTTTGGAAGAGCACTTGCGTTGGCAGCTCAGCATGGCAGTGCTTGAGGCTAATGAAAAAAGATTGGGCGAACTGATCATTGGGAATCTCAATGATGATGGTTACCTTCAAGCAAATTTGGAAGATCTTTCCCGCGAGTGCACGATTGACCTTGAAGATGCCGAAGAAGTTTTAAAAATCATTCAGCAGTTTGATCCCATTGGGGTTGCTTCCCGAAATCTTCGCGAATGCCTGCTGGTGCAGGCGAGGATTCTCCTTCAGCCACGCCATGAACTCGTGGAAAAGATCATTGATCAACACTTGCCCGAGCTTGAACGCAAAAATTACACGGCAATTACTAAAGCTTTATCCATCCCCATGGACGATGTCGTGGAGTGCACAAAAATCATTCGGGAACTTGAACCTAGGCCCGGTCGCAATTTCACCGGTTCGGATAACACGCAATACATTACGCCCGACATTTACATTTACAAAACGGCCACCGGCGATTTTGCCATTACGCTCAACGAAGATGGCCTGCCTAAGCTTAGGGTTTCTAGTTATTACAAAGATGTTTTGAGCAAAACCCCTAAAGGTACGGGCTCCGAAACGAAAACCTACATCCAAGAAAAACTCCGTTCAGCCGTATGGTTAATCCGCAGCATTCACAATCGTCAGAAAACGATTTTTAAGGTCACGGAAAGCATCGTGAAATATCAGCGGGATTTTTTCGATAAAGGCGTTGAGAACCTTAAGCCTTTGGTGCTGCGGGATGTTGCCGCCGACATCGGAATGCACGAGTCCACGGTAAGCCGTGTAACAACCAATAAATTTGTTCATACTCCCGTGGGTATTTTTGAGCTGAAGTACTTTTTTAATTCAGGAATCTCATCGGCCGATGGTGGTGGTGACGTCGCATCGGAAGCGGTGAAGGACAAGATCCGCCAGATGGTCGCTAAGGAAGATCCCCGCAAGCCTATTTCTGATCAGCGCATCGTTGAGCTTTTGCGCAGCGAAAACATCGAAATCGCCAGGCGCACAGTGGCAAAGTACCGCGATGTCTTAGGCATTCTTTCTTCGTCTAAGCGGAAAAAACCTTTTTAATTATGAAACTCGCCATCCTTTCCCGGAATGCAAAACTTCATTCAGTGGCGAGGCTCATCAAAGAGGCCAAGGCCTTGAGGGTCCAAGTGCAGGTCGTAAACCCTTTGGACTGCCAAGTCCTGGTGGCAAAGGGTTACAACGCACTTTTCCTGCATGAAAAACCCCTGTGGGGAATCGATGTAGTTTTACCGCGCATCGGTACTTCCATTACGGAATACGGGCTAGCGGTGGTCAAACAATTTGAGTTGCAGGGCGTTAAGGTCATCAACAACTCAACGGCCATCGCCCAGAGCCGCGATAAATTTAGATCGCTACAAATTCTTTCGGAAAAAGGCCTTGAAGTTCCCATCACGGTGCTCATGCGTAGTCCGCGCGCATCAAGGCTTGCCTTACGTTTGATCCAAGGTGTACCGGCCGTCATTAAAGTGAATCGCGGTACGCAAGGGGTCGGAGTTATGCTTACGGAAAGTGCATCCTCCACCCAGTCCGTTTTGGAAACCATGTGGAGTTTGGAGCAGGACGTATTGCTTCAGCAGTACGTTAGGGAAAGTGCCGGCAGAGACATTCGTGCGTTTGTTATCGGAGACCAAGTGGTCGCCGCCATGCGTCGCCAGGCTAAAGAAGGTGAGTTTCGCTCCAATATCCACCGCGGCGGCGAAGGAATCATCGTCGAGCTTAAGGAAAATTACCGAAGGGCTGCGATCCAGGCCGCAAGGGCCGTAGGGCTTTCCGTCGCGGGAGTGGATATCCTAGAAACCCTGGCAGGCCCAAAGATCATCGAAGTGAATTCCTCTCCGGGATTTGAAGGCATCGAAGCGGCGACAAAAATTAATGTTGCCCGCATGATCATTCAGCACGCCATTCACGTGCATCGCGGGATTGCAAAAAAACCTATTCGCGCAATGAAGCTTAAAAAATAGCCTTTATGGGCTGGATTTGTTTCGTTTGCGGGAAAAGAATTCAAATCTTTTTCGTTTGACGTCCATGGTCAATTCCTCAGGATCCGTCGTCAAAGGCTGCAGCATTTTGGACGCATGGGGCGGAACCAAAAATTCCTCTTTTTTAAGGCAGCCTAAAGATTTCTTCACGAGCATGACTTGAACCTGTTCACGGACTTCATCTTCTAGGAATGCGCGGTACTTTGGCGAAACGATCAAGCCTTGCGCGGTGATCACCTTGAGGTACTCACTTAGGACCTTATCGATGAAGGCATCTTGGGTCTCCGTAGCGTCATTGAAGTCGTGCATCATTTTTTCAAAAGTCTCATAAAGAGGATCCACATCAAAATTGCCGGCGTTGAGCGTCGATTTACTCTTCTTATGAATCATTTCTATTGAACCTCTAGCCTTAGGATCGGTAGAATGAAGAGTGAACTAAAGAGGCCGCCCGGAGGAATATCTTGCCGATTTCATTGGTGAAGACACAAAAAGAGATGCATCTTTCCCTATCCGAGGCCGTGGCCCAGCTTAAAGCGGCAAAACATGTGCTGCTTTCCACCCACGCAAACCCCGACGGCGATGGATTGGGCGCGGAATCGGCCCTTTTCCACTACCTAAGGAAACACGGCAAAACCGTTACCATCCTGAACCCTGACCCCTTGCCCACCCGGTATGAGTTCTTAGATTCGTTGGGCGAATTTGCGGTTTATGAAAATTCCAAGCCTCCGACCACACCGCCGGATCTCTTCGTCGTCGTAGATACCGGGGATTACCGAAGGCTAAAAAGCCTATGGCAGTACATTGAGGATGTTCAACCAAAGGTTCTTTTTCTAGATCATCACCCGCAATTGCCGGATGAAAAACCTCCCCTTGGCGGAAAATCAGATTTGCTGCAGGTGCACGACGTCATCGATGAGGCTTCTTCTTCCATCGGTGAACTGCTTTACCGTCTCTTTGTGGAGTGGGAAGGCAGTAGTTTTCGCCTTTCTAAGGAAATCGCCCTTGGCCTCTACGTTTCCATTATGACGGATACGAATTCATTTCGCTACGCGCGCACCACGGCGCTTTCCCATCGCATTGCGGCGGAGCTCGTGGAATTCGGCGTCGAACCTGAGGAAATTTACCAAAATATTTATTCAACTAAAACAGTTGATCACCTGCGGCTCATCGGGAGCGTACTCGCCAAGGTGAAGGAATGCCGTGATGGCAAAATCGCCTGGGTGGAAATACCTTGGGCCGATCAGAAAAAAAATTCTGCATCGGGTGACGAGCTGCAAAACATCGTGAATTTTCTGATGCTGCTGCGGGAACCCGAAGTGCTGGTGCTGCTACGGGAGCTCGAAGACGGGCGCATCCGGGCAAGCTTGAAATCCAAGGGTCGCGTCGTGGTGAACACTTTAGCCGCGGAATTTACGGGTGGCGGTCATGCCTTTGCTGCCGGGTTTACCGTGAAGGGCACCATGCGAGAAATCGCGGAAAAGCTCATTGGGCGGTTGGAGAGCTTAGTTTAGGTTTTCCATTTTTAATGGCTGCTATGCGGTTTTTCGATGTTTTATTGCGTCCCGCGCTATAGTCTTGCGCCATGCAAATACTTAAAAATCTCTGGATCATGGCGGCGATATTTTGCTCCACCAATGCTTTTTCCCAACAGAACCTATTTAATGTTCCGACGGGCGACGTGGTTGAAAAAGGAAAGTTTTTTTTCCAGGAACAGTTTAATTTCAATGACGCGGCTCAGAGCAGTTCTACTTTTGATTATGGGGTTGCAGAAAAATTCGAAATTGGCCTGAACCTTCTGAATATAAATGTCGCAAAATTCACAAAGGAAGAAGTGTCAGAGGAAAATGCGCTCGCCACGGTGAATGTTTTATATCGTGCGTTTGATAATGGACCGTGGGCTTTAAGCATCGGAACCCAAGCCGGCGCGGTTGCTTTGGGACCGGATCAAAGGCACATGGCCTCGTTTAACTATTTTGTGAATCATTTAAAAACTCCGGATGAAAAATTCAGTTTTATTGTCGGTGGCTATTGGGCCAATGCCGCTTTCTTAACTTGGCATAATCAAGCGGGGGCAATGCTTGGAACGGAAATTAAAATCGTTAAGGACAAATTGGATTTTAACGCCGAATGGATTTCCGGTAATCATGGGTTAAGTGGGTTTATTCCTGGGCTGGTATTTTACCCCATAGTCGATGTTGCTCTATCTTTGGGGGTTCGGATTCCGAATGCACAGGCGCAGTCCCATGCCATCGTTTTTAATTTCACGGCAATTAAAATTTAGGGCTTACGGCCCGGTGGTCAGTCGGTGAGCCGAATTTCCATCTTGATAATCCGGGTAAACGGGCGGGATAAATGAAATGTAACCCGAGAGCAGTTTCTCCAACAGGGATAAATCCAAGTCAGTAAGCAAGCCATCTCGATTGATGTCAGCGCAGTTATCAAATTCGCTATGAACAAGAGTGGCATAGGGATGGGGCACATCTCCAAGGGCGATGCCCAGGCGTAAAGAATAACGAAGTGCTTCAATATCGGCCGGCGTCAAAGTTGTAGTGCCAATCATTGCACCTAGGCCATGGGCAGGCGGGCCATCGTAACATTGCCGAGGCAACGGCCCAATGCCGAGCCAAGAATTAGGCACGCTATAAAAGTTCGTAAGTTTCACGGCTGGCTGGGATGTCAAAGTGGGAGCGACGCAAGTATTATGAAAAACAATGTTCTGGTGAACTACGAATTGCGGAGTTTCCGGCGGATACGGAACCGACGCTTCAAATGTCATATCCCTTGGGCCGAGCGGGGAGGCGTAGGGTGAAATACTTACGGGATCAAAATCAAAAACGGGATTGTTTTCCACAGGCCTTCTTGCATTTTGTAATGCGGTTTTTGAAAGGGAACTTGCATCGTCGTAATAAAGAATGCGACGCCACTGCCTTTGGGGCGGACCCGGAATAAGCACGGCTAGATTTTCTAAAACCGATAAGGGTCCCAGTTGAATCGGGTAATTTTCAAAACCCAATGCAGTACCGGTGGAGTTTCCGAGGGGCAATTTTACGTCTATTCGAAAAGCGATTAAGGCCGGAATCACTACCGCGGTTTCAAACGAACGTATTTTACGATTAGCGAGAAACAGGCCAGGATCACAGCCCGAGTCCTCTTCGTAGATGCGATGAAGAATTTCAATGCCGCTCTCCAAAGCCTGTAGCGCCCGGCGTTTTTGGTTATGCCGAATCATGGTTTTTCGGGCCAGGTTTGCCCGGTCCAAAGCGTAAAACGCAAGGCCCATGGCCGAAGTCGAAAGTATGAGCACCAAAAGCATCGTGGCTTGGCCCGATTGTTTTGAAAAATAATTTTTCATAGGCAACGCCCCGAGCCCAAAATCATTTTTGAGCAACATTGTCCAGCGACGGTCGCAGTATCTCCGGCACTGATGCAGCTCTCGTTTGAATTCGCACAAATCGCATCATTATTCCGATCGAGGTTTAACGAGCAGCATTGCGACCACCGGGTAGTGGTCTGGCCATCCTTGATGCAGGCTTCAGATTTAGTCTGGGAAAAAGTGATGCCCCGATACACCAAATTTTTAAATGAGAATGCCTCTTCAAATTCATAAAAAAATGCCGACATTTTTCCGTAATCTGAGTCTAAGGGATAAAACGTCGTGTCGCCAAAGGAGGCGCTGGCCTCGCCTTCTCGTGGCATGCGCGAAGTTTGTTTGAGTTTCACCTGCATGCGAAAACCTGTCATGGTTGCGTTATTCGCCCGACGTTCCGTCACCGCGGCGTTATTGAATTTCATATCCCGCGTAAGCCCGCACCTTGCGTAGGAAACATTTTTTAACTGAGCCACGATGTTGCCCGTCAAGCTTGGATTGAGCGGAATTTGCCCAAGGCCGTCAGAAAGTGAACCATTGGTCATCACGGTTCGGGTAACGTCCACAATCTCCATGAGGCCAGGTTGTGAGGCCAAAGCTCCAACGTTGCGTGGCCTGGGGGGCCGGTAGCGAAGTTGATATATTTTTTTGCATCCCCAAAGTGGTCTTCGGGGAAGTGCCGTGGTCCAAACTTTTGGACGATAACATTGCGGACCTGCGCCCTCCGTTAAAAGATCATCGCTCGTCTCCGTCACAAATCCCGCAAGGACAACGAACTCAGGCACACCACCGCCGGAATAACAATTTTGTGGATAATCGGTGGAATTCCTGGAGTAGGCGCACGCGTCTTTGTCTTCATTTCCCGGAACTACGGACGGGTCAAACGTGCATGCAGTATTAATTGTGCCGCCGATAATTCGACCACAATTACATAAAATTTGAACCGCAGGGTCGATAGCCTGATGCAGGGCATTGGTAAACAGTGCCACGTCTTCCAATTGATTCGCCTCTTGCTCGGCGACTTTTTGCAGCTCCGTAAATTTCACGGACAGGGCAGCAATCACTAACGCCAGCCCGCTTGCGATTCCGAGGGATATCAGGAGTTCAATTAAGGTTACGCCCCCTGACCAAAAATTTTTCGGCTTCCTCATAGGATTAGGGTAAACTAAAACCGTCTATGGGGGAATTTTCATTTGACCGCGTCATACGGGAAACCTACGGAAATTTTCCGAGGGCATAACTCTGCGCTGCGAGGCGCAACGTTAATCGAAGTCATGATTGCTGGCGCCTTGGTCATGCTAGCAAGCATGGCTATTTTTCCCGTTTTTTATCGCGTGAAGGTCACCAATCTTGGAACGTCCTTTCGGGACCTCTGCAATAAAGCGGTGCAGGATAAACTTGCTTATTACCAAACGGGCGTAAGTTTTGAGACTAAACCCGGCGGCGACGCAACGGCCGGCAACAAAACCGACATTCAATACATTCTAAATCATAACGATGATAACAGCGGATTTTACGCCAACAACGGGTTTCAATTCGCAAAGGCCATTTACAATAGCCGAGATACCGATACCAATGCACTGACGCCTGACTGCATTGCCGATCGGAACCGGCTTTCTGGTGCAGCCACGCCAAGGCCCGCGAGATTTTCTCCGGTACCGCAGTTTTTAGGAACAAGAGAAGCGTTTGGTTCCCACGCAAACTTATCCACCGCATCTCCGCGTGCCTTCGAAACTCCCTCTGCTAATTGCAGTGCGAGCCCTTTGTTATGCGGAGGAATTAGCAGTGGGTGCCCCTGCAGTGCCGATCAATCCTACAACTCAAAATTAGGCAGCGGGTTTCAAATTTATGTGAACATTCAACGCGTGCAGAGCATTACCCAAGTTAAATACACGACCGCGCTGGCGCCGGATGCGGATTGTCCGCGGGAGGGGGACTCGTTATTTCCGTTTACGAATTTTATGTGGGTTAAAAATTATGACTTTTTAGGGGCCACCGACGCCATTAAGATTACGGCCACGGCAGTTTATAATTTTGACGCACCCGCTGCGCGTTCGGAAATTTTTGGAATCAAGCGTACGAGCAGTCTTGTGAGTGATCTTCATTGTTCGGGTTCCGTGGTTTTGAAACCATCACGACAAACCTTTCGATACCTTACGGGGGCATATCTTCCTAATGGCTCCCAAATGCCAGGAATTGATGCAGGATCCATGTTTTTAGGCACAATGCCGTATAGTGGCGGACACATTTTTGAATTCGCCTCAAATACCCCAGCCTACTCAGAGTTGTGGAATGAGCTTACCCGGACAGCGGTGGTTGCTCCCAATAATCGTGGTCTTTACCTCGCAAAAGCAATCGACAACGCAGACCCAGCGACGCCCATAAATTTGGTTCACGTCGGAGATGAGAATTTACCCCCAACTGTTGGAACCAATTGTATTGGCTCACCTAATACCTGCACCGCAACCGGTGATGCGGCCGCGGCACGCTTACCTGAAACATTAAACATGCCCATTGGCTTCGCAAATACCTTTTTGGGAATTGGAATTCGGTTTGAACACAACCCGGTCTGCGGCAACTCGTATCTGTGTTTTAAGCCCATAGATTTATATGTGGCCGAAAAAAATGCGCCGGGCGCATTCACCTCCGTAATTATAAATCATTATGATTTAAGACCAGGCCTTGTCTCCGCGACAATTCTTACAAGCCGAACGTTAGTTACGGCGGCCGATGCTCCCTTTGCTTATCCTTCAGAAGCTGCCCTTCCGGCACTTGATGGTTTCCAACCGAAAACTTGGTTCCTTAATGCAACCGCTACTCAGGCCTATTTTATGGATCGCAGTTCCCGTATTGCAGCGCGTGCAAGTCCCCTGGGTCCCGGGTACTGGGACGACGTTCACGCCTCGCAATTCTATATCTTCCCGTTCGAAGGCGCCTACAGCACCCCGAATTCCGTCTCGAGTACAGACGTCTCGGCTTATCCCCACGACGATCCAACGTTTCTTCCCCCCAGTGCTTCACCTTAATCTCCCTTTGCCAATGCCACTTGGAATTAGATGAGCCTTGACAAGACCCGCTAGCTTTTGAATTTTGGAGCATGCATCCAAAACGAGAAAACGCTGGGGTCAGTGATCGCTCGTTTTAATTCATACCGAGGTCCTGCAAGGAGTCTATGATTCATGATTGAAGTTCAAGGCCTGTCCAAATTCTATGGGGCGCGAAAAGCCATCGATCATCTTACATTTTCCGTCAATAAAGGCGAAGTGCTAGGATTTTTAGGTCCAAATGGTGCGGGAAAATCCACCACCATGAAAATCTTGACCTGCTTCATGCCTGCCAGTGCAGGTACCGCCACTGTCGCCGGCTACGATGTTTTTGAACAAAGCATCGATGTCAAAAGAAACGTGGGCTACTTACCAGAAACTCCGCCGGTATATCGCGAAATGGTAGTGCAGGATTACTTGAATTTTAAAGCCGCCCTCCATGGCATCAAAGGAAACGCCGCTAAGTCTGCCGTTAATACGGCCTTAGAAAAGTGCGGCCTTGGCCAAGTGCGAGGTAGGCTCATTGGTAATCTATCAAAGGGTTACCGACAGCGCGTAGGAATTGCTCAAGCCATCGTGCACAATCCAAGCGTTCTTATTCTCGACGAACCCACCGTTGGCCTTGACCCTAAACAAATCATTGAAATCAGAGATCTCATCAAAAGTTTTTCCGGCGAACACACCGTTATTCTGAGTACCCACATTTTGCCGGAAGTTCAGGCCACTTGCCATCGCGTGCTCATCATCAACGAAGGAAAAATCGTTGCGGTGGATACCTTAGATGGCGTTCAAGCAAGGCTGAAACAAGGCAGTTCTCTATCCGTCGTAGTCAGACGCAAAGACGGAGTTGAACAAGCCCTTAAGGTCCTGCCCGATGTCATTTCCGTAATGCCAGGCTCCAGTGCAGGCCTCACGGGCGATGCCACCCGTTTCGCCGTAACCCTCAAAGAGGGCAGCGATGTTCGTGAGAAATTAGCGGAAGTTTTAGTGAAGGGTGGCCACGGGCTACTTGAGCTTCGTATGGACGTCCTCTCGCTTGAAGACGTGTTCGTGAAACTGACTACCGTGGAGAAGCATCTATGAAATATTTGAGCACCATATTCACCATCGCAAAAAAGGATTTGAAAACTTATTTCACTTCCCCCATCGCCTTTATTCTCATCGGCGGATTTTCCTTCGTGATGGGTTTCATGTTTTTTTCGATTCTCCGTATTTATATTGCGCAGTCCGCCCAGTTCGGAGCGTTTGGTGGAGGAGGCAAAGGGCCCAATCTAACGGATTCCCTCATTAGGCCGTTGTTTGGAAATATGAATGTCATTTTTCTATTTTTAGTACCCTTCATCACTATGCGGCTCATTGCGGAAGAGCGAAAAAATAATACCATCGAGCTTCTGCTCACGGCACCCGTCACCATTGGCCAAATGGTTTTAGGAAAGTTTTTTTCGGCCCTTGGTTTTATGTTGGTCCTCATTGCCGTTACGGCCCCTTACCCTCTAGCGCTAGCCATCACGGCATCGCCGGATTGGGCGGTCCTTGGCCTTGCGTACCTTGGTACCATTTGCATGGTTTCGGTTTATCTTTCGGTCGGAATTTTATGTTCCGCCTTTACGGAAAATCAAATCGTTGCGGGCTTTTTGACCTTCGCCATCATGCTCTTTTTATGGGTCATCAAATGGATGTCCTATAGCAATGGCGCGGGCGGCATCATGACCGATGTGTTTTCTTACCTGTCCATCGTTGATCACTTTGAGGATTTTTCTAAGGGTGTCTTTAATACGAAGGACTTAGTTTTTTACTTCTCGGCCACGGGATTAGCGCTGTTTTTTACCTATAAACATCTCGAATCCCACACTTGGAGAGCGTAGATCATGTCAAAAATGAACGAGAATGGTGAATTTGGAATGCAAAAAGATATTCAGAAAGAGGCGAATAAAGATTTAGCCATCACACGTGGCCTTACAGTTTTAGCGGGCATCCTTGCCGCGGCCTTGCTTTTCGTAGCGTTTGTTTACACCGAAGTGACCAAAGGTATTTTAGCTTTAGCCATTGCCCTTTTAGTGGTCATGGTTGCCATCGCCTACCGCAATCAAAAAGCGTTAAGGGCTGCGGCAGGCACTCGCTCCGTACGTTATGGAACCAATGCTCTCATTACTACGATCTTGGTTTTAGGCATCGTCGTGGTCATCAATTTTTTGAATTTCAATCATTACTACCGAAAGGACCTCACAAAGTCCGGTGGCCAGTCCATCAGTGAACAAACTATAAAAATCCTCAAAGACCTTAAGTCAGAAGTAAAGGTTACGGCCTATGTGAAGGGTCAGCAACGCGATCAAGTGAAGTCTTTGCTGGACCAATACCATTACCATTCAAAAAAATTCGTCATTGAATACGTGGATCCCGATCGTGATCGCACTCGCACTAAAGCTGCGAATATCAAACGTTATGGCACCCTCGTGCTGGAACAGGGCAAAAAAGAATCCCGCGTTGAAGAAGCCAATGAAGAAAAACTCACCAACGCTTTAGTAAAACTAAGCAAAGATAAAAATCAGCTCGTTTGTTTTTTGACCGGCCATGGCGAAAAAAGTCCTGAAGCGGCCGATGAAGGCGGATACTCAAACGTAAAAAAAGAAATGAGCAACTCCGCTTGGGAAATTAAGCTGGTGAATTTGCTTGAAGAAACAAAAGTACCACCCACTTGCGATGTGCTTGTAGTTCTTGGGCCTTCAAGGGCGTTCTTTGAAAAAGAAACCGAAGCCCTTAAGACTTACCTAGATGAAGGGGGCCATGCTTTTATTGCGCTTGATCCTGTCCTTCAGGGCGAAGATCACTCAGGTCCCCTCAACGATATTTTAACCAGCTGGGGCGTAAAGGTTCAGCGCAACTTGGTGGTGGATCCACTCTCCCGCATGATGGGAGTTCAAGCCAGCGTTCCCATGGTTCCGTCTTTCAATCGTGAACATAAGGTCACAAAAGATTTTACGGAATCATCATCCCAAGTCATCGCACTTTTCCCCTTGGCCTCTAGCATTGAACTCCTAAAGGAAACGGCCCAAGGTTTGAAAGTCACTTGGCTCGCCAAAAGTACACCCAACGCCTTTGGCGAAACGGACCTTCGTGGTTTAGCTTCCGGCCAAGCAAAATTTGATAACGGCGATTTGAAGGGGCCGCTCGATATGGCCGTGGCCATTGAAGGGAAAAAACCCAATTCCAAAGCTGCCCAGGAAAGCAAAATCGTAGTCATTGGAACATCGGGATTAGCCAGCAACGGATTTTCCCGGCATGCGTTCAATCAGGATTTTTTCCTGAATTCCTTAAGCTGGCTCGTCAGTGATGACTCCCTCATTTCCATTCGAGCAAAGGAAGAAGGTTCCCAGGCCATTACAATTTCCGAAGTTGAGGGCCGTTACATCCAGCTACTCACCTGGTTTTTCATTCCCTTGCTTTCACTTCTGGCAGGCATTGTCGTCTACATCAGGCGGCGTAAACTTTAATATTTAGGGGAGATTTTTTTATGTCACCCAAGACGACACGCATGTCGAATGCGTTAAAGACGAATTTGATCCTAGCGATTTTGCTCATCATCGGAGCCAGTGCGGCCCTTTGGTATGAGTACAAACGAAAACCAGTGGCGGAAAAAGAAGCGAGTGATCTCACGAAACTGCACGCGCCATTGCTTAAGGCTCCGCTTGTTTCAGTAACGATTCAAAATAAAGGCATGGGGATTTTGAATCAGTTTCAGTGCGAAGATCAATGTTTTGCTGAAGGTGTACTTGGCCGCTGGAACCTTACGGATCCCCTCAAAGCAAGGGCCGATGAAGGTACTTTTTCTGGCGCGCTCAGTGCTTTGTTCTCTACGGTGCCTACCGAAAAAATTGAAATTACCGGCGTCGATGACGCGACTTTAAAGGAATTCGGACTTGAACCGGAGCGACGCAAGGATGTTTCGGTCGAAGTCAAAACCAAGGGCGAAACTACGCCTTACGTATTTTATTTTGGTGAACGTTCCTCCGTTGGTGACCTAGTTTACACATTAATCACGGGACCAAACCTAAAGGTAAATAGTGTTTATTTATTAAGTCCACACACCATTGAGCTCGTCCAGAAAAAGTCCAATTATTGGCGTTATAAAAAACTTTTGGATGTCGCTTCAGCGGAAATCGCGGCCCTTGAATACAAATCAAATGCCACCGACGGTTCCTTCAAGGTAGTACGTTCCACGGACCCCCAAGCTTCAAGTCAATGGTTCATTGAGCCCGGCCACATTCCGGCCGATCCCAATGTTGTAGATACTGAACTCACTTCACTTTCCGCGCTCCAGGCCAACGATTTCGTATCGGATAACAAAACTACGGACGCAAAGATGTTGGATCTTCCGGCAAAACCGCCGGTCCAAGTGCGCTTGGTATTCCAACCCACCAAAGGGGCTAAGGACCAAAAACCTCCGCTTGATATCCTAGGTTGGGAAGACAAACGAAAACCTACGAGTCAGTATCTCACTCTCTCAACTACGAGTTTCATTGCAAAGATCGACACCACGACATTGATGAAGCTTCAGAAAAAATCGGCCGACTTTCGTTTGCGACAGCTTTTTCGCATTGCCGAGAAATCGCACTTTCGCAAAGCTCGGATCCAGTTCGTAAAAGAAGGGCATACCTATGAATTTCTTTCGGACAATGGCCAAGCCTGGAAGGAAAGCACTGACCCAAATCTAAGGTTCAAAGATTTTGAATCGGCATCGTTTGATCAACACATTTCATCCTTAGGCGGCGTGAGCATCAGGTCATTCTTAGGTAAAAAGTTGCCCGGACCTGCCGAAAAAACCATGGTGTATGATTTCTATGACGGTGACGGAAAATCCGTGAGGTCATTTGCGCTTTTTCGAATGAAAGTCACACCTCCTGCATCTAAGCCAGGGATGCCGCCCGCACCTAATGCAAGGTGGTTCGCGTTGTTAGCGCCAACGCCTGGTTCTTCACCGGGACTTTCCGGTACCGCGGGCGAGTATCTGGAAATCGATCCTGCGTACTCCTCTGCCTTAGACATCAAAACCGATCGCTGGATGAAAAAATCCATTAGTACTTCTCCCGCCGCGAAACCCGCTGCGCCAATGCCGGGAGCCCAGAATGGGGAGCCTCAATCTCTTCCCATCATGCCTCAGTCAAAATAATGGGGTTTTTAAAACTCACTTTTTTTCCTCGGGCATTTTTTCGCGAACAACGAAGACTCTCGGTTTATTGGTACGTCCTATTATTTCTATCTTTTATTTTACCAACCCTTAGCCACGGGACGGTATTTCTTTTGGTTTGGAAACAATGGATCGTCCATATCCGTGACGCCTTTCAGGTCCTATCTGACGTACTTATCTTGTCCGCTTTACCGTCACCTTTAGCGAAACTTTTATCAAACCCTGAAACGCTGACAAATCTTGAAATCAAATACGTGCTTCTTTTTTTTGTGGGCACCGTTTTGGTTCTAGGTCTTCTAAGGTTCACCCTCTTTTGGTTGCTCCTTTTTTCACCACTGGTACGGCTCACCACTAAGCATTCTTTGCCTACGGCCGGTGACGAAAGCCTTAGGCCCCCGGTTGGACGGGAAGCCTTTCTGGTTTATCTTTCCGCACAGACCCTCTGGATTTGGGCCGCTATTCCCTTTTTAGGTTTGCCGCTAGCTTGGTTTTTATCGTTTTTTGCCCTGGTATTTGGCTTATCTACGCGGGGCATCCTGACGGGGATACAGTCCATATTGGTGGTGGGCGTCGCGGCATTTGCGGAGGCTTTGATCCTGTCGTTAGCCGCCTCTGCGCTCGCAACTTTTTTAATTGATCTGATGTACCATTATTGGCCGAGCCTCTGACGAAACTATTTGCCGGCCACTGGGCAAAAGCGGGCTTTTTGCGGTAGAATTTGAAGAGATGAGACGGAAAAAAAGGAAGACCGTCATTACGCTGGGACTGGTTCTTTCCGGACTTCTCCTTTTAATTTTTCAGTGGGTAATCGGTTCGCATTTTTCCATTCACGACACCTCTGCAGCAAAAAGTAATGACGACAATTCAGCAAATAATTCTAACGGAGCAACCCCGGCGGTTTCTCCTCAAGATAACGAACCTAGGTTTCGGGTCAATGCTTGCAAAGACCTCTACGCCTACGTTTGCTCAAGCCGCAGGGTAGGCGATCCTACCGGTGCGGTACGTCATGACTCCCAGGGTGAAGTGGATGCGTTGCGTATTTATGAATCCCTCATCAAATCCAATCCAAAACTTCCTTCTCAGGAAATTGATGAACTTTTGGTGAAACGAATTTACACCCCAAAGCGGACGAAGCGCGTGCGGGACCTTTTTGCTAATGCTCGTGAACAACTTCTAAGTTTTTTAGAAAGCCCGGCCTTTAGCCGTCTGTCCCAAGAAGAACGGGCTGCCCTAAAGCAACGGGTCAGCCTCGTGGAGCTTCAACTCCCACCGCCCGCTCGAATTTATGCCGATGAGCCTGATTTGTTTACCCGTAACGACGTTTTTTTCGAAAGGTTAAGCAAAGGCCAACTTAGGGTGAGGGTAGGGGGGGCCCTGCTATTCACCGTAAAGAGTAAATTCAACCTTGCCTTTACCATGGCCCATGAACTCGCTCATTCCATTGACCCCTGCGAAGTGAAAAGTCTTAAGCTCGCAAACCTTGAGTCCTATCGCGAAATTCTACAGTGTTTGGATCCTGGCTTAGTGCTGACTTCACCCGAAATTCAGGCAAAAGACCTAGAAAGAGTTTGCTCAGCCCAAGGTCAAATCTCAGAATTATTCGCTGATTGGGTGGCCACTCACCTCGTGGCCAAAATCCTCGCCGAGCAAAGGAGCTACTCCAAAGCTCAGCTGCGGTTTGCGCTTTATAATTCCGTAAGAGATCTCTGTCAGGACACGGATGACGATGATGATAACGATGAGAATGAAAATGAATCTAGGTCCAACGCCCAAGCTACCGAAGAAGACGTAGAGCCATTCCTGTCCTCCAGCCATCCGCCCAATGAAGTTCGGGTGAATCAAATCTTTGCGCGTCATCCCAAAATCCGCCGGATGCTAGGATGCAAGGATAGTGCGCCTAGGCCCGCTTCCCCCGGTTCTGCATTTCGGTCCATTGCCAATAATTGCTACTGGGTTTTACCCTCTTCCGGATTGCCTTCTGCGCATAAGTAAGGGTACGGTTTTCGGAGGAGCCGGGTTTGGAAATGAGGTTTACCTTAGGATCGCACTTAGGATGCGTTGAAGTCATTTGTGGCAGTATGTTCAGCGGCAAAACCGAAGAGCTGATCAGACGCTTGCACCGAGCGCGGATTGCGCGTCAAAAAATTCAATGTTTCAAACCCCAAATCGATACTAGGTATTCTGCGGAGCATATCGCAAGCCATGATGCTACGCGCATTCTTTCGCATCCCGTCGAGCGTGCCTCCCAAATCATGGAATTAGTCGAAGACAATACCCGGGTGGTGGGAATTGATGAAGGTCAGTTCTTTGACGATTCCATTGTTACCGTCTGCCAAAAACTTGCTAACCGCGGCATTCGAGTAATCGTGGCTGGTTTGGATATGGATTACCTGGGCAATCCATTTGAGCCCATGCCTAAACTTTTAGCCATTGCGGAGTATGTCACAAAACTTTCTGCCGTCTGCGTAGTTTGCGGTGGGCCTGCTTCGCGAACCCAAAAACATGTGAGCGTGGAAGTACCTGCCCTCACGGCAACGGCCAACGAGAATCCGGACGCAAAATCGCCAGTGCAGGTGGGCAGCACGGAACTTTACGAAGCCCGTTGCCGTTTTTGTCATGAGGCGAAATCATGAGCACCATGGATTCAGCTTATGCATCGCTTCCTTATACCGTTTCAGAAATTAAACATTTTTACGGTGACGGCGTTCACATTTTATCTGATCCGTTTCTTTTGACTCACTTGGCGCACCTTTGTTCCGCGCAAACCACTCAGCCCGTGGTGAATCAGTTGGTGGAAGCAATCTATTCTAATCTCATCAAAGTGGTTCTCAATCAGGAGTTTCCTCGGAAAAATGTGGAAATGCCTACTCGAATGGAAAAGTATCATCCTAAAGAGGCGGTCTATCGCGGGGAAATTCTTGATCAAGACCAATCCGTAGTTTCGGTGAATTTAGCGCGTGCCGGTACTTTTCCTTCGCACATTTGTTACTCCGCGTTGAATTACGTTTTGAACTCAAGTTTTGTGCGTCAGGATCATATTTCGGTAAACCGCGAAACAAATGCTCAAGATAAAGTGGTGGGCGCGAGGGTAGCCGGCGTTAAAATTGGCGGTACCGTAAAGGATTCCATCGTGCTTTTCCCCGACCCCATGGGCGCCACCGGTAACACCATTATCTCCGCCGTAAATATTTATAAAAATGAAGTAGAAGGACCGGCGAAAAAATTCATCGCCCTTCACCTGATCGTGACTCCGGAATATCTTTATCGCGTACGCAGTGCCCACCCTGACCTCGTGATCTACGCGGTCAGGCTCGATCGCGGCTTATCCAGCCCAGAAATTTTAGGTTCGGTCCCCGGTACGAGATGGAGTGAAGAAAAGGGCCTGAACTCCCAAGATTATATCGTTCCGGGCGGCGGCGGCTTTGGCGAAATTTTGAACAATGCACTGAAATGAAGAAACAAAAAGTCACAAATAAGTTTTAGATTTGAGGAGAGTTTATGACGACACGTCTCAGAGAACCCCGAGATCCTTTTGATAGCGGACCTAAAGTTTTAATCCCCGAAGCAAAAATCCGTGCGCGCGTAAACGAAATTGGCGCCCAAATTTCCCACGATTACCGAGGTAAAGAAATCGTGGCCATCTGCGTTCTCAAGGGCTCGTTTATGTTTTTTGCAGATCTCGTGCGAGCCATTGATGTGCCGCTCAGCTGTGAATTCATGGGCGTATCTAGTTACGGTGCCAGCACCACGACTTCCGGCGAAGTTAAAATCACCTTGGATCTCACAGAGCCAGTCCAGAACAAACATTTGCTCATCATCGAAGACATCGTCGATACAGGTCTCACCATGCGTTACCTTTTGAATACGCTTTCTACGCGCAAACCGGCCAGCATCCGCGTGGCATCTTTGCTCATGAAGCCAGAATCCATTCAAACTCCCGTTGAAATTGATTACATCGGGTTTAAAATTGGAAGTGAGTTCGTAGTGGGTTACGGCCTCGATTACGCCGGAAAATATCGGCAGCTTCCCTACGTTGGGCTGCTCAATCACGAAAACTGATTCAAATTAAATAAATTGATAGCGAGGGCCTCTTCGTGACATCCAGTGCTACCCATCCTTCCAAGACTTCGATGACTTCTTCGCGGACCATCACCGCCCGGGCTCCCGCCCGCATTGACCTGGCCGGTGGAACGCTTGACCTTTGGCCGTTGCATCTTTTTTTTGATCATGCAGCGACCATCAATTTTGCCATCGACCAATACGCTGAGGTAAAACTTTCTGTAGGTCCGGTAGCCAGGGCTTCGGAAGGTACGCCACTCATTCTGCGTTCTGAAGATAGAAATGTAGAACAAACTTTCAGGTCCTACGGAGAGTTGCGGGAAGCCTTTCCAGACTGGAAAGCTAGATCCTTGCCTTCGGCACTCTGGCTTCACGCAAGGGTGGCCAGGCATTTTTTGAGTTTTTGGCGGCAATCGGCGGCCCTTCGGGTCGAAACCAAATGTGATTCTCCGGCAGGCGCTGGCCTTGGTGGTTCTTCGGCTTTAAATATTGCGCTTTGCAATGCATTCCGGGCACTCACGTTAGCCAATTACTCCGATGAAGAACTCATCCCCCTCGCGAGGGATTTAGAAACCACCGTCATTGAAGTGCCGGCTGGCGTGCAGGATTATTGGTCGGCGATGTTCGGCGACATTTCGTGTCTACAATTTGATTTTGGGCGCGTAACCCGGCGAGTGTTTTACAAACAAAAAGAATTTTTAGAAAAACACGTTGTGCTTTGCTATTCCGGCCAGTCCCGAAATTCAGGGATCAATAATTGGAGCGTCTTTAAAAACTTCATCGATGGCGACGCCGGCGTTCGCTCGGCTTTCAAAGGCATCGTTGAAGCAACGGGTGAAGTCGAGCAGGCGCTGGATCGGCAGTCCTTTGATCAGTTCGTAAAAGGTATTTCCATGGAGTGGGAATTCCGTCGTAAATTGGCGCCCACCATCGCTACCGATGAAATTCTTTCGGCCATGCGAGTAGCCAATGAGGCCGGGGCCAAAACCGCAAAAATTTGTGGTGCGGGCGGTGGCGGTTGTTTCATCGTCATCACTCCAGAAGCCTCCCGAGCGAATGTAGTAAAAGCGTTGGGCAGTTGCGCCGGCGTAAAAGTCATCGATTTCAAGGTTTCGCTTGAAGGGTGCGTCGTTGAGCAAAGCGAGTAAGCCCAGCTTCTTATATTTTTCCGGTAAAGTGTAATGGGAGAAGTCCGCCGAACTAGGCTTTCTTCGCTGCCCGGTTTTAGACAGCGTGGCACCCAACTTAGGCGTGAGGTGGTCAGGCTTTTTGGCCTATCTTTAGGCGGCGGCAAAACTGATCGCACGGCCCTGGTCATCCTTGATTATTATGTGAAACAACAAAAAACATTTATCGTCGATGTTTATGAAGCCGTAGGCGGGCACGACGACATCAGCGCGGACGAAGCCATCCTCCAAACGGTGTTTGAATCCCTCTTGCCCTCCCAGTTAGCCGGAATGATTTTTGCGTTTGATTCACCCATTCAGATGCCGCCCTGCGCTCAAGCCTGCGAGAGCACATGTCAATCCCTTGATAAGTGTAAGCGCCCTGCCGTCGTGTGGATGCACAAATTCCAGAAGAAGTTGAAAAAGAAAGCTCGTGAATTTACGCCCTACACCCAGCGACCCGTGG
>CAYYYP010000013.1:36145-76817 GCA_964475985.1 uncultured Oligoflexia bacterium | reverse complement strand
CATTGTTTTCCTGACCGCAAAGGCTCAAGTCCACGAAGTACAATATGGAATGAGTCTCGGCGCCATTGGCTATATTTTAAAGCCCTTTGACCCCATGACGCTTCCCCAACAAATCAAAGATCTCATCAAAGGAAAGGATAACCCTTCCGGTCATGACGATTCCGCACAACCCACCAAAAAACAAGCAGCTTAAACGTAGACTCGGGGATCGTATCCGAGGTTTCCTTGAAAGCATCAATACACGGCTGATTTTTACATCCGTCGTGGTCACTTTTATAACCGTGTGGACGCCCGTTCACGTGGGCAGCAACATTCGCCAAGTGACCACTCATTTTGAATACCGGGCACGTTTAGAAAGTTTTCTGAATACCGGACGGCAGCTTCATAACAACCTCAAAAATTGCGTAAGACCGCAAAACTGCGACGCCGCCTTGGAAGATGTAAAAACTTGGATTCTTAAAAACGAAGGAATTCTGGATGACGCAGAATACACTATTTTTTCCGTAATCAAGCAGGACTTGGAAAACGCTCCCCTCACCAAAAAATATATTAAGAATAAAGTCAGTGAAAGTATGGATGGGCTTTTACGCCTCTCGGAAATTAGGGCTCACACCCTGCAAACTACGAATCAAAAGCTCATTAAAAAAACTAGGGCCTTTCTCATTTGGGGCGGAGTTTTTTTACTTCTGGGCCTTATCTTTTTCATGGTCTCGCTTTGGCGGGCCCTCATTCCCTCTCTCCGCTCCCTGGTTGTAGCAACCACCCAAGTGGAATCAGGCGATCTTAGCTACCGCATTCCTAGAAAATTTTGCAAAGGCCATGGTGAGCTCAGCGAGCTGAGCAGGGGCTTTAACGGAATGATTCAAGCCTTGGAAGAAGACACCGTAAAACTAAGGGAACTTAGCCAAGCTAAGGACGATTTCGTCGCCACGGTTTCCCACGAGTTACGTACGCCCTTGACTTCCATCAAGGGAAGCTTAGGCCTGATCCTAGGTGGCGTCATGGGACCCTTAGGCAAGGAAACCAGAGACCTCCTTGAGATGACGAGTAAAAACACGGACCGCCTCGTTCGTCTCATCAACGATGTTTTAGATATCGCAAAAATTGAGGCCGGCGCCATAAAACTACATTTTGAAAAACACAATCTTTTTGAGCTCGTTCAAAGCCCCGTAGAAAATCTCGTGAACCTGGCTAAAACAAAAAACGTTGAATTAAAACTTACCGGTTCCGTAAGCCGCCTAGCCAACGCTCCCTTGGTTGTGGTGGATCGTGACCGGTTTGAGCAAATCATGACCAACCTCATGTCTAACGCCATTAAATTCAGCCCGGAATTTTCGACCGTAACCATTGAAGTGAAAGATAATCTAGATCATATCAGCGTCCATATTTTCGATAAGGGTCCTGGCATATTGCCCGAGGACCAAAATCGTCTTTTTCAAAAATTCTCCCAAATCAAAAAGAACGGTGACTATCGCACACAAGCCGGATCGGGCCTTGGGCTTGCGATCACTAAGGCGTTGGTTGAAGAGCATCAAGGATCCATCCACGTCGTTTCTATTCCAGGCCAAGGCAGTGAGTTCTGGTTTGCGCTTCCGTGGAACGGTTGGGAACGTGCAGCAAGCGATACCAAGGACTTAAAAGCTATCAAAGATTTTAAAGATGTCGCCTAACGCTACTTTCATCAAAAAATTTTTTTTCGTGATTTGCCTAGGCCTACTTCTCTTTGGCGTTGGTAAATTATTTATTCATGAGGCGCACAAGATATTACGCGTTGAAAAATCTTCCACATGCACCCCCGCCCAAATTGAAGCCTACATATTTTGCCAGGATCCCAAAGTCGAGTTTGGTTTAGCGTTTCAAAATCTTGAAATAACAGAGCGTATGGGTGATCGGGATATTTCATTTTCAGGTTGGTGGATTAGGCACTCGGGCGAAATCAAGGATCAAACGCTGGTTTTGCTAGCGCATGGCGCAGGCCTTGATCGCCGGGCCATGAGTAAACACGTTTCATACCTCAATAAAACCTATGATATTGTAAATATGGATCTTAATGGCGTACGGAACAGCCATGAAAAAACTTTGTCCTACGGCCTTAGAGAAGCAGAAAGTCTTTTGGTCGCAAAAAACTGGGCGCAAAAACAAGGTTATGAAAACATCATCCTGTTTGGTTCTGACTTAGGTGGCTTTGCTTCACTTAGGGCTGCAGCCCTTGCGCCCAAGGACTTCCGAGCCGTCATCGCCGAGAGCAGTTTTGCTAGCGCCAAAGAGGCATTGGAAGCGTTTAATGCGCCACTTTTTGGTTGGCTGTTTTACGCTTACTTCTCTTTCCTTCATGGCTTTCCCCTTGAAAGGCTCGACATCAGAAATTTTGGTCATGAAGTAAAAATTCCGGCGTTCATCATCCATGCCCTTCATGATCCCATCATCCCCCAAAGTCAGGCCCTACAAATTCTAGCGGCCACCAAGGGCGAGAATGAACTTTGGATCGTACCCGCATCCACTCACCATAAAATTTGGAACCAAGTTAAAGAAGAGTACCAGGAGCGAATTCTGAAGTTTGTGCAAAAGGCGCTAAAATCCCAGGCGATTCACTCTCCCTAACTTCTTGAGCTTTAAGCTTTAACTCGCGAGTGAGTTCATGACGTAAGCGTTTACTTTCTTCCTGGAATTCCGGAGGCAGTCGTTTACCAAACTGCGCAAAAAATTCATCTCGCGCTTGAAGTTCCTGCTGCCATTTGTCCGCATCTAAATCCATGAGCGCAGAAAAGGTAGCTGCGCTAATTTTTTCTAAACCATCCCAATTCAAGTCCTTGTAGTGCGGCACAAAACCCAGGGCCGATCTATGGGCGTTATCCTGTGGAGAGTTTCCAACCCTTGAAACTACCCATTCCAGTACACGCATGTTTTCACCAAACCCTGGCCAAATGAACTTGCCGTCGGAATTTTTTCGAAACCAGTTTACCCCAAAAATTTTTGGCGCCTGATCCCCTAAGAGTTTTCCTAAACTGATCCAATGCCTAAAATAATCGGCCATATTGTAGCCACAGAAAGGTAGCATGGCCATGGGGTCCCTACGCACTACACCGACCTTTCCCGTAGCCGCCGCCGTAGTTTCTGATCCGGTGGAAGCGGCGAGGTAAACCCCTGCATTCCAGTCCCTCGCTTCACAAATGAGAGGAATGGTATCTGGCCTTCTTCCGCCAAAAATAAAGGCTGAAATAGGTACGCCCTCTGCCCGTTCCCAATTTTCATCAATGCTGGGGCACTGACTTGCCGCAACCGTAAACCGGGCATTGGGGTGCGCTGCTTTTCTGCCACAGCTTGGGGTCCATTCCTTACCTTGCCAATCGATCAAACGCTCAGGTGGAGTTTCGGTCATGTCTTCCCACC
Source organism: uncultured Oligoflexia bacterium (assembly GCA_964475985.1). GTDB lineage: Bacteria > Bdellovibrionota > UBA1018 > UBA1018 > CAYHWW01 > CAYYYP01. Next base: position 73,427 of record CAYYYP010000013.1, on the reverse strand, counting down.
AAACATCACCATCTGGAGTGCGAGCAACATTAGTGAAAAGCGTATTTTTGGAAAGGGTACGCATGGCGTTGGGATTACTTTTCATGGAAGTGCCAGGTGCCACGCCAAAAAAGCCAGCCTCCGGATTGATGGCCTTCAGCTCACCGGTCTCTGATCGCTTGAGCCAAGCAATATCGTCACCGATGGTCGTAATTTTCCACCCTTCATAGGAAGGCGGAGGAATGATCATGGCAAAATTTGTTTTTCCACATGCGCTTGGAAACGCCGCCGTGACGTAGGTCTTTTTTTTCTGCGGGGACTCAACGCCTAGGACTAACATATGTTCCGCAAGCCATCCTTCATCGCGTCCCATGGAAGAGGCGATGCGTAAGGCAAAACATTTTTTTCCAAGCAACGCGTTTCCGCCGTAGCCGCTGCCAAAAGACCAAATCGCTCGTTCCTCGGGGTAATGAACAATGTATTTCTGATCGGCATTGCAGGGCCAAGGCACATCTTTTTCATTTTCTGTTAAAGGCATTCCCACGGAATGCACGCACTTTACGAAATGTTGACCTAGGCCCTGGGATTCCAAATATTCAAGGTGATCAAGTGCAGCCTTCCCCATTCGGGTCATGATCCGCATATTCACGACCACGTAGGGAGAGTCCGTAATTTCGATGCCAATCTGGGAAATGGATTTATGTTCCTCGCCTGGTTTTGGAATCGGGCCCATGGAAAAGGGAACAACGTAAAGCGTGCGGCCTCGCATACAGCCTTCAAAAAGCTCGGCCATTTTCGCCTTCATTTCATGGGGTGCCATCCAGTTGTTGGTGGGACCAGCGTCATCTTCATTCTCGCAACAGATAAAGGTGCGATCCTCTACGCGCGCCACGTCGCTAGGGTCAGAAAGTGCAAGAAAACTGCCCGGCCTTTTTTCGGGATTCAATCTTTGCAGCGTGCCCCGCTCTACCATTTCGTCACAGAGGCTCGCAAACTCCTGGTCAGATCCGTCACAAATTTTTATGCGATCCGGTTCACAGAGGGACGCAATTTGATTGACCCAAAGCTGTGCGAACGAATTCTTAATGACGGCGCTGTTTTCTTGCATGAAAAACCCCCAAAACTTTTTTTATCCTAATTAGCGTATTCACCATCGTAAGATTTTGGCAACTCAAAGATTTAGTTTAGGCAAGGAAGTCGGGGCTCGGCGGAGAACATTCGCCCGTCAATTACCAACGTCTTCATTAAATGGAATTTCTGTAAACCCTTCTTGTTGAGCTCGTACCACAAATTGATTTCTGCGCAGATGCCGTTCAATAGAAGACCAAATTGAGACTCGGGTATCTAAAGGATTTCGTAAAACTAAGCCAGATAAAACCGGTTGAGATAAAAGCCCACCCCGTACGATCCCTTCGGGCATGCCGATGGAAATCCAAGCCGAGATGGGAATGGGGGTACCGTTAAGCCATCTCAGGCCCGAAACCTCAATGGTCGGCACCCCATTTTCCATATTTACGCGCCAATCAATTTTAAAGCCCGCGATGGAAAAGGGCATGCCTTGGGCCATGAGGTATTGCAGTTGCTCCTTAATGAAAACGGCGGACGCCGTTACGCGAAACACGTGCCATCCGTGCTTACGATTCAACTCAAAAAATCGAGGGTAGAACCGCATAATTTTTTCGCGCTCAATCACTCCTCCATCAAATTGATCTCCGTGAAACCGCTCCACATCAATTCCAATTTCCGCCTGGGCCGTTTGGCGAAAAGCCTCGGCCACAAAATAACCCCAGGGGGTTGTCGTTTTTTTAGGTGAGTGAAGCGGAACTTCCGAAGTCCCAACGATGGCCTTGAGATGGGGCGCTCCGTAGTGGGTAACCAGTTCATTTCTCATTTCCGCAATTTTCTGAGCAATGGGAGATTGGAACTGACTAGGTTCCTTCAGCACTTCATGAAGGTTGTAATCCAAAATCTGAAGCGGTGACCCCGGAAAAAGGTCAAGCAAAAGATCGCCAAACATTTCCCCGTGCTGTCCCGCTTGCACAATGGGAACGGGAATATTTGCCCGATTTCTTATGACTTCGGCCGAATTTAAAACGGTATGACTGTGCCCACCAATAATGAGATCAACGCCGGTGGAGGCCCGCGCAAAATCAATGTCACTAAAAAACCCCAAGTGTGAGAGCACAAATACGAAATCATTATTTCGCCTCAGCCACGGAATAAACTCATCTAAGACTTCGAGAGGATCACGAACGGTACAGTCCGGTAGCAAGCGCCAGGAAAAAAGAATGTCTGGCGTCGTTAGCCCAAGGATCGCTATGCGAACGCGGGAATTACCGCTCCCGTAACGTCTTTCAATATAGGGCCTGATCACGCGCGAAAGCTCCGCTTGCGTTCTTGGGTTTGCGCAGTGCAAATTTGCCGCTAAAATAGGTAGTTTTGGTGTTTGCTCCGAAAGAATGGTGAGAAGGTCGGGCACACCCATGAGCCAATCATGATTTCCTAGAGTGATGGCCTCGTAACCTAAAAGCGACATCAATTCAAAACTTGCTCTTCCCTGCTTGGCCATGAAATTGAGATGGCCTTCCGAGAAATCGCCGGCATCAACCCTAAGAGTTGGGATATTTTGAGCGGTACTAAGATTCGTCATCATATCAAGATCGTGGCGCAAACTTTCGTACCCACCCTTGTCCGGTTCATCTCCATGTTCAAAATAGGAATGCAAATCATTAGTGTGAAGCACCCGCAATAAATTTGCGGATGCAACCTGACTCATACTACCCAGCAGAAGAAGCGCGCCAAAAAAGGTTCGCATAGGGCTCCTAGACTCAACTCCCATAGGTAGACATAAATTGCGGCGAAAGAAAAAGCGCGACGCAGCATTAATTCCTGGAACGCACATTCGCGGCGCTAAAAAAACCACCTCAGGGGTACGCGCCGTTCGCTACGCTTCCAGCTCCGCGACCCTGCTGTCGCAGGGTCCGATTTTTGGGCTCCTGCCCAAAAATTCCTGCGCTTCTTCACGCGTGGGATCCATCATCCTGATGCGTGAGAACCCCTGAGGTGGTTTTTTTAGCGCCGCGAATGTGCTTCAATGAGAACAAGGGGAACGGGATGAAGGCAGGGAAGGTACTTAAGCCGAGGTGTTTGAGGCGCGGTTCCAGAGTTTTGCTGGTGGCGCCGGGGTTTCATTTTTTGGAGGAGAAGTTTGTTCGGGGGAAAACTTTTTTTGAGCAAACATTTCATGTTGAGGCTGTGGAAGCCACGCATTTGCGAGGACGAGAAATGTTTTTTCCGGCTACCGATGCTGAGCGGATGCAGGATGTTTTGACGGGGCTCTTGGACCCTTCCATCGATGCTCTTTTGGGCGTTCGCGGGGGTTATGGATGTGCTCGGTTTTATTTGGATCTGCGAAAAGAGCTAAAGCGAGCGGAAGCCGCCCTGAAACGTAAGGGCAAAGCTCTTACGCCGAAAATTGTTGCGGGTTATAGCGATATGACAATTTTGATTAATGGCCTTTACCAGGACTTCAATTGGGTGAGTTTTCATACGCCCATGATTGCGGGTCGGCCCTTTGATGAACCTCTAGCTTTTGAACTTAAAACTCTTGAACGTTCACTCTTTTCTAATCTCCCCCTGGGGTCCATTCCGCGAAAATTGGCCGATGTTTCTTTAGAATCCGTTGTGCCTGGGAAAGCTAAAGCACCGGTGGTTGGGGGCAATCTATCTGTCGTGGCGTCAAGTTTAGGTACGGCTTATGAACTTAACACTAAGGGTCACATTCTTTTTCTAGAAGATATTGGCGAAGCGCCCTTTCGGGTGGACCGTATGCTGCATCAGCTACTGCATGCCGGCCTTTTTAACGGCGTAAAAGGCGTTATTTTAGGGGATTTTACCTCCTGTGAACCCCATTCCGATCTTTACGCCGACGTGTCGGTGACCCAGGTTTTGCGACGCTTTTTTCGGGAAACCTTTCATAAAAAAAACGTGCCCGTGGTGGCAGGATTTCCCGCGGGGCATGGTCAAAGGCAGATCTCTTTTCCCATCGGCGTACCGGTCAAACTCGAAGTGCCTTTGGACCCCAAAGGGACGCCCTGCGTGCAGTTTGATGAAGCCGGAGCAAAAGCCTCAAGATATTGACCTTAGGCCCCATTACCTTCAGACTATAAAAGATGTTTGCTTCAAAAAAAATTCATATCCTTGGAGTCGCCGGAACCCTGATGGGTTCCTTTGCCGCGTACTTAAAACGCCAGGGAGTTGAGGTCACGGGAAGTGATCAAAATATCTACCCGCCCATGAGCGATGTTTTAAAAGATGCCGGAGTTCCCGTTTTTCTCGGTTACGATCCGGAGAACATCAAAAAATGCAAACCAGATCTGGTGATTGTCGGTAACGTGATTCGTAAAACGAATCTTGAAATGCAGGCCGTCATCGAAAGTGGAATTGAATATCAATCCCTACCCCAGGCCTTAGAAAACTTTGTTTTGCCGGGAAAAGACTCCATCGTCATTGCCGGCACCCACGGAAAAACTACCACCAGCAGCATGGCGGCATTTGTTTTTGAAAAACTCCAAGAGAAGCCCTCGTATTTTATCGGCGGAGTTCCGGCGGATTTACCGGATAGTTTCCGGATTGAAGACTCAAAGTTCATGATTCTAGAAGGTGATGAGTACGACACGGCCTTTTTTGACAAGGTCCCAAAATTCACCCATTATCGGCCCAAAGAAGTCATTCTTACGAGTGTTGAGTTTGATCATGCCGATATTTATCCAGACATCACGGCGGTGATCAAAGCCTTTGAAAACCTAGCTGCCATCACGGACCCGACGGGCCATTTCATTGCATGCGCCGAAACGGAAACGCCACTTAGGGTTGCCCAAAAATCCCGCGCTAAGGTCGTAACCTATGGTTTTGGCGCTGGCGCTGATCACCGGGCAAAAAGCTTGGTGCTCACGGGCACGGGCTCTGATTTCTCGTGGCGCGATCATAAGGTTCACCTCAGAGTGCCCGGGCGTCACAATGCCCTTAACGCACTTTCATGCCTTGCGCTTGTTCACGAGCTTGGGCTTGATGAAGAAGAAGCCGTCGAAGCGCTGCGAAACTTTCACGGCGTAAAACGAAGACAGGAAGTTTACGCAAAACTTAAGGGCATAACCCTGATCGATGATTTTGCGCATCACCCTACGGCCGTTCGGGAAACGCTGCTTGCCATGAAGTGCCAATATTCGCAAAACCGCATCGTTGCGTGTTTTGAACCTAGGTCGGCTACTTCTCGACGCCGGATTTTTCAGCAGGCCTATGCCGAAAGTTTTGATATGGCAGATCTCGTGTTTTTAGCCAAACCCTACGACCAAACGGGAATTGATCCCAAAGAACAATTCTCGACCCAAGAACTTTTATCCGATTTAAAAGAGCGCGGAAAAAAAGCGGATGTCATCAGCACCGATGAAAAAGGCGTGCAAAAATTCGTAGATGGCCTTCGTTCAGGCGATGTCGTTTTAGTCATGAGTAATGGTGGATTTGATGGGCTTCTTCCTCGATTGGTTTCAAAGCTTACCTAAGCCTGAGCTGAAGCGGGAAGTGGAAGCGCCAAGCCCTGCGCCTACTCCTCGTTTATCTACCGTGAAAAAGGCCGCGGAAATTCCACGGGCGTTTGTTCCGACGTGTGAAATCCCTGGAGTGTCGACCACCGCAGTCGAACTCCTTTCGCGTGAACAAAGGTTACAGACGCTTTTTTGGCAGCTTAATTTTTTACATTTTGGCGGCATTCTTCCGCCCGTTGAGATGCGGTTTTCGGGACGCCTTAAAACGACGGGTGGCCAGTACCGCTGGCGGCCTGACCGAATCATTCAAATCAGTACTCGGTACTTTGAAAACGGCATTTCTGACTGGGCGCAAATTGAAGATACTCTTGGCCATGAGATGGTTCACTACTGGCTAGATTTTCGGGGGCGCCCCTGCGGCCATACGCCGGAATTCACCCGAAAGCTGAAAGCCTGCGGCTTTTCCCGCTACAGCGGGCTTATTCCTCCCCAAACAAAAATAATTTATGAATGCCCACGCTGTGCGCGGGAGTATTACCGCAAACGCGCGGGCGTTTGGAGTTGCGGTAAATGCTCTGGCCGCAAGTACAATGCGGTTTTTCAGCTGCAGATCAAACAGCGGTTATAGGTAATTTACTTCAGTAAACTTCGTTGACTCGTGAACGGCCGGAATGGTAGCCGGCATTCATGTTCCAAGCGTTTTCTTTTAATAAACTGAATAAATTTATGCCCGCTTTGATGGCATTGACCATGGCTCTGAGTGCCCTTGGTCAGAAAACCCTTGCCGCGAGCCTTGATGACGAACGCTTTCCAAAAACCGAAAAAACTCCGGTCCTCTGTTTTACTTTCTTAACTTCAGGCCCCATCGCCACCAGCTCCCGACTTCAAAAACTCAAGGCAGCTTTGCCTAAAGTGGGTGCCCATACGGAACTGCATGTTACATTTTCAAAGCGTGAAATGCGCAAGCTTCGGAAGGTCCTTGATGCTACGGCCGCCTGGAACCTGGACCCCCGGCATGCGCCACAACTCATGGCCCCTGACCCCATGGGACAGCGCACCCTGAGGATCTACCCAAGATTATTGGCTGACCTCATGGAGGTCCTACCCGAGTTTAAGCACGTCACAACCGAAAGCCCGCGGCATGACGACCCCCTTCAAGAACTTGGACCGCAACATCATTACATTAGGCGAGCTAGCTTTGATGACGAGGCCGTGTTCCTAATCACATTACTCGACATCGGCGATGAGGTTGGTAGTCTCTATACTTCCGAGGAGCTCTCAGGCCCGGACCTTAGGTTTTTGTATTCCCATGCAAAGAACTGGTATTTTAAATTGCATCTCGTCACGGGAAAACAAAGTGGCCTTTTATCCCCCCTCGTTTCATCGGCCCAACGGGAGAGTTTTGACCTCATCTGGGAACAGTTAATCCAAGAAGTCACGGAGACACGGACCACGGATAGACATGAGGAATCTCGCTTAAGGGATGTATTAAATTATTTAGACTGCCCTGGGCTGAAGCCACATGAGTTGAGGGGGGTGATAAACAATCTATACGCCCTAAATATAAAATTCACTGGCCCGTGGACAAACCACGCCGTTGCCAAGGCGCTTGAGCATGCTCAGGCCCAGTTGGAAAAGAGAGATTTTTTACCCGAGAGAGTAATGAATGCTTCTGCAATTTGGCAGCAAGCCATTCAGCTAGCGGCCCAACAAAAATTATTTGAACTGGTAGAACTTTTTCGCGGCCGCTGGAATGCTTTCCCGGTGGATACCGGAACGGAGCGGGGCCTACGGATGGCCGATAACATTCTATTCATTGAAATGTATGCCACAAGGTTTCCGCGCGCTGCCACCGTCCTTCTAATGCATCGATTATCGGGAGGAATATCCCAAAGAACTAGGCCTAACGGATCACCGTATATCCGCCCAAACATTATCGATATCCTAAGGCATTACGCCAGAATGCAGTTGCAAAGCGCCCTTCGCTTCGCCAGGGTTAATCCCCACCAACCGGCTCACGTATTCGTCACCCGGGATGAACTTTTGTTCCTAGGAGAATTCGGGGATGCAACGGATCTTGCTTACCTAGAGGAACTCAAAACTTTGACCTTAGTGCATGCGGACGCGATCCACGAAACCTCGTCCCACGACCGCATTCACACCTGCTGTGACGTTCATTCCGCCATTCAGATCCTGAGAGATCGCCTTCAGCGCAATTGATTTTTAAAGGCCTGCTGTTTTGAAACAAAAAAATTGAAGCGCAAAAGGTGCCAAAGGGCTGCAATGCCGTCCTTCCAACTGATCTTTTTTCCCTGAAGGTAAGTCCTTGGAAAATAGGAAATGGGAACTTCAAAAATACGCGCCCGCGTTTTTGCGAGATAAGCCGTAAGCTCAACTTCGATGCCAAATCTTTTTGACTTCAAATCCATAGATTTGAGCAGATCGCTGCGGAAAACTTTGTAACAAGTTTCCATATCCGTAAGGTAAATTCCCGAGAACAAGTTACTAAGCAGAGTCAAAAATTTATTCACGAAGTAATGATAAGTTCTATGCACTTGAAAATTGGTCTTAAAACGGCTGCCGAACACCACGTCAGCGCGATTTTCTATCAGCGGCTCTAACAACGTGGGAACGTCATTGGGATCGTACTCAAAATCAGCATCTTGAATCATGCAGAAATCTCCCGATGATTCAGAAATTCCTCGAATGACAGCGGCACCCTTGCCTTGATTTGGTTTTTGCTCAAGCAGTTTGAAGTTATACTTTTCCGAAAGCGTCTTAAGGGTTTTTAAGCTCTCATCCGTTGAAGCATCATCAATAAAGATCAGCTCTCGTTCAATGGGACACTGAGCCTTAAGTAACATCTCCACAAATTCCGCCAGGCGCGACCCTTCATTATAAACGGGAATGAGAACCGAGAGCTTTTGCATACCGAAAGATTAGCCGATGAAGCTTTAAGCATCAAGTTCTGACGACGCCGCAACTTCAGTCCGGTTACCAGGTCCTCGGGTCGTACTCCCCTACTCCATTGCAGGGTTTTTTATCCTTAAGCCCAGCAATTTGTGACCACTCAGCCATGGAATGCGCACTCCACACATCATTTACGTCGGAGGACCAGCCCCGATCTCTGGCTAACTTAAGCTCTTCTTCCATGCTCCGCACCGTCCACGTTTTCAGGTGCGTGAGAGGATCTTCTTTACCATCGGACCACGCCACGTATTTTACGCCCTGGGATTTCCAGTAGGCCCTTGGCGCAAATTTCTCATTCTGCGCGCACCAGAAAAAGCCCTTTTGTTTGGTGAAATAGAGATGGAGTAAATCATGCCCGGGGCCGGGGGCGGCTATCACCACGAGCGCACGCTCCGGAAAAATTTGGTGATTCCACGCGGGAAAATAAACCTTAGAATGGGGGTCCCGGAATTCTTTGGCAAAGGCCGTATATTTTTTGAGCTCGGGGGTTGCGATGAAAATCAGTAAAACCAAAAGTGAAATGAGCATTTGGCGTCTTGGATACAAAATGCCCATGAGATAGACCGTGACTAGCCCCACGGTGAGGGTCTTTGCGACGTTAAGGGGCAGGGCATAATATTCGTGCGAAACGTACATCGGGTAAAAAATGAAAGTATAGATGAGTACGGACACAAAATAGGGAACGACCAGTTTCAATAGATTTTGAAGATGTTCACTTATGTCTTTAGCCTTTTGCCTAAAAATCAGAAAAACGAGCATAATCGGAAGCGCAAAGTTAAGGCCGGTATTTCTAAGTCCGTTTAGAATTAAGTTTTTAAAATAAAAAACCGAAATCCTTTCGCTAAAATCGCCGAAGTACCACTTCCTTTGCCACGGACCGGTATGCACAATCCAGGGAAGGTCGGATTGAGGATTCGTTTCGTGCGTATAGAAAAACCATAAAAAGCCTAAAATACAGGCACAAACGTAGGCAGAAATAATTTTAGGGGAAAGTATTTTTTGAACTTGGCTCAACCACGAAGGTGAGCTCGCCGAACCTTCCCGTCTGGTGAAAATAAAAACCACGATAACGCCCAGCCACAATGCAGATGTAAATAAAAACACTTGAGGCTTTTGCAGAAACACGAGGGCCCAGAATAAAAATGCAAAGACGGTTCTTTGTTGAAGAGAAAAAAGAACGGCAAGCAGTGCAAAACTTAAAACCCTATTTTCAATCATGGAATAGGCTGAATATCTGAGCCAAAGCTCGTTAGACGCCAGAGAAAAGGCCGAACAAAGGCCCGCCGCATGACTTAAGGAACTTTTTAGACCAAGCATCTCCCAAATTTTTTTCGAAAGAAAATAAAGGGCAATGATCCCCAAAAGCGAAAATAAAACACTTAGGGATTTCGCCAAGGGTTCGACCGACTCACAGCTACCCCCATCGATGATTCTAGCGAGGTGCCCCTCTAGCCATTCGATGGCGGTCATTTCAAGGTTGAAAGGATTTTTCCCAAAATTCAGCATGGGGGTATGAAAAAAGTCCGTCTTTGGTTCAAAGCAGTAATTGCGAATAATTCCTGCCGTAAAAGCTTGGCGCTCAGCGCTTCGTCCCCCAGAAGGCCGGTCAAAGGCAAAGGGCAAAGTCAGGATAAGAAAAAAGGTGCTCAGGATAAAAAGTGAAAAGTTCTTTTTAATCCAACTAAGCTCGCTATTTCTCAAACAAGGCGACCATTTCCTGAATTTCACACCGATAAAGAATCGCGCCATCTTGTTCGGCAATTTTGTTACGGCAAAGGAAATCGTGGTTGGCGGAGCTCACCACGTAATTGAATTGCGCCGCATCTAAGGAAAAACTTTTAAGTTGCGCTAAATCTTCCGCGAGGATGTAGGGACCTTTATTATAGAAAGTATAATTCCCGCCATGGTGAATACCACCCCACCCTAAGGTAACGAGGCCTTTTGCATCGGGCTGGGTGCCGGCTAAGGTTTCAAGTTTTCCAGGAATGGAAAATTCTGACCAAGCCACTTTCTTTTGCCCACGCCAGAAAAAGAAAACGCAAACTAGGACGGCAAAGCCAGCCGCCACCGTGCGCGGGAGATGACCGGGCGCATTCTGAATTTTTTCTTCCAACCAAGATTGTAAACTCGCAGCCGCAAGGCCCGAGAACAGGACCGCCGGCCCGAAAAAAAATCTCATCTCTTTATGTCCGCTAATAGAATGAACGAAAAAAAGCAGAACCGTAAATGCCGTAAGCTTCGGTGCTCGACGGTAGCTTAAGGGCAGAGTTAAAACCGCGGCCGCAAATACTGGCTCTGACATGAGGCGCCATAAAAACTCAAACGATACGCCAAAGGGTAAAACTCCGTAACTATCGGCAAGTTTTTGAAAAAGGTGGGCATGGAGGTAATTCCACATGGGAAAAATCGTGTGCCCGTACATATAAGATTCAAACGCTACGTCTAAGAGCACTACCAGCATGCCCAGAACTATAAATTGAAGAACTTTTTTAAACTGCCGTTGATACAGCATTACGGCCAGCACAAACCCCAGAGCTATCCCGTACTGCACGCGAAGTAACGCCGTAGCGAAAAGCAAAAACCACGCAAGATAGGTTTTAGTATCCGCGGTTGCTTGATTCCTGGTTTCTAAAAATAAATAAAACCCGGTAATCAACAACGGAAAGGCCAGAACATTAAGCTCCGCCGTTGCACCAAAATGAATGAACTCAGGGTTTAGAAAAAGTACCAGAACCGCTAAAAAGGGCGGGAACTGGAGGGCAAACTCTTTTTTCAAAAGTTTGAGGTAAACGAAAAATCCCGATGCTAAAAAAACGGTGAACAAAAATCTTACGGCCGTTAGGACAAACACTCCGTTAGTAAGCCCCACAAAGGAAAGTCCTTTAAGGTATAGGCTTAAAAGTGAGGGCCATAAAAATCCTCGCATTCCATTTTGGGCCGGATCATCGATCACCGCACCCATGCCAAAGGCAAGCTTATAGGCGGGGTTTAAAATGTACCAAATCTCATCGATGCAAATTCTCGTTTGGTATTTAGAAACAAAATAAAGTCTAAGGGCCAGACCCAGGATGAGAATGACTCCAGAGAAAAAAATAAAATAGAACGACGGAATCTGATTTTTTAATTTGGTGAAATTCATGGGATTGGAACGAGAGTAACATTTGGATGGGAACTCCAAAACCAATATCGCATTTTTCTAAGGGCGATACATTCTTGTCCACTGACTACGCCGACAAGCGGCGCTCGATAACGAATCACAAGCTGGGCCAGACCAGGTGATCATAATCCTACCACCGGCGCCAAAACTGACATTGGGCATCATTCCGGCCTGCGGATTTTTTACTGTGATATCCATTCCGGAAGTCGTTAGGGAATCAACCTGCACGGTGGTGCCCCAAGCGGCAGACGCTGCGGTGTAGTACCTAAAGTAGATATGATTTTCGGCGGCGGTCCCACTAGAGTAACCACTTCTTGAGGTTCTAGAAATCAGTGTGCGGCCTTCCCAAACGGCTGCGATATTTCCTGAGTCATCCACCGCGAGGGCGCCCCCCATGGTGTAGCCCGATCCTTGATCGATGCTAGTAAACGCATCAAGTCCGCGCTCGGGTCCGTAGGCCGCAACATAATACCTAACGTAGCCTGAGGCGTCGTAGGCATGATACCCCACGGCCGCTTGGCCAGAGCTATTCATGGCGGCAGGAATGGGCGGCACATCAAATGCGTAGTTCAGAGAATCCGTGGGCCCTAGAATGCCAGGTCCATAGGGATCGACTCCGACGATGCAGCCCGAAGCTAAATTTGCGTCAAAGGTTGTAACGGGTCCCGTGGCTCCGGTTAAGGGATCGGCGGTTTCGCAAACCTCGCGATCATGAAACTGGTTTCCGGTAGTCGCAATGACATTGGTTCCGACTACGGCGGGAGTGGTAAATCCTTGAGCTTTATCAAACGTCGACATCCACAAACGATTGGGTGCTTTCGTCGCCAATGGAGTTGTCGCCGCAACAAAGACGGATGCATCTTGGGATTGGTAGGGCCTCGCGGCATCTCTAGCGTAAAATAAAATGAGCGCTTTTCCTGCATTGTTCGATACGGCCCTGGGGTTTCGCACGCCAAGCGGAATGGCTTGAGGGTTTCCTTGCGCGGAGGCCACTCTGGTTTGCGTTGGTCCCAGGAAAAATGGTTTTGGTGAAGCAGCGGTGAACGTTAATCCAGTTACCGTGGGTGAAGCAAAACGAACCCAGTCGCCATTTTGAAAAAGGTAAGCGAAGAGCTGTCTGGGGTAAGCAAATTCTGAAGGGACCAAATGCGGGTCGGCCTCGGGAAATGGTCTTGCCACGGTCGAAGCAAAAGATAGTGCGCACGCAAGGCTTGTGAGGGCGGTTTCTCCGCACATAGCAGCGGCAACCGGAGACGCAATTGTGCGGGCCGTTTGCAAAACAAGGAAATCACCGCTGCCGGTGCCTACCAAATCAGAAAATCCGGTGGCTGCGACGTCCATCTGGGCTGACCAAAAAGGGTTGAGGAGCGCCGGGTTTGAGGGATATCCAGATGGCGGCATTACGGGTAAACCGTTAAACGAGGGAACAGAAGTATCTCCGTGGAGAATTCCCGAAAAATATTGGGCTTGTTCATAAAGGTTAATCGTAGATGTGTTCACCGCATTGGTGCCCGGGCGCTTAGAAATGGAATAATCGTAATCAAGATCGGACGCTATGAAAAAGCGACCGTATTTCGCACTCCCCGGGGAGCCATCGATGGCCGTGGCCCTCAGACGAATGTCATCAAAATCCACATCGTCTAAGATATTAGTCGTTTTCTTGCGCGCGTAGTCAACTCCGTCGTCGGGACTAGCCTCTGGATTGTGGGTCAAGTAAAAATATTGACCATGCCCCCGCGGAAGGGATCCACACGCAGGCTCGCCCCACTCTTGGGGAAGCGTCATCTTTAGACCAGTAGATCTGAAACTCTGATTCTGATTTATGCTTTCCACCACGTTAGAAATAGCCGCGCAGCGATCAAAACCGAAAGGGTCTCCGGGCAGGCGATTGAAAATGAAAGCTTGGCCGCGAAACAACAGGCTTAGTTGATCCTTGGTTTTAGGATTCACCGAATATTCGCCGGCATACGTTGTATCAAGAGTTGGCCATTCAAATTGCTCAGAAATAAACGGTAAATATTTAGACCAGGTTAAAGACGTAACGGGCGTAGTCGAAGTGATATCGGCATTTGGAAGCTGAGCCGAATCAAATGGTAGATTGCGCCAAATTTTAACCCCATAACCCAAGGCGCCGTCATCGTAGTTGGCAAAAAGTCTCGCGCCATCGCTAGTGACCTTAGTTACTCCCGTAAGGGGAATTACAAAACCTGGCTTGGTGTCGTCTGTAGTAGGTATTCGGTTCCAAACTTTAATTTGGTCGGTGTCAGCGATGAAGAGGCGTTTGCCGTCCGTAAAGGCATCGGTGGGAGCATCTACGACTTGAGCAAGGCTCGTGCAGGAACTGCAAGTGCCGCAGATGGTGCAGTTACTTCCTGGACTCCTGCCCAGCAAGAATGCATGCGTAAGTGAAGTCACCACGATATTACTCCCCGCGGAATGTACCGCGGTTAAGTTTTGGGGCGCAGTTACGACGACGACACTTCCGCACGTCGTATTGGCCGGCACCGTTGCGTCGATAATGCAGTCGGCCCTCGGAATAGGTAGGATGTAAAGATACGCCGGATTCGCCGTTACAATGTAAAGTTTTACGCCGTCGGAATGAACGCCGCTCGCCGTAGCATTATTCACCGTCACCATATTTGCGTAAGCCCTACTGCTGTTGGGTAGGGTGCGCCAAATCTTTACGGCTCCATCATCTAGGGCAAAGAAGCGAGTTCCATCGCTAGAAATTCCCCGCAGGTCAGAAAAATCTGCGGCGGTTGCGTCGTCATTGAGTAACACCCCAAAATTCGTCGCGGGCGGCGTGAGTCCAAAAGTAAAGGAACTTGCGTTCAAAGCATAGGAAATTCCCGTCCCGGGATTGAGGGAATGCGGGATGGGATAAGCCACATGCACACTGGTGCCTTCGCCAATGAAGAGCGCGTTGGGCTCAAACGCTGGAACTACCATCCGTCGCATAAGGCCTGGTTTGTAATAATGTGGGGTCACTACGGCTGGCCCGCCGACAATTTCTGCGTGCAGGCCGTGAAACCCAGCGGCCGTAGTTTTGTTGGTGCCGTAATACGTGGTGTCCGCTTCAGAGAAAACGGGTGAGCTTACCGTTGATCCATCTAAGGTGTAAGGCGACCACCCTCCCCCTTGTCCGTCACGATACATAGAATAAACTAAATATGTTGATAGTGTTTGGTAGTTCGTGGCGGCGGGATTCGAGCGAAGATCAAAATTCAAACTGTTTTCACACCAAAGCGCCATGGCCGTGGTGCCGGAAGTAGCAATGCGAGGACGGCATTGAAGTGCGGTGACGCCAGCGCCGGAGTAGTACATGGCAAGGTCCTTGGGAGCAAGGCCAGCGCCGCCCGCGGGTCCGGTGAACGTCGGCACGCCTGCCCCGCTGGCGTTGATCTGTTTTGCCGTACCCCAAGTACCGGTAATGGGATCAAAAACATTGGCCATGACGCTAAATTCGTCGGAAACATTAAAGCGCCAGAACACGCCGATAATTTTTGAGTTACTAAGTTTTGCGTAGGCGACATAACCGGCACTGGATGCACTGGCGCCGTCGAGGTCCGTTGTGTCGGTTCTGGAGAACAGCCAACTGGTGAGTGAGGTCATGGCGCCCAGGGGATTGTAAATGAAGGTAGTAGTTTCTTGGGGAAACCCTAGGAAAAATCTTTCGGCGGTGGCAACAATGCCTGCCTGCTGAACGCATCCGGAAGTTGCGTAACTTAAGTTTGCGGTCTGGCAAATGGCGCCCACTCCGGATCCAGAGTTTATGGCGTTTACAATTTCTCCTGCACTGTCATCGACGATTTGGCTAGAATTCCAACCTACGGAGTTTGATGAGCTGAGCAAAGGAGTGCTGCCAAACACACGGCCAAATTGGGTCACGTTGCGTTGTTCACCGCAGCCCGTAAGGCCTGCGATGAGGAAAGGCAAAGTGCCGATGATACGGAGGTGTTTTAGGTACCCTAGCAAGGAGTTCATCTCTAGGGATCACTTCGGTTTTTCGGAAAATGGCATTAATGCGGCAAATTTTGCCAGGGTGTGGTGAGGAACGGGCGGAGGCGGGTGCGGGCCGCGAGGAAGGGATGAGAAGGCAAATGTAGACCCTTCTGAGATGCGTGAAGGCAGAGAAGGAGGCCGGCATTTTTGGGATGCCAGCCACCTCCTCTGCCCGCGATTTTGTGGAAGTGGGACAGGGAGTGATGAAGATGCACTGGCACTCAATTTCCCATACATATTTTTCTGAAAATTTAAAAATTTAGATTTGCGTAACATTCAAGCTTCTCCGAAAAATAAATTTATTTCTTCCCTTAAAACAGCTGTTTTTAAGCGCTTTTTTCGGATTTATGCTAATTATATTTTCATGATTTCCTTCAAAAATTTTTCTAACCAAGACCTAATAAAACAAACTAAAATATTTGCTCTGCGAGAACGAGAAGCTGAGCTTTTGGTGCTGCGTGGGCTTAGGGAAATTGAGTTACGGCGTCTTCATCTTGAGATGGGATACCCAAGCCTTGAGAGATTTCTGGTTGAGGAACTTGGATATCATTCCTCGACGGCCTACCGCAAAGTTGATGCCATGAGGCTTATTGCCGATATACCAGAAGTTGAAAAGGCGATTCAAAAAGGCGAGATGAACGTTACGGCCCTAAGCCAGGCTCAGTCCTTCTTTAAAGTTCAGGCGAGAAAAGGAAAGGCTTGGAAAGTTGATGCGAAGTTTGAATTACTTCAAAGCATTAAGGGCCAATCAAAACTTGAGACGGAAAAGCTTTTAAAATCTATTGATCCAGAACTGCCATCACCTGATCGCGTGCGGGCGATTAACGAAACCCAAACTGAAATTAAGTTTATCGCAGACGACTTGCTTCTTAAAAAGCTTCAAAAAGTAAGGGAGCTCACTTCTCACACTCAAGCTGATGCATCTTACAACGCGCTCTTTCATAGGATGGCTGATCTCGTCCTTAAGGCAATTGATCCAGAACATAAGAAATCTAGAGCGGTACGTAAAATTCATCCAGTTGAAGTAGCAACAAGTAACGAAGTTAATGGTGAAGCGGCAGGTGCAGTAGCAATAAGCCAAGGTCAAAAAGGCGCGGCTACAGATCAACTCCGAGACCACCAAGCCCACGTAAATTCAAAATTCCCACCAGTGCGAAAATCACCAACCACAAATCTAAAGAGTCGCTACATCAAATCCTCTGATCGCCACTCCGTTTGGAAAGAGGCACAAGGTGAATGTACCTACGTCGATCCTGTTTCAAATCGCAAATGCACTTCACGTTGGAAGCTTCAGGTTGAACACCGCGTACCCTTTGCAAAAAACGGCACTCATGACCCGCAAAACCTCACCCTGCTTTGTGCCGCCCATAATCGCCTAACTGCGATTCAATCCTTCGGAAAAAGAAAAATGAATCCCTATCTGCGGGAGCCGATGCCTGAATAGGATTGGCGCTTGCACCCACGAATTAGAGCGCACACCAACCGCGATCATCGTCAAATAAACGCCTCAAAAAGCGGCTTTAAATCCACGCGCGCGCGTACCTGCGCCAGAAAGAAATAGGCACCCACCATCTTACGATTGAGAAACACGATCTCTGATGGCGGAGCCCTAAAATCAAAAACCTTTATGATGCGTGGAACCATGGCTCGCAAGCGCTGCGGAAGATCGCTCGTATGAAAGTCATATGGCCCATCCACCCGCAAGGGTTCAAGAAACATTTCGCAAAGCTCAAGGTGCAAAGCTTTACACTCCTCCGAATCCCCTTCCCTAAGAAAACCTAACTCATGGGAAACCTTAAGCACCTGGGCTTCATCCTTGCGGTAAGCCGCCTCCACCATGGAGAGGTACGCCCGTCGCCACTCTTCGGAAAACCGTCTCACGGCGCCGAAATCCAGCAGCAGAAGTCTTACGTTCTCCCCTTCACGCTTAATGATTTTATAATTCGCGAAATTAGGATCCGTTTGCACAACCCCTAAGCCAAAAATCTCATTGTAAAAAACTTGCATGAACGTCTCGCCCACGAAGTTCCGCTCGCCTTGCGTTGATTCAGGACTGTCCGCAAACTCCTGCACCGACATCCCTTTCATGAGTTCCGTTACTAAAACTTTTTTCGTAGAATGCTCAAGCATCACCTCTGGCAACGCCACTCTAGCGGCAAGCCCCCCCACATTTTGATCCAGGAATTTTTCCCGGAAAAAACTTAGGTTTTTTGCCTCCTGCTCATAATCCACTTCTTGATGCAATACGTCCCGGATTTCTGAGATGATGCTGTCAAAAGATTCCCCGCGCATCCAACTTAAAAAAACTTTAAGTACCGCCGATAACGATGACACATCGGAATCAATGCTCTCTGCAATGCCCGGATACTGGATTTTCACCGCAACCCACCTTCCGTTAGGCAGGCAAGCCTTGTGCACTTGCCCAATACTCGCCGCGGCAATGGGACGTTTAGAAAAATCAAGTAAACGCTTGGCGAAATCATCGCCCAACTCTCGCTTGATCACGGGCTCAAGAATTTTCCAATCAAGCGGCTGAGAATGCCCCTGGAGCGGAATTAAAATTTCCGTGACTTCCTTTGGTAAAAGCGTATCGGCATGCATGGAGAGCAGCTGGCCTACTTTCATGGCGCCACCCTTCATTTCACCCAAGGTCTTGGCTAATTTTTTTGCCTGCAAAATCAGATCGGGTTTTTTTCCAAGACTCGCAAGGCCCGCCGAAACGCCCATGGACGCGGCAAGCTTGGTGAGTTTGGTGGCCCTGGCAAAGGCTGACGTTGGAATTTTTTTAAGATCACCGTGGGATTCTGAATCGTCTTGGGATGAAGCCATGCCCTAAACTAATTCAGAAGTTTCACAAAGGCCAATCCCATCACCAGTAGCAAGCTTGAGAGAAAAAACCAGAGGGTATATTGGGTGGTGTCCTTGGTGTGTAGATGTCCGTGCCTAACTGAGGTGCGATCCGTCGCATTTCCATTATGTAGTGTCATGTTGCAGTTTTTAAGAAACCTTTCCTTAGATTTTTTAATTTTGTTTTGGGGGAGGGCGTCTAAAATCTTTTTATTCCGTCCCTAGAAATCTTAGACGCCCTCATGTTCATGGTCTTGGTTTTCCTACGTTCAACAATGATGAAATCGTGAGTCGCAATCCATTGCGTCCCACGACTTCTACTACTTCAAGAGTTAGGCCAAAATTTTGGAGCCATTTTGCATCGTTTTATGACCACTGGAGGGAGAATCCACCGATCATCCCGCGATGTTGACAAAAACCTGGTCCCACTCTGACTCGGATTTCTATGACTCGTGTCATCAATGACACTAAAACTAGAGCACTGAAATAATCCAACGTTAGTTTGCAGAATTGCCCAGACGGTCAAAGTTAACGCCCACCATAAATTGGCTGGTAACTTGCGCGCCTTCCACGTCCCTTGCCTCGGAGCCATCCGCATTCCCGCGGGAGGAAATTCCCGTCATAACTTGGGTTTGAATTCCAACGTCAAGCCAAGGGGTTAGGTTTGAACCAACTCGAGTCGTTAACATAAGGCCTGGGTCAACCATCCAATGCCCATTACGTTGACGCGGCGCCGTAATGATCGCACCATCTCCGCCGACATAAAAACGCTCATGGGGTGACAAACGAAAGGAAGCTAAAATGGCTGGATCAGCTGGAGCAATGTAGGCTTGCCTGCCATCCATAAATCTCATGGCAGGTCCAATGCCTAATGCACCAGAGAATCTACGATCGCCAGACTCAAGGCCAACGCCAATTCCACCGGCCGCCGCAACTCCCCTTTGACCAGCTGCTCTAAATCCTACTTGCCCTAAACCTTGAACCATTCCCACGGCGCAAACTCGAGTATCGCTTTGGGGGTTAATTCGGTTGCAATAGATTGGGATTCGCGCGGCACCACTTGCACCTGCGCTAAAATAATCACCGGCTCCAACGTGGACTTGGAACTGACCATTTTCGTGGCGATAAAGAAAACCTACCTGGAACTCTCCATTCGCC
Organism: uncultured Oligoflexia bacterium; assembly: GCA_964475985.1. Classification (GTDB taxonomy): domain Bacteria; phylum Bdellovibrionota; class UBA1018; order UBA1018; family CAYHWW01; genus CAYYYP01. The sequence continues at coordinate 53,771 of CAYYYP010000013.1, read as the reverse complement.
TCAGACCTAGGTCCTAAATTATGTACACCCAAAGCAACGAAGGCATCTAGGGCGCGGGCTGATCTCACCCTTGCGGTGGCGATGTCTGAAGTTGATGGAGCTTCTGGAGCCTCCGCTTGAGGTCCCGCTGGATTCGATGGATTCGCCCTACTCGAATGACGAGCTGGAGCAGGTTCTGCACTCTGCGCAGCAGCGACTCTAGCGCTAGGACAGCTAATGTTTCCCATGGCGTCCTCGGTGCATCCTGCGTTCTGGGCGTTTGCCGAAGTTCCCATTATAAGGATGGCGGCCGCCGTTAATACGATTAAGGAACGGACCTGAGCGTTACCTTCTATAAAGCTATTTTGTTTAATAATCCTTTTCATAAAATCTGTTCTCCCTTGTCCTTATATATGTTCAAGAGCGGTGCCAAAGGGTCACGTAATCGCCAACGGCGGCCGCTCGGTCTATTTCCCCTTAAGTTTCGGTAAATTTGGCTGTGTCAATAACGACATAAGTACTTGATGACACAGGGTTTTTTTAATTTATGGCCGCCAAACTTAATATCAACTGTTTATATTTATGACAGGGTTTGGACTTATATTGGCTAGTGCTTATCTAATGAGTTTTAGCGCCCATGAAGAAATCAACGCGCTAAACCCCTGATATAAACATCTTTTATTGATATAGCCACAAAACCATCTACAGACTTTTCACACTTGGCCCGCGCCTTGCTCTAACTCAATGCACGAGGGGTAAGTAAGGGATATGAAAAATTCACAAAGTTCAAAAATAGGTTTTCTAGGCTTCAGTAAATCAAGAGCAATCCTATCCATGGGCCTGCTTCTCAGCGTTGCCGCCGGTTGCGGTAGCGAAACAAAATTTTCTGCACTCTCTAAGGACGCACAACCATCGGATCAGTTTGTATCAAACTCTGATCCTCAGTGGATGAGCACTTCGCCAGGCAGCACAAATACTATGACGAGCACCGGTACGGGCACCGGAGTTTCCGTAACTCCCGTAGATCCATCCGGCACTGGTACCACAACGACGACGAGCACTGGAACTTCAGTAGCCCAGAATCCACCACTGAGCCCAGCTTGTGTTGATTTGCGATCGGTCGCTTCCAATGCCAACGCCCTAGGCCTGTTACAAAATGTCAGCATCGAAACAATCTATGCCTGCAACATCATTGTGCAGATCGTGCCTAAGTTTGACGTGGTCGCAAGCTACCAAACCGAATCCCAAGTTCATTCCAGCATCGGCGGAAGTTTTGAGAACACCTGGTGCTTCGTGCGCTTCATGAATAATGACTCCGTATTACCGGCTGGCAGCATCTACGGAATCAAACCTACGCAATACTTTGAATTTCAAAGTAGCAATGCAAATCTTGATCAACGCGAATTGCGCATGTACTTGACTCCTCCCCAAGCCATGGCTAACGGAGGCTACTCATCGACTCAAATGTCCTGTTACCACCACGGTCGCAGCGATGCTTTCTCATTAGGTGAACTTATGCAGCCTAACGATAGGTACTTCAATATCTCGCTCGTAGTTCTGAACTAATTCAAAATCAAAATCGTGAGGAGACAGGTTTTGGGAATCATTTTCCCGGAAGCTGTCTCTGAACATTTGAGGATACGAGATCTAAGCGCCTTTTTTTGCGCCGGCATCCACGAGTTCTTTTAATTCTTTGCCCACTTTAAAGAACGGAACTTTTTTTGGCGCCACTTCTACCGCTTCACCGGTTTTCGGATTGCGCCCTTTGTAACTTCCATAACTGCGGTTTACAAAACTTCCAAAACCCCGAATCTCGATGCGATCATCTTTTTTCAGGGACTCCGACATGAAATCAAAAATGGCATTGACGATGATTTCACTCTGACGATGCTGAAGTTTGGCTTTCTCGGCAATCACGTTCACTAGGTCCGACTTGGTCATTTTTTTCTCCTTAAGCTCTATTGTCCGGATGGTCTAAACACGAAGGGATAGGTCACTTCGCCCGTTCCTCCACCCTTGACAGGAGGAAAAACGATTCTCTTGATCACATCGGAAACGCAGCCTTCCACATTGGCATTGCGTAAAGAGGAAGAAACAATTCCTATGCGACCCACGGCGCCACTGGCTCCGATGACCCATCGTAAAGTCACGCGTCCGGAGAGGCCGGGATTTCCAACATTGATTTCTTTTTCGTAACAGTATTTGATTTCATCGCGGTGGCGCTCAATTTCGCGAGCAATGGCGTCTTCATCAAGTCCGCCCATGACGATGGGATCGGCTCCGCCACCACCTCGGGAATCAACCAGCACCCTACCCGACCCCCCGATCATATTTCCGCCGGAACCTAGGGCACCTAATCCCTTGCCTTGTTTTCCTCCGCCAAGTCCCTTATCCGCAAGTCCACCAAGACCTTCAGATACGCCGCCGCCTCCGGCTCCACTTCCCGCGGCTCCCTGGCCTCCGGCGCCTCGGGTAGTAAAACCGCCGTAGCCTTCTAGTTTATCGGCAGATGCTGAGATGCCCTTGCCTCCCGCTAATAATTTATTCAGGGTGCCTCCGCTTGCGCGCAAGACATCAACCACTCCTAAATCTTGAACCTGTGATTTGCCCTGCCGAGCTACCGCTGGCGCGTTTGCCGGAGCGGCCCCTGGTCGTTTGGCTTTAGTCTGAGAATTATCGGCGAGTTTCGCATCAGGTTTCCCACGCGAACCTTCCTCACCCTTGGCTCTCGCTCCGGCGCCTTCTTGCCCACTGCGAGTTGCCCTGCGAGCAAGCTCTGCCTTGGTTTTTTTCGGTAAGGTTTTGGTCTTTACGGATTTAGGCGCGATTTCACTCGCCTGCTTTTTATTTGCATCACTGGCCTTGGCTTCAATTTTAATATTTTGCGGTTTCACCACTTCAGGCTTCTTTTCCTCGACTTTAGTTTGCGTTTCCGCGGCGGGTGGCACCTTCTCCTTCGGCAAATTCAATAATTCTGGTTTATAAATGATAGTGGCAATACGCTCCGGAAGTTGTTCAATTTCGATGATGGGTTCAATCTCCATCCGGCTCAATGTAAAAATGACAAAAAGCGTAACGACCAAAGACGTAAGCCAAACTTTAGTGAAGAACGGATCCTGGGAAGAAAGTTTTTGGGCTTTAAGTCTTGGTGGCGCAGGCGAGTAACTTAAGAAAAAACTGACATCACCCATTTCAATTTTTGCAAAATCCTTAGGGCCTAAAGGAATCATTTTGCTCTCGGACTTATCCGACGTGATATCGGTTAAGGTCCGCATTTTTCCGTCTTTTTGAAGCACGCCCCGCATGCTTTGATGAAGATTCAGGGTATAGTTATTCTCCGTTTTAGGAAGGCCTGCGACGCCCGATAAAAGTTCATACCTTGATTTTTCTCCGGCACCTGAGAGTTGCGGTGGGATGAGAAGGTCGTCCGAGGATTTAGGCCCTAGGACAATCTTTTTTTTACCGACAAAATGACTGACATTAAGGATGGTATCCTTGAATAACATCACGACCTGCAGGGCAGTCTTTACTTCTGGCCGGTGATCAAAAATATCTTGGGTCGGATTTTTTAGAGCAAAGACATCATCTTCCCCTAAAGGCGAGCTCGTCACGGTGGCCGCCTTCTTCGCCAGGCTTAACTCAAAAGTTCCAATGCGAAGCACATCCGCTTCCGCCACTTTGGCTTGAACAACTTTCACGCCATTGAGGAAAACGCCACCTTCACTAGCTAAATCATAAATATTTAAATTTCCGGTCCCTTCTTCCCATTCCAACACGGCGTGGATGGGGCTAATGGACGGGTGATCCAGCCGAAGATCGCAGGATAGGGCAGAACCCAGCACAATGCGCGCACCTGGTTTGCCATCGATGACCCGGTGAAATGCGGTGCCCTGATTTTCAGTACTGCTTATACGAAGTGCGTTCATGGCCTATCCTCTTTATTCTATTGCATCATAACGGCGTCACGAAGCAGCTCTTTGTGAAAATTTTTTCGCTTCTGCACCAAACTGCCAAATTTTTCTTCCGACCGATGCACAAAATAGAATTCATTTGGATTCTTAATGTTTCCTTCAAGGAGCAAGGCATCAAAGTCGGCCGTGTTGTGTTGCTTGTAAATCACCGGTCTTTCGGCGTTTGGTCGTTCGGCGCTTGAATGATTCGCATTGGACCTCTCCTGGCGCTCTCGGGCGCAAACCAAATCTGACGCTCCGCAAAAAAAGCTAACCAGCCCCAGTAAATACCAAACAAAATGAAGTTTATTTTTCTGCGTGAAATTCATCACAACCTCCCCTGGGCCAGCGCATCAATCATGACCTGCAGTTCCGGATACGCATCCAGCTCGGCTCGCCTAGCTTGCGTTTCATCCGCACTGCCAAAGGAAGTTTCCTTAAGCAAAACTTGGGAGAGCCAGTCTGACGGGTGCGGCAAGTCTTCCGCTGCATCTAGCCATAAAGATTTAGAAAGAGAGCCGTCCTGAAATTTTGCGGCTTTCTGCAGAAGTGGCCACTTTTTCTTCGCAAATTCCGGCGCGGCACTACCGTCTTCCCATCTCGCATTAAGCACGGAAGCATTTTCCCGCGCAAATCCACTTAATTGTCCCGCTAGGGCTAAAAGCAATGCGTTATAGCGCAACGTAGTATTGATACTGTCCTGCTTGGTTAGGGTAAATACAATGGACGCCGCTTTATCCGGAAGGCCAAGCATCATCAAAGCCGCAGCCGCCGTAAGACCAGCTCCAACACGATCGTTTGAAGTTAAGCCTCGAGAAATTTGGTTGGTATCCACTCCTGCGCCAAGCCTTAAAACTAAAAGAGCTACTTCAGGCCTGCCATCAAAATTTTCCTGGGCCGCAAGATCAATCCAAAGCGACTTTAATCCGGAATTTGAACTTTCATAAAGCTTGCTGAGAAGCTCCGTCTCCAGCACCTGGCGGCTGCGAGGCTCAAAACCAAGCTTGAGGCAGAATCCGTTTTTACTTTCGCAGACGGAGGGGTTTCGGTCTAGGGCCAGGGGCGTGAGCCGCACGCCTTGCGGATTTCCTCGGTAAGCCACCGCCGCCGCTTCTAAGCAGCCGGCAGATATGAACTGAAGCTGATGACACCGGCTGCGGGCCTTAGAAATAAATTCTTTTGATTTATTTAAAAAATCGCCCGCCACCCGGTTAATCTGGCTTAGATATTTTTCCCGGGCTTCCGGATTTAAATTTTTAGGCACCGGCGCACTTTTGAAATTTTCGGCTAAACCTAAGTAAGCGAGCGCTAATCGCGAAAGGGCCTGGATACCTACGGAAGCCGAAAAAGGGGCAATTTCTGAAAGTTTTTCCGCAACCGCCGCCTGCGAAAGCTTAAGGACACTTTCGTACCGGCTCACTAAACCCTGAAGCCGCTTAATTTTGGCTTCTGTTCTAACTTTAACGGTAGCGTCATCGCCCTCAATCTTTATTCCATGGAAGGCGTCGGCTTCAGATTTTGTCGCCAGAAGCGCAGCCTGGGGCACTGCAGCCACCGAGCTTTCAAGCTGACGTTGGGCCTGGGATTCCAGGCCCGCCTTTAAAGAAAGCTCATAGAGGAAAAATGAAACTAGTCCCTGGGACCTGCCGGTAAGCGCCGGCGCTGAGCCATAAGAGCGTATGACATCCATATGCCTAGCTAAGCCTTGATCGGGAATTTTAATCTGCCGAGAACTAAGGGACGCAAAACTTTCAAACCAAGCCCCCAGAAATGCGAAACAATAAGCGTAATTTTTTTTGTCTTCACAAAGCAGGAACTTTGCTTTGCTTAGCACTTTGGCAATTTGGGACCAGGCTAAGTTTTGTTCCCTTATGGATAAACTTGTATTTAAGGCCAGTTGCAATAAGTCATACCGCTCAGAAACGCCCCAAGTATTCCAGTTTGCTGTGGCAAGGCTCAAATTTGCGGCGGTTTCAAACTGCCCTTTCAGCACCAAGGTGAGCAGCGCGCGAACGGCTGAGCTTTTTGCTTGGCTAGCCCGTGCTTTGTCTGAACCGTTGGTTAATTTTTCGTAAAGGCCTAGGGATTGTTCTACTAATCCTGCTCGTTCAAAACTTATAGCCGCATTGTTCCAACTCTTATCCCGGAGTTCAAATTCACGACGCCGATGGGCTTGATCCGCGAGATCTGAATAATGTTTTGCGGCTTCCGAGAATTTGCCTTCGGACTCAAGATTCTGACTTGCCGCAAAAGATTCCCTGGCTTGCACGGCTTGCACGGCCTTGGCAAGCTCGCCACTTTTTTCAGAAACTAAAAGCGGACGATTTTGCGCAAAACGTTCAGCCAGCTCTTGAGTGCGCTCTCGCCTTAAGGCTTCTAGCGCTCCCTTTCCACTTTCCGAATGGCCCGAGTTTTCTTCAATGGCCCTTATTAAATCCTTAAGCGCCGAGGATGAACTGGCGGAAGCTTCTTCCGGAAAATCCTTCGCAATCATGTAACTTAACCGTAATCGTTTGAGTTTCAATTCAAGCATTTGGGGATCGGTTTTTTCGGCATCATCCTCAAGTTTTTCACTAAGCTCGGCCAACTGCTTCTCAAAGGTTTTGAGGTCACTTCCTCGTTTTTTCAAAAGGGCGGCATCAATCTTTTTTAAATAGAGATTAGCTAAAGTAAGGCCAGCTTCCCGGCGTTTCTGCAACGGAGCCTTTGATTCAAAAAGTTCCCGCAAAACTTGGCTGCCCGCCATTTCTTGATTGGAGCGCAAAAGGCAGTCCGCCTGGTAAGTTAAAATCTCCGCAAACTCTACCCACTCGGCCGAATCGGACTTACCCTTTGGGTCATGAAGGAAAGCGTCCCGGTAAAGGGCGTAAAGCTCCGCGGCCCGGGAAAATGCGCTGTTTTGCCCAGATCTTTGGGCCGTTTTATGCTGCTCAGTGGCCCTGGCCCTTAAATAAGCTTTGGACTTAAGCCAAATTTGTTTGGTGTCCTCATTTTCCGTACGGAGATCTTCGCCCTGTTCCTGAAAAAATTTAACCAAGCGTTTCAGGCTTCGTTCTTCACTCAACTGATCGCCATTCTTACGGTGAATTTCGATGATTTGCGCAAGGGCAAGAACCATTTTATCTGGAGCTTGCTTGGCGCTCGAAGCAACCAAACCTTCCAAAATCGTGAGCGCCGGCTTAAATTTACCCGCTCGCTCGTAGGTTTTTGCAAGGCGAGTTAGGGCGTCCGCTAAAAATCGCTCACCTCCTGGCAAGTCAGAGAAATAACTGCGGGCTTCATCAAGTTTTCCGATATCCACATAAAAAACTACGATGTCATTCAAGGCTTCTTCCCGAAGACTTACGAATTTTTCATCATCACCCGTAAGGCTAATGGCGCGCTTCATGGTGCTGAGGGCATCGGAAATTCTGCGGCTCTTGTAATATGCCCATGCAAGTTTATAGAGAGTGCGAGGTAGGATTGCTTCACTTTGGGCTTGGGCCCTTCGGGTAGCATTTTCTAAGTTTTCAATTGCGACCGAATAACTGCCACGTTCAAAGGCCGATTCGCCAAGGGCACGGTAGGCCTCGGCCACCATGGGGCTACGGGGAAATTCGGAAACCAGTTTAGAATAATATTTTTTTGATTCTTCTTTTTTGCCAAGCTCCCCGAAGTTGTAACCCAGGATGAAATAGACTTTATCCAGCCCCGCAAAACGCTGTTTGGTAGCCAGGATGGCAAATCCTGCATTGTTCGAAGCTGCGATAAAACGCCGGGAAACCTCGTGGTTTCCTACGGATTCCCGACGTCCTGATTTTAAGCGAATTTGGTGAAGTTCGTTTTCCTTTAAAAAATAATGCCGATATTCTTCCGTATAAAGTTCCGCGAGTCTCAGGAGGAGATCTGGGCGTCTATTCTGCGCATCACGCCTTCCCATTACGATTTTGAGCTGAGTGATTTCCTGATCCCGAATTTGCCGCAACTCTTTTTCGGTAGGATTGTCGAGCTCCTGAAGCAGGGCAAGCTGCGCAGATGCAGACGATTGCGCAAAGGCCGGAACGGATTTCCATTGGGCCAAAAATAAAAGCAAACCCAGTAGGGCCGCGACAAAAAGGTTTCGTTTAGCGCAGGCCAGGGTTTTGTGCTTAGGCATTACAAGCGCGCTCCTTCGCATTCAGGTTTAAGGGCAAAAACGTAATCACCAAGCTCGTCCAGCCAAAACTCACCATTAAATTTCCAGTAATATTGGTAATCCTTACGAGAAGTTTCATCCGTGCCCCGCTTGGATTTTCCATCTTCATCGAGCACCGTAGCCATTGCATTCTGACGGGCGAGCTTTCCCTTCATTTTGGAAAGCATCTCGCCTTTAATGAAGGACACTTTATCAAAATCTTCAAGCAAGCTTCGGTACTGATCTACGAGCGCATTGTAGGCAAGGGCTCCGCCAAGCAATCTCACGCTACGCAAACGCCAGTTTTGCGCTTGCACCAAGAACTTCTCAAAGGGGTTAGGGTCCCCCGAAAAGGCCAGACGAAGTTTCGCTCGTTCGTGCTCAAGGGCTCGTTCCTGGCTAATGAAAGTCATGAAGTAAGGTCCCTTTGCGAAACGGTTCATAATTTGGGTCAAGGAATCGGTGGTATGCAACCGCCCCAGGGCCGACTGCCTAGCGCGTCCATAAAATTTTAATAAGTCATTTTTATTTTGCGTTATAAAATCCTTAAGGTTGAGCCCGGCACTATAATATTTACGATTAAAATTATTTATCGTGCGGTTTGCATCGTCATAAAGGCAAAGGTCCAAAAATACTTGAGCCCTAAGGGAATCTACTTCAGGGTTAAAAACGAATTCCAGCATCGGAGAATTGTAGGACACGAGCTTACCGAGGGCCCGGTTGTGATCGTTTTTGGAAAACGCATTCCACGCCTGCTCAAAGAGGATATCGGTCCACACTAGACTTCGTTTCGGAATGTCATCATACACGTCTTCTGCGTCATCAAATTTTCCCATCTGATAGAGGACACGCGCTTTGCCGGCCAGGCATCGGAATTTGACGTCATCCCCCAGGGTACTTCTTTTTTTAGAACTTAAAGACTCACAAAGCTCAAAAAACTGAAGCGCCTCTCCGGTTTGGTTGAGCAATGCGTGCGCGGTGGCCCGCAAATGTGCGATCGAAGGTGCAACGGACCCCATGGACGAAAACTCAGATGGATTTACCCGTTTTAAAACCTCTAAGGCCTTTGCCGCCTCAAGGTGAAACAGATGGTTTTTCCCTAAAAAATAATGAAAAAAGTTTCTTGCCCTTGGCGAGAGCTGTTGGGAGAGCCCGTCTGATTGAGCAAAATGTAAAACATCATTCTGCAGCACATCCGGCCCGGCTTGGGTTAAGAACTCCGGCAACATTTCCAGTAAACCGATGGAACTTCGTACGTCCCCCATGCGCAGCCCCTGGAGGAAAAAATAGGTCGCCGTTTGCGGAAATCCTGCGCGAAGAAGATTGCGCGTGATCTGAACCGCAGCCCTTGGTTTTACGGACGCGTCGGCTCCAGTGTAAACGCTAAAGGCCTGCCTTGCCTGTTGAAGGTTAGCCGATACTCCTTCCACATTACTAGTAACGTATTCCGCGCGGTAAACCTCTTGGTTGGCGGCCAGGCACGGCACGCCGGCAAGCGAGCATGAAAAAAAGACTTGGGATGCCATCACCCAGAAACGAGCTTTTAGATTTTTAGCAAAACTTTCGGGCAACATCCTGTTTTCCCTTCTCCCTTAAAACAAATACCCGGCCCCGATGAGGAAATCGACATTCGTAAACCGCTTGGGTCGATCATCCGCCCCCGTGGCGCCGTAATTTACGCCCACCAAATCCCAACGTACGGAAAAATGTTTGCTGACATAAAAATTTTGGCTGGTCCCAAAAAATACGCCCACGAAATTCTCCGTGACGTACCGGCTGGAAGCCCCCGAAATAGTATTGCGATCGTTAGCGGTATTGACGGAGCCCAAACCAAGATTGAGAGCCCAATCATAATACAAAATCCAGTTAAACAAATTTAGTTTTCCGTAGAATGGCGCCCAGGTCGCAACTCCCCCGAAGTAACTGCGGACTTCTCGAACAAACGGAAGCACCGTACTCACCGCCCGTAGGGCCTTGAGATTGTCGCTATCGGAGTTCTTATAGAATGTGCCAAACGCTTCTACGCCGAATTGCTCGGTGAACCACATTCCAGCACGAACGCTGCCCATCCAACCGGAACGGTAGGAGTTGCTGAGATTTTTGCCGCCACTCAGATATAACGCCGGCCGAAAGGCCTTACGGTATTTACGGTTCTGCAAAACATAAACTTTTTTATCTGGGTCAAGCCAGCTTAGATCCGTACTTTCTTCTTCCGGGGCTTCGTCCTGAGCCTTCGCAGCGGAAACGAAAGCAAGCGAAGTAAAACCTAACACCATTGCCAAGACCCAAACGAATCTCCATCTTACAATATGCTTCAAGTCAGCCCCCCGCCCTTAATGATGATGCATCCGCGCCCTTAAAGCGTAACAAGATTAAGGAAAAACACAATGGCAAATGGTTCCTGTTGAGCTGCCGACGTCCAACAGATAACCTTGAAAACTAAAATCGCGAAACTCTGCGCAGCGCATTAGGGCGTTGATATAAAATTTTACTTGGGAAGAATACTGCTCCGCAAACCGCGCAGGCGAGCGCGAAGAACCTTCGATCCACTTATAATCCACCAGCAGCGCTCGGCGCCGAGAAGTATCGAGAATGAGTTTATCGATGCGCCCCACAAAAATTTCTGGCGAGATCCCGTCCTTACCTTCCACCGAAAGCTCACGAAAAATATTTATATGGCGCGCCGGTCCATAGAATTCTGGAAAAAGAAGTTTCGCCTGTTCATCGTTTTTGAACCACGTCAGGAAAGTAGGACAGATAAATCCCCTAGCATTAAAAAGCTGCTCTAACTGCGTAAGGGTCCGTGCTCGCTCAAAAACCGAATGCAGTTCCGTACCCCTAATTTTTGCGTCTGGTTTTGGCTGAGCAATCTTCTCCGCCTCAGAGGGCAGGCGGCGAACGAAATTTTTATCGGCGCCTAAAGTTTCCGAGCCAGCCGAGCGTTCCTGCAACCATTTGGTAACTCCCTTACGGGCACCGTGGTAATTTGGGTTTTCGGTTTGCACTGAATCAAACAGGTTCAAATGCGCATCGTGATCAATACTTTTTGGCAGCTCAGGCGTTAACGGATGCCGGTCCAAATCTAATTGCGGAACCGCCCCCGGAAAGGGCAGGAGCGCGTCACGCAGCCAACCTACCCAAGGGGTCGTGGCGGGGATTTTTTTTTCCGTTGAAGAATCATCCACTACTACCAGCGCATTTTCGGCTCGAGTGAGCGCTACATACAGAAGCCTGGCACTTTCATGGGTTTCAAGTTCCTGCTCACTCAGCCTAGCATCATCAAACGTTGCAAACCGCTCCCACTCCCCGTCGGCATCTCGGCTCGGAATGAAAAGTTTTTTACCCTCCCTGAGGGCCAGTGAACGACTACTAGTTTTTTTTCCCTTTAAATCCGCCAAAATTACGGCCGGAAACTCGAGTCCCTTAGAAGCGTGCACCGTCATCACCCGCAATACGCCCGTTAAGAAAGGCGGTGGCGCAAAATTTTTCATGCCAGCTGCATCAAGCTTTAGGGCTTCAAGCTGCATCCACTCCTGCGCTAGGATCCAAGGGTCCTTACCTCGCTCCGCCTCCCGCGACATAAAAGACCAGAACTGTAAAAACAGTACGCCATAGGCGTTCAAAATTCCCGCTTCCAAGAAATTCCTAAGCCAATCAAACAAAGAAGTTCTCGCGGAAAAATCACGGGATTTTAGCCGGTTCATAATCTCGTAACCAAAGTCACATTCTGCCCTAAGCTTTCGCAACGCATCATGAGGCACCGCAAAACTGATCCAAAGATTGGCAAGCTTTGAGAGCTGCGGATGAAATAGCAGGCCACCGGAGGTTTGCACGCTATAGGTTATGCCGTGCAGCTCAAGATAGGCTAGTTTCTTACTGGCGCCACTGAGGCGCGGCAGCAGCAACACTGTATTTTCGAGCGGAATATTTTTTTCGGCGAGCAAACGTAAAGCAAGTGGGATGCCCATATCTTCTGACTGCAGAATCATGACATGACCCTCGGAATCAAAGGACCTACCGGCCGATGCCGGCATGAAACCTTCAATGCTTAGTTTCGCCGTCTCATTCACGGCGGCAATCACCTTCGGGTGGGAGCGAAAATTAAAGCTGAGCCTACGTTTTTCAAGCGGCTCAATGAATTTTCGGAAAACGCGGACATCGGCGCCACGGAAACGGTAGATGCTTTGTTTTTCGTCCCCGACCACAAAAAGTCCCGAAAGTGAGGTCCTTGCTGAACCTAAGCCTCTCAGAAACAAATGTTCAAGAAAAAGGGCCTGGGCTTCAGAGGTGTCTTGAAATTCGTCGATGAAGAGGTGTCCATACCGGTTAAGCAGATAGCCTCGAACTTCCTCGTGGGAGGAAAGCTTAAGCGCTCCTTCTTCCAGATCATCGTAACTCAAAGCCGATCTTTTCTTTTTCTCACTCCGAAAATCGGTCAAAGTGTCCGAGATGATTTTTTTAAAAATTGCACCCTGCTGAGGATCGGCGCATTCAATAATGACATCCCCTGGCTCCTCCGAAAGCTTCACCTGCTTTATGACATCAAACACCTGAGCCACACTAAAGCCTAAGGGTAAGTCCCTGGTTCTACGCAGCACTTTATAAAAAGATTTTTCAAGCTTAAGCGATCCTTCCACTTCATCCATGACGTGCCAAAGCGGGGATAGGTTTAGAAGCTTAGCGCCAAATTCCCTAAGCACGCGGGCACAGAACGCATGGATGGTGAACACATCGACTTCTTCATAGGGGGACAGTCTCGCCTTTAAATCGGCCGCCGATTTTTCCGTGAAAGATAGGCATAAGATACGTTTTAATTTTTGTTGAGGGGTCTTGCCTAAAACAATCCTACGCACCCGCTCCACAAGGACCGAAGTCTTCCCGCTTCCCGCATCGGCCAATACGGCAACAAAGGGCAGGGCTTGCGCATCTAAAAGTTCTTCCTGTTCGGGTGTCCAGTTCACCGCTGCCTTCTGCGTCGTCATCCTTCAGCCGCCTCAGCATTTTTATAATTACAGAAAGTTCGGTAACGGCAAAAGGTACAGAGCTTTTCGTGGTAGGGCTTCGGAGCAAAGTTTCCGGCTAAAATATTTTCACTGGCGTTAGTCCAGAACTCAAGCAGGTTCGCTTTTTCATTCTCAAAACCGTCTTCCGCAATAAGGCCAGAGTTTCGTGCGTGGATTTGAAAGGCCTGGCCTTGATACTTTTTAAGGTAGATTCCTTTTTTGGCTTCTACTTTTTTTCCAATATCCAGGTATGACGCGCCCACGAAATCCATTTCCTGAAAACTCTTCTCGGATTGTCCTAATCCAAGGGCGTAGCCCAGTAACTGCACACCTAACCCTGAGATGAGTTCTCTTCCGTTAAAGAGGGAAGCGGTTCCCGTTTTGTAATCCCAGATAAAATACCCTTTTTTAGCGAAACCCGAATCCTTGGTTTCCAATATATCGATGCGATCAATGCGGCCCCTGAGCTTAAACCCGTTGTTTAGCCGAAGGGCCACGGGCTGCTCAAAAAGATGGGGTTTTAGATTCGGGAATTTTTTCCTAAGCTCTAATTCGAAATCCCACCAGCGTCTAGTTACCTCCAACAGTTCCGCTAGAATGCGGTGATAAATGGCAGAATCCCGGTAAATTCCCCGAAAAAGGGCAGAGTTTTTTTTCTCTTCCTGCACTACTTTTTCAAAGACCGATTCCACTTCCGCAAGGCTTGAACAGTTCGCCTTGAGAACCGTTTCAAATATCAAATGCAAAAGCTTTCCCTTATCCTGGGGTTTTGCCTGGACCTCAAGCTCACTTAAGGGCTCGGCATTTTTCACGTGCCTCACAAAAAATATGAAGGGACATTTCAAATAATCTTCAAAGGCAGAAATCCTAAGGCTCCTTTTTTGAAAAATTTCCGACGCCATAAATTGATTCAAGCTTGTTTGAAGAACTTCATCCACGTGAGCACGAGGGTGAACCGTCCACCCTACACTGGGGTCAGCCGACACATTTTTAGGCGCAATGGATTCTGGGACTGGGAGAACATCTTGCAAAAACTCAAGCTCAGCCGAGAGCGGCGCCACCGTAACGCCGCTCAAACTATGCACCCAGTTGTGAATATGAAGTTTCCTTGCGTTTTCCGTTTCTAATCTCTTTTTTACGCTGCCAAATAAAACTCTTCGTAAGCCGTAGTGGTGTTCTTTGCGCCGCAACTCTGAAGAATCTTCAAAATGAAGCCTCGCCCAGATGTGTTGCATTTTCTCATTGTTCTCTACCCAGTCCCCCTGGAACTCTGAGGTTGCGGGCGCGCGCCTAGATTCCAGCTCCCAACAATTAAGGCCCAAAGCAAACTCATGGGCTGGCTCAAATGGCAAAAGAAAATCTTGAGAAATGAGCCACACTCCCTCATCACTCCTTAAGGAAAAAGTTCTGGCGCTGCCCTCTAGGTACTCATCAAAAAAAACTAAAAATCTCGCTAAAGAAAGTTTTCTACCCACCAAGAAGGGTCGTTTGGCCACCAGGTGGTCCATAAATTCATCCATGAGCAAAAAGATATTCCGGTTTTCGGTTTCACCCAAAAAACTAAGAGCGTCCCTAAGCCCCTCAGCCCATTGGTCGCGGAATTGACTTGGAAAATGTTTTGCCTTCCCAAAAGTTTCATAAAAATGCAGAGACCACTTCAGGGTGGCCAAGGAAGTCGCGTTGACTTCACCCAAATGTTCAGGCGGCAAACCCAAAATTTTTTTCCAAGCGGAGGCCCCTGAATTGATGCCCGACTGTAAACGAAGATCATTTAAGGCATTTAAATCGGAGTCTTTGAGCAACGGGCCAAAGATGGCAAATACATTTTTCACATCAAACTTGGAGCGCCACAACGCGAGCTGGGATTTCCACCAGAGGATCTCCGGGATATCGGTCCAACCTCTTGAGAGCTGAGGATCATGCAGCGGAACGTTCCATTGCAAAAGCAAATCCCTCACGACGCGCTTAGCTATTGGGTCAGCGCTAGAAACCCTAAGGGAGATTTTTTTCCATTCGATTCCTTGCCGGTGAAGTTCCATGAGGTGCTGCCGAAGATTTGCAAAACCATCCCAGGGTGTATGGTAGGAAGCGATCTCAACCTCTGGCAAAGAAGCTCCCAGGGGAATCTTTTCGGCCGAAAAATCCTGCATTTCAATGTATGGCGCCAGGGCATCTAAAAATTTTTGTTCTAGTGGCGTTTTTTTAGACCACGCCCAAATGATGAGCGCGTCAAAACCTAGCTCGCTTACCACTTCTATTTTTTCGACCGACCCGCCTTCTAAAACATCAATCGCTTGGCGCAGAAGGGACGCTCCTGAATAATCCCCTACTTCAGGCCCCATCATTTTGAATACGGCCTGCCCCACTTCCGAAAGCTGAGGTTCCTTCTCATAAAGCACATCAAGAATGGCATCTCGGTCCATTTCCGTTGGCGAAAACTCATCAAGGTTTTGTAAAAAAGCGCCCACTTGTTTTTGAACGCCCCGTTCCTTTAGGAAAGGAAACACCGATGCGAGTCTATCTAAAAGGTCCCATCGATCGGAAGTGGAAAGCACCGCAGGGCTTTGGGCTAAAAAATTTGAGAACAGGATTCGTTTTGCCATTTCCTCAAGGGCAGGGACCAGATCCCCCACCATTGGCCCTAAACCCAGATCTTCGCGTAAACGCAAAATTTCATCTTTTACCGCTTCGCGACTGGAACGGGAACCCACAAGAATCGCTAGACGCGGATCAGCCCTTCCTTGCGTATCCTCGGGTGACAGCAAGGTTTGTTTTGCAACTTTTTCAAGGGCTTCGGAAAATGTTTGAAATGCCAGGCTCACGATTGAGAGATTTTATCCTAATTCGAATCCATCGTATCCATGTAAGTACTATGGCCTAAGTTAATAATTAAAACTTAAGGACTGCCCCTTCTTAAGGCCGATATTGATTTTTAAGTTTCGGCCCTTGGATTTGGGTTTCCCCACTTTGCCCAACCAAACCGGTTTTTCCCGCTTAAGCTTTAGGTATCGCAAAACTTGCGCCGAAGCGCTGACGTCTACGCAAAGCACCAAGCCAATTCCCATATTAAACGTCGTAAACATCTCTTCAAAACTAAGTTTTCCGCGTCGCATGGCCTCCTTAAAAAGCGGGGGAAGCCCTGTTTCATCAAATTCGATTTCGTAATCAAAACCTTCGTTGATCCTAGGAATATTCAGAAAGCCTGAGCCCGTAACGTGGGCCATGGCCTTGACTTTATTTTTCCCGAAACGCTTAAGCACATCTTGCACTAGCGAAACGTAGATCCGGGTTGGCGCTAAAAGTTTTTTCTTCTGGGACCGAGACGCTGTTCGGAAAATTTTTCTGAGCAAACTATACCCGTTGGAATGAAAGCCTGAGCTAGGAATGCCGATGAGCACATCGCCAGTTTTAACCCCCTCGCCGTTGAGCAGGTTTTTTTTATCCACGAGCCCCACCGCAAATCCTGCGAGATCATACTCACCTGGCGCGTAGAACCCTGGCATCTCGGCCGTCTCCCCACCCACAAGGGCTGCGCCCGCTTCAAGGCACCCTAACGCAATGCCCTTTACTACGGCGGCTGCTTGAGTTGCCTTAAGTTTCCCGGTGGCGAAATAATCCAGAAACAAAATGGGTTTAGCCCCCACACAAATTAAATCGTTGACCGACATGGCAACCAGATCAATTCCTACGGTATCGTGAAGATTCAAATCAAAGGCTAGTTTTAGTTTCGTGCCCACCCCGTCGGTAGTTGCTGCCAGATATTGATCCCTTGAGATTTGGTAAAGACCGGCATAACCGCTTGGCACCTTACGCACTCCAACCGACTTCCCCCGTAAACTTTTCTGTGTGTTTTTTACAAATGGTGCAATGAGCGAGACAAAACGGTCTCCTTCAAAAATATTCACCCCAGCTTTAGAATAGGCGTGGGTTTTTTCCATCAGTATTTTGTTTGATTTCTTTTTGGACGCCATGGGAATCACTTTTCCTTCTTAATGCCTAAAGTGCCTTTTTCCCGTAAAAATCATGGCCATTCCTGCGGCATCGCAGGCGGCAATCACTTCTGCGTCGCGGATGCTGCCGCCTGGCTGCACGATAAATTTAATGCCTGCTTCCTTGGCAGCGCTAATGATGTCGGCAAAGGGGAAAAACGCGTCACTCACCAAAATGGCGCCTGAAATCACATCGCTTGGTTTTTCACCAAGCGCCTTTAAAACTTCTAGCGCCTTAGGTAATGCTAAACGCTGAAGTGCATCAATCCGGTTGGGTTGACCTGAACCCATTCCAATCATTTGCCAAACTCCAGCTTTTTCCCGCACCAACACGATGGAATTTGACTTCACCGCTTTACCGGCAACAATGCCAAATCGCGTAAGTCCAAACTCAGAAAACCAAGGCTTTTTTGTAACGGCCTGAAACTCTGAGTCAATGAGATAATCTTTTTCCTGCAGAAGATACCCCCCCTCCACGCGCGTAATTTGCAAAAGGGGCGTAGCCTTAACAAAACTTACAGAAACCCAACATTAGTACATAAAAAGCATACC
>CAYYYP010000013.1:0-36135 GCA_964475985.1 uncultured Oligoflexia bacterium | reverse complement strand
TTTAGTCCGTACAAGCCTTACCTTCTTTTTTGAAGTGCTTAATTTTTCAAGTGCGTCAGGAGTGAAATCGGGCGCCAGAATCATTTCTACGAATCGACCATCTAGAGCGTTTACAAATTTAAGATCCACTTCGTGAGACAGAGCAAGCACTCCCCCAAAGCTACTGACGGGATCGCCACTCCACGCTGCCTCAAGGGCAGCTAAAGTACTTTCCGCTACCGCAAGTCCACAAGGATTATTGTGTTTTACAATACACACCACATGCGGGGATTGAGCTTGAGCGTCCCCGTTACGACCAAATTCCATTTCTTGAGCAACCCGGTAAGCATCCCGAGCGGTTTCAAAGGCCGACTGCCCATCCAATACATTATTGTAAGACAGTGGAATGCCACGGTCAGAAAGCCCAAACCAATCTAGATTTTCAGGCATTAGGCTTTCCACAAAAACGGCCTTCTGATGGGGGTTTTCGCCATACCGTAAGGGCAGGATTTTTCCGTGGGGTAAAAAGCCGTGGGAAAAAATGCGGGATTCCTCTTCAACCAAGGACTTCGGAAAATCATTGCGCCGAGCCCGGATCATTGATCCTAAGCTCTGGGAAATGGCATGCTCATAGGCCGCCATCCGTTCAAATGCCTTGAGCATGAGCTCCTCACGCAATGCCAGGCTTACGGCACCTTCACGCAAATGCAGGTCTTGGATTACGGTTTCATAATCCTTAGGGTCAACGATCACTAAAACATTTCTATAGTTTTTTGCGGCCGCCCGAATCATGGTGGGACCACCGACATCAATTTTTTCAATCAACGTTTTTAGCGCAGCTTCTCCGAGGTCAGACTTTTCCCGTAAAAGTTTTTCAAGCGTAGCCTCAAAGGGGTAGAGGTTGCACACTACACAATCAATGGGCGGAACGCCTAACATCTCCGCTTGCTCCACGTGGTCAGCATTTTCGCGATCAAATAAAATTGCTCCCTCAAGCCTAAAACTTAAGGTCTTCATGCGTCCATCAAAGGCCTCAGGATTTCCGGTAAAATCTTCAATAGCCCTGAATCCAATTTTTTCTTCCTCGAGCAGCTTTGCCGTCCCCCCCGTGGCGATGAGCTCACTGCCAAACCTGGCAAGTTCCTTAGCAAGTTGAGCGAGCCCAGTTTTATCCGAAACACTTAAGAGCGTTCGGCCGATTTTAAGGTCAAAACTGTTTTGAAAAGGATCATTACCAAGACTAAATGAATTCAAAATTCAACTCTCCTATTGATTGAAATATTTTGCGGCGTTCTGAAACAAAACCGTGCCCAACGGATATTTGTTTGCGTCTTCGGCGTCCCCCGGAAAAAGGTCCGTTAACCAAAATGCTTCTGGATGCGGCATAAGGCCCAAAACTCTGCCATTAAAGGCAGACAATCCAGCGATTTGATCCTGGGAACCGTTTACGTCCTCACAATACTTAAGGGCTGGTTGGGCCTGAGCAAGATTCGAAAAAAACAACCTGCCCTCCCCGTGGCGCACTGGTAAATAAAGATCATTTATACCCTGCGTGAATACGCTTTCCGCCTCGGTCTTAAGCCGCACCCATCGGTTTATGAAATGGCCCTGGCGGTTGTGTAAGAGACCTACCTCAGAACCGAACACCCCCATGGCGCAAAGGGCCTGAAATCCATTACAAATTCCCAGCACCAGGCCCTTGCCCGCGAGATAATTTGTCCAGTGATCCCCTAAGCCACTAAGTAATTTCATGGCCAGTACCCGCCCACTGCCTAACTCATCCCCAAAGGAAAACCCGCCCGGTAATACAAAGAGATCGGTTTTATTTAAGCGGTTAGGATTTTTGAGCAGATCGTTGACATGCATCATTTCAGTCTGAAAATAAGCGCTCTCACAGGCCTTAGCCGATTCTTCATGACAATTGATTCCATCGCCCATGAGCACTAAAGCTTTTGGCCTATCCGCGTAGTTTCTTTTTACCTGGGCAGCTACGGGAGTCGATGGCCGCACATCATCGTGCCTGGTCTGATTCATAAGTGCCGAAGCGTGTTTGCCAAAGTAGGCGCGCTCTAACCTAGAAATTTCTAGATCAAAACTTGTTTCCTCCCAAATTAAAGAGAGGCACCTTCCCTCACGATTTAAACCTAGCGGCTGACTTTCACCAAGAACTTCAAACTCAACTTTGCCTACTTTTTCCTGCAGACTCTGAAATGCCTTTTGGCAATGCACAAAATGCGCCTCGGAAATTCCCAAAATAAAAGCACAAGGCACGTCGTCAAATAATGAGCTTAGTTTAGTGAGACTAAGCTTCGCTTTCACATTAGCGCCTAAAAAAACTTCAGCTAGGCTTAGGGCGAAACCACCATCTGAAACATCGTGGCACGTTTCTACAAAGGGTAAAACCTCATGTAGAGTGCCATAGAATTTTTTTGCTAATTTGAAATCAAATTCGCCTAAGCGCAAAGCCACGAGCTTAAGGGGCTTATGGGAACTTACCTGGCCCCTGGGCACTTTACGCACGTCTTGCACCTTTGCCATGGCGGTGAGTAAAACCGTTGGAGCAACGCTGATTTTAAATTCCCTACCGTTTTCCTGAAAACGGAAATCATTTTTCATGGAATCTTTGCCCGAAATAAACGGCATTCCTAAAGCTTTTGCGCCGGAATAAAGCGCGTGACAGGTGCTCACTAACGCCCCTAGTTTTTCTTCCGCATCCGGATTGTGTTTTGCGGGCATGGGGTCTGGCCAACAAAAATTATCTACTAGCGCCATATGGGATGGATCCCCACCCGCAACGATGCAATTCCTTACGCATTCATCCAGCGCATATTGCGCAGCTAGGTAGGGGTCATGGAGCGCAAGTTCAGGTTTTAAACCGAGGCCTAGCGCGATTCCTTCAAACGTACTTTCGTCAATGAGCAGGCATGCGCCATCGCCCGGCGCTCCACGTTCCCGAGTTCCATAGGGCTTACGCACGGTGCGGGCCTGAACCTCATGGTCGTACTGCTCAACGATGCTGCGACGCTCACGGGAATTTGCATCACCTAAACGCTTTAAAATCTCATCGGCGATCTGCGTAAGTTTTTCCCGGGCAGAAGAATGAGTCACTCCACCCTTCGCCCAAGGAAGCGGCGTCGCGGAATGCGGTTTTACCGCAGGAATATGGGCCTTAAGCTGCAAAGTGGGCACACCCTCATGCAAAAAATCCAAATCCAGATCAACAATTTTTTCGGTGCCGTGGGCTGCGCTGTGAAGAACTTCAAAACGCCCGGAATCCGTAAATTCCCCGAGATCACTGACCTCAACCCCACGCCTTACTGCCAGGTCCAAAAAGTCTAAAAGATTTTTTGGATCGACCACCACGGTCATGCGTTCCTGGGACTCACTCACCAAAAGTTCATGGCCAAGTAAGCCTGGATATTTCACCTTCGCAAAACTTACATCCATCCGGGCCCCGTTGGAGAACCGCGCAAGTTCACCAACACTTGAAGAGAGTCCACCCGCGCCATTATCTGTAATGGCTCGGTAAAGCTTAAGCGCCTGGGCTTCTAAAAGGAAATCCCAAACTCTCCGCTGTGTCAGTGGGTCACCTAACTGCACGGCCGAAAGGGGACTTTGTTCGTTCAGCTCAAGCGAACTAAAAGTAGCGCCATGAATTCCATCTTTTCCAATACGCCCACCCACCATGAGAATGCGATCGCCAGGTAAAATCTTTTTCTCCACAAGTTCTTTTTTGGCCGGCATGAGACCTACAGTCCCGCAAAAAACCAAAGGTTTTCCTAGGTAAGAAGGATGAAAAACCAAAGCTCCCGTAACGGTCGGAATCCCACTTTTATTTCCTCCGTGCTCAACGCCTAGGCGAATGCCCTCCAGAATTCGTCGCGGATGATGCAAAAGGGACGGAATTTGCGTGTTCTCATCAAGATCTTGAGGACCTACACAAAATACATCAAGGTTTGCGATGGGTTTTGCGCCCAAGCCAACACCCAGAATGTCGCGGTTCACTCCTACGATGCCCGTGAGCGCGCCACCGTAGGGATCAAGGGCCGAAGGTGAGTTATGAGTTTCAACCTTAATGGCCGCAAACCAATTTTTATTTATAGAAATCACACCAGCGTTGTCTTCGAACACAGATTCTAAAAAAGGGGCATCAATCTCGCTCGTGGCGCCCTTAATGTATGTTTTAAAAACACTCTCTACCCGGGCAGGGATATCAAGCTCAGCTCTATCATTCCGTACCTCGATGCTTGCTGAAAATATTTTATGTTTACAATGTTCAGACCAAGTCTGAGCGATGACTTCTAGTTCTGCCCGCGTGGGATTTCGGCCAAGCTTTGAAAAATGTTTTGTTATGGCTAACATCTCATCCCGAGAAAGTGCCCAAAGCTGCGCTTGGCTCAAACTCTCCATTTCGGCGGCACTCAGCGACTGCAGCTCAATGCGTTCCAATTCGTGCGAGGGGCGAGCACTAGGGTTTGGTAAAGTTTTTTCCATAACCGCGCCCAGCCACCACTTTTCTTCCGCACCCTGGCCTGGCCAAATGATGCGTGCCCTCTCGACCAAACGGTTATGAAAAACCTTCTGAGAAAAATTCTCGAGGGACGCCTTGGAAACTTGCAGCAACTTATCCGGAATTTTTTCCTTAAGACTTAAAACCACCCTAAGGCCTGAGCACACCTGAAACCCTAATTCCTCCACGGCCGTTAAGTCCCCGATTTTAAGGGTTGAACCCAAGGACTCTAAGGCTACTTGGGCGGTATTGTCCGTAACTCCCGGGAGAAAAGTTTTATCTAGAATAATCTCATGACTGCCAGCCGTTGCGGAAGCGAGCTGATTGATTTCAGAAATTTCGACTTCATGAAACGCGTCACCCAGGATTTTTTCCGTAAGCGCCAGCTTTGCCGCCTCGACAAATTTCACGGGCACTTCCAAAACTAGGCAATCCCACCATTTCGCGCTTGCAAACGGAAAGTTGAGCGCATGAAAACTGCCTAAGTTTTTTTCTTCGGCCATGGTATCTTCACGCAGTCGACGTTTGGCGAATATGAACATGAAACATCTCCTCTAGAATTAAAATTTAACTTAAGATGACCTGTACCTGGCCTTCGCGATTTTGGGTGAGTGACCATTCCTGCTCATAGAACTGCCGCAGGGTCTTTGCATAAAGTTGATGCTCAAGCTTCAATCCACGCTCTTCCACTTCCTGTAAGGATTCCGTCCCCGAAACCGCAAAGGCGTCCTGAGCGAGAATCGGGCCTGAATCCATGTCTTCACTGACTAAATGCACCGTAGCGCCGATCACTTTTGCACCATGTTCAAGCGCCTGCCCATAGGCAGAAACCCCCTTAAAACTAGGCAAAAGTGAAGGATGAATGTTCATCATACGGGTAAAGGCAACGCCTTTTACGCGCGAAGACCACGCCATGATCATAGAGGGAGAAAAAAGCCGCATATAACCGGCAAGGACACACCATAAATCAGCGCGTGAAGTGAAATTATCTCCAAGGTCCCAATCCAAAGAAAGCCTTCTTAAAATTTCTGCCTCATGGTCTTCACGTTTCAAAAACTTAGCAGAAGGTATGGTGAGTGATCGAAGCCCAACTTCCCTAGCCCACTCCAAAACCGGAGCCTCTTTTCGGTTACACACCACCCCTAAGATTTTAGGAAAATGTGAAGGATTTTCTCGCGCGGCTTGCCAGAGGGCCCGCGCATTGGAGCCTCGCCCACTTGCAAAGAGGATCACTTCCTTTGGCCGATGGTTCATGGGAACCTTTAATAATTTCTGGGTAAATCTGCCCTTAACATTGCCCAGCGCATTGACCGCGTTCCAAAGCCCCAAGTCCTTGCGGCATTGCATGCCATCAAAGTGAACCGAGGCCATCACATCAAGCGCCCTACGTCTCGCTTCCCGAAGGTCATTCCCTAAACAAGTAATGGCAAGCACTCGCCCACCCCAAGTTAAGAGCTTGGTATCTTCATTTTTTACGCCCGCCAAAAATATGCTCTGCTCACTTTTTGCTAATGGAAAACCTGAATCCGTTACCTTCCAAAAATTATCATCAAAATTTATGGGCACACCCTTGGTTGAAGTCTCAGGATAACCCCTAGAGGCCGCTACGATGGTGACACTCGACTGATGATCCCACGTTAAAGGGTTCACTTGGTTTGCGCGCAGCAAGTCGCCGGTCGCCGCTCCCATGAGCAAAGTAAGGAAATCGGACTTAAGCCTAGGCAAAAGTGCCTGGGTTTCAGGGTCGCCAAACCTTGCGTTAAATTCAATGACTGAAAAACTCCGGCTGCCTTCATGAAACATGAGGCCTGCATATAAAAGCCCCGAAAAAGCATGGCCAAGTTTTTTCATTTCATCTAAAACTGGTTCAAAAATATCCTGGGATGCCGCCTTAAGGTCATCTTCATTCAGCCACGGCACGGGTGAAAATGCTCCCATGCCGCCGGTATTCGGACCTTCGTTGCCTTCGCGCAAACGTTTGGCATCGCAAGCCGGTTCAAGAACAATGAAATCCTTTCCGTCACAAACGGCAAAGAGACTGACTTCCCTACCTTCAAGGAATTTTTCACACACGACCCTTGCGCCAAGGCCAAGTTGAGCTGATCCCGATTTTTTTCCGGGTGAAAATTTTGAATTCTCAAAAACGTCCTTAAGAAAACTCATCCCTTGGTCGGCGGAATGAATGATTTCAACCCCTTTGCCCAAGGCTAACCCGTCATACTTAAGTACTAGCGGCAGGGAAACTTCCGTGAGCACATCTTGCCATTGCGCCTGAGCCTCTTTAAGGGACGTCCAAGTCCAATGTTGTGCGGTCGGCACTTTTCTTTTTACTAAAATATCTTTGGCAAAGGACTTTTGCCATTCCAGGCGGGAGGCTTCCCTGGTTGGTCCAAAAACTAAAAAGCCTGAGTCTCGTAAATCGTTGGCGTACCCCTGCTCAAGCAGGTTGTCGGGTCCAATCACCACGAGATCGATTTTAAATTCCCGGAGCAATCCTTTAAGCGCCACTAAATCATCCACATCACAGGCGATGGAGCCCTGGGAAACTCCGTTGCCCGGGAATAAAAACACTTCACCCACAAAGGCCGAATGCCTTAAGGCCTGGGCCAAAGCATCCTCTCGCCCACCACTTCCGAGTACAGCGACGTTCCTGGTTTTAAACTTTAATTTATTCTGAACCGCTTCCCACCAATCCTGGTGCTCAGTGGATTGTTCAGACTTAAGCAAAAGTTTTTGTCCCTGGTCTACGAGCTGCGCAACTTTAGATGTTTGTGAAAAATTTTGCGCAGAGCTCGTTTTTCCGAACTCCCAAAGATCGGCTAAAATTTCATAAATATTTTTTGCGTAGGCAATCCAATCCTGGGGGAGGGCCGGCGGTAGAATTCCCTTGGCCTTCATTTCATCCTTCCACCCAAAGTTATCCTTGGCCTTAAACGTTTCAAGTTTTTCAAACCAGCTGGATTTCCGATAAAACAGTCGCAAAAATTCCTTAGAGAGGGGAACGTTTTTTTGCCCACCAAAACTCTCGCCCTTAAGCTCTAAACGCAGTTCATCGGGGCCAATGCTATCCACTAAAAAGATGCCCTGGGCATCGGCACCCCACTCAAATTTTCCATCCCAAAGTTTTAAATCAATTTCAGAAAATTCTTCGCGTAGAAACAAAGCCAGCAAAATGGAATGGGCCTTGAGTGAAGCAAAGAGCTCGGTATTGAGCCCGCTCACGAGCAGCGCTTCCTGCAATCGTAAATGACGATCTTGTTCCTCAAGCTTGGTAAAAAATTCGATCACCGGCAAATCAAAATAAATGGCCCGGGGATCTTGCGTCTTTTTTAAAAACTCCTGATCAAGCCCCACTTCCGCAAGGTAGCTCCCATCACCCATACGGCTACGGAAGCTTGATCCAGCGGGCACCCCAAACCGGAAAACGACTTCCAGCGGGACCAAAAAAGGACGATCAAACGGCGCCATTTGATCCTGATATTCATAAATAGAACCGAAGGCCGTTTCTTTCCGGTGAGGTCTTAACACTTGAACTTCCCTAGCCATGAAAGAATTCCGCGAATTATGCGCCGCTAAATAATGAGTGCGTAAGCCATGCTCCGTTAAGCTCCCTAAGGTGGAGCGAAGAAAGGAAACAATTTGCAAATCCTGGGGGCCTTTTAAGGACGAAAAAACCGCGTCCATTTTTTTTCCTAAACGTTGCCATCGCCTAGGGTCCTGAACTTTATCAAAGGAAGTTTTCGCAAACCGAGCAAGGTTCTTTCCCTTATCCGGAATTTGATCGGGCATCTCTCCCCAATCAAAGACCGAGAAACGATTGGAAAATTCAAATTCAAGAAGTTCTGTCCCAGTACGAAAAATATCTTTTACGCTTCCCCGATAAAGAAGGGTCCGACCGCCTTCAACGCTAGGACTTTCGAGACCATCCTTCATTCCGCTTTTCCTCCCTTGCCTCTTTGCAATCCGCGCGTGTGGGCAAACCTTACGCCTTCTCCAATGGGTGTAGGATATCGTTCATCAATGCAGGCCATGCAAATGGAGCTCACCTCGCCGTTTGATGCCTTTAAAATGCTTTGTTTTAAAGCGGCGGCATCCAAGTAAACCACGCCGTCGGCGCCCAAAATATCTGAGACATCCTCTTCACTTCGGCCAGCCGCCACGAGTTCCTTCACGTCCGGAAAATCAATGCCGTAATAACAGGGGTAACGAATGGGTGGACAAGTGCTTAAAAAATAAACTTTACGAGCCCCCGCCCGGCGCACCAGTTCAACGATACGTTTTGAAGTAGTTCCCCGCACGATGGAATCATCCACCAACAGCACATTTTTGCCGCGGATTTCGCTCAGCACGGGATTTAACTTTAAATCTACCGATCGGCTGCGCAAGGTTTGGGAAGCTAGAATAAATGTTCGCTTGATGTAGCGATTTTTTATGAGCACTTCACGGTAGGGTAAATGTAATTCCTCAGCTAGTGCCGATGCTGCCGTTCGAGAGGTATCCGGAACCGGAGCCACCAAATCCACCTGCCACTCTTTTAACTTTGGCCCTAAGGTTTTTGCTAAAGCGCGGCCAAGTTCAAGGCGAACGCCGTAGACTGGAGTTTTTTCAAGTTCGCTTTCCGCTGAAGCAAAATAAACCCACTCAAACATGCAAGGTTTTGGTGAGGTCTTTTCTTTGAGTAAATTTACACTCTGTAACTGCGCCGTGTCCTTTTCAATGAAAATCAATTCTCCCGGCGCCACGTCCCTCATAAGTTCAAATCCCGCAACCTGCAGGGCAATTGATTCACTCGCGACCATGTATTCCGTAATCTCGCCTGCTTGCCTTTTACACCCAAGAACCAAGGGCCTAATTCCATGCACATCCCGGAAAGCAAAGAGTCCGCATCGAGCTAAAATTCCCACCACGGAGTAACTCCCGATCAAGTGATCAAAGACCTCCTTAGTGGCAGTTTGTAACGCCGAAAAGGCGGCACCGTCCCTGAGGGATTCTTGAGAGAAAGTCTGCTTTGAAAGGTGATGCGCAATCCAATTCAAAAGCACTTCCGTATCGGAGCTCGTAAAACAGATACGGCCCATATTCTTGGAAAGTTCTTCACGCATGGAATCGTGATTCACAATGTTTCCGTTATGGACGATGGCGATGCCCAAGGGAAAATTTAGGGTAAAGGGTTGCGCTTCACGTACGTCGCCGTTGCCGGTAGTCCCGTACCGAGTGTGGCCCACCGCAATTGAACCGGTTAAGGATTCCAGGGATTTTTGGGTAAAAACACCTTCGACTAATCCTAAACCCTTAGTTTCATGAAAGGCATCATCGAAGGAGATGATGCCTGCCGCGTCCTGTCCACGATGCTGAAGGGCAATCAAAGAAAGGAGGACATCTTGCGCCGCCTGATGATCACTACGCAAAACTGCTAAATTCCTTTCATGACTCAGATCGTCACTACCATCAGAATGAACCGTAGAATTCGCAGCACTTTTTCGTAAGACACCCACCACTCCACACATGGAAGAAGCCTCCCGTTCTAATGGAAGCAACCTAGAGGAGGGGCCTGCGAA
Source organism: uncultured Oligoflexia bacterium (assembly GCA_964475985.1). Lineage (GTDB taxonomy): Bacteria > Bdellovibrionota > UBA1018 > UBA1018 > CAYHWW01 > CAYYYP01. Next base: position 26,088 of record CAYYYP010000013.1, on the reverse strand, counting down.
TGGCAAGGGAATAGCCGGTATAATGTCGCAGCGCAGGATTGAGATGCGGGCAGTTTTCTTGTTACGATGTTTTGTGAAGAGGTGTTTTTAAGATGAGTTTCAACTCGACTTTACAAAGCCCCGTCACTGGAACCCTTCGGGAATATCAGGTCATCATTGATTTTGGAAAATATGAGGGACTTACGGTCTCTGAAGTTGCGAGCCTTGATCCTGATTTTTACCGCCAACTTTCGGAAAGTAAGGAAGCCTTTGCGATCAAACGCCACCACGATCGAACGTTTAGGCTCTACTCCACGACGGCTTAGACGGACGGCGATCAGGCGTCTGCTTTTGATCGCCTCAGTTTAGCGGTTATTGCCAGAAAGCGGCCCGTCATCATTTGCGACCGTCGTAGCATCTCCAAGAATTAACGCGCAGCGCAGCCGCATTATCCCCCGATCCAAGACCTGGGCTCTGGCTTGCGCAGCCTCAATGAAATCGTCTGGCGCAACTAAATCATTAAGCAACTGCTTAAACCCATTCCAAGGTGCACCAAACAAACCTTGAAACCGAAACGGAAATTGCAAGGCAACTCTTTCAAAGAATCCCACCGAAGCAAAAACCACCGAAGGTTCACGGATTTGGCTTAAGGCCTCCAAAAATCCTGCAAGGGCCGCGACCGCCATCACCTGCGGCGCTTTCATTCGAACTTCGGGATCCGTAGAATCCCACATTTTGGCTCTCACTTGGTTAAAAGTTTTAACAAATATCTGTTCAAGTTGGACTTCAAAATCAGTCCTAATTTTTGATTTTGGTGAAAGCTCTAGAATCAAATTTGAAACTTTGCGCCACTTTCGATGGACGCTCGGGGACTCAACTTCACCAATGGCCTCCATGTATTCATTTGCTCCCAGAACTTGCGTTAAGAGTTCATCGCTCAAAATGCCGGGAATTTTTTCCTGAATGGCCTTTTCCACAAATTCAAAAACTAAAACCCTAGTCAGGGGCACGGGGGAGTAAAGCGCGCGGGAGAGCGTAGAATGGTACTCTAGTCTTTCCAAAACCGGCTCGGGCTTCTTTGAGAAATCATACTTCAAAAGATTAAGCAGGCTTCGGTCCAGAGGCGTATAGGAAACCCACGGAGTTAAACGCTGATTGGATATATTTTCTTGCAAAAACTTCCGCAATTCCCTTGCGTTCAACGATTGAAAAGTAAGGGATCCGTCTCTAGCTACCTTTGCGCGCATGGTCCAATAATCAAATTGATTTTGATGGAGCTCAGGATTGTCTTGCGCAAAAAAATGGGCCAGGGATTTCGTAAAACCTTCCCGGTAGTTTCCTGAGATGGGAAAGGTGGCCAGGGCCAGAAAAAGAAATTCATTTAAAGGCGCTCCTTGAACGACCCCTTCCCGTTCAAATCGTTTTAACCTCCCAAGAAGATGCTCATAAAACGGCTGCTGGGCCATGGGCACGGACTCGCTCCAGGTGGCAACTAGTAAGCAGCGCACAGCTTCGGCGACCAGCTGCGATGGCACAAACTCGTCTCGGCTATCTTCCAGAACTCCAAAAAGAAAATCGTATTCAAGATTCGTGAAGCCAGGGAACTCAGAAGGTCCCAGCCCAGTGGGCGCCAAACTAAAATTATGAATGACAGTCATCGCGCCACTTTCATTCACCCGACTTGTCGGGTCAGAATAATATGCATCAATGGCCGTTCGCGCGCTCGCGATCCGTAATTGTCTTGATTCCGCGAAGGCCAAATGGCCTGTGAAAAGGGGGCTCACGCAGAGGGCCAAGACCAAAAAGCCACGGATGAAGGGTGGGAAAATCATAGCGCCTTGTCTTAATACGGCGGCCTTACGAATTCAAACGAGAATATGACCTTTATAAATTTTTTTTATTTATAATCGGGATAGCGGTAGCGTACCATCAAAGCTAAATCCGGCCGTTCCCCTTAATATGGCGACTCCACCCTTACCGCTTAAAACCTCAGCTTTTCCCCCGGGAAAATGAATTTCTACCGCTGAGGCCTGGACTTCTTCTCGGTTCAATTCTTTTAGCGCGGCAGCACCCAAGGCCACGGCACCCGTGCCACAGGCCTCCGTTGGGCCCACCCCGCGCTCCCAGACCAGGGCGTCAATCCGAGGTTTATGCTCCATTTGGAACCTAAAGAACTCAACGTTAGTACGGTTAGGGAAAAAAGGGTGCGTCTCCAGAGCCGCCCCCCAATCCCTAAATACCTGCGGCGAGGCCGGCCAGCCTCTGACCACCAGATGTGGATTTCCCACATTGATCTTATAAAACTCAACTGATGTGCCCTCGGTGGCGTGGTTTCCCGGCAACGCCCTCAACAGCTCAGCTTTTTCATTTCCAGCATAAAGCTTGATTTCTGGCACACCCATCTCGGCTTCAAACTCAATTTCTAAACCTTGCTGAATTTCCGCAAAACTAACGTCTTGCAATAAGGTCACTCGCCGTTCACCGGCATCCGTAAGGTAATTTTTTGTCCAAGCCATTTTTCGCACCAAATGCTTATGGTCCTTCACTATAAGTTCTTTACGCAGATCAAAAAGTGCCGCTGCCCGAAGGCCATTGCCGCACATTTCAGCAAAACTGCCATCGGCGTTTAGAAAAACAATTTTTCTCAGGCCCTGGGCGGGAAGAGTTTTTAAGAGGATCAACTGATCAAAACCAACGCCTCGCTTACGATCCGAAATGGAACGTACAAAATCTACCTCCACCAAAACTGCCTTCCGGTCGCGGGAGTTCGTGGTCATGGCTTTATGCAGACCACGTTCAGCCTGAGCCGCGCCCGGGGTCGGTATTTCGTCGAAATCAAAAACGACAAAGTCATTCCCAAAACCATGGAGTTTCGAAAATTTCATATTCGTGCGCACCCTCTTGACTCACCATGACTTGAATTATTTGTGCGGTCAAATGGAAACGTTTTCGTAAAGGCTCGGCGCGTTAATTTAAAGTATTTATAAATTTATAAAATTCATACGTTTACCGCGCTTCATTGCATTGACGCGTAAATTCTTTTTGTTACGATATATTTACAGCGCCGGTCCCTATCGTAAAGAAGGGGAACCATAGAACGCTGCCATCCCACGGAGGCGAATCGATCACATGGAAAATTTCATCCAGGAACTCATTGGCAATTACAACAAGGGCGGCTGGTTCATGCACCCCATCGCCATCAGCATGGGAATCGCCATTGCCTTTGCCCTGGAGCGCACCGTCAGGCTATTTTTTCAGTATAATGTAGACGGCACATCCTTCATGTTTGAGATTCAAAAACAAATCCTGGCGGGCGATCTCGACGGCGCCATTCGCGTCTGTAACGGCGCTACAAGGACGGCACTGGCCAGGGTCATGAAGGCGGGCCTAAGCCGGGCAAGTAGAGATGACCAACAAATTCAGAATGCCATTGATGCAGCAAGTCTTGAGATCATCCCGAAACTTGAGCGCAGGTTGAGCTATTTATCCCTCATCGCCAACATCGCAACCCTCTTTGGATTACTAGGTACCATCACGGGCCTCATCCATTCCTTTGCCGCCATCGCCATCGCGGATCCGGCTCAGCGCCAAACCATTCTTTCATCGGGAATTTCCGAGGCCATGAACTGCACGGCCTTTGGTCTACTCACCGCAATTTTTGCCATGATCGCCCACAGCATCCTTTCCGCAAAAGCGACTTCACTCGTTGAGGAAATCGATGAATTCGGCGTGAAGCTCATGGATTTGCTATCGGCCCGCAAATACAAACACAGCTCAGAAAAAGTCCCATCTTGATTTTGATGAGGAGCAAAAACCCATGTTAAAGCGTCCTTCATCCCGCCGAAAAAGCCATTCCGAAGGGGTGAACATCAACCTGATCCCGATCCTCGATACCATGGTGACGCTCATTGCATTTTTGCTTTTCTCAAGCGCGTTTTTATCAATTTCCGTAATCGATACGCCAGCCCCCCTTTTAGCCGATCCCTCGACGATTTTGGAAAAGGACAAACGCCCGCCCCTGAACCTCACCCTACGCATCCAAGAAACCCAGATGTTTTTGGAGGGAGGGTTTGGAAATCTCGTGAATCGTCGGATCACCAACCTGCCAGATGGACATTATGATTTAAATGCCCTGCATACGGCGCTGCTTGAAATCAAAAATAAGTTTCCTGAAGAAACTAAACTGATTTTGATGCCGGACCCTGGTGTCTCCTACGAGATTTTGGTGCAGATCATGGACGCCTCACGTTCGTTTGAGAAAAGCGATCCCTCCCTCTTCAAAAAGAATCCAGCAACGGGCCAAGAGGAAATTGAAAAAAAGCTTTTCCCAGAAGTCATTTTTGGAAACTTACTTTCGTAATCTCGTAAACTAAGGAAGGCGCAGGAAAACACATCATGAGACCATCCTCCATCATTAAGCGCCGCATCCGGAGACGCGTAAAAAAGGACTTTGAGCTTCCTCTCACCAGTATGATGGACATGCTCATCATCATCGTAGTTTTTTTGCTTAAGAGTTATTCCACTGATGCGGTTAACTTTTCGGCATCATCCAAAATCCAGATTCCCCAATCCATGGCCACGGAACTTCCCACCGATGGCGCCCACTTGATCATTGATCCAGAGACCATCAGCTTTGATAGTGAACGCATCGTGGACTTCATTGATCGTCCGGTGGAAGGCCAAGCCGGGACCGGCTATACTTTAGCCGCCGAAAATCTTGCGGACCAAGGTCATCGCATCGTACCGCTGTATGATGCCATGGTAAAATCCCGCGAAAAATCTGAACTCATCATGAGTAAAGGCAATTGGAAGGCCAAAGATGGGACAAAAATTGAAAAGCCTAACTTTCAGGGCGTTGTCATCATTCAGGCCGATAAAAATTTGCGATACGAACTTTTGCGCAAAATCATGTACACCGCCGCCGCCGCTGGCTTTAAAGTTTTTAAGCTGGTTACCATCAAAAAGGAAGGATGAGTTAAGCCGAGCCATCGCTTAAGTAAGCCCCGGACCCTTAAATATTTCTTGTTTAAATATCGCACCTCGAATATATCTTCGCACGATATGCTTAAAACCTTAGAAAATACTGGCCTCATCTATTGTCTGCAGATTGAAGTGGAAACTCCTCCACAGGAAGCCACTTGGAACCTTCTTAGCGAAGTCTTTTTTTCAAACGGTGCCCTTGGCATTTCTGAAGGCGAAGTCACGGAGGCGGCGTTTGTACCATCGCTGCTTCATAAAAAAACTCTGGTCGAAGGCCAAGGTCCCATCACGGCGGACGAGCTTGATGAGTTTGCCCACGCCTTGGCGCCCGGCTGCCTTAACCCTCCACATAAATTTCAGGTTTTTTTTGGTGCGGAAACGGAGGCCCAGTTCAACCGAGATATGGTAGCGCCGGCACTGCAAGTCCTTGGTGTTAAAAACTGTCAGATCGAAAAGGTCGAGTCGGTGGATTACGATTCCATTTTTCGCGAGGGCTTTAAGCCCATTCGATTGTCGCACTGGAATATCCTAGCCCCCTGGCATGAGGACCTGCCCCACAATGCTAACCCCACTATAATGATTGAGCCCGGCATGGCCTTTGGTACCGGCACCCACGAGACAACCCAAATGTGCCTGGAGTTCCTATGGCAAGTCGCAAACGAAAATGTGGGTTCGGTAGGCACTCTAGCGAACAAACAGGTCCTTGATTTTGGCTGTGGATCAGGAATTCTTGCCCTTGCGGCGCTGAAACTGAAATGCCAGCTCCCTTGTATTGCCCTAGATATCGATCCCCTTGCCCTTAAAGCTACCGAAAAAAACCTAGCGCTCAATTCAGATCTACCGGCCGAACCGAATGCCCTCCAAGTTTCTAAAACCCTTCCTCAGAACTTTTCTGAGAATGAAACCTTTGATCTCATTCTGGCCAATTTGCTTAAAAACACGATTTTTGACTTTGCAAATGAGTTCTTTAGGATTTTAAAACCAGGTGGAGTTCTTATCGTTTCTGGCGTTCTCACTTCCCAACTGCCGTCCGTTGTAGAGAAGCTTTTGGAATTTGGCTTTTCTGAGAATCCCGCCAAAGCGCCGCTAGTGACTGGAGAGTGGTGCGCCATTTATTTTGAGAAACGTAAAAAATAAGATTCTCTGATCTACCCTCAAGCTTACCAATGTATACGGGCATTTCTGACGTTCCCTCTGACTCCTGGGCTTTTCTAAAGAGCCGCAAGGTTTCTTTCGTATCTAGACGGCCCTTAAGGCTTACGCGACAAAACGCCTCTAGGTTTTTTTCCTCTTCATTGCTTTGGAAGGCCTCCTGCAAATCTAGGAAGCTGTGCTCGGTTACGGACTGCGCTAAAAACCCTTCGTACTCGGTTTCTGTAAACGCATCCAGAAAATCATCCATGGTGGCCGTGGGAATTTGATGAACCGACGCCGAATCACGGATATTTTCTTTATGCACTTCCCAGATCACACCGCCGCGTTTCGCATAAAAAACGGATGGAAGTTTTTGATTCAACTTTTTTTCCATTTCAAAACAATCTTTTTGGATGATCACTTCATCCAAATCATCTGTATGAAAATTAGTGATCCGGCGGTCAAGTACCCTCTGGGCAAAACTTTCTAAATCAACTCCCTGGGCAACCCCCAAAAACTGGGACAGCCCTCCCGAAACCCGCACCGGCAAAAGACGATTGGAAAAATAAGCTAACGTCGGGTCACTACGGTCAAAACGTAAAGTTTCAACCCCCCGAATTTCACTGCCCCGGTCGCGTTGGCTCCAGTGGATTTCGAACTCTGGATTGGGGGCGGCAAGTGAAGGGAACTTTTCAAAAATCGCTTTTTCGGTCGCAAATTCTCCTTCTATCACCGAGACCACAAAGTCCTGGGCCACGAGAATTTCAATAAAATGATTTAGAGCACTTTGTTTTACCCGGGCATCGATGAACAATTCCGGTTGATGAAGCGGCCCCTGGCTCAAAGCCCGCCATTCGGTCGTCGCAGGTTTTCCTTCCAGCAACCACTGTACCGTGGTCAAAGGTGCTTCCTTTTTAAAGTGCAACTCCCGCCCTTTAATGAGATCTCGCACAAATAGCTCATCAATGCTTTGGGGAGAAAGCTTAGGCATTAAGGCTTGTGATCCTCGGTTTAGATCCACCGCCCGGTTCTGGCGGGTAACCACTAAAGTCACGAGTACCAGCAGAAAACCCGCAAAAACCGTGAGCAACCGGCCAGCCTTGGTGTGAAATAAAAATGCGGTTAATTTCATTTTTAACTTATACCCAGCATTGATCACATTGACAGCAATGTTCACCTCCCTTAATTTCTGGCCTATGAATCTTTGGAATCTGATCCAGTCCGGTGGGTGGATCATGCTGCCCTTGCTCATTTGTTCCATTGTGGTTTGCGTTATTTTTGCGGAGCGTTTTCTGGCCCTGCGCAATTGGCGTGAAAAAAACGAGTCTTTTTTACTGGGATTTTCCAACCATTGGCTTAAGGGAAATCATAATGAAGCATTAAAATCCGCCCAAAATTCTTATACCGATGTCGCTCGGCTCGCCATCATATTGAATCAAGCTCATGCCTACCCGTTGCAGAAGGTAGATCGTGCTAGGCAAGAGTCAAACCAGGCCTTGCGTAAAAACCTTTGGATCCTAGGAACCGTGGGATCCGCCGCTCCGTTCATCGGCCTTTTTGGTACGGTGGTTGGCATCATTGAGTCTTTTCAGAGCATGGCCCAGTCTGGAGCCGGAGGATTCTCAGTAGTTGCTGCAGGGATTTCAAGGGCCCTAGTGGCAACGGCCGGCGGCATTCTCGTGGCGCTTTGTGCAGTTTTTCTCTTCAACTATTTTCAGGTCAAGGTGGCCGAACTCCAATTTCAGCTCAAACAATTCACGGAAGACCTCAAGGAACTTTGTGGTCCGACAAAAAGCGAGTTAGGAATTTCGTCCGACTCTCCGCGAGCAAACAAATAGCTATGGCCATTTCCCAAACACCTGGATCTGACGGTGATCTCGAAGGCGATGAATCAGCCCCCCCCATCATCGCTGAAATCAACGTGACTCCACTGGTTGACGTTTTTTTGCTTTTGCTCATCATATTCATGGTGACCTCAAGCGCCCTCACCACAAGCAACATCCCCGTCAACTTGCCGCAGGCCAGTCACTCTACGGAAGGTGAGTCAAAAGCTAAAGGTGCCTTGGTCACGGTGAACTCTGGCGGCGAATTTTTCATTAACGGCAAGGCTACACCGGATGACGCTTTTCTTGCGGGCCTTTCGGAGGCCCTTTCCGCCACCGACGAAAAACTTGTGATCATTGAAGGAGACCGAGAGGCGGTTTTAGGTCGTATTGTCTACGTCATGGATGAGGGTAAAAAGGCAGGCGCCCTAAAATTCGCGTTTTCCACTTCTCCATCCAGCAACCGGCCAAGTAAATAGTTTATATTGGCCATAACTCAACCATAGGCCCATGGTTGAGTAGAGACAGATTTGTTGAAACATCATTCCGTAACCCGTCCGCTCAAACGATACGATGTGGGTAAAAAACCACTGCAGAATGTACAACATTCCAATGGAAGCAGCGCACTGACCAAAAATCAAAACTGCGCGCCTAGGCATTTTAAAAAATAATTCCCGCGCGGCCATACCTTTCCAAACTCCAAGTGTAGCGGAAAGGGTAATCACCGACAAAGCGATCATGCCTGGTTGTGGCTGCAAAAAAATTCCCGCCAGTGACAAAAGGAGAAACGTCACCATCAAATAGGAAAAGGGTAGCTTTTTTAGCGGGGTTTCCGTGCGGTCAAAAAAGAACTTAACGTACAGCAAAAGGCAAACTGCACCGCAAGCCCACCCGGCTAGGACGTCCACCGGAAAATGCACCCCTAAAAAAATCCGGGACGCAGAACAGCCCAATGCAAAAAAGCCCAGGAGAAAGCGCATTCGCCCCAGGAATACGGGAGAGACAAAACCACGCAGTTTTGATGTGAGTAAAAATAAAAATCCAAAAAAGACGAGGCTGACTTGAGCGTGGCCACTTGGAAAAGCATAACTCGAAGCTGGAGCAAGCTGCAGGTAAGAGACAAATTCAAAAGGTCGTAGACGCTGAAAACTTTCTTTAAGCAGGTTATTGGAAAAGCTCGAAACGAGCAGTAGTCCAAGGAGTTCAGCCCCCCATCGCCAGGGAGTAGCGAGCCAAAATACCGGTACCCAGATATAAAAAAACTTCTCCTCGCCCAGAAACGAAAGCACCCGGAAAAAATCCCGGCAAATCACGCTAGAACACGCCTGCTGAAGGCGCTCAATGAACAAGAGCCCATGGCTTTCAAACCGATCTGGCGTCGGCGTAAGCTCACGCTGGGAAACAATTTCGTATTCTCCCGTCACGGGACCATTTTCAAATAATTCATGCAATAGGCCCACCTGAAAATCAAAACGATAGGCCTTAACCGTGATCTCCTGGGGCGCTACTAAAATGGCCCGTCTGATTTCAAGGCGTGAGTGAAATGGTAAAAAACGCCTTAGTTCATAGATGCCAAGGCCTGGAGCTTCAAATGAAAAAAATTTAAGTGCCGACTTGCCGGGCCGGCAACGTAGAATACGAAATCGTTTGCTCTGGACCAGAAACGTTTCTACCTCCGCGTCGGCCCCCGTCTCTTCCCAGGTTTCCCGAATTGCCGTTTGCTCAGGGGTTTCAGATTTTTCGCGAAGCCCACCTGGCAAACTTAGTTTTCGCGACCACACGTCTTCCACGAGAAGCAGCCTTGGTCCTAGGGGTCCATTTAATTTCAAAAAGCATCCAGCAGAATTCCATTCCGCATGGCTCTCTTTATTAAAAAACGTAATCCCGATCAGAACAAACAACAGGGTTAAGGCATTTTTATATCCGAAAGATTTCATTGGGCTTGCAGCTTACCTTAACGCATTTGCGTTGCGCACCAAAGAAAACTGCATGGAGGATAACAACATAAACGTCGTCGCCAAAGTCTGGGCGGGTGAGCCTCCGCCAAAATGCCAATCTACCCCTCGAAGTTCACGACGGCGCAAATCTGCTCTCACCTCAATGTGTACCCTACCCCAGAGTGCAACGCCCCGGACCCTAGCCATTTCGTTTACAAAATCGACGGAAATATTTTGCACTCGAATTTCATCGGGAATCCCCGGAAATTTCACCAATAATGAAATCCCCCAAATGTCTTCAATAAGGAATCTGCCCCGCGCCATGGCGAGTCGCATGCCAAATCCGGAACCTACGGAAATGGCATAGGGGCTGCCATAACGAACTCGGTGCCGAGGCGTGAATCGCAAAATCACGCCTTGTCCCTGAAGCCTAGCATTTATGACCATGCCTTGGCGGCTTCCGTTCACTTCAAATGCTAAAGCATTCCGAATTAGCCCACGAAAATTTTCTTCAACGCTTGCGGTCCATTCCGCCGGCCGGACTGGCCCCCGCAATGGCGGCGAAGGTGGCGGTGGGTTAGGTACGCTTTGGGGGGGGAGCGAAACCTGAGGTACTGTAAAATTTCTACCCGACGAATTCTCGTCGCTAAGGCCTGCCTGTTCAGAGTCCACGTCACTCTCTGGCACCTCTACTCGACAGGTATTTGAGGCATCGGCGTGTTCCTGGCCCAACCCCAATGGGCTAAACGCAAAGTTCATGAAAATTGTGCCTAAACAAAAAAAAGTTTTTACCCGATTTCGCCTAAAGCGAATCAACCTTTTCCATCTAATCGAGCTAGCCAGAACGATCAGCGAAACGCCCCCCTGGTCAGTTTTTGTTATTTGTAGCGCTACCAAAATTTTGCCTCTGACATAGAAAGCAACAGCTTTCCTAATCTGACAAGCCGCCGGCAAAAATCATGGGCGTTATTCGTAACTATTTTTTTAACTATCCTAAAGAATCCCACCAGATACTAACGCTGTGCCCTAATCGTCGCCATGGCGGAAACTTTTTTGATTTGCCGTAACGGAAGCATTGAAGAAAACAGGACTACAAAAAAAACTGCGACGATCACCAAAAGAAATACGGAAGGCCTGATTTCTACCGGAAGGGTTTTGTCGTAATAAACGTCGGGCATTTCAATGAAATTTGTTTTTTGTAAAACTAGGCAGGTCACTAACCCTAAACCTCCGCCGCCTAAGATTCCCACGAGGCCAATCCCCATCCCTTGCCAGAGCACAATATTTCGAATTTGTTTTTGCGTGGCACCAAGGGCCCGCATAATGCCGAGGGATCGGCCCTTTTCCGCAATGGAAATACTTAGAGTGGTTACAATGCTGAAGGAAGCTACGAGAATGAGAAACACGAGCACACAAATCATGGCCATCCGTTCTAACTTCAATGACCAAAACAGATGAGAATTGAGTTCACTCCAACTTTTTACTCGGTAAGTAGAAGCTAAGTCTTTTTTAAGCACGTCGGCTACCCGGACCGCGTCGTCAGGCTGCTCTACCCGGAGTTCCACCTGCGAAAAAATTTCTTTTTTCCGTAAAAATGATTCCACTGCATTCACCGGCGCAAATATTTCTTGAGACTCTTGTTCCGCACCATCCGCGTTATACACGCCCTCGATGAAAAATGTTTTCACCTGAGGCACCGCACCCAAAGGTGTATCGGAGGCTTCACTTTCTAACGGCGAGACCAATATTACTTGGTCTCCAGCAGCGACCCCCAGTTCAAAGGAAAGTTCCTGCCCGATCAAGAGGAGATTACCCCCCATTTCTCGTCCTTCAGAAAACTTTTCGTCGGCATTCAAATTCCTTGAAAGCCGCGCCCAATGGGCGGGAGAAACTCCCTTTAAGAGCGCGCCAGAAATACGTTGTGCGGAAAAGGAGGGTGCGTTCGTCTTGAGCTTCCTCTGTACTTCCTTTACTACCACCTCAGTCTGTAAAACAGGTTCCACTGATTTGACGCCAGGAAACACCGCCCACTTTTGCAAATCTGAACGTAGGGTCGCAGAGTCTAGAAAGCCTGCTTCCTGCGGCAGGACTAGGACATGGACCTGGGAATCAAAAAGCCGTTTTTTCAATGCGGATTCAAACCCTGACATCACACAAAGTACAACCACCATCGCAAACACACCTATGACTACGCCCGCCAAGCATAAAAAAGTCGTGAAGTTAAAAACTGCCGTTTCTTTTTTTCCAAAAAGAAATCTTAGGCCTACACGTCGGCTGAAAAAGTCAGAGAAAAGAATCAATGAAAGGTATCCCCTATGCCCGGTGTGGGAACTTCTCGTAAAAAGTGGTTTTGTTTCGCGCCATATCTCGCAAAGTGTCGCAAGGTTCAAACCGCAATCCTAATTGCAACCGTAAGCCCTCAAGTTTAGTCACCACTTTTTCAAGTCCCATTTCGTCGGCATAATGCAAAAGCCCCCCGCGGAATGGAGGAAAACCCGTCCCCAGAATCATGCCAAGGTCTACGTCCTGAGCCGTCTCCACGATACCCTCATTCAAACATCTGGCCGCTTCGTTCACCATGGGTAACATCATTCGATCGATCCATAGGCCCTTCTCAAGGTCCGTCGGCGCTTTACTCTTCAAACCAAGGACGCGGTAAATTTCTGGATTCAACCCTTTTTGTTTACCCGCAGGATCGTAGAGATAAAATCCTTTGCTGCCTTTTTTACCCAAGAGTTTTGAGGCATATAATTTTTCATTAAGCTCACAAGGCTTGAGCCGTTCACCGAAAGCATGGTGCAATATCTTGGAGACTTTCACCGCCACATCGATGCCCACCTCGTCAATCAGCGTGGCCGGTCCCATGGGCATACCGAAAGCCAAAACTGCGGCATCCAGCGTCTCTACGGGAGCACCCTCTTGGATTAAAAAGCTAGCTTCATTAAGGTAAGGCATGAGCAATCGGTTTACCAGAAAGCCAGGACCATCCTTTACTACAATGGGAGTTTTACCGAGCTTACGGGAGAGGCCATAAACTTGGGCAATGGCATCGGGTGCAGTTTTATCCCCACGAATCACTTCAATCAGCGGCATCTTATGCACCGGATTGAAAAAATGCATCCCCACAACGTTTTCCGGCCGGCTTGAGCCCTGAGCCAACTGAGTTACCGATAACGAAGACGTGTTGGTGGCAAAAACCGCGGATTTTGGCAAAACCTCTTCCGTTTCCCGAAGTACCGCTTTTTTAACCTCCATATTCTCAACGACGGCCTCGATGACCAGATCCACGTGGTCAAACCCTGAATAGTCAACCGTAGGACTGATCTTTAGGAACTTCATTTCCGCTTCCCCTGGCTTTAAACGTTTTCGTTTTACTAAGCCGTTAAAAAGTTTGCGAGCAGAAGCCATGCCGATACCTAGACCATCAAAGCCCACGTCTTTCATACGAACGGGGTAATCCTTATGAGCTAAGAGCTGAGCGATGCCGCCTCCCATTACGCCAGCGCCTAAAAGTCCCACTCGCTGAATTTCCCGTGCAGCGCCCGTGGTCCCTTTGATTTCTTTTTTCTTAACTGCTTCCATGGCAAAAAAGAGATCAATTAAATATTTACTCACGCCCGTGGCCGACAATCTCCCGAAGGCACGACTTTCTCTTTCCAGAGCTTCGCGAGGATCAAGCCCTACGGATTGCGACAGCACCTCTAAGATAGTCGTCGCCGCCGGATAATGGCCCTTGGTTTTCGCTAACGTCATTTTACGCGCCTGATTAAAAAGTACAGCCCGGCCCATGGGCGTTTCCTCAAGAATGCGAGAAGCGACCGTGGTCTTTCGGCGAGCCTTCGGGCCTTTGCCCTCAAGAATTTGGGGCATCAAAGAGAGCACCCTTTCTTCAAAGTTTTGGTGCGGCAAACTTGCGTCCGCTAAACCAAGCTTTACGGCCTTCTCAGAATTTAAAGATTTCCCGGTCAGGATAAGATCAAGTGCCGTCTGCAAACCTACCCGTTTGGGCAATCTCACGGTACCGCCCATCCCCGGAAGCACCCCTAAATTCACTTCGGGTAGGCCAAGTTTTGTGGATGGTGCATCCGAAGCAATAATTTTTTTGCAACATAACGCAAATTCGAGCCCACCGCCTAAACATGCGCCATTTACTGCCGCCACCGTAACAAAGGGCAGCTGCTCAACTTTCTGAATCACTTCCTGGGCGCGTTTTGCCAGAAGCGCGCCTTCATCGGCCGTCTTGATCGTCTTAATAAGATCGATATCGGCACCGGCGATATAAATATTTTCCTTCGCCGAAAAAAACACGAGGGCCCGAACATCTTTGAGCGCACGCACTTCCTCCAAAAACGCCCCAAGCTCCGTCATGAAGTCCATGGAAAATTTATTGACCTTCTCTCCTTGCAGATCAAAGTGCACGGAATAAAGCCCGGGAGCTACGTCGGCATGACTAGTAAACTTTATCGATTTATATTTTCCAATATTCCGGGTCAGGTTTTTTTCATTTTCGGATGATGAGAGTACGCCAGAAAGAGCTGGTTCTTGAGTTTGCGCAAACGCCATAAAAAAATTTCTCGCTTTCTAATTCACTTGTTCAAGGATGACCGTGCCACCTTGACCGCCGCCAATGCAAAGAGTCGCTACACCGTACTGAACTTGCTTTCTGATCTGCATTTCCTTCGCAAGGGTCAGAACTAAACGAGCTCCCGTAGCGCCAACCGGATGGCCAAGCGCAATGGCTCCGCCATTTACATTTAGAATGTCTGGAGAAATTTCTCCCACCGCTTCCGAACGTCCCAATTTTTCCTGGGCGAACTTTTTAGAAGCTAAGGCCTTGGTCACCGAGATCACTTGCGCCGCAAACGCCTCATTGATTTCAATGAGCCCGACATCTTTTAAGGAAATCCCAACCTGCTCCAATGCTTTGGGAGTCGAATAAGCTGGACCTAATCCCATACGTTCAGGTTCCAGTGCCGCAAAGGTTGCCGCTCGGATTCGAGCGAGAGGCTTAGTGTAGCCAAGACTTTTTGCCTTCTCGGCTGACATCAATAGGAGGGCACATGCCCCATCCGTGAGGGGACAGGCGTTTCCAACCGTGATGGTACCGTTCACGCGGTCAAAATAGGGTTTCAGTTTTCCGAGGGCCTCCATGCTTTGGCCCTTACGAGGCCCAACATCCTGATTCAGAAAACGTTTGTATTCAGGAGCGAGCGAGATGGGCACCATCTCTTTCTGCAAACGTCCGCTCTCAGTTGCCGTAACGGCCTTTTCGTGGCTGAGTAATGCGAAACGATCCTGCTCTTCCCGAGAAACCTCAAACTCCTTAGCTAAGATCTCTGCGGTTTGGCCCATGTTTAAACCACAAACTGCGTCCGTCAGGCCTTCCTGGATCGCAATGATAGGTTTTAAGTGACCTGGCCTAAATTTTAAGAGTGCCGCAAGTTTTTGCGTTCCGCTCTTAGCGCGCATGAGGTCCGCGAAAAGATTGGTCATGGACTTATTATAAATCAGCGGCATATTCGACATGCTTTCCGAACCACCCGCCACCACGACGTCTGCCTCTCCGGCTTTGATTTTGATATATGCTTGCGCCACCGCTTCCATGGCCGAAGCGCAATTGCGGTGAACGGTATATGCGGGCACCTCCTTAGGTACCCCTGATTCAAGTGCGATGATGCGCGAAATATTCACGGCATCCTCTGGTGAACCCGTGTTCCCAAAAACAACTTCATCTATTTCTTTTGGGTTCAATGCCGTGCGTTCCAAAAGTTCACGAAAAGCCACCACCCCTAAGGTCACGGCCTTTATGTCCTTTAGCTCCATGCCGGCCTTTGCGAACGGAGTTCGAATTCCCTCCACGAGCCAGACGTCGGGACCACTTAAGCTAGAATTGGTTCGCATGATAAACTTCCCCTTTAAGTTATTAGAAGACCACGAAAGCCATCGATTGAAAACAGCTTGAAAGCTCAGGTGTAGGCCAATGACAAAATTTTATTCGGTACGCGTCGACTGAGTTGACTTGCGTACCCAGAGTAGCCACGCACCAAACAATAAAAACCATGGGTAATACTCCCAGAACAAAACAAAAACATAGTTAAACCAAGGCAAGATTGGAACTTGGGTTGAAAAAAGGCAAAACAGCAGAAAAACAAAAGGATATGCCGAAAGATTTCTTGTGGATTCCAGCGCCGAATAGGCTGCGGGCAAAACCAGCACATAGGAGTAATCCTTAAACCTCGGCATGATCAGCGCGTAGGTAATAGTAGAAATGAGAATAGAATCTTTCAGTGACGAAAGTTTACGCACCATACCAATACTTCCCAGAAGAATGAGGCATGAGAAAAGAAGGAAGGTAGGCGTCGCAAAAGAACTTGGGACTGCCAAAAGCTTTAAAACATCCCGAAAAAAAGCTAAACTTGATGGGCTCGTAACCCCACCCTCGTCCATTCGGGAGGTTGAGGCGTGAAGAAAGCTCAGAAACAATTCTGGCGTACACAAATAAGACAGGCCAAGAAATGAAACAAACAGAAAGCCAGCTCCCATAAAATACTTAAGATCAGTATTTCCCTTTTCGCCTTTACCGACGAGTAGCAGAAGTAAGAAAAATATGGGCGTAAGCTTAAATGCGGAAACCGCGATAACGGCTATACAAAATAGTATTTTTTTCCCCCGTAAAAGTGCAGCAAATCCCAGCCAAAGAATCAGCTGTTCAAAAACGCTGATATTACCTGCGCGAAAATCCAAATGAATCGTTCCGTAAAACGCCAGCAAAGAAAATGCGATAAAGGGAAGACGATTTTTCCCCGGAATAAAATAGCGCATCCACACCACAAGCAGCGCCATGAGGGCAAAGGTTTTTGACCATAGAAAAAAAGACTTCGCATGTTCGAGCGTGAATAAACTTAACATCTGAAACAGCGGTAATATTAGAGGAGGGTATACAAATCGCTGACTCTCGTACGGGTTTCCTCCCTGGGCAAAAATCTGACCAGAACTGAAATAAACTAAAAAGTCCCGCTGAAATGCATCGCCCCGAATTTGAATATCAAGGATCAGTCTTAAAAAACTGACACAGACCACAAAAAGGAAAGCACCAAGCCAAAGCCTTCGATACCTCGGTTGGGAAAAAAATCTTTTCCCGAATTCCGTCACCATGTGCGCATCCCGCGAATCCCATCCGGAAGTGGCACAAACTTCTCAAAAGAGTAAAGTACAACGTCAATCCTTGGTTGCTGATTCGTCATCATTTCATAAAGTTTAGTGCCCTTATGGAAAACATCTTCTGCCCCAGCGCTGATATCCGTATCTTTCACGGCCGAATAACAAAACGATCCGCCTGCCTCCGGTTCCCTTTTCCAGCAGCTTCGTTCAAGCACTGTTCCAGAAGCATTTATCAACTCAAAAGAGTCGGCCGGCCTACCTAATTTTTTCGAGAAATAATGCACCATGAGGCGTCCGTTAGCTGCATCCACCATAAGAAAATTATTTTCCTTACCCCCTAGAAGCTCGCCTGCAATCCGTGAAAACCTATGCATGGGCTGATTTATAAAAGGCGGCTTTTGCAAAAGAAAGTGATTTACCCATGGCCTAAGCCCAGCAAATCCAAGCGTCAGCCCTACGATCCCGACGGCAAAAATTTTTCCCATTTGAGGAAAACGCCGATAAGCTTCGAACACCACTTCGTTCAGTCCATAGGCGACTAAAGCTAAAAACAGAAAAAGTCCGCCAGCAATCTGCCGGGGCACAAAAAAGTAGCCTGAATGCAAGGTCGCAAAAATGGGCCCGATGATCATTGCACCTGCAAGTAGGCTACCCTCAACGAATGCCCTTAAAGTCACTAGTCCTTTCTTAAAAACATAAAAAATTCCTATCCCCGCAAGGGGAACTGTAACTAACGCCGACTTGCTCGGATTACTGAGCAACCCAAGACTTTCCCGCCCAATTGTCGGTAGACTCGCCCAATTGATCCCATGTTCATTTCCAGCAATTTTATAGGCCGATAGAATGACCGACACGTACGCAAAACCAAAGGCCGCCTTGCCAAAATGTTTACGTAGAAGTGCGGCAAATGAAATAAAACAAATTCCATAGATGTGTCCAAAGATCAGGCCGACCCACACCATGATTTTTTCAACGTTAGTTACGGGCACGCCAAGCCAAAGAAACGTTGCAATGGCACCACAGTAAATAAGACTACCGTAGGGTCGCATTTCAATGGAAAGGGAAAACAGTGCCGTCGAGAAGAAGAGCAAATAGGGAAGAAACCTCAGGGATGGAATTTTTCTTAGCAGTCGAAGGCTAACCCAAAGGGTAGCCGCACCAAAAAAAATTCCTGGTAAACGACTCCAAATCTCGTCGGGTAAAACTTTATCCAGTGCGCGCCGTAAAACCCAGTCAACCACCACCTCCATGGGCGAAAATGGACTCGGCTCATGCAAAACCGACCAGACGGCATTTTTTAGCGATAAAAGTGTTTGGTTGTAGCGAACGAACTCATCGCACCAGTACGAACGACTTTCCGCAAACACCAGCGCCAGCAGAATCCATACTGAGATGAGAAAAGCCGGATTTTTGAACCACCGGAGTGCATAGCGGGACGCCATGCCCATTTCATTTCATTGGAATGCTTGATTGGCAAAGAATTAAATCAGAATGAAATCCCGATGCCGCCTTGGATTGAATAAAAACTATTTTGGGAAAACTTCTGGGACGCCTGAAGCCTTGGATCCGACGAAGTGCCAAGGCTTGCCGTATTTTGATTTCCGTAGGTGTTGGGGTTCACAAAAGCCGCTCCAGAAATGGGGTTCGACTGCCGTGAAGTCAGAATTTGGTAATACTTAAACATACCTAAAACTGAGATATGGTCCGTAATTTTCACTTCTAATCCGGCGCCTAGGCTGCCCGCCAAACCAGAGATGGTGTAGTCTGTCGCAAGGGCTGAGTTATACTGGCGCACATAGGCAAGCGTATTATCATCCAGGTTTATAGAATTCCTGAAGTAACCAAACCCCCCGCTAAGAAACGGACGCACTCGGTTTTCGTTTCCGAGCAGATTTGCCCTTACGCCCATCTCAATTAAATGTTGGTTCATATTCAAAGACTGTGAACCGTAACCAGCGCCATAATATGGCATCTGATTGAAAGCGGAACCTGAGTTCAACTGAAATGCTGAATAGGAATAACCAAGCTCACCCGTCATAAAACTTAAAAAATCAAAACCCAAAGTTGCACCAAAAGAATATTTAGAAGTGACCTCAAATTTTTCGTCCGAAAAACTCATGAGCCCCCCACGAGGCGTAATGCTTACCCCAAGGGATTTCTTTTCTGACTTAACTTCTTCGTCAGGGTTGATCTGAGTTTCCATAACGGCACCAGACTTTTGGGTGGCCGAAATTTTTTCCGAAGGCTGAGAACTCGCCACTGGAACCGCCATGGCGGCATTTGCGCGGGAGTCCGAACTAGCCGTTGAGGACTGCGTTGTTGCCGAAACATTTGCTTGGGAAGCCGGGCCAACCAGCGCATCTACCCGCTTCATTTCATCCCGCAGACGGAGCTCTTCTAATCTTTCGGTGAGACGGTCTTCGTTATGAAGCTCTTGCCTTAGGCGATGGCGTCGCAGGACTTCAGTACGTGGCAGGTCAGCTTCCCTGACCATAACTTTTTTATCCGCAGAAGCAGAGGTAGGCTCCGCAGGGGTAGCCGTCGCCGTTTGTTCCAGGCTAGTAGGACTTGTCTCCAAATCATCTTCCAACAGGAGTTCGGCCTTTACGTTCCGAACTCCATAAATCTGAAGGGCGACTACCGTAAGCAGGCTCAAAAGTAGCTTAGTACGCAATTTCGCGGAGCTTTTTGATTTTTTTTGAGTAAGATTTTTTTTCATATTTTCTCCTGCTACGAAAAGATCGAGGCCAATCGAAGCAGGCGAATAATACCCGACCATTTTAGTTAAGTCAAGACATCCAAATAAAATCTATTTATTTTTACAAAGTTTCAAAATTTTACTGAAATTGCTCTTGCGATATACGCCGCCCTGCATTACAACTGCAAGTCCATTGCGTGGGACGGGTTGGCTAAACTAACTACCCCCTATAACCCTAGAACCCCTAGGACCCCCCTATTTAGCCAATCCGTTCCTTCCTAACGCAAAATACGAAAACGATAGAGCTGATCCCGACTCCCGGGACCACCTAAGAATTGGCTTGTCATAATTCTGGTGACTCTATTTCCGGCGAGGTCTCTGATCCGACTGATCATTCCACGGCCAATGGTTAGGATCACAACCGCGAGTAATCCCATAAAAAGAACGTATTCAACGGTGCTTTGTCCCTTGGTACGACGCTTTCGGCCTCTAAGATTTTTGGGGCACCTTGGCAGCATGAGCAAACACCCTCGTGTAGAGGGCATCGACATGAGTCAAAAACTTCTCAAGTCGGAAAATTTCACCTAACTCCGCCAGGGATAAGACTGCCATGACCTCAGGCGTTTCCTTCAGTAAGTCTAAATAATCTCGGTTTTGGGCTAAAGCTTCGTGCGCTACTTTTTGTACCCAACGATAGCCATCCTCACGACTAACGCCCTTTTTCACTAACTCAAGCAAAACATGCCCCGATAAAAAAACCCTTCCCGATGAATGCAGATTTTTTTTGATCCGGTCTTCATTAATTTTCAAGTTGCTTAAAAGTTTGGTGAGGCGATGGAGCATATAGTCTGCAAGAATAAAGGCATCGGCGAGCACCACGCGCTCAACGCTAGAATGACTGATATCGCGCTCATGCCACAGCGCCATATTTTCAAGCGCCGGTATGCAGTAGCCACGTAAAAGCCTGGCGCAACCCGTAAGATTTTCCGCTGAAATCGGGTTTTTTTTATGGGGCATGGCAGAACTACCCTTTTGAAGCACACCAAAGCCTTCCTCAAGCTCGCCGACCTCTGTTCGCTGCAGATGCCTCAACTCAAGGGCAATGCGCTCTACGGTGCCACCAAGTTGCGCTAAGGCCGTCATAACGACCGCATGACGATCCCTGGGAATCACTTGGGTAGCAACTGGTTCTGGATGTAATCCAAGGGGCTCTAAAATTTCCGCCTCAAGTTCAGGCGTCAATACCCCGTAGGCGCCTACGGCGCCTGAACATTTTCCGTAACTGATATCATCGCGGGCCGCAGAAAGTCTTATTTTCTGACGATGCAGCTCGGCATACCAACCTAAAAATTTTTGACCAAAGGAAAACGGTTCGGCATGAACCCCGTGAGTGCGCCCCATCGCTACTAGGTTCTTGGTCTTAACCGCCTTGAGTTTTACGCTTTCCAGTAATTGGTCCATGCCATCCAAAAGCAAGTTTAATGACTCGCTCATCAAAAGCGATAAGCAGGAATCCACTACGTCTGAACTGGTGAGGCCGAAATGGAAAAATCTTGAAACTGCCCCTACTTGTTCCGCGACGCTGGTCGTAAAGGCAATCACGTCATGATGCAAATGTGCTTCCAGTTCCTTCATGCGTTCCAGATCGACAAAAGCCTTCGCTTCGATCTCAGCCGCCGCCTCTTTAGGGATCCAACCTTTTTGTCCAAGGATTTTTAGAACCTGGATTTCAAAAGTTAACCAAGTTTTAAACTTATGTTCTTCACTCCAAATTTTAGTCATTTCCGGACGCGAATATCGTTCAATCATAAAACACTTTCTGCGGGCACTAAGCCCGCTCGGTTATGGCTCATGATTTCATGGGTAATATGGGAATTCACCAGAATCTCGCCGTAAAACCCAAGGGATGGCCAGACTCTTGGGCCGGCAAAAAATAAGTTATCGTGCCCCGTAGACCAGGGCAGTCCCTGCACTCCCTGATGCTCTTTGCCACCATTAACATAAAAATTAAGATTCCCTGATTCACTACGTAAACAAAGCGGAACCAAGTTTTCTTGGAGATCGCGCGCAACCTTACTGTCTTTTAAGTTTGGCGAGATATGCTCAATTTGATTTTCTAAGAAAGGAAAAAGTTCAAATAGCTTTTTAAAGCCTAAACCAAAACTTCGACGTACCCAAGGCCACTCCAGACGCGCTGAAGAAAAAGGGTGAACGATTTGAAGTAAAAATGAACGCTCCGTGGATTTCTGTAAAATGACATTTTGTGAATCCAAATGAGCAGCAGACTGATCTCTCAGCATGATGAAATTCTCAAAAACGGACGGCAGGCCTTTATTTACGAAAACTTTTACGCCTAACCGAATATGGGTGGGAGTGATGTGATGGAACCTGTCCACCGTTTCCTGTCGCCGAAACTCAGGGCTTAACGTTTGATACAAGTATGCCTGACTTGCTCCGAGTACAATATCTCGGGCGAACTGCACTCCATGGTGAGAGTCGAGCAACAATCCGACGATTCGCTGGGCTCCAGAAAAAGATTTCCCCATCACCAGGGATTGAACCCCGACATTTTCCAAAAGGAACACGCCAGCCTGCTTTAACTTTGACCTAAGCTGAGCGCTCCAATTAGCCTGTGATTCCTTTAGGACAGTTAAGCCATTCCAGGTCAAGAAAAGTGACTTCATCGCAACGGCCCAAGTAATCGCGTCAGGCGAAACCGAACCCATACCAAAACTTAGTGAGCGCACGAAGGACGCCAGGGGCCCCACGGTTTTTTCGTCGAGAATCGTGGTCGGCCATCGGGAAAAATCTGGAATTTTTTCTCCTAAAACTTCGGCCTGACTAGACCAAAGTTTTTTGAGCCTTGCCGAGACTAACGATGACTGAGTGAAGGTGTTGAGCCAAATTTGGCGAAGTTCCGCTGCCTCGTCTAAGCCCTTTAAGAAATTTAAATATTCTCTGGCGTACTTTTCAGGAAAGTAAGTCCTGATTTCGCATTCAACGTCTTTTTGCCGATGAGAAAATAAAAATCTCTGATCCAGCTTAGAACCTAAAATTACTAAGCCACCCCAATCAGAAAGATGATCAGCGACCAAATCCGGGTAAGCTTGGGCGGGGATCACTCCCGGCACTGTGTTTGACCACCCATTAGCAACCAACTCCGCCGTAGATTCCCCTGACCGCAACCCTTGAAGTGGATTAGCTCCCTCGATGAGACAAACCTTCAGCCCCTTTCGAGCGAGCTCAAGAGCGAGTACTGCCTGCGACAAGCCTCCGCCGACAATGGCGACATCAAACACAATAAGCCTCCCTACGCTCCAGATAGATTTGATTTAGCTTTAGTGGTTCGCTGCAACGCCTTTGGGGTGATACAGGTCCCGGTTGCGCGCACCACAACAATTGGCGGAGACAGAACTTCGGCACTCGATGGAGCCAGATATCCTGCATCCGTAGGGGTTAGCTGCCGAATCACCTTTCGCGCTTCAAATTCCATACGCCTTGATGAGTCCCCGATCTTAGTGATCTTGCCTTCAACTTCCAGGTAATCACCGCTAAAAACCGGATGCAAAAAATCAATGGAGTCGTAAGCTCGAAACAAACCTTCATCCCCATCCAATGCAATCAGCAGCTCCGTTGCAACATCACCAAAAAGCTGCAATACACGCCCTCCATCCACCAAATTCCCACCGTAATGCGCATCATGATGGGACATCCGGATTCGAATGACTGCCTTCATTAAAATTCTCTCCTTTGGTATCCTGTGCGTGAACATGAGTGTCCTGAGAAGCAGTGCTCTTTGTCAATGCTCGAATCTCTTTCAATGCGGCTTGGGTTGCGCTTCCATGATCCGAAATCGCACGCGCTAAAATATTTTGATGAAGGGCATTTCTGGCGTGCAAATCAGATGTATTTAATAAAATCCATTTCTCAAACGCTTCCATAGGATTGATTTTTGGAAGAACCATGAGGGCGCCTAAGCGCTCAAGATAAAAACTCTCCGGAGATTTTGAACGATTGGGCCCACAAGCCACAAAGCTCCCTGCTAAAAAGGGTTCCCAAACGCTATGAATCATTTTTTCAAAGCCCCCGCCGACAAATGAGATATGGGCATCACGATACAGTTCCACTAAAAATCCTTTAGCTAAAACGATCCAAAGGGTGCGTCGATTGTTAGAAACATGGCCAGATTTTTCCCGAAGGGTTTGCAACTCCACCTCGATATCTTGTTCCACCATCAAGTCGTCACATATGATTTTTACTTCGTTGATAAAACACTTAGGGTTCCTTAAACCTTTCAAGATTTGCGAAGTTTGTTTGGTAGGAACTTCATGTGGAACCCATACAAAATCACGGACGGAGGACTGTCCGATATTATTGTTTTCCATCAAATCGCAAAAGAGCTTTGTGTCAGCATCCCACATGCTTCCGGATACAAGACGTAGTTTAAATGAAGGATCTTTTCGGCAAGCTTGATCATATTCGTCCAAGTTTTTTTTGCTTTTTTCCGTCAGTTTCTCATAGGATTTTGTATTTACTGTTTTCTGCAATGAAGAAGCTGAACGAAGGTTTTGAATACGATCCAGCACCCGAGCGACCCGGGTATCCCCACACACTACAATTTTAGTAGAACCCCGATTCGGGCGTATTCCTTCGAACTCCTGCGCATAACCTGGAAGTACCAAGGCTACCTTATGAAGTAGGGCCCGGCCCACGACCCCTGGTCGCAGTGCATTTACTAGTACTACTTTCAGGCCAAAACGCTGACTTTCCCAGAGCAAACCCGGCCACAGTTCGTACTTCATCAACAATAAAACTTCAACGCCTTGAGCTTTTAGGAGTCCAACAAAACTTTTCATCAATCCTAAGCCATCATGTGGAATGGGGTTCACTAGGGCTACAGAAGGAAACTCACCTGGCAATCGATCCACTGCATCCTTTGCTGAAATTGAATAATAAGTGACCACGGCTTTTTCGCCGTTTTCCGCCATACTTTTAAGGAAGGGAATCGCATACTCAAGTTCCCCGACACTAGCCACATGAACCCAATATTTGACGGAGTGTTTGGCGTGAAACCTTAAACCTAGATAACGTAACCACCATCGTAATCGTAAACTTCGTCTCAGCTTCTGTGAAAAGAATGAAAAAAAGTAAGCAATCAACAACCCAACTGGATATACAACCCAACTATAAACCCAAGTTTTCATAAACCATTTTTCTCACACTGCGGAA
This sequence comes from uncultured Oligoflexia bacterium, assembly GCA_964475985.1. Classification (GTDB taxonomy): domain Bacteria; phylum Bdellovibrionota; class UBA1018; order UBA1018; family CAYHWW01; genus CAYYYP01. The sequence goes on along the minus strand of CAYYYP010000013.1, from coordinate 1,147 downwards.
AACGTCATCGACGGAAACCTGCTTTAAACAAAGTTGCGGATTTTTCGTCCGGTGGCAAAGCCGCCCAGTTTTTGAGCATGGCCTACACCACAAATCACTTTGAACTATTTCACTTTGAGGATGAGTTGGCCCAAATCCCAGTTCCGGCACAGTAGGGCCAAAAACGGATATTACGGGAACATCTAGAATTTCCGCCAAGTGCAGAAGTCCTGAGTCGTTACAGATAAGAAAATCCAACTCATTTTTAACCAGGGGAATTAAATCTACAATTTTTGTCTTTCCTCTTAAATCCCGATCATTGGAAGTAAAATAGGCAGAAAAGTCAAAAGCTGGTTCAGAGGATCGTTCACCAATTATCGTAAAATAAATTTTAAACGCAGAAAATTCATTTCGAATTCGCTGAATCAAAGCGAAAAATTTTTTAGAGTCCCACTGCTTTGTTGTCCATAAAGATTCCATAGCGATCCCCACCCGTATTTCCTTTCGGATAGGGACGGAAGGACTAGCCTTAATTATAGTGGCTTGCTCATAAGACGGCCGAAATAAAGAAAGCGGTCGTTGCCACCGTTTCAGAGAAATAAGATGCCGGCCCCATTTTCGACCAGAAAACAGCAAAAACTCTTGCAACCTAGGTTTTGAAACTCGAAGGCAAATACAAGGCCAGAGGAAAAAAGCAATAATACGCGATCTTAGATTTGTATGTAAATCTAAGGTCAAATGAACTTCTTCACGGTGAAGTTCCCGAGCAAGATTCCACAAGTCCTTAACTGAAGCATGATCAGGAATACTTCTAACAGAGAACGATATTCCTCTATCAAGAGCAGGCTCAAGAGTTTTCCAAAGCTCTTCAACTAAAACTACAAACTTATTTTTGGTAATAAAAATCAATTCAAGATTCTTATTAAGAGCGGGGGCATAGTCATTAAAAAATAAATTTCTCAATGACTTAAGAGATAAAATAATATCCCCGAAGGAACTTAACCGAATTACAGCAATTCGAAGATGAGACACTTGCTGTAAAGGCTGTATAGGCTGCATAACCAAAGATTTTTACCAAGTGCAGAATAAGGTAAGGTCGAAAAGAAGTGGAGGAGAGAAGGAATGGGGCGTCGAGCTATATTTGCGCCGGACTACTCCGGTACTAGAT
>CAYYYP010000012.1:61674-77549 GCA_964475985.1 uncultured Oligoflexia bacterium | reverse complement strand
AGCTCGTCACTAAAAACCCACCGATGCTGGGCGCCAGTAGGGGTGAAACACTTAAGACCAGCATCAACATAGAAAAAATTTTTGCACCGTCCTTAGGCGGAAATAGATCCCTCACCATCACCATGGCCCCTACGGACGCCGCGCAACCCCCCAGGGCCGATAAAAACCGACAAACCATAAGTGCTTCAATGGAGGTTGAAATCATGCAACCTAGGCTCGCTAGAATGTACAAAATAAAGCCAAAATACAGGGGTTTTTTACGCCCATACCGATCCAGTACTGGCCCATAAAAAATTTGTCCTAGCGCAAAGCCCACAAAGTAGGTGGACACGGAAAGCGAAACCTTAGGCACCGTGGTTTGCAAATCCTTCGCAATCTCGGCAAAGGCCGGAAGGTAGAGATCGATGGAGAAGGGCGTCAAAGTATTTAAAATGCCAAGCGTCAAAATTTGAAAAAAAGGTTTTTCTCGGATTCGCATATTTCAATAGAATCACTTGGGAGTGAAAGAAAGCCAAGCTTTGCTACGCTAATTCCAAAACATTTCTTTGATGAAGCTCGTCCTAACTGACATAATCAAGGTATGAATAAAAACCGGTTAACTCTAACGGGTCTTGGGATTTTAATTTCCGCAAAACTGTTTGCGTTACCGAGTTATGGCCTAGAGTCATTGCCGGTTGCGCCCCCGGCCTTAGCCCCGGACTTTTGCGCAAAGGGTAACGCATCAGCACAGTTCTCCTACAAGATTGAAACCAATACGGGCGTAACGGAATACGTCCAAGAAAAACGGGTACAATTCCTAGGCACTGAATCCCAAGCCAAAGTCCGCGGAACCATTCTTTCGGCGCGCGCAAAAAGTATCGATGAACTGCATAAAAATGCAGATGCTGGCCCCGCCGACGAGGATAAGGGTTCGGCAAAGTCCGCCACGGAAACGGCAAAACAATATTTAAGCAGGCTCTTTTCGAAAAGTTCGCCCGCAAAACCCGATCCGGTTGAAGCGCTCGACTTGAAAGATGACACCGTAAACCCCTTAGCAGGGATCCTTACGAATGTAGGAAATTACCGCGAATATAAGGCAATACGCCTTAGGGCTTGTGCGGAATTTGTACGCACTTACCAAATGGATTTTCAGAAAAATCATTGGAAAAGTTTATCGGCTACACTTTCTCCGACGGAACTTAAAGCGGTTTGCCATAAACGCGTAATTTTGCAAGTCGCTGGCATAAAGCTACCGCAGTTCTGCATTTCCCTTGAGGAGCCAAAGAGCTCAAAACGAAAGCGTGCGGGCGCAGTATCGAACGTCCCGGCAGCCGCCCCTGCATCACCCAGGCTTAAAGGCCTATTCGCGCTCGTGGAGCTTATCGACGCCCTTGATTCAGTTCAGCCGTAAAAGCTCAGGCATTTCTTTCCAGAGAAGCTTGTAGACCCATTTGCCTTCCTTACGAAAGTAATTGATAAGCCTTGCTTCAACGGTCTGCTCTTGTTGGGAGCTCTCATTAAAAATATTGAGCCTCAGCCAAGTCTTTTTCGGAAAGAGGGGCCTGGCTTCCGAGGCTTTGCACACAAACTCAGCACTCGTGGCCTGAACTTGCGTAAGCTGACCCGTCACCAAAGAGCGCTCATCGTAGCATGTGGCCCGAATGGAAGTTTTTTTAGCGGTCTTGGTTTTTAAGTTTTCGCCGGTAGGCAATGATCTCAAAACAGGTTTCATAATTATTTCCTCTTCACCGCTAAGTAACGATCTTTGCTTGAGCAATTATCAAACACGTTCGCAAACACGGAACCAAGTTCATCTTCCCAAACTTCGGCGTCTTCGCCGGCGTTCATGGTGCCCCAGTTGAGCTGGGTTTGATGGGAGATTTCGTTGCGTTCATCTTTGAGTTTTTGCGCAACTTCTTTATAGTCTGGGTGCGCGTTCTGCCAGATGATGTCTTTACTTGCTTCACTGTAAATCTCTACTTCGATGAGCTGGTTGTTCTCAGCAATTTCTAGCAACTGCAGGCGCATGGTTTCGGTACGATTGCGCAAATCCGTTTCAATCGTTGACGCCAGGTTGCGTTTCAAAGCGCTAATGTGGCCAAGGTTTTTCGCAGCAATTTTTTTCCAGGGTAAAGCTGCTTGAGCGAACCGCTTGTAATGAGTGACCTTCGCGCGAAATTTCGCGATATCCCGTAGAAGGGGATGTGGCAATTCATCTAAGCTCGCTAAACGTCTACCCGCGCGAACTGCCTTTGCATTCTGAAGCCTTTCCTTGATGCTTCGACCAAAAGTCAGGATGTCCTGGCCCATAGCTTGGTATTCCCGAAGTGCCGCTTGCGGGAAATTCTCAAACGCATCTTTTTCATCGCTAATGAGGTTCATCTCACCTTGGGTTTCTAGGAAGAGGGGAGACCTAATCCACTCAGAAGCGATGCGATCGGGAACATCCGCTTTTTTGCGAATGTAATCTACGGCTAGGCCGTAGAGGGAAGGTTTCTCTTTTTCTTCATGCCATTTTTGTAGCCAGAAAAAGGAGCTTTCGTAGCTCTTTTTAAAGATTTTAATGGCTTCAAAAGAACCAGGGTATTGGCAAAGTTCGTTTAACGCCATCGCCATGACCATCAAAGCCTCTGGTGCAAAGGTACGTTTCAGACCGCCCACTTGGAGGCTCTGACCCGTACCGATGGCTTCGCGATATTGCCCAGCCATGAGTTGGCTCCAGCTCAGCTCCGAAAGACTTTCTGAGAGTTGGTTAGAATTTTTTTGTATGCGCTTAAAAGCTTGGACAGATTTTTCAAACTTTTGTGTGCTGTAGTACGATCTTCCGAGCAACGAATTTAAAACATTGATGTCCACTAAAGGCGTCGTAACGGAATTTCCCGTTTTATCGAGTAGCGCTTCAAAATTTTGCAGAGCTACTTCGTGGTGGCCCTGTTTTGCGTTCCACAAACCAAAGGCGAATTTTTCAAGCGGACCAGCGCCTTTAAGGAGGGCTAAGTTTTCTTTTTGGGGGGCTGCCAGAAAGAGATGAAATGCGTATTTATGGAGGACTTCTTTTTCCGCCGAAGTAGTGACCAGCGCAAAAATCTTGCTCAATACACCCGCATCTAATTGCGTTGAAGAGATAGCCGGATGTTTTTCATGAATCGCGTTTAAGCAATCAATTGCCGCAAGCCTGACCGGTAAAACGGTATCGTCAAGCGCAACGTTTTCAAAACTGAGCTTCGCTAAATGAATGAAGTTTGCACTGAAGAAAGACCTTGCGAGCCAATATTCGGCTAGTCGTTTCGCTTCCAAGGATGGGGCCCACTGACGCAGAGCCAGGGCTTCCGCAAAACCACGGGCCGGCGAAGTTTTATGGCTTAAGAATTCCCGGAATTCCTCCTGAAAGTCTTTGCGCAAAGTAGCGCCCAGGTTCCAGCTTTCCGAAGACCGGCAGGCCTTGCTCACGGCCAAAGTCTCGCCGTCTTGGGCACTAGCGAGGTTAGCCGCTAGGCCCACGACGGTTAGGATTAATTTTGGTAGAAACCCAAATTTAAAGTGACGGCTCACTATTTTTTACTCCCGCCTCCAAAGAGGTAAGTAAGACCAAAAGTCACCGAGTTGCTCCAGTTCATGCGGGTACCCACTTCGGTACCAAGCTTGTTGGTGATAACTTTTTCACGGATACTCTCTTTGTAAGGCATTGCGCGGTAATCGATGCGTACGGAAAAGGCGTTGGCAATATAGAGCTGCTGTCCGATACCGATGATCCCGGTTGCATAGTTTCCAGATTCAGTATTGGTTACGCCGGCACCCGCTAAAAGGTGGAGGTCGTAGTGAAGGATGGCCGAACCAATGAAACTTAATTTTCCGTAGATCAAGCTAGCGCTTCCTTCGGCACCGTAGAAAGCTCTAGGTTCATTGGTATTCGTTGTGGCACCACGAGTAGTTTCGAAGGTGCGAAGAGCACTTGAAGGTGAAACGAAGGATTTCCAACCTATGATGCTTGCCCCGAAATATTCATTGAAGTGGTAACCAAAGGATGCGCCACCGCTTTTGATATCTAAGAATGGATCGCTTGAGATGATGCCGCCGAAGATTCCTAATTCAAATTTTCTAGCTTTGGTATAGGTCCGGTTTTGAACCACTCCCATTTCGATTTCATCGCCCTTGGCCCAGTATTTTTCTTTAATGGCATCTACGTTGACTTTATCGCTGTTTTCCGCCGATTTCTTCGGTTCGGAAGCCGCTTTTTCCGCCGCCCGTAGGGAGCTTGCGGTGGTCATGAGCATGAGCGTGATGAGTATGAATTTAATTGCGAAGTTTTTCATTTTATCCTCCTAGGGATTTGAAGATGAACGGATAGCTGACGGCAACGTCGACGCCGCCGCGAGGTTTAGGGAATTGCCAGCTGCGGAGCCGGCGAAGGATGCAATCATCAAGTCCTGGATCTTGCAGGGTGGATGATTTGACATCTACGGTCTTAACGGAACCTGTGCCGCCGATGGTGAAGGCAAGGATGAGTTTACCCTCAATATGCGGTTGCTTTAAAATCGAAGCCTCATAGCAGTATCTGATTTCACTCATATGCCGATGGATGACTTCTCCCACTTCATCGCGAGTAAGACCTTCATCAACCGTAGACCCTGAGGAATCGATTTTCACGAAGGACTGGCCTTGGCCTTTGACGCCGGCGTGTTCGCCTTTGCCATAACCAACGCCCTTGCCTGAACCGGAACCATGCGCATCGCCACCGAGGGATGCGACTTGAACTTTATTACCTTCCAAAAGGTTTTCGTTAGGCGCCGTATTTTGCAGCGAATCCGACCTTGCATTTAGCATTTTGCGGGCTTTGTCGGAGGAGGCTGAACCACTTACGAAATCTGACTGCGCTAAGAGTTTTGTCATGCCACCCTTAAGGAGCTGACTGGCTGCGGCCTGCAGGGCGGTTGATTTAAAGGCTTGCACTACGGAGCTTTTTTTCTGGGACGCTTTTGCGGCACTGGCGGCGGAGGATGCCGAAGCCTGGGCCGGAGCCGATGCCGCAGCTTTCGGCGCGCTCTTCATAATAATTTTTGCAAACTGCTCAGGAATGAGTTCTTCCTTGGGTGCCTCAGTCTTTGGCATGAGAAAGATTATCCCAAAGAAAAGGAAGGTCATGATGAAGGTGGCTTTCAGCGACCTTCTAAACATCATCTCATCGTCGGCTAAATGTTTAGGTTTGATGTCCGTAAACGATACGTTTTGCGCCGCAATTTCTTCCACACTTACGGGTTTGAGTTGCTCAACAACTTTCATTTGTACCGTGAGGTTACCCGAGAGTTGGACTTTAGAGCTTAGGTTTGAGTTCTTAAAATTTATGGGAAGGACGTTAGAACGTCTAGGTCCGTGGGTTACGCCAGCGGGACGGCTTAAATCCCTAGCTTGGGCACCACTCTCCGTTGGTTCTAAAATCCAACCGCCAGGCTTTCCCAGCAGGAGTGGTTTTTCGGCATGCCAGATTTGACTGCGGGATTTATTCCCGGAAGTAATGTTTACGATAAAACAGTTTTGCTTCATTTGGTGTACCTAGCTAATCGTAGGGTGTCGGCGATTTCGGTCTTAAATCCCGCACGTTTTTTGTAAAGGTGGGGGCGCCTTCGGCGTTTTTCTTCATCGGAAATATGGCTTAGGGAATCGAGCGGTCGTTTGTTCATGCCTTCAACGACTTCACTTTCAAAATCGATGACTTTGGAAGATTTACCTTCCTTAGCCAAGCTTAGATCAGCGCAAAACAAGCCCAAGAAACCTAGCGCTATGAATAGACATAAAGTATTTATATATTTCATTTTGAATTTCCTCCCATGAGGTCCCTAGCGTCGGAGAGCTCAAGTAACCCTTCTGCCTGGGCTCCGAGTTTTTTCATGAAGATGGCCTTCATGAAGTGCTGCGAAAGGGCAGGTAACAAATCTTCTTCCTGGGTTTTTTGGAGCAGGTAAGTACAGAGCGGCCAGTTCTGAGCGTTCAGGGCCGTCTTGAATTGGAATCTTAATCGGTTGTTAGGTTCCGTAAAACTTGCGCGCAGAATTTTCCAATGGCCATCCTCATCTAAGTCTTCAAGGGTAGGTTTATCGCTAAGGAAAAATTCATTAGAGAGTTTGTAGTCCCTTGAGCGTTTGGATTCGTTGGACACGATGGATGCCGGTGCACGGGAAATCGCTTTAGCCTGGGACGGGTTCTCTTCATTGAAGGGCTCCGTAATGGCAACCAGGGAATCCTTTTCAATGGAAGATTTTGTGGCTAATTCAAAGGCCTTCTTACGAATGTCGGCGCCCTTGTCTTCAAAGGGTAAAAGGATCTTCTGAACTAGGTTTTGGTAATCCTCAAGGGCAGCACCGGTTACGCCCTTAGGTGCCGGGATCGTCTTTAAGCCTTTTGCGAAGTCTGAATAAACCCAAGCGAGCTCGTTTAAAACTAGAGCCTTAATGCGAACGAACGGAATTTTTGCGGCGCTGGCGGCGGCATTTTCGTACTCTTTGATCATGTCGATGCGGTGAATAATATGTTTTTCACTCGCGCCCAATGGAGCACTACTTTCTAGACTTTTACGATTTAAACTAAATACGTTTGGTACAAAATTCGCCATCTCGGAAAGTAGGGAGGTCCGAACGAGCGGGTCTAAATCTTCAAAGCCGGTCGTAAATGTTCTAAGTGCAGCATTGCGATCTCGGAATCCTAGGTGAGAAGCCGACATCAGGGCGACCGCTGCCCATAAGGTTTTTGTAGTTTCTTTAAGGCCAGATTTACGGGCCTTTTGAAATGCAGATTCTGCATCATCGTTAGAAGACGCCTTAGGGTTTTGGGCTAGAGACTTGATGGCCAGAAGGGCTTCAAATTTATCGCACTCTTCCCGCAAGGAATTTGCACAAAGGTTTTTACTCACTAAGTAGTTTTTCAATTCGCTTTGGTCACCGGAAATCCAGGCCAAGGTAAGTCCGCGCCTTTGGGTGGCCTGCGCTTCTTTTTCAGCCATTTTAGCGAGGCTTGACTCAAGGTACTTGCGATAATCTGCCGCCGCCTTAGCAAAGGAATAAAGTTTTTCATGCAGGGCAGCGCGATTTAAAAGTGCTGCAATGCCATCGGCTGAGTGGGGAGACCTTACGATTAGTTTTGTGAAATAATCTTCGGCCTTGCCGTCTTCACCAAGCCCAAGGGCAGCCTTTGCGGCGAGAAGGTAAAATTCATCACCACCGTCTGAGTCCTGAATAGCGGAGGCGGCGATTCGGAAAGCCCGTTTGAACTGATTGCTTTCAAAATCGGCTTGGGCAATTTTGTAAAGAGCACCTTGATCTACCTTTTTCAGGCGAGCATAAAATGGATTTGATTTCCATTCCTTGATTTTAAGGTAGCCACTTGCGATGTCGTGCAGTTCTTCCCAGTCGCTGGAAGCTAAGTAGGTGTCAATCACGAGCGCGGCCGATGGAATGGCAAACTTTGAGTTAGGGTTCTTCTGCGCAAATTTACGCATACGGGTAGTGGCCTTCATCATGCGGCCTTCGCGGTAAAGGCAACGATTTGCTTCAAAATAGAAGTTATCCGTCACATCATCGTACTTCGCCACATGATCGTCGATCCAACCGATCCACTGTTCAAGCTGAGCATCCAGTTTGTCGTCGGCATCATCACGTGAAGCGGGAAGGCCGCGGGCCGCGAGGGTGTCCGGTATCAATTTTCTTTGTTTTAAAAGTTCATAACGGCTTGCAATGGATTTTAAGCTCGCATCCTTAGTGGTAGCGGCATTGGATTTAGAGTTTCCTAGGTGATCGACGATCCAGCGGTAATGCTCCGTTGAAGCTTCAAACTTTTTGATTTGGAATAGAGTTTCGGCAAGATTGTAATGCGCTTTCACAACGCGTGGGTCTTTGTCGTGTTTGCCTGGTTCATCGACGTCATCCACCACTTTGATGAAGGCGTCGTACACACCAGCGAGGTATCCGCTGTAGAGGTTTAAGTCTTCGGCGTCCCGGTTTTTAAGCACAATTCCTTGGAGCTCTTCTGCTGTATCAATTAAGAATTTTCGGCCTTTTTCAAGAATGGCTTCGTCCAAAATTTTGCGATTAAACGCAACCATGTCCTGAGCGCTATCCAAGATGCCCTTGTAATCGTGGCGGTTGGACTGATTTTCGTAAACGACTAAGAGAACATCAAAGCTCTCGGCGCGTTTGAGTTCAAGGACTTGGTTTTTCCAAGTGTGAAGGTCAGCAATGTGGCCATGGGAGCGCAAAAGCTTTGCAAAACGAATGAGCATTTTCCCAAAACCTTGGCCTTCATCTAAATCTTTAAAATAGCTAAGCGCGCGGCCTGAATCATAGCTGTCCACTTTTCGTTCAAAGGCTTCAAAGTAGAACAAGGCAATGTCGAGTAGCGCGTTTTCACGCAAAGCTTCGTTGGTATTGTCTTTAGCGAGGCCCGCATTTTTGGCTTTGCTATCGTAGTAACGCACGACCTTGGTCATGTAACTTAGGCCCTGGGCCATGTCGTTTAAGTTGTAATAAGCCCAACCCATTTTATAGAGGGCAAACGGGTAGTGGGAGTCCGTAGGGTCTTTTTCTACAAGCTTTAGGTACTGAATCGTCTTGTGATAATCCTTAGCCTTGATGTGAATTTCGGCAAGGGCCATACAAGCCCGCATATAATCTTCCGCATTAGGGTAGTGTTCAATGAGTTCTAAAAAATCCTTCGTGGCGGAAGAAGTCATTTCTAGTTCATCATAAGCATTGCCGCGCATGTAAAAGATGTGAGGAATTTCCTCTAAATGAGAAAATTTACTTACGAGGGTACTTAAGTCAGAGACTAAGTCCTTCATAAGTTTCTTATGAAATTCATGGCCGGCTTTTCCGGTGTTTTGAACTTGGGGGCCGTGAGCGATGCGGTACTGAATGCCCGCCGCTTCCTGTTCGCTCTCCACCAGGCGCAAAAGCAAAAGCGGTTCTTGGCGTTTGCCCTGGTACTTTCGCAAAAGTGCCCGGATGGAAGAAATAGCTTTTTTCTGAGAGTCCAACGCCGCGCCATCGATGTGGCGTTCATGCTGCTCAATGGAAGGATTGGCGGCCATCACGCGAAAGGCTTCCGCTTCATCGATACCTTTAGCGAAGGCATTCGTTGAAGCGAGCCGGAGAATCAAAGTTGCGGTGAGTGCAATCAGGGATGATCGCTGATGGATGCTCAAAATGACCTCTTATTCCTTCTTAATGACGGCAAGTTTAAAATCGGTGTAACCATTGACGGCCGCCGATGACAAAACAGTTTTAATTGATGAGTAAGGTGCGCGCTCATCCGCTACGATGATGATGCGGGGATCGACTTTGACGTCGGTATTATTTTTAGCGATAAGCATTTCGCGTTTTCGTTCGTGATCAAGTGCTGAGGCGAGGGCCCGGGATGCACCATTGGGTAAAATATCTTCTTTTTTAAAGGCAAAATGTTCAACCGTGGTCACAGGATTTGATTCTACGAGAATCGCTGATTCAGAAATTTCTATGCGCAACGCCTGAAGTGGAATGCCATCGGCGGAAGCCACCGGGAGGCTCATGCCCTTTGAGGGTTGAATCTCAATGGCGCTGGTTCCGTAGCTCTTAAGCAAAAACACCAGGATGATAACAAAGATATCTGCCATGGATGTAATTTGCAGAGTCATGTCCGTTACGATGGGTTGCTTTTTTAAAAATGACTTTCGCATGTTTAAAATCCACCTAACAAGATGGAAGGCACCGTCTTACGGATGGATTCCATAGAAAGAATGATGTCCTTATAAGGCACCGTGTTCTCCGCACTTAAAACGAGTGATGAAAAACCACTCCACTGAGTTTTAAGCTCTGAGAGTTTTTGATTTAGCGCAACCAAGTTCCAAGTCGCTTCGTTGCCATTAGTCACGGCCGCAAAGGGAACTTCTTGATTGATTTTGCCCGTCACTTTAACCCTAAAGGAATGATCCGCCTTCAGTTCTACGGTGACTTGAATGGGAGGTGGAGTTGCGCTCGCAGCAGACTCGCCGCCCGCCGCTACACCTGCATCGAAAATTCCGATGGATGCATAGGCGGCTGAGATCAATACGAACGCAATGAGCACCGTGAAGCAATCGATCACGGGCGCAAGATTCAGATCAAAGTCTAGTGCCTTTGAGTTGCCTTCGCCCCCGACTCTCATGCTGCCCTCGCTTCATCTTCTTCATCTACGCGGTCTTGATTTAACGGGCTTAGCGCTTCAAATTCGGCGGCGTAATAACGTTGTCTTAAGAGGTCGAGCACTTTCACAGCGGCGCCATCCACATCGTTTACAAGTTTTTGACTTCGATTCGCGAGAAAGCTGAAGGCGACCATGCAAGGAATGGCTACGCCAAGACCTAACATTGTAGCGTTCATGGCTTGGGAAATACCGGCCGCCAGTAACGCTGACTTTTGTTGCGCATCTGCATGCCCAATAGCTTCAAAGGAGTGAATGAGACCGGCAATTGTACCGAACAACCCAAGCAAGGTAGCTACGTTAGCGATGGTCGCTAAAAAAGCCGTACGCTGTTGGATCACTTGGTTTACCCGCCCAACTTCCAGCACGAGTCCACTTTCGATCAGCTCTTCAGGTTGATGGGCTCTCAATAAGGCTTGTTTAGTAACTTGAGCTACCGGCTTAAAGGAAAGTTTATCGCACACGGCAATGGCTTCCGCTAATTTTCCCGTCGCGATGAGGGCCGCGATCCGGTCAAAAAAAGCTTCCGTGTCCTTAATGGGGTAGGTGTTAAACAACGCCCTTGAGCGCTCAAGGATGATGGCCGTGCCAAAACCTGCCGCGGCTAAAATCGGGGATACGTGCCAGAAACTCGTCTTAATGAATTCTAAAAAGTCACTCATCTCAGCTCCTAAAAATTTAATCTCTTAAAGGTGTTTCGATTTGTAACTTTTACAAACCGAATTAGTTTACGCTTCGTGGCTGATAATTCACGGCAATTTGGTCGGTGGATACGAGGCTCAAGATGTAATTCACGTCGGTAAGCGTAAGTGTTCTACCGCTGACCGTGTAATTGCTTGAGGAAATCACGTCCGTCGAACCATTGGTGTGGATGATCGTCACAATCATGTCTTCGGAACCAGTGGGCTCACGCTTTAGCGTAAAAGTACCGCGTTTGAGCGCAACCGCTCTTCCGATGGAGTCCAGTAGGGCAGAATAATCACTATCTCCCATATCCAGCGAAAGTGATCCATTTCCCACTAAAGTTCCTAGCGCAAGATACCGATCACCCCTGTCCGTCGCGTTTGAAGGCGTAAGGCCGATGGCGTTATCGATGGTGTCACGATCCGCTTGGAAATCTGAGATGGTTTGCCCAGAGAGCGCTACGATGGATGCAACAAAGTAAGTTGAGCTACCGGTGCTGCTGTCATCGAGATTGTTGAAGAATGTATCGAGTTTAGTTTTATAGTCAGCTACGGCGGCCAATGATCCGCTGGTAGGGCAAACGCCAACCGTATAGGTGTGGCCGTCTACCGTTTTAGCCGAACAAGTGCTGGTGTAGTTGGTTGAAGGTCCATAACCGGCACCGGGTGCGGTTGGGAAACCCATGCTTTGGTCATCTTCATCGCTTACGAAAATGATGAGCCGAATGGAGTTCTCCCGGAACAGAGCGGTAACGCTACCCGTTGCTTCGTTGTCGTCAAGGAATTGGCTCAAGGAATCCAAGCCCCGCTCAGATCCACTTCCTGCCGTACTTACGCTGACGTTAACAATGAAGTCATTCGTAAGTTCAGTTACCCAAGCCGCGTCGCCTGCGGTGCCGCCGGGAGGTACGGTTGAAATTAAGGGCTTACCGGAACGCACGGTATTATTTTGTGTCGTGTTTACGCACTGAGTGAGAGCAGATTCACCAACGCCGGGGGAGAGACAGGCGGCAGTGGTATTATTTGCCGACTGATCCCTAGTTGCGCAAAGCGTTGTGCCGTAGAAAAAGTAGGGGTGTTTCTCAGAGCAAAGCGCCGTAGTGGGGCCGTCGTGAACGCCGGACAATAGTTTAGCGTAGTCGCGATTGATCAAAGGGGTTTGATCATTGTTGCGAATACCGCCGGCAAAGGTATGATTCAAATAATTTGAATGATATCCCGTGGTGCCGCCCATGACCGTGCTCCAGTAAGTAGTGAAAGCAGGGTTAGCTAAGTAGGTGTCCGTCGTTATGACGGCCAGCTGAATGTCCCAGGATGGTTTAAGGTAAGTGGCGGCGAAACTTGCAAAACCGTTTCGCAATTTATTCTGCGAAACGTCCATGCTGGCCGAATTGTCCACCACCCAGAGGATATCAACTTTAGTGTTGATGTCCTGGGCGACATTCATGAGTTCATTTTGTTGAGCCCAGCGAAAGGAGCCAGGCAGTTGGCCCGTACAACCGATGAGTTGTGAGGCGAGAAGTTGGATGCCCGTGAATGCCACGGACTGTCCGATAAATTTATGGAATCGATCTGCGCGCATAAAACCTCCGCAGGTTGTTCCTAGTCAGCTCAATTCTTAAGAAGCAGATTCATTGCAATGCGTTTAGGTGCAATATTGGTGTGTCAGGCAGCTTAACTAGAAAGTTGGAATATTGTTTAGAAAGGTGAAAGAATTATTCTTTGCACTCCGTGAGATCTGATCGGCTGATAATCGCCCAATCTTTATTAATAACCGCTTCGGTCGATATCGAAAGTTCGTCCTGTATCTCCTTTTCAATGGAAGATACCGATGCGGAGTCCTCTCCCCGCTTGCCCCAGCTTCCGGCCGGTGCGCGTTTTTCAGAAGTTTCATCCTTTAAGCCTTCATTCGCGTCCGCCGCGTCGCGGGAGTTCCCTACGCCAAGGGCGTCTGCAAATGAATCTTGTTTAATAGGACACTGAATGTTGCATTGGCTTTTGCCCCTGCAGAATTCTATTGTAACCCCGGAAGTGGTGCTAGATACAGCGCCAAATGTGATGGTTTCTTTTTTTCTTTGGAAGGGAATCGGCATGCCTTCCATTCGTACACAAATATTTTTTGTTTCTACATTTGACTCCCGAAACGAGATAAGATTTTTTTGTTCCGAAGGGTCTTCGTCACCGGAGAGTTCAGATTTTTTAACCTTTTGGCGGTAAGTAATTTTTCCGCATCCCGTCGTGGGGATTTTCTCAACCGCCTGCCCGGGAACGTCGGCCGTAGCTTCCGTTCCGGGCAGGGCATTTTGAGAGATTTCTTTTGCGCCGTCCTTGGGTGCGCCATCCTTGGGTGAAGTTGCGAGACCTACAGATTTACTTTCTTTTATCCCACTTCCTGAAACTTCTTCTTTGTCAGATTTCACTAAGGTCTTTTCGTCTTTTTTGAGATCGTCATGGCTTGCTCGATTTCGAAAAAACTGAGTAGAACCGAAGATGATGGCGGCCGCTACGGCAACCAGACAAAGCGAACGTTTAAGGTTGTTGGATTTCATTTCTGTAGGTCTCGCTTTCATTAGTTAAGAATAAGTACGTTGGTTCTTGCGCTGAAGATCGGGCTCACGACTTGAGATCCGTCGATGGCCGTTGCCGTGATCTGGAAGTAGTAAAGCGTATCGGAAGATAGGCCACCTACTTCAAGGTCATGGGATTCGCTCAGGCTAGAGTTACTTAGGACTTGTCCTTCAAGGGCCGAAGTTCTGCCGTATCTAACGATGGTGGAGGAAGGTACTCCAACCGTCTGCCAGAAGAGCAGGATTGAATTCGCACTTGGGGAAGTCGTAATGTTTGAGATGTTGAGTGCAGGACCAGGTTGTGGCTGTGGCACCGGAGTAGGCTCAGGTTGTGGTACTGGAGTTGGCTCTGGTACGGGCACTGGAGTTGGTTCAGGTTGTGGTACTGGAGTTGGCTCAGGTTGTGGCACCGGAGTTGGCTCAGGTACGGGCACTGGAGTAGGTTCAGGTTGTGGCACTGGAGTAGGTTCAGGTTGTGGCACTGGAGTTGGCTCTGGTTGTGGCACTGGAGTAGGTTCTGGTTGTGGCACTGGAGTTGGCTCTGGTTCGGGTGGTGCAGGTTGTTCAGGCTGTGGTGTTGGAGGTTCTTCACCAGGCACTGGAACTGGTACAGGCACGGGAACCGGTACGGGAACTGGTTCAGGTTGTGGTACTGGCACCGGCACGGGAACAGGTTCCGGAGTTGGAACTGGGATTGGAGTAGGTTCCGGTGTCGGAGTAGGTGTTGGAACCGGCACTGGCACTGGTTCAGGCACGGGCTGCGGTGCAGGAATATTTTGGCATTGATTTACGGGCGGCATGTTATCGCCAACGCAGTAATGCACATTTACGGCTGATCCATAGTGACCGGCAGCCGGCACACTCACGGTATTCAGTCTTGAGTGATAGGAACAACCGGTAGGGCGACTATCTACCACCACGCAAATCGATCTTGGATTTACATTGGGTTTTTTCATTTGGAAAAAGTGGCTTAAACTTTCACCATTGTTTAAATTGTGGGGCAAACCTTGACGGAAGGATTCCACAAAACACACGGGTTCTGGCTTCTTATTGCAGCCTTTTCGGCCGTGCCAGCCATTGTCCCAGTGGGAATTACGTGGGTTAGAGTGGTAGTCTCCACGGGTACCGCCGTTGCTGGAATGGCTGGGGGAATTCCGAGGATTGTTAGAGTTAGATCCGGAATTCGAATTAGAATTCGAATGCGAATTGGAGTTTGAATTCGAATTTGAATTGGAATGCGAATTAGAATTTGATCGGGGTTTATAAGCACATTTCTTTGAGCCGGAGTTACTGCTGGAATTTGAGTGAGAAGATCCTGCGTACGCGAAGGACGGCGCCGCGAGGAACACGAGAGACAGAGAGCTAAGCTTCAAAAATTTTTGAAGACTGTATTTTTTTGTGTTCATAACCATGATGTTAATGACATCGGTTTATGAATACAAAAGATTTAATTTTGTTACCATCCGCTAACTTTTCGCGATAAACGGCAAGTTTTCCTCAGCTTTCATGCAGTTTGGGGTGTGCCAACGAAAACTTAATTTTTCTGCACATTCATAAAAAAATCTAAATTTAGGCTAAAAAGCGCAATTTTCTAAAGTTCCTTCGAAAAACTCCGAGGACTTTGGAAGAAGAAGCCCAAGCGGTTTTAGATTAAGGGAGAACGTCGTGAGCCAAGAAAAATCAATTTCCTCGGTGCTAAAACAATACAAGGAAGAAGTAGAAAATGTATTATTAAGCGCCCAAGACTCAAATCAAGGCGAAAAAATCGACTTTATCTCCCTCAGAAAACGCATTTTAAGCCTCATGAGCACTGCCTGTGACGAAGGTCTAAGGCAAAAAGACTTTATTGAGGTGGTAGAATCGGCCCTCCCCGGCGATATCGTCGGTGCTCTGCACTTAAGGGACTTCAAGGCCGCGGCTTAGAACTGCATTAATAACGCTGTGGAGCGTGGTTCCACGCTTCGATGTAGCTTATGAATCTTTAACGTAGGCTTATGGATGACGAAATGACCCCATTGGGCCTGCAGAATTCCAGCCGGGGTCTTATACACCGATGTGTAACGGTGGTTCATACGAATGCGCAAAAGCGGTTTTTACGAATGCACTAAGGTCGCTCGTATAAGAATGCGTTAACATTCCAGTATGAATAATAGGGCAGTCATGCGGTCCGGCAATTAAAAATTTAGAGTTCCTGCAATCCTGTCCTTTTTAGCGCAGAACGATAAAGGTCTGTTCCGCAGTGGCTCGCAGTCTGCAACCGATTTTTCAAAAAAATGGTGAGCGGGCGGCGCAGCAGTTAGACTTTTCCTATCCCGAATTAGAGCTTCTCTGAGAAGCTCGTACTAAGGGCCAAAAAAGCCGCTAAAAAGCATGAAGAATAATCTAAAAAATAATCTAAAAAATAATCTAAAAAATAATCTAAAAAATAATCTAAAAAATAATC
>CAYYYP010000012.1:0-61574 GCA_964475985.1 uncultured Oligoflexia bacterium | reverse complement strand
TAATCTGAAAATAATCTGAAAATAATCTGAAAATAATCTGAAAATAATCTGAAAATAATCTGAAAAAGTGTTTGGCGTTGTTTCTATGTGCCGTTTGCAAAACTTAAGTGCTGATTTTGGTTTTCGATTTTAATGGCTCTACCTGTCCGTTGGTTGCATGGAAGGCCGAAAAGCCTTTCGCGATCATTTCTTTTGGCGGTCCACCTCGCATTGGGTCACCGGGGCCTGTTATTCTTGCCTCAAAAACCCGTGATATAAGCTGAAAATGAAACAAAATTTCAAGAAATCATTTTTGCCACGGACAGTTTCATTTTCAAAACTGAAAGACCCTGAACTTCTAGCTGCAACGTCAAATCTAGTAGCCAAGGAACGCGCGATCACTACTGAAATTCTGCACGCCATCCTGGAAATTGAAACGAGACGCCTGCACGTGCAGCGCGGTTTTTCAAGCCTCCATGAGTTTGTCGTAAAATACCTCGGTTATTCCGATGGTGCGGCCCATCGTCGCATCTCGGCTGCGCGACTTCTAAAATCCGTTCCTGAACTTGAACTTTGTATAGCCCACGGCTCTATGAATCTAACTACCGTTGCTGCAGCTCAGGACTTTTTTGCTTCCGAGAAAAGAAATTATCAAAAGGAATACTCTAAGCAGCAGAAGTTGTGCGTGCTCTCAAGCATTCGCTCAAAATCAAAGTCCCAGTGCGAACAAGTTTTTCAAAGTATTTCGCCCGAGCGAAGAATGGCGCCAAGGCCAGAAGTTATACGTCAGAGGGTTATCCTCTCAGAAGCCGCTGAACTGCACCCGCAGGACGGTCAAAGCGAGCAGGGAAATCTAGGAAACTCATTCTCCCAAAACTTCAGTCTTGAATTGAGAATGACGATTCGGCCGGAACTTCAGTTGAAACTTCAGCGACTCAAAGAGATTTTCAGTCATCACAAAGAATCCTCGGAAAACTTTGCGAGCCTTTTTGAGCTCATGGCGGACAAGCTTTTGAAAACTTGTGATCCTCTCAAAAAGGAGAGGCGAAATTCATCGAAACCGGCTGTGACTTCTCCAGAGAAGTCGGCTCATGCAAAATCCAAATCCCGAGCCCATTCGGAGGGACAGATCAAAACTAAAACACCTTCCCGTTACGTTCCCGTAACCGTTAAGGATGAAGTTTTTAAACGCGACGGTGCCCAGTGCGCCTATATCGATTCACGCTCGCAAAAACGTTGCGAGGCAAGAAGATTTTTAGAAGTTGATCACATCATCCCGATTTCGGTAGGTGGAAAAACAAGTACCGAAAACTGTCGGTTGCTTTGTAGCACCCATAATAAGTACGCCGCCATCCAGATTTTAGGCGAAAAAGTTATGCAACCCTACTTAAAATTATGAAAAAGTGCTTGCTTACTGTACTAAATAAATTTTATTTTCACCCGTCACCCGTCACCCGTCACCCGTCACCCGTCACCCGTCACCCGTCACCCGTCACCAATAAAATAAAATAAAATAAAAAAAGCCCGCCCCGGTACCTAAGTACGTACCAAGACGGGCTTTACGATTCGAAACTAAATTATCCTTGCGCGCACTGGGCCGACAAAGCCGGATTGCCCTTGATCAAACTTTTTGAATTTTCAAAAAGCTCTAGACCGGACGGTGATTTCTGCATCAATTCTTGAAAATGAGTTTTTGCCGTTTCGCCAAACACTGCATTTGCCGAAGGCGCACAACCTAAAGTTTTGGCAAAGGCCGTAAGGTATTCGCCATGTCCTTGCGCCATTTCCAAACGCAAGCTCTCGTAATTTGCGAGGGCGAAATTCGCGGCCGGTAAATCTTTTTTCGCTAGAGAGTGGCTTGCGCAGCCGGACGTTCCTGATGTCATGCCAAACGTCGGCGGTAAAAACGCGTGAGTCGTAGCCCGCGTCGTCGTAGCTAATAGAGAGATTTTTTTCGTTACGGCCCAGCCAAGGCCGCAACCACCGCTGGTGTCATCGGCTTGGGAACGATTGGATGCCAAAAAAAGCAGGCCAGTAACCAAAAAGATGGACGTGATTTTTACAAAAGATTTTTTCCTGATTCTAAAAAGTTTATTCATTGTTGTTGCCCCTTGCCCCAAAGTTTAAAGCAATTGCCAAACGAATCAATGGGGTTCCAAGCGCCTATAAAAAGATATTCGAAGTCAGGCTGATTTCATGCTGTGATGCGCCATCGTAAGGGTTACGTTTTCCCGCAGCACCTACGCTGCCGAGGATCCGGAAATCAAAGTTCGGTAGCGGCATGACAGATAAACCGGCATTTAACCGAGAAAATAAAAACGGCCGGGGAAAAAGAAATCCATTTTGAAATTCCACTAGAATTTTAGCCGATCGACCAAGGGTCCAAAGGGCCCCCAGTTCAATGACCGGGCCAAAATTCACCGTGTTTGGCAGCGATGAACCAAGATTCATTTGCGCAAGCCCTAACACCCAAGGCGACGGAACCCAGCCTTCGCCGCGAAACGCCGTCACGCCAGCGCCGCCTTCCGCCGATAAAACATGGCAAAAAGCGCATGAAAAACTTTCGGGCAAATCCTTAAGGGTGGTGTAGTGCGCACGCACGCCCCAGGAAATCTTTTTTTCCAGCGCATTGAAGGGAAACAAAGACTTAATGCGTAACAGCTCAATATTTTCAACTAGTACTTTGGCAGAGTCATTCTTTTGGCTTGGATAAAAACCTAAAGTAATGCTCGGAAATTCCATGTGCGAGAGTTCCGCCCAACCTTCATCAAGATTGAGGAGGTCATGGGTCATGCTATGGGCCGTCATTCGAAAAAAAAGTCGCTCAGAATTGTTTGGTTGCGAGAGAATTCCAGTTCCAATGCCAAGTCTTCTTGGTGCATGGGCAAAATGCGGTGCGCTCAAATCCGCCTGGGCCAGTTCCTGGGTGCGTTCATTGTGAATCATGGCAGGCTTTCGGACAGGGGTAACTGCAAGCTGACTTAAGAGTTTGGCATAAGCCTTAGTTTTTTCTTTCCCTTTAAATCGCAGAATTCCCAGCGATGAAATCAAAACGTCGGCCGAAGGTTTCTCGACCGTAAATTTAGAGTCTAGCGACTCATTCGAACCTTCAATCTGGGCTAAATTCAGCGCTACCTTTTGTTCCGCCCTAGATAACGTCGCAAGGGAAGTGAGCGCCTGCTTCCTTAGGCTAGGTCTAAATTTTACGTGACGAATGATTTCAGCTTCCCCTTGGCTTTGACTTACGCTCGTCAACTTCTGAACCGTTTCGTGGGGCAAGGTGTAAAATAAATCTGGACTCAATTTCCATTCCGGGTGCACAACATCCAAGAGGGCCATGAGCATGGAAGAGCAGTTTTCATCAAAAAAATAATAGTCAAACCAAGTGGAAACGTAGACTTCCCAAATATGTTTCAGAAGAAAAACCGTTTCAGATTTTGAAAAGTTTAGTTCGTATTCCCAAAGGTCTCGGTTTTCACTTTGGGAATATTCTGCCACCTTAAGATAATAGGGCAAAAACGAGAACGCCCCGGGGTACCCGCCCGTGAGGCCAAGATACGCAAAAAGCATCCCGTTTTCTTCACTGGTTCGGGCCGCATAACTCACGCTCATATCCAGAAGGTCAGAGGAAGACTGGGCCCTGTGAAATCGCAGGAAGGTATGGCCCAGCATAGAAGGCGGATTGTTGGCAAAGGCCGTGGAAAAAACCATGGCCACGGAAGAAGGATCGCCCATCTCCAGAAATTCCGTAAGTTCCTTACAAACGATATTCTGAAATTTTACGGAAAACTTTTTTTCTAAAAATTCGCGTCTGGCGGCAAACGCGCAAAGCGGATTTAAGCGGAGGGGTCCGATTTTTTTTAGACTTTGGTCTCCCAGGTTAAATTCGTGAAGGGTCTGTCTGAGCTCCGCCAGTGCATCCCGGCTACCATCCGCCGCGAGAAAAAAGTCTGGTCCGTCGGCCAAGCTTTTTTCCCGAAACGATAATAGCTTTTTTTCGTAGTGCAGAAGTTTACGCCACTGAGGGTCATTGGCGAGAACCTTAAGCATCACATCATTTTCGGCGGGCATCTGAACCCCAAGATCTGAAGCCTTACTAAAAATTTGTGATACAGGTTCGCTGGCAAGTAGATAAGGACTCACCAAAATACCAAAAAAAAACCAAATTCCATGATTCAAATACCGCATGGCCCAGAGCTTCGCCTAGGCATTACGCTTTCGGCAATCTAGATACACTAAGATTTTAACCGCGGTGGAAGTAGTCGCAGAACTCGCGGAATTCCCGCTCTTGTTCCGGATTTTCAAAATGGAACACCAAACCTGCTCGGTAAATGAAGGCTTGATTCGAAAGGACGTGGGTGTGGAGCGCAAAAAGATTACACCAAAGTAACTCGGCTTTTAAAAAAAGATGTTTGGGCTGCTCAAGCACCAAGGTCACCTTTGCTCCGACCTCGATTTGGGATTCGGTAAAAAGACTGACTCCCTTTGGGCCTAGGTCCGTGAGGATGACGCGACACGCAATAACTTGCCCGCTGTGTTCAACTTTGATTTCGCCGTTCAGGCGCTTCATAGGAATGCTCACTTTGCGTTTTTTCTTAGCGTTTCCGTCGCCGTTGCCGTTCATCCAGTTTGAAGCAAGGTCATTTGCACCCATGGTCACCTCGTTGGGAATAATTTTTCAGTTTCTAAGGGCTCCATCGACGACTCCGGCTCATTACCCAACGCGGAAAAAGAATCAGCTCGGCAAAAAAATCCATGGGCAGTCCTTAAGCTTAGGGCTTAAAGTAAGAATGGTGAACTCTAAAAAATCGGAATTAAGCGTGCTTAACCTCTCGGCGACGCCATTTCGCAGTAAAAACTTCAGGCTTTACACCTTCGGTTTCTTTATTTTCATGTTCGCCTTCCAAATGACGGAGGTCGCCCTCGGTTGGGAGATTTACGAGCGGACCCATTCGGCGGCCATGTTAGGGCTCGTGGGGCTTACCCAAATTATGCCAGTTTTTGTTTTCACTTTACCTGCAGGCCATTTTGCCGATCGTTTTAACCGCAAACAAATCATGTACGTGACCTTGGGATTACTAGGCTGCGCCGGACTAGTTTGGGCGTACCTCAGCACATTTCAGGGCCCCGTTTACGGCTTTTACATTGGCATTCTTTGCGCAGGAATTTCGCGCGCATTCCTGGGGCCAGTGAGGCAATCCATTGTCGGAAGGCTCGTGCCAGCATCTCAGATGAGCCGAGCCATTGGCTGGATTTCGGCATCCATGAACCTGGCCATAACCCTTGGCCCCATGACGGGCGGTTTTTTAGTGGCAGCCCTTAAACTCTACGCCCCCATTTACATTTTCCTAAGCCTTGCTTGCATCGCCTTTGCCCTTTGCATCTTTGGCCTTTCCGATGATTTGGCCTACGCCGCAGTATCGAGCGAAACGAAAAAAAATCCTGCACAAAAAGTGAGTGATCAGCTTTTGGAAGGTTTTCGTTTCGTCCTAAAAACAAAACTCATGCTTTCCGCCGTCACTTTAGATTTGTTTGCCGTTCTTTTTGGGGGCGCCACGGCGCTGCTGCCTATTTTTGCGAAGGACATTCTTAATGTGGGTGCCATGGGTTTAGGTTGGCTGCGCGCGGCGCCGGCCCTCGGCGCCATTACGATGGCCATATTTTTGGCCTACGTACCTGATCGTTTTTCGCCGCTTAAAAATTCTGGTCGCAACCTTTTGTTTGCCGTTTTTGGTTTTGCGCTTGCAACCATCGGGTTTGGCCTTTCTAAACATTTTGCATTGTCATTTGCTTGTTTGTATCTGGTTGGATTTTTTGATGAAGTGAGTGTGGTCATCCGCATGACCTTGGTGCAACTCATGACACCTGACCGCATGCGAGGTAGGGTATCGGCGGTGAATTCTATGTTTATTGGTGCCAGCAACGAGCTTGGCGCCTTTGAATCCGGCATGATGGCCGCAGCCTTTGGACCTGCGTTCTCCGTAATATTCGGCGGCGTAGCAAGTCTTTGCATCGTGGGATTTGTGGCTTGGTTTTGGCCAGAGCTGCGTAAACTCAAACACCTTAAAGATTTAGAAACCAGTACCTAAAAACGTGCATATTTAAAGGTGCTCAAGTAAGAGTTGCCCATGGAAAATACGCGTTCGACCATGGGGCATGGCCCCTTTGTTTCGTTTCAATTCCGTAGCTCTTTTTACCTGATCTCGGTTTTATTTCTATTACTAACGGCTCCTTGTTTTGCCCAAGATTCTGATGCGGGCAGTCGGGCTTGGGTTTCTTTGCCTCGGCAGTGCGGCCCTGAGTTCTGCGTTACGGGTAGGCTTTCAAATCCCATCGCTGGAAGTTATTCCACTTTGTTTTTATCTTTCACCTCACCGTCGGGTCAGTCCGTAGATGTTTTTCACTACGGGGATGACGGTCAGATCCTTATCGGCCCAGACGTAGCGCCTTGGATGTCCATGCGCAGTCCGGACGGCGCGGGGTCTTTGCCCCTACGCAGAGATCATAGCCAGGGACATGGCAGTCGGCCTACCCAAGTTGCACGGCAAGGAGTGGGTAACTACTTAGTCACCATGATCTACTGGGTTATGCCAGGCGCTTGGCAGATGGAAATTTTAGGAACGGTTTTTCAAAACGGTGCTAGGCGCCCTTTGCAAGAAACGATTTTTCCTGTTTTAGTGGTACGGCCTTAAATTCAATTGATGAAACATTTTAAAGTTAAAAACGGACGATCTTTTTATCTAGGGTTTCTGCTGAGCATCGCCCTGAGTATGAATTTCGCTTTAGGCTTGGAGTTTTCCGGCCTGGATCTCACGGATCCGGAGTTGAGTCAGCGAACAAAAACTTTGCGTCCCGCACAAAAAGCGTTGGTTCTGGTTTTTTTATCCGCAAAATGCCCCTGTTCTGCCGCCCACGAAGAAGTCCTACGCAGCCTTGCGTTGAAATACCAAAACGATGGTTTTGAATTCTTGGGTTTACACTCCAATCAGGATGAGTCCGTGGAATTTGCGAAAACTCATTTTTTAAAATCTAGGATTCCTTTTTCTGTACTTCACGACGATCATGCTCAATATGCCAAACGATTTGACGCCCTTAAAACGCCCCATGTCTTCATTTTGGATGCGGCGGGCAAGATTCTTTTTAATGGGGGTATTTCAGATCGGCGTAACCCGTCCGAAGCCTCGAGAAATTATTTGGAGGAAGGCCTTGAGGATATAAAACTCTCGCGGCCCGTACGCACGACCCAAGTAAGAACCCTAGGCTGTGTCATCTCAAGGTGAAGCAAAATGGAATTTAAAATGGGACTGATCGCAAATACTAAAATACGTTCGTTGCCCCTAGCGTCTTTTGCGTGTCTGGCACTCTCGCTTACTTTCACGGCTTGCGGAAAGGCGCCATTTCTAAATCATACCGAGGAGGAAAGTAGAGCCGCCACCAGCGCAAACGCTTCCGAAAATCAGGACGATGCTTGCCGCATCCGTTGGAATAACTACTGCGGGCGACTGCGTTGGATCATGGGGCCCCACGAGGGATTGAATGTATTTCAGATTGATTTCGTGGGTGAAAATGGGCAAGCGGCGAATCTTTCTGGGGTAGAACACCGTTTCTCAGTAGAGGCAATCATGCCCAGTATGGGCCATGGCACCTCGCCCGTAAGGCTTGAGTGGAAATCTCCCTCCCGCGTTGAGGTGCAGGAACTTTATTTCATCATGCCAGGAGAATGGGAGTTGGTCATGATCCTCTTTGAAACAACCACGCGGTTCAGGGTTCGCATCTAAAATGTATTTGTTTATTTTTATCATGTTTGGTTTCATGCAAACCGCATTTGCGGCTCCTTGTTGCACTTCCAATGCCGTAGTGCCTTCTCTCATCACCACGGAGTCGGTAGCCCAAATTTCTACCAGGGTTTCCAACTCTCAAGTCGTTGGCCACTCGCTTCAGTCAGGCCATGCTGTATTTCATAATCGAAGAAACGTCGATTCTTCAGCTGTGCTCGAACTTGCGGGCGCAGCTTCCCTGGGGGAAAACCTTTTTAAGCCTAAATTTCATCAGTATCCTAAATGGCAAGCGCACTTTACTCTCCCTTTTTCCTACCGTGTGCGAAGGCTTGAGAATAACGACCGCAGCCACGGGGGTCTAAGCGATATCTCATTCGGTTTAGCCTACGAGGCTCTTGAGGAGCAGGGCTTAGATTCTATGCTGCCAAGGTTATGGCTTTACTTGGACACCACCATGCCCACGGGAAAATCCGCCGATGAAGCGCAACGGGGTGGAGATTTCCTCATGGGCTCCTCCCATGGTCGAGGCTTTTGGTCGATGACGGCGGGGGTCTTTGCCTTAAAGGATTTTCGAGTACTTAAGGAATCGTTTGACGCATCTTTTTTGCTTCTGCATCGCGAAGACATGGCAAGAAAAGGTTTTATACGTAAAGCATTAACCAGCGTGAATGCTGCCCTAGGGTGGAATTCCAGTTGGGCTAGGCTTAGTGCGGGAATTGGTCCCTCATTTGAAAATCGAGCGCTGTTGCAAAGTGGCCGAGATGAAACCGCTAATGCACTTTTGCGTTGGGATGTCTTTTTTTCAATGGCGGCGCAGCTCTCGGAGGATTGGAATATGAATTTAAGTTATTTAGACCAGACTCTGGTTGGTCCCACGCACAACGCTGAACTAAACCGAAGCTTGACGCTGGGGCTTATAAAGCGATTTAGTTTATAGCTAAGAATTTCCGGTGCAAAGGGCCATTCCGCCTAGGATAGCCCCTACGCAAAACCACTGAAGGGCCGTAATTCTTTCCTTTAAAACTAGTAAAGCAAAACCCAGGGTCACAACGGGATAAGCACCGGTGAGTGGAGTCACAATGGAAATGGGGCCTAGTCTTGAGGCGATAATCACGCTCAAATCTCCAGCAGCCATCATGGCCATGGGAAGGAAAGACCTTCCCCAATCCTTAACGCTATGCCTTGAGTTTTTCGCGTCAAAGACCAGTCCAAATATCCCCAGAGTTAAAACCCCTCCTAAGGTATTAAACAAAGCTAAATGAACTTCGTTGGCGCCCGGTAGGTGATAGGAATATTTTACGATGGTTTGGGCGGCACCCCAAAGTACTAATGCCCCGGCGGAGAGGGGAATCCATTTACGACTTTTTTGCGAGGCCAGCGGGTCATCGGAATCAGAACCGCTTGGTCCGTAGGAAAGACCAATGCACCCACTGATCACCAAAAGAACCCCAAGGTACTGGGTGGCCGCTAATTCTTCATGTAAAAAAATCCGTGCAAATAAAACTGTAAGCGCAGGGTAGGCGGCCGAAAGCGTACCTACGATGGTGATGGGTCCCGCCACAATGGAGAGAAAATACAAAATCCAAGCGGTGCCATCTAAAATATAGGCGAGAAGGCCTGCCGTTAAAAACTGCCAGTGCTCCGCTACCCAAACCGGCGGATGGTCTTGGGTAAAAAAGAACCCAAGGTTTACGATCATCTTGGCCACAACAAAATAAAGACAGAATCTTGCGGGGGCTACATCACCGATGTTCTTTTTCACTAGACCCTGGCCAATACCGTATAAAAAAAGCGCTAAAAAACAGGGTAAAAGCCAGTTGGTCGAAAAATCCATTATTTTTTATGGTCCTTTGCAATGAGTTTTACGGCACGTCTAGCCGAAAGGAATGCTCCATCTGAATGTGACGACTCCGTGAAATCCCCTGCGAGATGGAGGCCATGTTCAGGCCGCCTGATTTCATCGGCCAATTCATCAAATCGTGATCTCCCTACGGGCCACGCCGCAATCGCACGTGGATGGTAACGGTGAAATTCCATGCCTACAATATGTTTGGAAAACCCAGGCCATAGAGTTTCAAAGCCTGCCTTTAGGGCAAGCCTCGCCTGATCCAGGGGCATGAAATTAAATGCTTCAGCCTTAGCGCCGGTAATGAGTAAACTTAAGATTCTCGTCTTGGCTTGTGTCTGATCTGGGTTGCCGTCGTAAATGACTCCAAGGCTAGAATCGGAAAGCAACGGTAAAATCGATTCACCGTTCCCATCTGACCAGAACTGGCTTTGCTCCGCCGGAACAAAAATATGGGCTTTAAAATAAGAGCCATAACCTTGGCTCTGAATGGCCTGCCATTTCTTCTGTGAAAGCGGAGGGTCCATCTGGACTTCGAATAACCGAAAGATCGGAATGGTGCTGACAACATTTTTTGCCTCAATGCTGTGCTCCTGGTTGGTCGCTAAATCGATGTAGACCACTTCGTTAAGGTCCGAACCATCGGCTGCTTTACTGCTTAAAATTTTTGTGACTCGCTGATTAACGCTCACGTTTTCAAGACCGATTTTTTCGCTTAAAGCCGTAGTGAATGCCGCATTACCGCCGATGATTCGGTAGGACTCTTCACCTTCGCCTTCATGGCCTAAGAAAATATGCATCTCCGCTAACCCATCCAGCGCCGAAATTCTTGACCACTCCGTCCCAATCTCACATTCGATGCCCACTCTGATCCATTCTGAGAGGGAAGTGAAAGAAAATTTCTGACGTTTTAATTTCTCGTCCTGAGTTTTTAGCTCCGTAAGTGTAGTCATGACCCAGCTTGAAAAAGCGACATCCTTTAAGGGTCGTAGTTCCTTGGGTACCGAAGGCCAATAACGCTCCGTACCTAAAAGTGGTTTAAGATATAAAAAGTTTTTGCCTACGAGGTCCTTGAATTTTTTGAGAAGGACCCTTTCACCAGGGTTAAACAATTTTGCGTAATACTCTTCCGTAGTTTCCGTGAGCGGAAATAATTTTTTATTAAGCACTATGCTTGAAAGCGCGATGTCGTGGCGAAGCGGTAAGTTCAGTTCTTTAAGGAGCGCAACGGCTGGGTTGCTCTCCCAGTATTCCTCCATTCCGGAATCGGCCGTAAGGTTTTCCCCCTTAAAATCATAATTCATGGTTCGCACGCGGCCGCCGATTTTAGGCAGAATTTCTAGGATATGGTAAGAGATTCCTAACTTTTTAAGTTCATAGGCCGTGGCCAGGCCCGAGAGCCCGGCGCCAATGATGACCACGTCAGTTTTTTGCGGCGCTCCGACGTCACATGATTTTTTTAAGCCAGGCTTCGTGGAACACGCCGAAAAAAATATCCCGAATAAAAAAAATGGAATCAAAAAACCTGAACGGAACTTCAACCGGTTGGTCGTTTTCATTTTTCCCCCACTTACCCCTGAAGCGCTATTGACGGTTTACGTCTTTCGCACCATGAACATGGAGGGGCCGTTTTCGTTTGTCATCAAAAAAGGGGGAACTCAATCATGGGTGGAATTAAAAATCACGCGATGCGCTTGCTAGAAACCAGCGAAGCATTTTTAGGTGGGCGAAAATATCCGGGCGTGCTGATCAACGGAAAATGGGAGGATGCTCAGCGCAGTTCTCCATCGCAAAATCAGCAAAACATCTTACCCATAATAAATCCCACTACTGGAAAAGTTCTTTTTGAAAGTTTAGCTTGCTCCGAAAATACGGTTGACCTTGCGGTAAGTGCCGCAAAAAAAGCGCAGCGGGCGTGGTGGAAAGTTCCCGGTGCAGAAAAAGCAAATTTAATGCATTTGCTTGCCACTCGCACCAAGGCTCGCACCAAGGATCTCGCAAGTGCCATGACGTTAGATACCGGGAAGCCCTATATCGAAGCCGTGGACTGCATCGAATGGGTAGCTGCTTGTTTTGATTATTATGCCGAAACAGCAAGGGCTTCCTACGGTGTTTCCATTCCTCCCGTAGCTCCGCACCAATTCAATTACACGGTCAAAGAACCCTACGGTGTGGTCGCGGCGATTGTCCCATTTAACTTTCCTCTGCTTTTAATGTCATGGAAAGTTGCGCCCGCCATTGCAGCCGGAAATACCATTGTGCTCAAAGCGCCCCATCAAAATCCGTTTAGCAATTTAATCATGGCAGAAATTTTTAACGAATGCCTGCCCGCCGGCGTGGTGAATGTCATCACGGGTGGTTCTACCGGTGAACTTTTAGTGAAACACCGTGATGTCGACCTCATTGCCTTTACCGGTTCAACTCCCGTGGGTCGCAAAATCGCAAGCTTGGCCGGATCTCATTTGAAAAAAGTAAATTTGGAATTGGGGGGCATCGACCCGCTGCTGGTATTCTCTGATGCGGATTTAGAAGTCGCCGCCAGGGGCGCAAGTTGGGCTCGGTTGCTCAATGCAGGTCAAGTTTGCACCTCAAGCAAAAGAATTTATGTCGTTAAAAAAGTGTACGACGAGTTTCTGGAGCGAGTCATAAAAAACGTTGAATCTTTAACGTTAGGTTGTCCCTTTGAAAATGACACCGATATTGGCCCCATGATTTCAAGCGGCGCAAGGCAGAACGTGCTTAAGCAGGTGGAACGTCTCCAGGCAGAGGGAGCAAAACGCATCCTTGGGAAAAACTTGCTGGATAAAGATGCTTTAAACAAACTTGATCCTGAATTTAAGGCCGGTTCCTTTTGTAATCCCTACATCTTTTCGGAAGTAAAACATGGAGGCCTTGCAACCACAGAAGAAATCTTTGGCCCCGTAATGAATATTATTAAGGTGGCAGATGAAAACGAAGCTATTGAAAAGGCAAATGACTCTCAGTACGGCCTAGGGGCTACGGTCTATACCAAGAGCCTTGAGTGGGCCATGCGTGCATCGGAATTTATCAAGGCCGGCACCTTCTGGATCAACGATCCGCTTACGGACAATGATGCCGGTCCCTTTGGCGGAATGAGATTTAGTGGGATGGGTAGAGAGCTTGGCGAAGAAGGGTTAAATGCCTTTCGGGAACCCAAGCACGTGCATTTGGATTATGTGCAGGAAGTGAAGCCCTTTTGGTTTCCTTATAAAAATAGAGAGGTGAGCCATCATGGGTAGTTCCAGTTTAAGTAATGCGGCATCCGTAAAACTAAGTAAAAATCTTGGACCGTTTATCAACGGGGAATTCTTTTCTAAATGTCAGGCCAAACCGTTTTCTATTTATAATCCCTCAACGGATGAGTTGCTCTGCCAGGTCCAAATGGCAGGCCAACGTGAAATGGACTTAGCCATTGCGAGCGCAAGGGAGGCCTTTGATAAAGGGCCGTGGCGTGATTCTACGGGGCAATCCCGGGGCCGGGTGTTGCTAAAAATTGCGGAAGTCATTCGGCAAAACGCCCAGGATTTAGCGCAACTTGAAACTTTGAATATGGGCAAGCCTATCGTTGAAGCTGAATACGACGTTGCCGATGCGGTAAGTTGTTTTGAATATTTTGCCGGCTGGGCAACTAAAATTTTTGGCGACGTCAATCCCGTGCCCGATAACGCCATGAGTTTTACCGTGAAGGAACCCATCGGAGTTTGTGGTCTGATTATACCTTGGAATTACCCCTTACTGATGGCGGCATGGAAATTAGCTCCGGCCATCGCGGCCGGTTGCACCATGATCCTAAAACCAGCAGAGGCCACTCCCTTAAGTGTATTGCGCCTAGCGGAACTGCTGCGCGAAATTCCGGAACTTCCTCCGGGCGTGGTGAACATCGTTCCGGGTTACGGTGAAGAAGTAGGCCAGGCGCTAGCCCAAAGTCCGCTCGTAGATAAAATTGCCTTCACCGGTTCCACGGAAGTTGGCAGGGCCATCATGACTTCAGCAGCCCAATCCAACCTCAAAAAAGTAACCCTTGAGCTCGGTGGAAAATCCCCCAATATATTTTTCGCCGATTCAAACTTTGAGGCTGCCGTAGAGGGCGCGCTTTTTGGTTGTTTTGTAAACCAAGGCGAAGTTTGTTCCGCCGGATCGAGAATCTTTGTGGAGAAAAAAATCCATGACCGATTTCTAGAGGCCATGGTGAAAAAAGCAAAAACTATTGCCGTGGGGGATGGGTTTGATCGCACGAACAAAATGGGACCGCTCGTAACCAAAGAGCATTTCGAACGGGTGCTGGGGTTTGTGCAAGCCGGGAAATCGGAAGGCGCTAAACTTGAATTTGGTGGCGGAAAAGTTGAAGGGCTAAAAGGTTATTATTTACAGCCGACAATTTTTTCTCAAGTCAAAAATTCCATGAGCATCGCACAGGAAGAAATTTTTGGACCCGTAGCCAGCGTCATTCCCTTTGATGGTGAAGAGGAAGCGATCGAGCTCGCTAACGCCACGCGGTTTGGATTAGCGGGCGCAGTATGGACTAGGGATATTTACCGGGCCTTTAGGGTAGTGCGTAAGGTGAGAGCCGGAATTTTGTGGGTCAATCATATGCAGCCCACCTTCGTTGAAGCGCCGTGGGGCGGTTATAAGCAAAGCGGAACTGGCCGGGAGCTTGGGCGTTATGGCGTAGAAAATTTCCTTGAATCAAAGCTGGTGCACATCAACCTCACGGATGCACCCATGGGTTGGTACTGAAATTAAGGAGAACTTATGAAAGTCATCGAGCTTAAAACCGAAATTCCTGGGCCTAAATCAAAGGCCTGGCTTGAGCGAAGGCGTAAGGTGGTCTCTGCCGGCATTAGTATTGGTAAATCTCAACTCGTCATGAAAACTGCGGCCGGCGCAACGCTTACCGACATTGATGGAAATACTTTTCTAGATTTTGCGGGCGGTATTGGTTGTCTTAATGCCGGGCACTCCCAAACAGAAGTTATTGAAGCCATGAAAATTCAGATGCAGAATCTGCAACACAGTTGTTTTCAGGTGCTTATGAACGAGCCCTACATTGAACTTTGTGAAAAACTTGTGGCCATAACTCCACCGCTTGGTGCAAATTCATCTGGCCAAAAAAAGGCTGCACTGTTCAATAGTGGTGCGGAGGCCGTAGAGAACGCTATTAAGATTGCCCGGAGTTTTACCAAACGAAATGGCGTAGTTTGTTTTGAAAACGCATTCCATGGAAGAACTCTGCTTACGATGTCCCTCACCAGTAAAGTGAAACCCTATAAAGAAGGGTTTGGCCCCTTTGCCCCAGAAGTTTATCAAATGGCACCCCCGTTTTCTGAGAAGCGCCTCCACGAATTCTTCAAAGCTACCGTGATTCCCGAACAAATTGCGGCAGTTATTGTAGAGCCCGTCATGGGCGAAGGTGGCTTTTCACCTATGCCCCTTGATTTCATGAAGGCCTTGGCAAAATTTTGCCACGACACCGGGATGGTTCTCATCTTTGATGAAATCCAGTCTGGATTTGCCCGCACCGGAAAAATGTTTGCTTCAGAACATTTCCCGGGCGTTTTACCCGACCTCATGACGCTAGCGAAAAGCATGTCCAGCGGCATGCCCATAAGCGCTGTGGTGGGTGCTGCGAATATCATGGACGCGGTACCGCCAGGGGGCTTGGGTGGTACGTTTGCCGGAAATCCGGTGGCGGCGGCCGCTGCGCTTGCAACAATTGAAATCATTGAAAAGAAAAATCTCTGCGCCAGAAGCCAAGCTTTGGGCGAAGTTGCCAGGGCAAGATTTGAAGGCCTCCATAAAAAGTACCCTGAGCGAATTCTTGAAGTGAGGGGCTTTGGTGCCATGCTAGGCGTTGAATTCATAAAAGCTGGAGTGCCCGACAAAGATGCTGCCGAAGCCATCGTAGGTTTAGCAGCAAAACGCGGCGTGATCCTGCTCACGGCCGGAGTGAACGGTAACGTGATCCGCACGCTTATGCCGCTCGTGATGACCGACCCCGAACTGCTTGAAGCATTAGCGGTCATAGAGAGTTGCTTCCACGAAACGCTCAAGGGTTAAATAAAGAAAGATTCAGAAGGTAAACGTGAAAAAAAATAAGCCTAGTTCAATCATTGCGGTAGTCGGGGGAGCGGGCGCCATGGGCCGCATCACCGTGCGTGACCTCTTAGAAACCGCCCCCGCCAACACCACCATCCTCATTGCAGATTACGATGTGAAGCGGGCCGAAAGACTATTCGGGCCAAAAGTCTTTCCGAAATTTAAATCACGGATCCAAATTAAAAAAATTGATGCAAGTAATCCAAAAGCGGCCGCCAAAGTTTTACGGGGTAGCGCGGTGGTCATTAACGCCACAAAATACCAATGGAATTTATTTGTAATGCAAGCTTGCCTTCTGGCCAAGGCCCACTACGTAGATATGGGTGGCCTTTTTCACGTCACAAAAAAGCAGCTAAAACTTCACGGCGCGTTTAAAAAAGCGGGGCTTACGGCTCTGCTTGGCTTAGGTGCCGCCCCCGGCATCACAAACATGCTCGCGAAAAAAGGCGCCGATGCGCTCGACCGAGTTTCCGAGATCCACACCCGAGTTGCGAATTCCGATGAGACGGTCTATGAACCAAAACCAGCCCTAGCGGTCGCCTATTCCCTAAAAACTATTTTAGAGGAATTCTCCTTTCCACCCGCCGTACATAAGAATGGCAAAACCGAATTCGTTGAGCCCATGAGCGGAGACGAACCCATGCGGTTTCCATTACCCATCGGTGAGCGTAGACCTATGTATACGATTCATTCTGAAGTAGCGACGCTGCCGGCTAGTTTTAAACACAAGGGTGTAAAGGAAGTGAGTTTTAAAATCGCGTTTGATCCAGAGTTCTTGCACAAAGTCCGTTTTCTGCGCGATTTAGGTCTAGCTTCTCACCATCCCATTGAAGTTGCCGCGGTTAACCCTAAAGGAATGAACTCTGGAAAAAGGGCGCTAGTTCTACCGGTCGATGTGGTGGATCATGTAGCGATGTCGCAACCAGAGACCAAGGTCGTTGGTGCGCTCAAACAATTCGAAGTCATAAGGGCTATAGTCGTTGGCGAAAAAAATGGTAAACCCTTAACCCTTACCGTGGATTGCCAGACCCAAGGCCTTCCCGAATGGGGATTTGGCGTCGATGTGGATACGGGTTGCCCGCCGAGCATCGTTGGGCAAATGCTGGCGCAGGGCGAAATATCAATAAAAGGTGTTTATCCTCCGGAGCTTTCAGTGCCGGTAGATCGTTTTTTTGAGGAGCTAGCGAAAAGAAAAATGCCCGTAACCCTAACGCAATCCTAGAGCATGATTTTGAATGGTTTGCGCAACCGCGATGAGCCTATGAAATGCCTGGGACACCGTGGGCAAAAATATTTCTTCAGCAAGTGCGCCACCACAAGCAAATGGATAGGACGCGGAGGCTACCGCACGGGCCGGATGGGAAATGATTTGATTTAACAAGGTCATCTGGGAAAGGTCGGTGGCGTCTTGGAGGTCTGCCGCAATGGTTGCGAGTTCACGCGCTGCCGAAAACTGCCAAAATTCCATGGTACCACCGTTAGTTTGTCTAAAAAAAAGTTCAATGATGCGCTGATAATAGCCGGCGGATAATGGCCGACGTATTACGTGTACCGAATCGGCATAACTTAATAGATTAAACTCTCGCCCTGCGGTCATGCTCGCAAGGCCTGCATAAAGCTCGTTCACATTTTGAACACGAGGTAGGTCCAAAAGGCTTGGTCTCGCTAAAACTATGATCGATCCGCCCTTAAGAAAATCCGTTTTAGTGACGAGTTGCTGAACCGCTAATAGATCTTTTCTATCAAACTTCTCAGGCTTATCGAAAATCACGACCCCGCGAGGATGCATCCTTAAAAACCGGACAATATCCTGCAAATCAGAGCTTGGCGTTATATAGCGATGAGGTCTGCCCGAAGCCAAAAGGTAAGCCCTAACTAGTTCACTCATACCTACCGGACTATGGTCACCGAGAATCACATGGAGCGAGCAGTAATCCGGATTTTGATTATTCTCTAACGACAAAAGAAAAGTTCGGATGACCGACGCTGGAAGAACTATCGTTTTCTTAAGCTCACTTTCCAAATTCTGTAGAGCTAAATTCCAAGGCCCAAGCGTCGCCTGAAAACGCATTGACACAAAATTTTCATTTGGGTCTGGGTAAATTCTTTGGGAAGGCTGAGGCAAATCCAGACGCGGAAATCTAATGTAATCAGAAATTTCCCGAGGCTCAGCGTATGCCGCCGTCGTAAGCACCAATCCTAAAACAAGGGAATAAAAGGTTAGATTTCTAAAACCAAACATTGCGACTCTCTACATGAGGGTCTTTTTTGAATCAAGCAAATGTATTTACAGCCTAAAATAAGCATTAAAACAGGGCGTGAATGATCCACCAGGAAACCCCGGCAATAAAGGCCGCCGCCGGAATGGTGAGCACCCAAGCCCAAACAATACGGCCAGCCACTCCCCAGCGAACGGCATTAGGTTGCGTTACCGTACCGACCCCTACGATGGAACCCGTAATGGTGTGGGTTGTAGAAACTGGAATCCCTAGGCCCGTGGCTAAGAACAAAGTTGCTGCGCCCGCGGTCTCTGCGCAAAAACCACCAACCGGTTTTAATTTTGTTATCTTCATGCCCATGGTTTGTACGATGCGCCATCCACCAGATAGTGTGCCTAAACCCATGGCCAAGTGACACGCCAACACTACCCAGAGCGGAACATGAAACTCGGTGCCAAGATATCCTGAGGAAAAAAGCAAAACCGCAATGATGCCCATGGTTTTTTGTGCGTCATTGCCCCCATGGCCAAGGCTATAAAGGGCCGCGGAAGCAAATTGCAATCGCCTAAACCAACGATCCACTTTTCTAGGAGTAGATTTAAAAAGTATTACGCTAGTGAGGAACATCAACACATAACCCAAAACCATTCCCAGAAGCGGCGAAAGTAAAATGGAGAGACCGATTTTAACAAAACTTTGGGGATTCAAAACATGAACCCCGGCCTTGGCGACAGCAGCGCCCGCTAAACCGCCGATGAGCGCGTGGGAAGAACTTGAAGGAATTCCAAAGTACCAAGTGATGAGATCCCAGGTTATGGCCCCCACCAGCGCTGAGAAAATTACGTTGGCGTCAATGGAGTTCGGGTCGATAACGCCCTTGCCGATGGTATTTGCGACATGCAAATCAAAAAATAGAAATGCGATGAAGTTAAAAAATGCCGCCCATAAAACCGCGTGGTGCGGCTTTAAAACCCGGGTAGAAACCACGGTAGCAATAGAATTTGCCGCATCATGAAATCCATTGATGAAATCAAAAATTAGGGCAACGACGATGATGGCGATGATGGGGGCAAGTTGAGATGTCATCGTTTATAGTCTTTCCGTAAAGCCTAGTTTTTCAGGCATACTCAAGAACAATACCTTCGACAATATTGGCGACATCTTCACAGCGGTCCGTCACGGCTTCAAGGAACTCATACACTTCCTTAAGCATGATGACTTTCTTAAAGTCCGTTTCTTCTTTAAAAAGCTTGGCCACAGCTCTGCCCAAAATATGATCGGCGTCGTTTTCCAGTCGATTGATCTCGATGCAGATTTTAAGAATTTCTTCTGGGTTTTTCAAATTATGCAACTGATCAACGACATTGTGGATCAAGTTTGCGGAAGCCAAACAAACGTCGGCAAGCTCCACAAATTCTGGCGTTGATTCTTTAATGTCGAACAATACGAAACGTTGGGCGGCACCTTCTAGAAGGTCGAGAATATCATCCATTCGGCTGATGAGTTTATGGATGTCGTCACGGTCAAGCGGGGTAATGAAAGTTTTGTGAAGCAAAGAAACGGTGGTGTGGGTGATGGTATCGGCTCGGTGTTCGCATTCTTGAATAAAACGAACGCTGGAATCACGTTTTTCAAGGTGATCAAGCATCTTCCGGAATTCCGTCGCACTTTGTACTAGCTGGTCGGCACTTTGACGGAAAAGCTCAAAAAAGTTTTCTTCCCGTGGCAAAAATCGTCGAAGCATACGGTCTACTTACCCCTCTAGTTCAGATGCCACTCATCTCGCATTCCTTGGGGCATAAGTCACTCGGGAAGACAGCCCAAGTCTAAATATTTTTTACTTGAAAAAGAACCAATATGACTATTTGGGTTGGTTCCATTGTTCAGGCTTGGCTCCCTTAATGGCGATTTCATTTCGTAAATTGATGCAGTAATTCTTTTTCCTCGCCAAACTTCCGGACCTTCGGTGAGAACAAATTCACCCAAATCTTCCTGCAGGTGCACAAAGCTAGAGGTGAGCGGCACTTTACCGGCGCCGGTTACGCCATAGCCTGTCGGTAAGTCTAAAACGTACTGGGGAAGCGCTGGGCCCGACAGTTTTCCACGCAAACCATCATAAATCACCATCCCATCCTTAATGTTCCGTCTAAAGTGTAGAGTTCCCCGCACGAGATCCGGATGATGAAGGTAAAGCGCCGTGGTGCCCGTTTCTTCATAAAGATATTGAAACAGGTTTTTGACCTGTTCTGACGAGTCATTCACCCCACGCAAAAGCACGGCTTGATTCAGAAGCGTTACACCAATGCTTTGCAGTTGGTTCAGTGCTTGAATTGCTTCGGGCGTAACTTCTTCTCTACAATTAAAATGATTTACTAAGGAGATTCTAAAGTGGGGTAAAAAGTTTTTTAAGGTTTCGCAAAATCCTTCATCAATAAGGCGTCTTGGTAGCGCGCTCGCAAGCCTTGAATGGATGCGCACCATACGAACGGAAGGAATCTGCGCCAATGCGTTGAATATTTCTGCAATTTTTAAATTCGAAAGAGTAAGCGGATCGCCGCCGGTAAGAATGACTTCTCGGACTTGGGGCGTTTTTGCAAGATATTCAAAGGCCGTTTCCAAACCGTTCCCGTACAACTCACCTTCCTGGTGGGCTAAGTGGTTTTTTCGGAAACAGAACCTGCAATGCACGGCGCACTGAGAGCCTATGTGAAGTAAGGCCCGGTTCGGATACCGATGGGTTAAACGGGGAGCTTTAAGTTGAGCTATGTCTCCGATGGGATCGTTCTGCCAAGGATCATCTTGGCCAAAAATTTCCCGGCATAATTCCCGCAACCGTGGTGGCAGAATCGGATCCTGCTCCTGATCGGAAAAATTTACTTGAGCGCCCACCGCCTGATTTGCTTGGGCTAAAACGTCAAAATAGGCCGAAACTTTTTCGCGAAAAAGTTCACTGCCTAAGGCCTGCGGCTGACTCCTACGGCTCAATATAAATATATTCCTTTTTCTTAAAATTCCTTAGCGTCCACTTCTTCCCGTCCCGCTTTACAACGTATTGCGGTTGAATAGGGATTTTTCCGCCGCCGCCTGGCGCATCGATGACATAGGTCGGTACGGCAAGGCCTGAAGTATGACCCCGCAAATGTT
Source organism: uncultured Oligoflexia bacterium (assembly GCA_964475985.1). Classification (GTDB taxonomy): domain Bacteria; phylum Bdellovibrionota; class UBA1018; order UBA1018; family CAYHWW01; genus CAYYYP01. Next base: position 40,491 of record CAYYYP010000012.1, on the reverse strand, counting down.
CAATAATATCGATCCCGGTTTCAATGGGAGTTCGAAAATGTGAAATGCCCTGAGAGAGATCACATTGGTAAATATAATAGGGCCGAACTCGCATCAGAAGGAGTTTATGCATGAGCTCCTTCATGATGACGTGGTTGTCATTCACGCCCTTGAGCAAAACTGTTTGGTTCCCAATCACGCAACCGGCATCGGCCAGGCGCTGGCAAGCATCAAAGGCTTCCCTCGTAAGTTCCTTTGGATGATTAAAGTGAGTGTTCACAAAAACGGGATGATATTTTTTTACGATTTTTACAAAATCATCGGTGATGCGAAAGGGAAGGGTTACTAGATTTCTAGAGCCGATGCGAAAGATGTCAATGTGATCACATGCGCGCAGCCGACTTAAAATATATTCCAAACGATCATCGGAAAGGGAGAGCGGATCACCGCCCGAAATGACGACATCCCGAATTTCCTTATGCTCTTCAATATATTTTAATCCCGCTTCCAGTTGATTCAACTGAGCGGCTGAGCCTGGATCGGCGACCTTTCGTTTTCTCGTGCAATGGCGGCAATAAACGGGGCAATTGTGTGTGGTGTAGAAAAGCACACGATCAGGATAACGATGCGTAATTCCGGGGACTGGCATGTCACGCTCTTCGGCAAGCGGATCTTCTAAATCAGTTTCAAGAACCGTGAGCTCACCTGGATTAGGTACCGACTGCAGGCGCACGGGGCAGAGCGGATCATTGGGATCCATAAGTGTCGCGTAGTAGGGGGTAATTCCCATATTAAAACTTTCGGTGGATTTCTCAAACGCCATGCGTTCGTCGTCCGTAACCTTAATGACCTTATCCAGCTGTTCCATGTTTTTGATGCGGCGTTGCTGCTGCCATATCCAAGAATACCAATCAGAGTCCGGCACGTCCTTCCAAACGCCCTTGCCCGCCGGCGCAAAACGCTCCCGAACTTTATTCACCGTAATGATCTGCAATGCCATAATAAACCCCCCCTGCTTGGCTAGACCGCACACTCTTATTTGAGAACGGAATCGTCAAGGCGCTCCCCTAAGATGGCCCTGGTTCCAAATTCCAGTGATGCTGAGAACGAATGCACCGGTATATTTAAAGTATAAACTCTATTGATAAAGACGGCTATGAAACTCTTGAATTAATATTTTTAGCGCCGAGGCCATGGGAACCGCGAGAATCATGCCCAAAATCCCCAAGAATTGAGAACCCAGCACCACTGAGATGACCACGATGAGCGGATGCAAATCCACGAGCCTTCCAACGACTACGGGAAAAACTACGATCATATCCACGAGGTTTGCCGCTAAATAAATTAGAAAAATTGTAAAGAGGTGACTGTGCCCTGAAGTGTCCCCCAGTGCGAAAAGCAGGCCTGGAACCGCACCAATGAGTGGCCCGATATAGGGAATCGCATTGGTGGCGGCCGCAAATAGGCCTAACAAGAATGCGTAGGGAATCTTAAAGATCAAACACGGAATGGTCACCATGAGTAGAATGATCAAGGCTTCGAGCAACCGTGCCGCCACAAACCCCCCGAGCTGGTGAATGATTTTCCAGGTGATACCGTAAACCGTTTCAAAGTGCCGGTTAGGTACTAGCGCCAACAAGCGAAGTTTCATGGCATCCGCGTCCTTAAGCAGCATGAAGGTCAAAAGCGGTACTAACAAAAAGATCATCATGACGTGGGACGCCAAATCCGGAATGATGCGAAGCAGGTCCTGCTCCGAAGACCTTAACCACTGAACGCCTTTCTCCGTAAGGTTTATGTCTTTCAGTCCGGGAAAAGGAAGGTTTGAAGTAAACTCGATTTCTCGCTCGTGAAGTTTAGTGAGGTAACCTGGCTCACCTTCTTGGGTTCCCATTTTAATGGAATAAACTTCATGACGCAGGCGGGGAATGAAGGAGGTGACCCCAATTGCTATGAGAGATCCGCTAAACACAAAAATCATGAGGATGGCAAAGGGTCTGGCAAAACCCCGACGTTCGAAAAAATTCACCAAGGGAGAAAATGCGAAAAAACAAATGACCGACAATAGGGTGCTGGGCATAAGTTCTGGAGTGCCTAAAAAAATGAACCCACCCAAGGCCATCACCAACAGAAAGAAGCTCAGTTTTGCAAAATCTCTGACGTGAAACCGGCGAAATATGAAACTCATTTTTTTGGTCAAAGCCTTCCTGCGATACGCGTCGTCTCAGCTAGGCGTGCGCCCAGCACATGCGAAAGTTCAAGCAGGATCTTAACGCCCATTTCGGGCCTTCGCTCAAGGATCTCCATAAGGTCAGGTTTAAAAAATCCTAAAAGTGTAGTCGCCTCTAAGCAAAGGGCGGTAGCGGTTCTACGGCTTTCGTCGTCAACAAGGGCAAGCTCCCCGAAAAAAGAGCCCTCCGTAAGGTTGGTAATGACGTGGAGTTCCCCATCGGAGGTAGTGGAAACGTTAGTGGATGCGTTTCGCAGTTCCGAGTGCGGGCTTTCTGCGCGCACGCGAATCTCCACTCGCCCGCTTGAAATCATATACATTCCTAAACCTTTTTCATTTTGACTGAAGATCACTTCGCCCGGCTCGTAGCGGCGTTCGTGCACCATGCGGGAAATAATTTTAAGTTCAAACGGGGTAAGTCGTTTGAAAAGTTGATTTTGTTTCAAGACATCAATGATGCTTTGTTGCGCTTTGGTTTTTCGGGAGAAAAAATCTAGCCACAGGACCGGTTCAAACGACGTCGGTTTGTTTTTACTCATGGGCGCGCGCGATCTTTCATAGGATATTTTTCCCTCATTTCCCAGGGGATCGGCAAGGGGTAAATTTTTCCGCGTTGGGCGGTGGGCGTTTGTATCCGAGGAGCGTGAAGTGGAGAGTTACGTTTTGTTGAGACTGATCATCATAGTTTTTATTTGTGCGCCCTGCGCAATGGCACAGATCCCATCGGAGTTATTGGCCCCGCTTTTCACCGGCGAGCAGCCCAGCGAAGCCTTGCGCGTAACTCAGCCCTGCCTTCGCACTTCCCTTGGTGGTTTACCCTCTCAGCGTCGCATCACTCCTGCGCTTGACCCAGTAACCGAAGCCGCTAACCAAAGTGGCCAAGGACCAAGCTCCGTTGGCAGTAGCCTAGCCGGGGAAATTAGGCGCTTAAATGAACCAAGGGCGTCTGAGCCTTCATCGGCGGAAGGGGCCGTTCCAGTTTCCCATCATCCAAATTTACGGTCCAGAGTTTTAGGTTTTTTATCCGACCCTAATGCGGGCACTACTTTTTACTGGCTTGAGTTTCCTCTCAGTCGCTACCTGCGTATGGATTTAAATTTTTTGACCAGAGTCCAGGCCTCATCGATCTTGATTTCCCAGCAAACGAATTACATCGTCGTAGCTTCTTCTGGCATTGAGGTCTCCCAAAGGTTCAATGCCGACTTCGGCCTAAGTTTAGGGATCATGGCCGGCCCAAGGGCAAGCGTAAGACTGGGCACTGATCTTGATTTCCAAGCTGGCTATGATTTAGGCGCGGTCCTCACCATTTTAGGACGCTGAATTAAGCACCACTGTTTTGTTGCGCTTATTCTTTTACAGGTCCGGTGGGCTAGGGGTATAGCCAACGGTATGTTTGATCAGCTTACGGATAAATTGAGTGCAACATTTCGAAAACTTACGGGCGGCGGAATTCTGCGTGAAGATCAAATCGATGAAGTCATGAAGGAAATCCGGCGTCACCTTTTAGAGGCAGACGTCCACTTCAAAGTGGCGAGGGATCTTTGCGAGTCCGTGAAACAAGAGGCACTGGGGCAGAAAATTTTTGAGAAGCTCTCCCCTGGGCAGCAAGTCGTGCAAATCTTCCACAAAAAATTAGTTGAGGTGTTAGGCGGCTCCCCCGATGGTTTACCCCAGGCCGCCCCCGAATTTGCGGGGCTAGCTCCGGTGGTGGTCTTAGTTGCAGGTTTGCAAGGCTCAGGAAAAACTACATTTTGCGCAAAACTTGCGCTTTACATCAAAAAGAAACTTCACAAAACCGTGGGGCTTTTGCCGGCGGATTGTGCAAGGCCAGCTGCTAAACAACAGCTTTTAACCTTGGCGAACCGCGTTGAGGTGCCCGCGTTTGATTCTCCCATTCAAGAAGGCGCCGTTAATGTTGTAAAACAAGGGCTTGAGTGGGCTAAACGAGAATACTTTGATGTGCTGATCGTAGATACGGCGGGTCGAACGCAAGTGGATGATGAGCTTATGCAGGAGCTGCAAAGTGTGGCTGGATTTCTCAATCCCGCCGAAAAAATCCTAGTGATCGACGCCATGATTGGTTCCCAAGGACTTGAAGTCGCAAGAGCCTTCCACGAAAAAGTAAATCTTACGGGTTTAGTTCTATCAAAACTCGATGGTGACGCCAGGGGCGGAGTAGCCCTGTCCGCCAGGGCCGTAACCCAAGTGCCAATTTATTTTGCGAGCGTTGGTGAAAAGCCCCAGGATCTTGAAGCTTTTCACCCGGACCGCATGGCTTCCCGAGTTTTGGGCATGGGTGATGTCATGACCCTCATCGAGAAGGCTCAGGAAACTTTTACGGAAGAGCAGGCGCTGGAATCCGCGGAAAAGATCGGAAAAGGCCGCTTTACCCTGGAAGACTTTTTGGCCCAGATGAAACAAATGCAGAATCTGGGACCTTTAGAGGGCCTCATGAAAATGATTCCCGGCGCCTCCCAGGCTTTGCGCCAGATGCCAGAGGGTTATGACCCGAATCGTGAAATGAAGCGGATGGAGTCCATGATTTTGTCCATGACGAGGGAGGAAAGGCTTGACCACACCCTCTTAAATGGCGGGCGCAAACTTCGTATTTCCAAAGGGAGCGGGGTTCCCGTTTCGGAAATCAATCGGTTCATCAAACAATTTATGGAAACTCAGAAAATGATGCGGCAGTTTTCAAAAATGGGCTTAGGTGGGTCTTTAAAGAATATCCGTAAACTCATGAAGGGTTTAGGCGCTTAAAAAAAAGTCTAGTCTCTAGGGAACTTTCTTGGTAATTCGTTGGTTTTGAAAGGCATTAAGGTTTAACTCATGGCTGTAATGATTCGTTTGTCCCGTGCAGGTGCTAAAAACAAAGCTCGTTTTGCGGTTGTCGTAACCGATAAAGCTCGTCGTAGAGACGGAAACTATATTGCAAAAATCGGTACTTATAATCCCGTTGCAAAAACCGATGCAGAAAAGCTGAATATCGATCGCGAAGCACTCAATACTTGGGTTGCTAAGGGCGCGCTTCTTTCTGAAACCGTTGCTAGGGTTTTGCGACTCACTCCTGCGACTAAAGCTTAAGGCGGTCCCTCAATATGGGTACAGAACTTCAGCAAGGCAGTGCAGAACTGAGGAATTTATTGGAAACCATGGCCAAAGCTTTGGTTGACCATCCTGAACATGTTGCCGTTCATGAAGTTGGTGGCCAGCAGACCACGGTGTACGAGCTGAAAGTTGCCAAGGATGATTTAGGAAAAATCATCGGAAAAGAAGGTCGCACTGCTCGTTCCATTCGAACTATTTTGAATGGCGCGGCGACTAAACTTGATAAGAGAGTCGTTCTAGAAATTATAGAATAGATTTATGATTCATGGGAAAAATTAGGGTTGTTACACTTTTTCCCGATTTCTTTAAGGGCCCCTTAGAAACATCCCTTCTAGGCCGTGCGATTGAATCGCAAAATCTAGTCGAACTGATTGATCTTAGGCAGTTTGGCCTAGGAAAATACAAGGCAGCGGATGATAGGCCTTTTGGTGGCGGGGCCGGAATGGTGCTTTCGCCAGTAGTTTGTGAAGCGGCATTAATCCACGCAGTTTCAAATTCAAATACGAAAAATTTTCTCGATAACCTTGAGAAAGATGTGCAGGATTTTCAAACGCAAGTTCAGGGGATGAGCAGTTTTGAAACTGCCCGGTTTCTAAGTGCCACTTTTTTTAAAACTGCTTTATCAGCGCTACCCCCTGGTGCGCATGACACTGAAGGTGCTCATGATACACCGGCTTACCCACCATTAATGCCCTTCGTGATTGCACTTTCTCCCCAAGGCACGCTTTGGAATGCGGGATTATCTAAAGCATTTGCAAGTTTTATAGCATCCCATTCTTCGGTTGGGCCCGCGAGCGAATCGCTGACTTCCTCGCCAAATGCCAAAGTCGCCGATCAAAATGGTGACCGTGATCTCATTCTCTTTTGCGGCCATTACGAAGGTTTTGATGAGCGGTTTTTAAAGAGTTTTGTTCACCTTCAAGTGTCCGTGGGGGATTTTGTCCTCACCGGCGGAGAACCCGCTGCGGCACTTTTATTGGATAGTTTGATTCGGCAAATTCCCGGCGTAGTGGGTAAGGAAGGCAGTGTTCAGGAAGATTGTTTTGAGCCTGAAACTCCCACCTTAGTTGCCGGTGGTTTGCGCTCTGGGCAGTACACAAGGCCCAGGGTGTGGCGAGGCCAAGAGGTACCAGAGGTTTTACTTTCGGGAGATCATGAAAAAATCATCTCCCATCGGCGTAACGAAAGTCTTGAGCGCACGCGAACCAAAAGGCCAGATTTGCTCGCTAAAATTTTTCCTGGCCAGGCCCCAAAGCCGCCGGCCCCACAAAAATCTAAATCTGCCGAATTGCCAGCCGTTTACGTAGGTTTGCTTCATCATCCCATGGTGGATCGTCAAAAGCGGGTAGTTACCACCGCCGTTACCAATCTCGACATCCATGACATCGCAAGGTCCTGCACTACCTACGGGGTGAAACGATTTTTCATCATTCATCCCTCTGTGGAACAACATAAAGTCATTCATCAAATTTTAGAGCACTGGCAAGATTCGGTTCAAAACCAGTATCATCCGGCCAGGTTCAAAGCCCTAAGCCACGTAAGGCTCGTTCATAGTTTTGAAGAAGCTTATAACGAGATTAGACTTGATACAGAGGAAGCTCAACCGGGACCAGAGCCGTTAGTCGTCATGCCCGACGCTCGTCCCCTAGGTAAAGCCATGGCCTATGAAGACATCGGTAAGCTTTGGCAGAAAAATGGCTTAACCACGCTTGCACCAAGACTTGCCTCAAAAAAGCAGGAAAATACGCCACTTTTCATCATATTTGGAACAGGCTTTGGAATCGCGCCAGAATTTTTCCCCAACATCGATGTCATCCTAGAACCCCTCAAGGGCCCCACATCGTATAACCATTTGTCGGTACGCGCCGCCGCCGCAGTAGTCCTAGACCGCATGTTCGGCAACCGAACCTCCCTATACCTCGGGAATGTTTGTTGGGTCTGGGGCGGTGTAACAATAAAACCTGCAAAAGGGTCTCACGCAGCCAGGGACGGCGATCCAGCGTGAAGAAGGCACGATGCCGTCCCTTTTGCAGGTTTTATTTTTACACCGCCCCACGAGTCTAGATAATCCTTTGAAACCCCATCAAATTCATGGCATAAGAAGGCAACAATTTCTAAGGAGTCCTTAAATGAGCCAGGCCACAGGTAAACTTGCACTAGTAGAACAAGAATATGTTGAGTTGAAGAAGAACTTCCCTGACTTCGGCCCAGGTGATTCCCTTCGTGTTCATGTTCGCATCAAAGAAGGCGAAAAAGAACGTATTCAGATTTTTGAAGGCACGGTAATCGCGATTCAAAATACCGGATCCCGTAAATCCTTCGTGATTAGAAAGTTAGCCCACGGAGTAGGCGTTGAGCGTGTGTTCCCATTCGCATCACCCTCCTTGGCGAAGATTGAAAGAACCATGATTGGCCGAGTCAGACGCGCAAAGATCTATTACATCCGTGGTCTTCAAGGAAAAGCTGCGGCCATCCAAACCGATACTCGTTGATCAAACGTTAAGTAGTCTTGAAACGAAAACCTAGTTTCACAGAAGAGCTCAAATTCCTCGCAAAAAAAGAGGCTTTGGGCTCTTCGCATTTTTACACTCCCGAAGGCCCTTCCACTCCTTTTTTACCGATTGTAGGTATGGATGAAGTAGGGCGGGGTTGTCTCGCGGGTCCAGTGGTGGTGGCGGCCGTGGCTTTCTGCCTAGAAGAGTTTGAGGCCTGGCAAAAGTGCCAAAATTCCCGGCAGCGAAAAAAACTATGGTTTTCAGAAGTGAACGATTCAAAACTTTTATTACCGGAAAAACGTAAAGAGCTGTCGCTAAGGATTTTAGAGAAATGCGCTGTGCAAATTGCCTGGGCCATGCCGGAGCACATCGATGAACGAAATATTCTTTGGGCCTGCTTTGATGCCATGCGGGAAGCGCTATGGCCGTTTTCGGGCCTTGTCTCAACACTTCTTGTTGATGGCCACCTCAATCCACTTTCCCCGCGCTACGGTGCGCCCGAAGGATTTGCGGAAAAGGTGGGCATTTCCAAAGTTGAAACCCTCATCAAGGGCGATTCCCGAAGTTTTTCCATCGCCGCGGCCAGCATCGTGGCTAAGGTGTTTCGCGATGAGTGGATGGAAGAACTCCACAAAGATTTCGCCCATTACGGATGGAATCAAAATCGCGGTTACCCCACGAAACTGCACCGGGAGGGTTTGCGAAAATTTGGCCTTAGTCCTTGGCATCGCCGCAGCTTCACAATGGATTTGAAGTCAGGCCTAGAATAAGTAAATCGGGCAACTATAGAGCTGGTGCAATCCTTGCTCAAATCCTATTCCATGGAAAAAAGAAAAGATCCGCGAAAAAAATTAGGTCAGCTGTCTGAAGAAATCGCCGCTAAATATCTATCCTTCAAAAACTATGAAGTGATCGCTAAAAATTTTAGATGGGAGCGCGGAGAAGGGGATATCTTTTGCATCGCGCCTTCACATCACCGCAGACTTGGTGGCATCAAGTTTCGTACGGAAAATTCCCTGGTTTTGGTCGAAGTGCGCTCCGGAATGTCAGACTTGGCGCCTTATTTAGAAAGTAGCATCGGTTACGAAAAGCGCAAAAAGCTACGCCTCACCTTTGAACGCTTTTTAGGCTCTAAGGATTTTTACGAAAAAGCTAAGTCTAAATTTCCTAAGTCAGTTTTTGAAAAACGCATTGAGGTTTTATTTGTGCGGGGAGTGCACCACTTAGGAGAAAGTTCTGATCCTTCGACTTTTGGGCTAAAAGATTTGGAGAAAGTTCAAATTACCCACTTTCCGCTGGATGAAATTTAAGGCGAGGTTTCAGGGCATTCGTAGGTTCAGAAGAGGACGAGCAGTAGAGGATCAACTACCAGTCGATGATTTGGAACATTCTTCGCTCAACGTTCCAAATAATGTTTTGGCCGCGATTGAAGTCCATCCCAACCTCGGGAATCACTCTTCGTCCATCTGGGATATAAAGATAAGTGCCCAAAGTAGGAATACCGTTTTGATGCGAAATCCTCAAGGTTGGCCCGTGCAGGTCACCATACATTTGTCCTAAGGTTTGCATACGTCTCTCAAAATTTGCAATGTCCGTGATTCCATATTCTTGCAACTGTCTTGCTATAGCATTCTTACCAAAAGACGCAGGAGTGTTGCGCCATGTTCGGATTAGATTCGCAACGGATTCTACCGTTGGTCCTTGGCTAAAGGCTTGGGATACAACACCTTGCCGCAACATCTCTGGAGTGTAGTCAAGTGGAACTACCTCTACGAATCTTTGCCCTTCAAAGCGGGCGGCGTTAGCCACACTCTGAAGTAAAGGCATTAGCGTTATGGCCCGCAAAAGCCCCTTCACACAGCTCGCAGTAGTTGGACAACTTGCACCGATGGGCATTAAAACTTTATAAACTCTTTGACCAAGACTTGGGAGGTTTCCAAGATAAACCTCCGATTGACCGCCTCGGGCCAAAAAGCGCGTAATTTGCAGGAGAGGAACCGCATCCTTGAGGCGGTCCAGCGTTGAAGCATGCCGAAAGTCAATCCCATCGATCCCGAGCGACGTGGGGGGTAGGTGAATTTCGAGGTTGTTTGTCATTGCCCTTCGCCCGGGCAGAGCATTTCGAATGCGCTCTAGGGTGCGTCGAGTCAGACTCGTGGGACGCGCTCTAACTATCGGATCGTTCGTGAAATCATAGGCTACAACCCGCTCTGGATTTCTAAACTCAGGTGTAGCCAAACTTGCTTGATATTCACTTTCCGTCGGCAGTGCGCCAGCTTGATAAATGCTTACGACATGTGGGGGTACCGTTTGGCTTAAAGCCGACACCGGTATCGTAACCTCAGGAGTTTGAGTTTGATGGGGTGGCAGTAAAATGGAGACCGGTTCGAAATGTTGCACCGGAAGAAATTGGAAGGAAGTTCTGGATTCCCTATCCACAATTTCGGGCGCGACCGGCGGAGCCCCTGGCGCTTGAGTTATCAGATGCGGTAGCGGTGGAACTAATTCCGCTAACCGGTGGGACCCCGTTTGTTCCCTTGCTTCTAGCTCGGCGATGACCGCTTCCAGTCCGGTGACCACTGTGTCGGTGCGGCATTCCGTGACGCCTGGTTGCCCCGGCACCGTGAGGGCCGTAAGGGGAAGAAACAAACCTAAGGCAAAAGAAATGACAACGGTTTTAGAAAACCCTTTAATCCATCTTGAGGACATGGGGGTTTTGCAGGGTTTCAACTGGATTATGGAGAAACTCAGCATCCAAATCGGTATTTGCGGCGTCGGTTTCGCCGTCGGCCGTTTGAAAGATAAAGGTCTTTGAAGCATCAAGGGCAGAAGCGAGTTTTTTGAATTCGCTCTTCACATTGAAATAAAACGGGGCCTTTTCCGTCTTTAGATTAAAATCCCTGAGGACTTGCAGAAAAATGGTGACTCCGCTGGAGCCCACAAACTGTAATGCAGCAAAATCAAATATAATTTGTTTGTCTTTGGCGTCGGGCAGGATCTTTTGCAGATCCTTGCAGAGGGGAGGGGTGCTTTCGAAATCAAGGTATCCAGACAGTTTAAGGGTTATGGTATTCTCATTGCGAAAGGTTTCGATTTTCATTTTTAATGCTACGCCCCGCTCATTATTAGTATTTGGGATTCAGGTTTGAAAATCAAGGAACCGTAAAATGGTCGGAAGTTTTTACCGCATCGGAACAAATCCGGTGATATGCAAGGCTTCCATGACGCCAAAGACGACGCCAAAGACCCTAAAGCCAGCCAAACGGACCACGACCGGACCGGAAGTGAGTTCAGACAAACCGATCTCCTCTTTAGAAACCAGCCCGGATGACTCCGAAACTCAGGAGCTTCATTCCACCGGCGAGTCAGTGCTTCCCGATCTTACGGGCCTGATATTAATTTCCAGTCCCATCGGCAATATCGGCGATTTATCCCCTCGGGCTACCCACTACCTTTTAAATGTGCACCATCTCTTTGCGGAAGACACTCGGCGCCTGTTTCGTTTGTTGCACTCAGCAGGTGTTCGGCGGGAGCGCTCCGTAGAAAGTTTTCATGATCATTCATCCACTCGCGCGCTGCAGGATATTTCTGAGGCTCTATTAAACGGAGAAAGTGTCGGTTACGTCTGCGATGCTGGGGTACCGGGCGTGAGTGATCCTGGTTATGAGCTCGTAAAGCTAGCCGAAAAAATCGGGGTTCCTATCCACGTTATTCCTGGCCCGAGTGCCGTCACCACGTTTTTTGCCTTATCGGGGTTAGCCTCGCCTAAATTTTTGTTTCACGGGTTTTTCCCAAAATCGAGACCAGAAATTGAAATTGTTTTAACTCAGATTGAGACCTTAAATTTGGTCCACATCTTTTATGAATCTCCCCAGAGGTTAGAGTCCACTTTAAAAATCCTTGCGGAGCATTGCGGAACAAAAGCCTGTTGCGTGGCGCGAGAACTTACCAAAACGTTTGAAGAGCAATGGCGGGGCACGGTTTTAGAAGTGCATGAAAAAGTCTCAGAGCTCCCATCGATTCGCGGCGAAGTAGTTTTTGGCGTACTAGGGGGCGGAGTTTCTACTAGCAAATCTAAAAATCTAACGGCCGCCGTATCTGCACATTTGACAGAGCAGGAGCGGGCCTTAAGTAAAGAGGGGCAACCTGAAGAGCCAGTGGAACTTACACCAGCCCAACGTGAGGAAGTTTTGACGCTTCTTAAGCAAGGCCTTGGTTCTAAGGAAATTGCTAAAGCACTAAGCAAAAAGTTCTCCATCAATCGGCGAAGTTTATATGCATATATTGCACGCCACTTGACCTGAGTGCCAAAAGTCCTTACTCTATGAATGTGGCTGTGTAGAAAACCTAGGGCAACGAATGGATTCCGCCCCCTGAGTTTTAAAAAAGTGTAAACCTGGAGAACCAAGGATGGCTCCCCAGGTTTTTTTTGCTTTTTTGCACGCCTATCGGACTTGATACAGCTTAGGTCCATTTTCGCAGAATAGGCGAGTTTGGTGAGGCGTCTCGTTACGCTTGTCATCTTCTTCATTCACCTTTAACGTCGAGCCTCCATGAGTTGGTTTGAAAAATTAAAGGCGCCTAAAATTAAGCCCAAAACGAGTCCGAATTCCTCGGGGACTGGCGCGTTAGCCCCCGAAGATGAAGCTGGCCGCGTTGCCCAAGCTCGTACGCAAGAACAACTCTGGATTAAATGTACGCAGTGCGGCGAAATTCTTCAGGCCGTAACCCTTAAGGCCAATGATCACATCTGTTTGCAGTGTGGATTTCATTTTAGAATTGGCGCTTGGCAGCGGATTGAGTTGATGACCCAAGACTTTCAGGAGCTTTATGCAAACCTGACCTCCGGTGATCCGCTTAAATTTTCGGATGTGAAACCATACGCCGAGCGTATTCGACAGGCCCAAACCACTACACGAATGAAAGAAGCTTTTGTAATGGGGATTGGGAATTTAAAATCAAGAAAATCTCTTGAATTAGGGCCCCAACTGCCGTTTGCCCTTGGGGTTTTTGAATTCAAATTCATGGGGGGCTCCATGGGTTCCGTGGTGGGGGAAAAGATCTGTCGTTTGTTTGAAGTAGCGTTAGAGCGTCGTTTACCAGTCGTGATTATTTGTAGCAGTGGGGGCGCGCGAATGCAGGAAGGGATTTTGTCGCTCATGCAAATGGCGCGAACTTCATCCTTGGTGGGCCAGCTTAAAAAAGCGGGGCTGCCCTTCTTCACCGTTCTAAGCGACCCCACAACAGGCGGGGTGGCCGCTAGTTTTGCGATGCAGGCCGACGTAATTTTGGCCGAACCCAACGCGCTGATTGGGTTTGCGGGGCCGCGCGTCATAGGCCAGACCATGCGCCAAGATTTGCCGGCCGGGTTTCAACGCAGTGAGTTTCTCCTTAAGCATGGAATGATCGATCGCATCGTATCCAGGCGCGACTTGTGTTCGGAGCTTGCCGTGCTTTTTTCTCATTTAAATAAAAGTGATGAGACCCTGGCCCCGGAAAGTCCAAAAAAGAAAAAGACATCTACAGTTAAAAAATCAAAAAGCGTGGGGCGAGCCCCATCCAAATGAAGATTAGGTTTAAATTTTCCGAGTTCATTTTTCTTTTGCCGAGCCTGGCAGTTTTAAGTTTTTCGATCAGCGTGGCAGCGCAATCACCTCCACCACCCCCTACGCAACCCGTACCGAAAACAAAAAAACCTTCTACCGTGCAGTCATCTGCGCTTGCAACGGGCCAGCCCCCTGCCGCGAAGGCGCCTGGCACCAGCGTAAATGTTCGCGGAAATAAAATGCACGTGAGTGCCGACCGAAGCCTGCGGGACCTGAATAAAAACCAGCTTGAACTTTTTGGGAATGTCTACATTCGGCGGCCCCAGGAACTTCTGACTTCAGATTACGCACGCCTTAATTTAAAAACCGAAACTTTGGTGGCCGAAGGCAATGTCGTCTATTTCACGCCGGAGCATGTCATCTATGGGTCAAGGATGGAGTATAATCTCACCAGCGGGACCGGCACCATTTGGAATGGACGCGTTGAAAGTGATAAATATCAATTATTCGGAGATCGTTTAGAGCGTACGGCACCGGACGCCTTTGTGGCCGATGATGCGGACTATACAACTTGCAGAGATTGCCCAAGTGCTTGGAAACTTCACGGTAGCCGGATAAGCCTTACTGTCCAGGGATATGCGCGCATTTCGCATGTGCTCATCAAAATCAATGAAACCCCCTTGGTTTATTTTCCCTATTTGATCATTCCGGTAAAGACTAGACGACAATCAGGTTTTCTTTTTCCACGCTTTAAAACCGGCACCCTTAACGGGTTTCAATTCATGCAGCCTTTTTTCTGGGCCATCAGTCGGAATATGGACGCTACGCTTGCAGTAGGAAAGTATACCAGGCGAGGCTTTAAAGCCGAAGGTGAGTTCCGATATTCCCTGGGTTCAAGATCCTCCGGAAACGTTAATCTGTTTGGTATTAATGACAACACCTTCATTGCGCCTTACCAAAAGCGTTGGGCCATTGAATCGGTTCATCAATTGGAATTACCGGGTGGATTTGATTTTAAACTTCATTGGCTAGATGCTTCCGATCGGGACTATGCGCGGTTTTTTCCGGAAGACATTTCGGGCGCAACGGAGTCAGGATTGGTGTCAGATGTCGGCGTTTCTAGGGCTGGCCGGGCGCTTTCATTCTGGACTGCGGCAAAAAGAATCAAAAGAACTTTGCGTTCAGAGCTTACAGGCTTTGATGATCAAACTGTTCAGCTTGCACCGTCCGTGGGACTTGCTTCGTCTGACCATAGACTGCTCTCTTTTTTACCAGCCTATTGGGGCCTGCAATTCTACTACGATCGGTTTTGGCGATTTGGGCCAAGCTATGATTCCATTCCGATTGTTGGCCAAGCGAGCACATCTGGACCGGGTGCATTAGTCCCTGGCCGGGACCCCATCCGCCGAGCAAATCGGTATCGATTCGTGCCGGAACTTTATGTGCCCATTAAACTTTTTGATTCCATTGAGTTGACGCCTTCGGCTCAATACCGCGCCTTCATTTATACGTTTGATCATGACGTCGCGGCCACGACGAGGCGTGGATATTTTGTAACCCAGGCGGAACTAGCTACAAGTTTTGAGCGTCTTTACGGCGATTCAACCAAGCATCGCATCAGGCCTGCGTTGACCTATTCCAATATTCCGCTCATTAATCAAGACGCCGAACATCCCTTCTCTAAACAGCTTTCATTGACGGGAGGCAATATTTTGACGGGGGACACGGGAAGGCAGTTTGATGACCAAGACATCGTGCCCATTTCCGGTGACGCGCCCCAATACTTTCTACCCATCGGGAATTCTCTCACCTATAAAATTACCAATTCCTTTATCTTAAAGAGTCGTGGACTTAAAGAAAGTTGGGAACTGCCGCCCGATTTTACCTACGACCCAGTTTTTGCGAAAAATCAAGTTTACCAGTACGACAAGGTCTTTGACATGACCATGGGACAGACGGTGAACTTCATAGAATACAGAAAACAACCTCTCGATAGACGGCCCCTTTCTAGGTTTTTTGCCTTGGCCACCAGTAACTGGCGTCGGTTTCAAAACAATACGGAACTTTATTATTATCCCTATCGGCCGGGATTTCAGTTCTCAACGAACATGTCAATTTACCTGGAACGTTATCAAAAACGACTTCTAACATTTGAACGAAGTCTTCAGTTTGGATTTTCGAGAAATCGGGTTACATCAAACGCGAATAATTTAAGTTATGGCCTGGTTTGGTCGTTTAACGATTATTTTTTAGTTGGTGCGTCCCAGAATTGGAATCTCCTGACCGGCCAGTTGATCAGCGTCATGGGTCGCCTGCTCTATCAAAGCCCTTCCCAATGTTTCCAGATTTCGCTCACCATTCAAAATTCCATCGACCGAGGTATTGAGTTCGGTCCCAATCTCGTCGTGAATTTGTCGGGCGACGGTTATTCAAACTTCACGGACCCCAGTGCCGTAGGTTCTGGCTCCATTTTAGGTCCAGTAAATGGCTCGTCGGGAGCCGTGGGCTCCCCCGGTCGGTAGTGCGACTTTACAGGAACTTCCCGGAATGAGAGCCTCGTAACAGGAAAAGGGGCCCACATGTCAGGGACAGATACGACCTCATGGTTTCAGACCGCAAAAGATTTGGTGAGCAAGCTCGAAACATCTCAGGCTTCGGAGATCGACGCTGCGGCTGATTTGATTTTTGATCGGTTGCAAATCGGCGGAAGGCTTTTTGTCTTTGGGAGCGGGCACTCGGCAATTTTAGTTGAGGAAATCTTCCACCGGGCGGGGGGGCTCGTTCCCGTGGTGCCGGTGTTAGCAAGTTTTTTGACTCCACATTTACGTCCGAGTATCAGTGGAAAACTAGAAAAGTTAGAAGGCATTGGATCGATTTTATTCCAAACCTCAGGCGTGGATCCTAAATGTGATCTTTTTTTGGCCGCGTCTAATTCTGGTGTGAACGCCGCCGTAGTCGAAGTTGGTCTTGCTTGCTACCAAAGTAAAATTCCCCTAATTGTATTTACTTCGCTTGCGCATTCCGTGGGTGTAACTTCAAAACATTCTTCGGGTAAAAAACTTTTTGAACTAGCTACCGTGGTTTTAAATAATTGTTGCCCGGAGGGTGATGCTCTCGTGGAGGTTTCGTCCGGGACAAAGGTGGCAGCTGGTTCAACCTTTGCGAATGTGTTTTTATGGAATGCGATTTTGGTTCGTTTAGCGAACAAGTTTGCAACCCAAGCAAATTCTAAGCGCCTCCCCTTTTACAAAAGTGCTAACATCCCGGGGGGGCTTGAACATAATCAAGCGCTTGAGGGACTTTACGAAGGAAAATTAAATTTATGAAGATTCTAGTGAGTAACGATGACGGAGTTTTTGCATCGGGCCTGAAAACATTAGCCCAGTCCCTAAAAAAATTAGGACAAGTGGTCGTGGTGGCGCCGTTAGAAGAGCGCAGCACCATGGGGCATAGTTTGACGTTACATAAACCCCTGCGGCTGCAGAAAATTGGCGATGCATTTTATGGCATCAATGGCAGCCCTGCCGACTGCGTATATTTGGCAATCCGCGAAGTTTTTAAGGGAATGCCCGACCTTGTGGTCAGTGGGCCTAATCGCGGCGCAAACCTTGGACAGGATGTTTATTATTCAGGCACGGTATCGGCAGCACGCGAAGCTTGTATTTTGGGCATTCCGGCCATTGCGCTGTCGGTAGACGTAGCCCACGGCAATAAAAAAAATCCCACTAAGGAAGTTTCCGTTCATTACGATACGGCCTGCGCTGAACTTCTAAAGTTCCTTGCAAAGATTAAACTCAAGGATTTTTCAAAATATAATTTATTTAACATCAACGTACCTAATGTGGGGAAGTCCAAAATTAAAGGCATGCATTTTACTCGCATGGGATTTCGTCATTATAGCGGCAACGTGATCAAACGAATTGATCATCGGGGTAAACCGTATTTTTGGGTAGGTGGGCAATACAAAGGATTTCAGGATGAGCCCGGGACCGATTGTAGCAGCGTTGCCCGCGGATTTGTTTCGGTGACGCCCATTCAACTTGATTGCACGAATTTCAATACCCTTATGGATCTGGAAAAATTTTCCGTTAATAAAAAAGTAAATAAATAAATCTAGTTTAGAGTGTAGATAACTGATATTTAATGCCTAGCGTTAGTAATTTGCCGGGAAATGCGGTGTTTTGTACCCCGTGCGTTATTGCTTCTTGCCCACGTTTTGCGTCATAATCGTAAGACGGGGTAGTTATGCATAAGATTTTTATTTTTCTGTTTTCTTGCGCCTTCTTGTCCGGTTGCGCAGGTGTACGTACTCATCATTCCGCTCGAAAAGGTTTATCTGAAGTTCTTAGCGGCGAATCTGCCGTGGTAGAGCCCCAGGGCGATTACGTGATGCGAGGCCCTTTATTCGTTCCGCCCACACGAAGGGCCTCGGCAGAGGGATTCATGTGGCCGCTTCGTGTGGGGGAAGTGAGCTCTTATTTCGGAGCTCGTCCCCGAGATTTTCATGAGGGGATTGATATCCGCGCAAAGAAAAGAAGTTCGGTTTACTGTGCGCGGGACGGAAAGGTTATTTACAGTGGTCGTGGAGTTAAGGGTTATGGAAACTTAATTCTGGTGCAGCATGTGGGTGACTACGTCAGCGTTTATGCTCACAATGATAAAAACTTGATCAAACGTGGCGAGATCGTAAGAAGGGGCCAGCTTATCGCGTTGCTTGGCGCTACCGGCCGAGCAACCGGACCTCATCTTCACTTTGAAGTGAGAATGAAGCAAAAGGCAGTGGATCCTTTAAGCGTACTGCCGCATGACGCGCCAGTTGCTTTTATGCCCGCTAGGCATTAACCCCCCGAGCGGCGTGCGCTCCGAGGAGCGGTGGAAAAGTTTCCCGGACCCGCTCTCTCGAAGTAGCGTTTGAGACTTGCCATGAAGTGGTCCACAAGCCCGTGGGACGCATTGGCATACTGCGCCTGACTTGCGGGAACTAATTTCAAGTGTACGTTATTCATATTTGATTGTGCCCTCCTTTTCGTTTGAAATGAATTTGGATTTTTTCGTTGAGTAGTTTTGCCCGTGTCTGTTTCGTCGTCATTCGCGGGAGTCATTTCTGACCAAAGACATAACTCGGAATGCATGGACGCCGCCAAAATTGAGCGCCATAGATTTTCTCGCCATGCTTTCCGTAAAGTTACTGAATTCATATGATCTCCTCCTTTAAATCTTTGAACTCTGCCGATTTTTGCTCTTAATGCTGCTGAACAGAATCATTCTGTTTCGAGGGACAGAAGAGCTTCAAGGCTTATAATAGCAACGCTTATGCCAATTCATGGCTCTTAGGGATATCGGGCACTTAGCATTGAAAGGGTATGTCAATATAAAAAACTGAGGCATTAAGTCCCGACTTGGTTTCTCAAAAACGCCCCAAAAAGCCTATACTACAGGGGGTTTTGCGCTTTCTAAAAAGGTTTCAATTTTAGAAATGACCTTATGGATGAGCGTAAAATCTTGCGCTTGCGCAGCTTTCTCCAGGTCAGAACCTAATTTGCCTAGCTCAGGAAAACCATAACTCAAAGCGTTTCCCTTGAGGCGATGTCCAATGCGTTGCACTGACTCCACTTCTGAGCTCGCCGCAAATTTTTTGAGATCTAGAAGTTCTTTACGTCGATTAGCAAGATAGTTCGGAGCAAGTTCCGCCATTCTTTTTTCCAGCTGTGCGTTGATGGCTTCCTGGCTTAAGGGGGTGGTGTTTTGTTGACCCATATTGGATGACCTCTCTAAAGTAAAAGATGAAACTGATTGATCCGTAGTCAAGACGGTCACCGCCAATAAGTCTAAAACTTCCTTCCTTAACGTTTGCGGGGCCACGGGTTTAACCAAATATGATGAAAAGCCTGCGGCCTTGGCGCGATCGGACATGCTGTAGGCCGAGATCCCTAAAATCGGGACTTGCCGTTGCCGCTGGATCTTTTCCCATTCACGGATGAGTTTCACCGCGGCATAACCGTCAAGTTCTGGCATTTGAACATCCATAAGGATAAGATCAAAGTTTGTTTGTTTACAGAGCTCGTAGGCCTCTCGCCCATTATCGGCTAACGTCAGCTCTCCCGGAAGAAACTGTAGATAGGCCTTAAAAAGAAACTGATTTTCTTTTGAATCATCGGCAATAAGGATCCGTACATTTCGGGAAAACCGCGGGACTTTTTGGGATGACGGTAATACCAGCGCCGGGTTGGTGGCGAGGGCGTCCGCCGTACCCGTCAGGGATGTCGTAACGGCGTCGTGGAGCTGAACCGGCTTCACGGGTTTAAATAAAAATATTTTTCCACCCTCGGCCACCAGTCGTTCGATATCGGTGGTTGAGATCATGGGGTCCAGCATGAAGATGACACGTGAAAGTCTGGGGCCAAGTTTGCGGGTAAGGTGACTGAGATGATTTCGGCCCTGTTCATAGTTTATGAGAATGACCTGGGGCACCGTCGTCTTATCGATGAAGGTATCAACGGCACCAATGTCGCCGCTTGTCACGGAAGCTGCACCAAAAAACTTAAGGGACTTCTGAATGGCCGCTCTTACTGATTGATTGGCGTCCAGCACGAAAGCGTCAAAAGGCGTGAACGATTGTAAATTTAAACCATTTAGAGGATTTTCCGCCAGTGGTACATCCATGGGAATCTCAAATGAAAAGCAGCTTCCTTGATTTTTTTCACTCTCGGCTTCAAGTTTGCCATTCATACGGCTCACAATGTCTTTGGCGATCGTGAGCCCAAGCCCGCTTCCGCCATAACGACGCCTTATGCTTGAGTCCTCCTGAACGAAAGGTTCAAAAACGGTTCGAAGTTTGTCTTTATCGATGCCAATTCCCGTATCCGAGACTTTGAAATGAAGCATGGGGCTAAGCTCAGTACCGGTGCGGCGCACGTCCAGTTTGATTTCGCCTTTTTTCGTAAACTTTGCTGCGTTACCTAAGAGGTTAGATAGGACTTGCTGAATCCTTAATGAATCCCCACGGATTTTTTGAGGAACATTTGGGTCAAGGTCAAAAATAAGTTCCGTCTCATTGGTGTGGGCGCCTACCACCGTTAGGTCAAGACAGCGCTCCAGGAGTTCGTAGAGATCAAACTCATTATTTTCAAGCCTTAGTACTCCAGATTCGATGCTGGAAAAATCAAGGAGTCCATTTAGAATTTCAAGCAACGATTTGCTTGAGCGTCGCAGTATGGAAATATAATTTTTCTGTTGGTTGGACACTGCCGTTTCGCCCAGCAGGTTGGCCATGCCCATGATGGAATTCATGGGATTGCGCAATTCATGGCTCATGCGACTTAAAAAGTCCGATCTCATCCTCAAAGCCTCGTAGAGGCGGGTGACGGCAGGCCTAAAAACGTAAAGCGCTTCCAGCACGAGCACTAATAGGGTGGCAAATAGTAAAAAAAGTTCCGTCTTTTGGAAGCTGTTAATCTGGCGGTCGATTTTTTGTTCATAATGCCGAATAGATTGTTTCACCTCTGCTTCATAGGTGGCGGCCGCATCTATGACGTCCTTGGCTAAGCCCGGTAGTTCTTCATCAATGCCTCGGCGAGGCCGCTGAGGAGCGACCAAAAACTTTTCCGTAAGTTTTGCTGAAGCTAGGCTTAGCCGCTCCAAGGATTTTACGGCCGACACTTCGGTCGCGTCCTTTTCCACTGAAAAAAAATGCGAGTTTTTTTGCGGATTCTTTTCCGAGTCGTTGAGGTGGGACATCACGTTTTTGATTGTGTCCGCTCGCCGTTTAGCGTCTGCATGGTTTGAGCTGAGCTGCAGGGCGAGTGCGTTCTTTCGAAGTTCCTCAATTTGGGGAACATTGCGATCCAGGAGCCAAATGCTTTTTTGTGTAGCGAATTGATCGCGTAGAGAAACCTGGACAAGAATCTGTCCAAAAATGGAAAGAGAAGCCACCGCACCAAGGCCTAAAATATAGCGAGTAGTTAGGCTTTTCGGTAGGGTTCGGTCCAGGAGCTGTTGCACAAATTGATCGACGCGCCGGAGTCCTTTGCGCAAGGGGCGAGCCTTGGGCGTAGAAAGAATTTGCTGAATTAAAACCATAATACCAATCCTAAGGACATCTTTTTGACGTGAATGGTTGAACCGCTCGATGCCGTCAGATTTTGATATTCAAACTTCGTTTCAATATCAAGCCTCTCACCCGAAAGAAGTCGCGAGGCTTCTAAATAAAATGCGCTAAACATTAAAAACCCGTTGAAAAAATTTTGTCGTCCAATGCCGTGAAGCGGTGCCACGCCTGCGTGAAAGTCAAAGGCGCGCCCGCCGAAAACCTTGTTTTGTTCATTAGATAAAACGAATTTGAAATTAGGGCCCAGCGCAAAGTGAGGAAAATCTGAACGCTCACGCAGATAAATTCCTTCATAAACCGCTCCGGCTAAAAAACGATAGAGGAAGGAGCCGGCCCTAAAGGTTGCGCCAATTTGGGCAAGGGGACTGAGGGAATAGCTCCCACTTTGGGGAAACCGAAAGGGTTGGGGTAAAAGCGGGATCAGAGGGAGTTTCAGTTCCACCTCCCAAGGAAAATGAAATGTTTCTCCAAATCTGGCCGTAGATTGCAGCTTTAGCGCTGCTTCAAGAAAATATTCACCAGGACTAAAGGGCGCGCCCGGAGGATTGGTGTAACCAATATAAGTAGGAGAAAACCCTAAAGAGTATCTGGTAGTTTTTACGGATGCCGACTCTTTTTTCGGCTCCTTCTTAGCGCGCCTCATCGCATTGCCCGGGATAAAATCCTCTTTCGGGATTTCTCGACGGTTTAAGGCGTCCTGTGAAACTTGAACATCTTTTGCCGCCTTTGGTTCGGGTGAATCCTTGCCCTTAAAAACAATTTTATAGTTTTGGAACTCTGCCGCACCTTTTGTCACTACCCTAAATCCTAGTAGAGTACGTTGGCTGCCCTCTGGTTCGCGGACATCATCGGGCCTTTCAAGGGATAAACTTAGCCGGTGGGAGGGTAGGGGTTGACCCATGGCAGACTTTAAACTTGTATCGGCCGGAAGGTGGAAATCGACGTCGATGATTTTTTTATTCCGTCTGCAGCTTGCACCTAAATAAAAAAGTTTGGAGTCTGCTTTCTGCGGGGGGGCCCGCTTAACGCTGATTCCTTCTTTGGTGCAGGATTCATGAGTCAAAATCGGTGGGACCGAAAAATCTACGGCGATTAAGAGTCCGGCTGAAGTGGTGCTTTCCTCTGATTCTGAATTGTTGGATAAATTGAGCTTAGCGGTGAAGGTCGGCGTGGTGGTTTCGACCACTAAAATTTCCTCCTCGGATTGATCGTCTTCCCGAGGAGAGTATAAAATCCTAACGCGTGGGTCAGGGGATTCGGCAACGTGGATGTGAGATGGCAGTTGAACCCAGATAGTTAAGGTGGGTGAAAGGCTTAACCCAGTTGGTGAATGTTGCTCTTTCCACTCCCATTGGGAACTGCGCCGCCAATTCACGTCCACGGATTGTCCATCGGCATCGAACCACTGCAATTTTATTTCATTGGCTTGGGCTGCTGGCAGAAAAAACACACTTAAGAAAATGCTGAGGAATCCACCGAGGAATAAGCGTTTTTTTGCGGACGAGGGCAGCGAAAACCGTGTGATTTTTGAGCTCAATGGCGCTCCTAGCGTAGATTTTATAAAATACCTCGAAGGCACGCCGATGGTAAAGACCATTCCTGAGTCGCCTCCAAGACTTAAATACAAACACGCAAGGCGTCATTAAAGGAATGCGGCGCTTTCCGTGGATGCTTCAAGTGCCGAGGCCTGCACATTTTTAAGGCAGCAGGCGAGTGCTTCATGGGCTGTGACCCCCGCGCCAGCGGACGTCCAGAGATGATCGTCCCCATCATGAATTTCCGCCTGACAGAAGACGTCGTGGCCGGGAGCCTTGCGTTCAAAAGAAACGCGGTAGCTTACCTCATTTGTACCAAAATCAAAGCTTTGCTGTTCAAGCCATGAGTTAAGCTGTCTTGATATTGATTTTCGGATTCCGTTGTCGCCTGTGATTCCGCGGAAGATTGTAGCTCCGTGCTGAAAATGCTTTTCCAAGCAAATTCTCCTTTTTGGTTAAAGTCAGTGTTGAATGTATTGGATTGAGGCAGATACATGCATGCGAACCCTGCCCAAACTAAAAGGGGATAAGCCATTCCGAGCATTGATTTTGATTTTGTTTCACCTAAATTACTTAATGTTGTCATACTTCCCCCCTTCCGGTGGCGGTGCAGTGTAATCTTTCGTTATCGCGAAGGAGATGATGAGGCTCCAGCCATCCTTGACGATAAGTTCGTTCGTTTAAATTTGTTAATGTCTAGATTGAGGCCGAGAAGAATAAGTTAAAATTCCTTCTAGGACCTGCTTGCATTCCTTGGCTAAAAAAGGCTTAGCCAGAAAAGGTGGAGAGATTGTGTCTCTTCCGATGGCCGCAAAAAATTTATCCACCGGCAAGGCCGATGTCACAACGACGGGCACGTCGGGAAAATACTGTTGGCACATTTTCCAAACATCAAGGCCCGTGCTGCTACCTTCTAAAAAGATATCAGCTAGGATGAGGTCATAGGGTTGAAAATTATGCGTGCGGATATTCTCTTCGAGGATCGCAGCGGCCTGTTCCGCACTGGTCACCCAGTCGGTATTGATTTTTGGGTCGATGGTTTTTAATACTCGATCAAGGATCGTGATGAGTTCCACGTCATCTTCGATAACCAGAACTTTCTTTCCACGATGGAGTTGTTCTTGTTTCTGATCTTGATCTTCGAAAAGTTCCACATTTGACTGAAGCATTCTATCTCCTCCTGCTTTGACTTCGATGCCTAACAATCCGTTGTTGGCTCTTGTAGTTTTGCTTTCAAGGAGTGTGCCAATTACCTCTTCTCTCAATTTGTCAATGAATTAGCTTGAACCTGCCACGGAGAGTCAAGCTACTGGGGTAAAATGCCCCAGTACATTTTTTGAAAATGCCCCAAAAATCGGTTAAGCTTATCTTTAGCGGGAGGGTATCTATGAATCACTCAGAGGCAACGCCACAACCTACCAATAACGCTATTGTTAAAACCACAATAAAACCCACAAGAAATCATGCGAAGTTTGGGGCCATTGCATCCCAGACTACCACTATTGCCATCGTGGATGACGACCCCGAAATGCATACCTTTCTAAAGGAACTTTATACCCTCGAAGGATTTAATGTTTGCGCGTTTGAAGATGGATTAAGCGCTTTAAAGGCGGCGGAGATCATGCGTAATTCGAAATCCCAGAATCGCTGGAATCTCGTGATTTGTGATCTGAAGCTGCCCGATATCGATGGGCTTGAATTCATTGAACGCTTAAAAGAAAGCGGGGTTGATGTGCCGACAATTTTGATCACGGCGCATGCAACGGTGGAAACCGCCGCGGCAGCCCTTCAACGCGGTGTATTTGATTACATCGCAAAGCCCATAAATCCGGTGGAACTCTCAGTGATTTCAAAACGGGCCATCAGTTTAAGGAATCTTGAAAAAGAATATGCTGACCTTCGCAAGCGGGCCGACATGAACGCGATGCATGGCAATCTCATCGGAAAAAGCTCTAAAATGCGACAGGTCTTTGATCTGATTGACCGGGTGGCAGGTTCGCTTGCCACCGTGCTGATTACCGGAGAGAGTGGTTCCGGCAAAGAAATGGTGGCGAGCGCCATCCACGCCCAAAGCCCTCGGGCCCAGGCGCCCTTCATCGCCATAAACTGTTCGGCGATTCCGGATCATTTGCTTGAGTCCGAACTTTTTGGGCATAAACGAGGAGCATTTACCGGTGCCAATGAGAATCGCAAAGGCCTCTTTGAGGAGGCAAACGGTGGCACGATTTTTTTGGATGAAATCGGTGATATGCCCCTAGCCCTGCAGGCAAAACTACTGCGAGTGCTTCAGGAACGAAAAATTAAACCCGTAGGTTCAAATGAGTTACGTGACGTTGATGTGCGCATTATTGCGGCCACCCATAAGGATCTTCAAAAAGCGATTGCCGAAGGGCATTTTAGGGAAGACTTGTATTTCCGGTTGTGCGTCGTTCCGATTCGCATTCCGCCCCTGCGCGAGCGCACGGAAGATATTCCGGTCTTGGTAGAGCATTTTTTAACGAAATTTTGTGAACTCAACGGGGTCCCCCTAAAGCGCTTAACTAAGGTGGCGATGTCCAAACTTATGTGTCTCAACTGGAGCGGTAATGTGCGGGAACTTGAAAACACGATTGAGCGTGCAGTGGTCCTTTCAGATCGTGATCTCATCGATGAGAACGAGATTCGGGTAGAGGGCGTTATGGATCGCAATGAAAAGGTGCGGGATCTTTTTGCAAAGCTGCCTACCCTTGATCAACTTGAGCGCTGGTACATTTCATACGTTATGGAAGAAACCGGTGAGCATAAGGAAAGGGCTGCGGAGATCCTCGGTATAAATAGAAAAACTTTATATAGAAAAGAGCGAGCATCGAAGGGTGAACAAGAAGCGGAAAGCACCACGGGTGCCTGAGGCGGATAAGATTTAAGGTTGGACCGGCAGGTTAGGTCTCACTCTGACCCATGCAGCAAGCCCCATGAATCCAATGCGACCATTATTTCTTCGTCTTAGATAGGTTCGGATTAATTTTGCCGATAACTCATCTTTGGTTTCGATGAGCCACCCAGCAGGACCAGAAAACTTTAGGGTAGGCGTGCCCAAGGTAATTCCTGCCACTTCGGCCACGGGGATTTGGCTACGAATTTCGCGCGCAAGTTTTGTGCGGAGCTGGTCCACGAAAGTGGCCGGCACAAACCCTGATCGCAAGTTCAACGAAGGTGAAAGAATCCGCCTAGCCTCCATAAGCGACGCTGGATCACCGCTAAATACGAGTTTATTTAACCACAGAAATTCCCCGTGAACTTGAACGCCGGGAATTTCTTTGAGCCTCATAACCGCGTCCTTAGTGGCCGGTTCAGCGACTAACGTTGATATGTCAGTGAAAGTTCTGAGGGACCTTTTAGCTAAAACCGACGCGTTAGCGGCTAAATCAATTTTTTCAATGGTGGGATCCGTTGCTTCCAAAGCAAGAAATGGTGCGAGACCAAGCACCGTTATTTTTAAGTAATCGCCATCCTGGTTGATGCTTAGAAATTTAACGTTATTTCGTAAAAGCTCGGCTCTGATATGGGCTTCGAATGCGGCGAGATTCATCTGAATCGGCGGTCGTAAAAAAAAGTCCGCCCGCAGGTATTCATCCTCCCTAGCCGTAAGCACCTTGTAAATAAACCTAGCTGTGGCCTTAGCCGCTGCGGAGCGGAGGTCGGCGGACCAAAATCCGACGATATCGGCTTGTTGGTCATTGGGGCTTACCACTTCCATGCTTAAAACCTCAGGCATGCTATCGATAGCAATGATGTCCCGTAGCGACTTAGTTCTAAAGTTAAGGGCAATTCCGCCGTGAATATTGGGGACTAATAACAGATTGGTTACGGAGCCTCGCCGAGATTTAAGCCTTTCAAATAAGCTCTCAAGGCTAGGCTCGTTTGGAACTTCTATGCGAAAGTGAAAATCTCTAAGTTCTGAGTTTTCTTGGCTTCGGATGCCTTCCCTAAATGAGGGGCTAGCCTTATTCAGGACGCCGAGGGCAAATTCACACGTAATCTTAAATTCAATGCTGCCCTGAGGATAGGCGTCGTTGGCGGCGGAAGGATTAGAGAATACCCAGGTGCTGCAGGCCAAGAACAACGCTAAAGATTTCATCATTCCAGTTGAACCTCAATTTTTAGCATTGCAGTTAACTAGATACGGCCGCGGTATTTTGTCAATGAATTGAAATGGTGGAGTTGCCTTCGAATTATTTATTCACATGCCCAAACAAAGCGGCAAGAAATATTGTATTGTCGCCCGCCGGAGTCTCCGCCCACGACACCGCCGTTGGGGCCTCGTTCAGTCTTGAATCCCCTTAAAAGACGGCGATTTTAACACGCCCTCGGTGGAGATGCCATAAATAAATTAATGGGTCTTATAGTGCAAAACTATTTATAAACTACATTAGTTTACAATAATAAATGCCTAAATTATAATAGAAGGACGTCATAGGGCAGGGGATGCATAATGCTAACCTGTCAAATTCATAGGCATAACCGCAGCCGTACGTACGAGCCGGCAAAGGTGGTTTAGTGTTAAAGTGCGCCGGATTTTATTCAAATCTAAGGGCTATTTTAGTCTTCGGCCTGGGTACGCTTGCCTTTAGTTGCGGAGCGCCTACCGATGTCATTACACCAAGTGAGCTCGCAAGCACTTCCGGAAGTGTCGTGGTTTCCCTGACAAGTCCATCTGCAACGCTGCGCGGGGGCCAAGTTACCACTTTGAATTTTTCGGCGGTAGCCAGCAAAGGCCTTGCTTCACTGCAGCTACTTTATGCAGCCGATGGTGAAACCTTTTCATCCGTTGCAACGCTTTCTATAAATGCAACATCCTACGCGTGGACCGTACCTAGCAACAATGTGACAACGGCTAAACTAAAACTCACCGCAACGGACATCTACGGCAACGCAAGCTCCGCCACCAGTTCGGCATTTACGGTGAAGCCTTGTCAAGTAGCTTACTACAGCAAACGTGCCTTGAGTGGGGCGGCAGCGGGAGCGGCGAATTCCGCCCATAATATTTGGATCATCAACGATGATGCTACGGGCTTGCTAGCATTAACGTCGGTTACCGTTGCGGCCGATTCCTTAGCGCCAGAGATTTCACCGGATGGAACAAAAGTTGTTTATAGCAGTAAACGTAACCTTGATGGCTTACCCGGAAGCGCCGCCAATGCGGTAGCGAATATTTGGATCATCAATGTTGATGGTACCAGCAGTCTTGCGCTGACTCAGCTCACGGTGGCAAATGCTGATTCTACGACGCCCATCTTTAGCCGTGATGGTTCCAAAATATTTTATCGTAGTAAACGCAACCTAGATGGCAATGCCGCTTCGGCCGCTAACGCTGCCGCAAATATTTGGGTCATGAACGTCGATGGAACGAGTAACCAGGCGCTAACGCAGGTTGTTACGTCGGGTGCCGACGCCTTTGCGCCTATGCTTTCCAACGACGGTACAAAGCTCGCATTTCTCGCGAGGCGAAGCTTGGATGGTCTTAACAACGGCGCGAACACCGGCACGATTAACAATCTCTGGGTCATGAATTCTTCCGACGGAAGTGGGCTTTTAAATTTGACGGCTTTAACGGTGGGCCTCACCACGGGTCCGGTATTTTCATCGGATGATACAAAAATTATTTATAACAGCAGTCGAAATTTGGATGGAACCAATTCGAGTGCGGCAAATGCTTCAACGAATCTATGGTCCATCAAGGTTGATGGTACGAGCAACCAGGCCTTGACTTCAACCGTGGGCGCAAATGCCGGGGTATCCATACCTTTTAGCTATTCACCCACCGGCGGAAAAATCGCCTACGGAACGGGCCGTCCCCTTGATGGAACCACTGGTGCCGGGACGTCTTTATCTAACATCTGGATCATGACGATAGGTGGGACGGATGCTCCGCTTACCCAAGTCACTACGGCGACCGCTAGCAGTTATGCGTCTTTGTGGCGAGGAACGTATATTATGTACAACAGTAAACGTCCGCTGGATGGAAGCCTAAACGGTACGGTGAGTAATCCATACAATATTTGGCGAACGGACACGAGTGGTGCGGGTACCTCAGTTGCGTTAACCCAAGTCACCACCGCGGGAGCTGATTCGTTTTTGTCACAGGGAAGCGTAACGAAGGCTTGCAGCTACTAAACCAATCTTTAATTAAGAAATTGATTTGGTTATTCGTTAGCCAAAGTTTCGGCGGATCCAATTCTGAAGTGCGCGGAAAGGCCTAAACTGCGCGCCTGGCGTCACAAACGGTGCAGCTAGGGCAGCTTCGCAGTTGATGATGCCTGCGCCGTACACATTTACCTTTGCTGGTCCATCGGCCGTTTCCATAATAATTTTTTTAATGAGCTGCGGTGGAGGTAATGCCGTCATGCGGGGCTTTCCTTCTTTGCGAAGAGCTTCGTTATAAATGCTAAACCATTTTCCATAGAGCAGTGCTGCTAGCCCCAGCGCGTGGGGAGCCGCCATGGAAGTACCGTCCATTTCTTCGATGGTTCCATCTTTGCTTGCGGAAGGAATTTTAATTCCGGGAGCACCAACATCTGGTTTTGCGTCGCCATTGACGGTGGGGCCACGCGAGCTGAAATCAGCAATGTTTCGGCGCCGTCCCGTCGCGGCGACGGTCAACGCGCTGCTCACAACTCCGGGAGATCCGATCGTGCCTGCCCTAGGACCCTCATTGCCGGCGGCAATCGAAAAAAACACTCCGCCTTTTTCTGAGTTAGTTACGGCAATATCGACGGGGTCATCAAAGCCCGGCATTGCTTGGCCGCCTAGACTCATATTTACCAAATACCCACCGCTTTTTACCACGTGTTCAATGCCTTCAACGACTGCGCGAGTGGTTCCCATTCCTTGGCTATCTAAAACCTTGATCGCTACCACTTTGGCATCAGGGGCTACGCCGAATTGGCTTGAAGCCACTACTCCTGCGCAATGGGTGCCATGCCCAATGCCATCGTTAAGGTCTTCGTTCGGTACAAAGCTTTTGGATTCCTTGGCTAAAATTTGTCCAGGGGCAAAGGCCGGATGATCAAGATCGATTCCCGAGTCAATGATGTACACTTTTACGCCGGCGCCGGTGAAGTTTTGTTTATGGGCGACGTCGGCACGAATATGGGCGATGCCCCAATTCTCAACGTTTCCATCGCCGGCGGCCGGGCGGCGGATGGGGTTTGGTAAAAAATTTCTTGGTTCATCAAGGGCAACCACTTCGACTTCCGGAAGGTCTGCGATGCCTTGCAGAATTTCAGGAGAAGCTTTGAGCGCCACGGCATTTACGATCCAGAAACTTTTTGGGCTAGCGATGAAACCTTGCCGCTCGAATGATTGTAAAACCACATCTAAGTTAATGCGGAAAGTGGCGGTTTGGCGTTCCAGTTCTTTGAAGATCGTTCCATTATCGATGTTCGCTTCGGGTACGCCACGATTTTGCGCAAGCCCCGCACGAATGCTCGATGGATCAATTTGTTTTTTAAGTTTTATGATTACCGGCAACTGTCGCTCGCCGGCGGCGCCGATACCAGGAGTTGCCCGGATTGCGGCAACAAGCCTCGGATCAAGTCTTCCCGCGAAACTTAAATTCAACAAAATGGACAATGAGAGCAAATAAACGGATATGAATTTTTTCATTGTAACAAATGGCTAGTGAGGGTGAATCATCTGTGCAATATGCAATGCGTTAGAAAAGAATATAAAGTTTTTCTATTTGAAAATTGAACTGTTGCAAGCGTCGTTAAAGATGGGATCGCCACGGAAGGGACGCCCCGAGATTAGCCTCGCAGAAAGATAATTTTGGCGGGGAGATTTCGCCCCTTAACACGTGAACCATCGTCTGCAAGCCCGGCCAGGTGCCAGGGGAATTATGGGAAAGGAAAAGCGCCCGCGACAGTACGGTAAGGTAAATTAAAGTGAAACGTCTAGGAGAGATGGGATTAAAATCGTCCGAAAAAGTTTTTGTAACGTAGTCTTCTGCTTCAGCTTCGTTGCGGGGCAATCGCGCCAAAAAAGCCTCGAATTCCTCCGTCGGTAGATTTAAAATCAAGTTCATCCATCGTCCCACTTCGGTAGGGCCACCTACGTTTTGGGAGTTTGCCCTTGCTGTCAACCAAACGCGTTGAAATGTATCTGGGTCTATCTCCTGCCCGTGAGTATTTTCCGATTCATTTACGGCTGAGCTTAAACGCATTTCCTGGAAAAGCGCGTGCAGTTCTTCGAACGCCTGCCGGGAATTGATTTGCTGTTGATCTAAGGCTTCTCTTAACATCCCATTAAAATTATTTATTTCTGGCACGGTTAAGAATTGGGATAGAATCGTGTCGAAAAAACGGTCTAAAGTTTCTGCTTGTGGGGGGCGCCTACGATTGCCGAGAAAGTGCCTCATTCTTTTGTATTCTCGAATTATGGCGCCAAAATAGGCGAGCTCAGGACTGGCAAGTAAGCGCCGGCGAGTGTTGAACTGCCAATCTTTTAACAAATCGTCACGAAAACGCGGGACTTCTTCTGACGCGGAAAAATGGGCGCCATTTAGAAAACCAGCATTCAAATGCTCCAGTCTTACTGCGGAATCGTAACTCTCCGCACGTGCTCGGTCGCTAACAAAGGACTTCGCATCGGGAATGGACACCGTGCGGATTCCCTGACCGCGCAACCAGTCGATGAAACGCCAGTCCTCAGCATAACTTGACTTTGGGAAACCACCAAATTCTTCGAAAACTGAGGCCCTAGCGACGACCCTCGGACCGCCGCCCCAGGGAAGGGCACTACCAAAGTTGATTCCGATGCTCACTTGGTGGGAGTGGTATTGAATGCGCGCATTTACTGACGTTTGCATGGTTCGTAGTTCAGAGCCGGGAGGCAAAAACCAATCCAGAAAGGTTAGGCCTGCGCGCACTTCGGGATTTTTAAATGCGGCGTCGATGGCTAGGAGCCAATTTTCATCCAGCATGGAGTCGGCGTCCGTCATGGCAATGAGCCACTCGTTGCGCTCACCTTGCGGTACGATATTTTTCAGCGCGTCCATCACCCCTACATGGCGCACGAGTCCAATTCTACGGGTAGCTATCGTGGGAAAAAGTGTGCGCGAGGGAGCGCCTGCTCCGCTGGTTGAATGGTCTAAGACGCGAATTTGAAATTCGGAGTTCGACGGATCTTTTTGCTTTTTAGCCTCATCCTTCAGGAAATCTAAACTGGCCTGATTTTCCAGATAGGTCTTAAAGTAAGGCGACGTAGGCTCCGCCTCCTCGGCGCTATTATTCACTACGAAGAGAGCATGCACTTGCCATGGCTCCCCACCTGGGCGCCTTAGGCGCCGTAAAGGGTAAAGGAGCCGCGCCAAATTTCCAGATGACAGCTCCTTATAAGTTGGAATTACCAATACGATACCCCGGTTATGGGCCCAAAGTTGGTCCCCGAAAAAAATAAGAATGCAGAACAGTAAGGGGAAAGCTCTGAAAATGCGAGGGCTCGCCATAACAGAAGCTTTAACCCCGGATCTTGTAATCATCAACTTAAATTATTTATAGAAGCCCGGAGGCTCTTCGGAGAACTAAATAAATGCAGTTTCTCTTTTACATATGGGGTCTGGAAGGCGGAGAATCAAAACTCACAAAGGGGGCCTCTTATGAAAATTGAAAAAATTCTCTATCAAGCGCACGCAAAGGCATCGGGCGGTCGGGATGGGCGCGTTGATTCTTCAGATAACCGCTTGTCGGTAAAACTTTCTACCCCTAAGGAGTTGGGAGGTTCCGGCGGCGAAGGAACGAACCCTGAACAACTTTTTGCGGCAGGGTATTCGGCATGTTTCCTAAGCGCTTTGAAGTTCGTCTCTGCACAGGACAAAGTATTACTTCCCCATGAAACCACCATTACGGGCGTAGTGGGCATTGGCGCAGTCCCAGGTGGATTTGCCATTGAGGCGGAACTGCAAATTTCGTTACCTGGGATAGACCGCACCACGGCCAGGGGATTGATCGAGAAAGCCCATAAAGTATGCCCCTATTCTAATGCTACCCGCGGGAATATAAACGTCGCATTGACCTTAATATAGAATATAGAGTCTAAGTATCGCTCAACCAAGCGTCTAGGACCGCACGGAAATAGGCCTGAGCTACTTTATCGTCCTCAAGGTTTATATATCTTACGGTTTGACCGGGTTTTCGATCGCGGAATTTTGGGTAGCGAGCTTTGATGATCGCAAAAATAGGATCCTTAAGTTCGGTACGGTTTCCCGTCTTACTCAAATAACTAGCCCAGACGGCATTCACAATTCCTGGTTCTCGAGGGTCAATTTCATCAAAATAAAGGTAGCCGTTGATTGCAACATCGGCGATTTCGGTCATTTGGGTTTCGAGGTCGCCTGCCAAATAGGCAGTTAACGCGGCATCAAAATTAGATCGCAGCGCCATTCGAAACTGGAAGATACGATCAATCGAATTCTGCTCACGTAGGGTGTAACTTGCTTGGGTGCCATCGGCCATGGCATCCAGAGTCAGCGGTTGGCCTTGTCCCTTAAGCTTATAGGAGAGTTTTCTAAGGCGATTAAATATCGGGTCAGAAAATGATGATAATAAATTAGCACTGATCAGCGAAGCCTGGCCAAGCACAAAACCAACCACGGTTGGCATGAAGGGAGTTTGTGGATTCACCAAGGTAGTAATGCCCGCAAACGCTGCGGCATTTGCCACCATGCCCCCGATCAAAAAGCCATAACCAAGAAGGTTTGATGTGGCGGGCTCGGGAGATAACGCTAATCTTACGGCGGCCGCAATATGCTCACCGGTGCAACCGCCGGAGCTAATGCAATCTTCTAGAATACGACTTTGCCAGAGATAGGCCTTGGCACGCAACATACCTCGCCTTAAAGCCGAGAAGGATGCTGTAGCCTTTACTACCTCGGTTCGATAAATGGCCCGACGCGCCTCAAGGGTTAAGTGAGGTTCACATTCCGCTGCGAAAACTAATGGAGTAAAGAGACATGCCCGGATGATCAAAAAAGCTGCGATAACTTTAGACAAGGTTCCTCCGCGGGTTTGAATTTTTCTGGGAGGTCGGGCTTACGAAAATTCGTTTACCGTTGCGGGACAGCGCCGGCCTTGCACCGGACTTTCCCCAGAAAATTTGTACTGGGGAAGGTGTAACACAAAAATTTTAAGGATCTAGAGATAACGTTTTAGAACGCACTTTCGCAAAGCAACGTTGAATGCTTTTGTCCAGCTTGGAAAAGAGTGACTAGTTCTTGGGTGGAAAACTCATGCAAATGTTCCTTGATGCGATTTTTGGGCGTAGTGGATATTGCGGTAGGTACCGCCCAATGGGACGGAGTGAAACTTTCTTGAACGGGTTCAACTTTGTGGAGTGCGCCAGATTCATCCGTAAAGCGGCTGTTGCCACAATAATCGTAAAGCTGTGAACTGATTCGAAACTCGTGAACATTCGGAATCCAGCGGTAAAATCCATTAGGTAGGCTGATGGGCCGGCTGCGCGCCTCATTTTCCATGTATTCCTTAGTCGGCATGAGTGCACCTAGTCCATCGCGCATATTGTCGTGCCGGATGGTCTCATAATTATTATAAACAAGTCGGTAGGCAGGAAACATTCCAAAAAATGTAATTTTGGCACTCAGTGAGCTAGATTCAATTTTCAACTCTTCAGCCCAGTCAAAAATCAGTTGAATCAGTGCAGCCACGCCCGTTCCACTGTAAACAAAATCAAAAAACAGGATGGGCTTTGGGCTAGCAATGATCGTAAGCGGGGAAAGGCCATTTCGTTCAAGGTGATTGCGCAGTCCCGTGATTTGTTCCCGGGATAACTCAAAATTAAACGGCAATCGAAGATTATTTTTAATATGGGCTGAGTGGCAAGAGAAGGGAAGCTCTTCAACCACGGGAAATGTTTTAGCCCCTTCTGGGTGTCTAGTCACAATGCCATTTAGATAGGCCTCAAGGGCGGTGCCCGAACGTCCGATGGAAATGACCCTCGCGCTCTGTCTCATTAACGGTAAAATTTCTAAGGCGATTGCCCTTAATTCGGCCTGACCTTTTGCGGTATTTAAATAGGACCGATTGCTATCCCTTACGAATCCACCCAAAGCGCTCGCAGTTTCGGCCTGGCTAAGCTCAAGAAATTCGCCCACGGTAGGTCCCTGAAAAACACCGTTGTCGTAGACCGGATTGGGAAAGGAGGGGAGCTGGTTATTGGTTCCAAAACAAACGCTACCCAAGAGAAGTGAAAATACCATCAATATTGTCACGTTTCGGAACGATCTTTGACGAATAGTTTTTCGGAACGTTAGATTGAAGATCATCGCAGGGGGTTCATAACATAGGAGATTTAAAAAATCCTACCATCCCGTAATGTTTTTTATTTATACAAGTTTACCACGGCGGTTACTCGCTCATCAGGAAAATATAGGGCCTTACGTCATCCTCCGGGGTCCATTCCCAGTAGCGCAAGAGAATCCGATAAACCAAAAGGCCCGTCTCTCCCTCGCCCCAAGCGAGGTAACGCATGGCCTGGCCCATGAGGTTCATGCGCGTTAGCCCCATGAAAATACTGATGGGGTTTAGAAGCTCGCTCATATAGGCAATGGTATTTGCGATGGCGATAGCTCCCGTGACTTCGATCATAAAATCACCGGACGGGTCTTCAGTCGCGTGAATTCCAAGCTCAGATAAAAACTCGCTTCGATTGTCGATGAGGGAAACGTGCACAAAGGCAATGGGTCCGGTAAACTGATAGTATTTTCTAAGTTCGGCCGCTTTTTTTGCACGTCGCTCAAGAGTGGGGTCGGTTAACGGTACTAGATGAACTTTTTTATGCCGGATGCGCGACCAAATTTGCGCAGTCACTAAGTTTTCGAGGGTAATTTTATTGACCCTTAATTCCATGGCCCGCTGCGAACGGCTAAACCCTCCGAGCGTTAGGATTACGAAAATAAAACCCGCTGCGATGATAAGACCCTCAGGCTTCAGGATGACGTTATCAAAAAAAGTAAATGCAAAAATCGCCGCCACCATGGCGAAATAAAAACTCCTAAGTTTTAATTTGGTTTTTTGTTCAGGAGCGAGCTTCGCCTCCCGCCAAAATGCCAGGGCCACTGCAACAGCGGCCGACAACATCAGGGCTAACACTCCGGTTGCATAGGCACTGCCCTGTGCTTCAACATTTGCGTTAAAGAGCCAAGTTACGCCCACGGCAATAGCAAAGAGGGCCATGACTAATGGCCTACGGTAGGCGACCCAGCGGGGGGCCATGCCAAATCGAGGAAGGTATCTTGGAATTAGATTGAGCATTCCGGCCATGGCGGAAGCACCGGCGAACCACAAAACCAAAATTGTTGATACGTCATAAATGGTTCCGGTGCCATGTCCTAAAAGTTTGTGGGCAAGGAAGGAAAGCGCGCGTCCGCTGGCGGCTCCGCCCACCTCGTAGGCTTCCTTCGGGATCAGTAGCGTAGTTACTACGCTCGATAGAAATAGAAGTACTGACATTAAGATTGCCGCGGTGGCAAGGAGCTTACGGGTGTTGTTTATTCTTGAGGTAGGTACCGCTGGGTCTGCCTCGCCTTTAGCATCTCCCGCCACTAGCGGCATGACGGAAACCCCCGTTTCAAATCCGCTCATACCTAAGGCTAGTTTAGGAAAAACTAAAGTTGATATGAGCATGAGGTGAAAATAATCCCCCCGAACCAAAAGTGCATTGGACCAATTTGAAAAGACTTCTGGGTGATGAAAAATTTCGCCTAGTCCTGCAAAAAGCACTACGAAATTTAAGATAATGTAGGGAAGGGCGATCATGCGAGCGAGGCTTATGGCTTCGGAAAAACCTTTTAGGAAAACCGCCGTAAGTAGCGTGATAAAAAACACGGTGATGCCAAATTGAAAATTTCCAATCACGGGGTGAAGAAAAGGATTTTCCACTAAGTGCAATGCGGCGTCAGCCGACGATAATGTAATCGTGATCATGAAATCG
The DNA here is from genome assembly GCA_964475985.1 of uncultured Oligoflexia bacterium. Classification (GTDB taxonomy): domain Bacteria; phylum Bdellovibrionota; class UBA1018; order UBA1018; family CAYHWW01; genus CAYYYP01. Next base: position 3,508 of record CAYYYP010000012.1, on the reverse strand, counting down.
GTGGCGGCGAACCCTAAAAGAACTAAAACAAATATTTTTGAGCTCCAACCCTTAAGCAGGTTTTCCAGCATGGCAATGGAGCCTTGCCCGGCAAAGGAGCGGCTTGCCACTTGGGAATAAGTCGGCAACGCACAGAAAAGTGTGACGGCAATAAGAATTAAAGTGGCAATAGGGGAGAGGGCGCCCGCCGCCAGGAGGGCAATGCCTGGCTGATAGCCAAGCGTTGAGAAATAATCAACGCCCGTGAGCCAAAGTACCTGGTACCAGGGTTTGGTATGGGCGTGCTGAGCGTCGGCGGCGATTTCTGATTGCTGTAGCCATTTTGCTAACTTGGTTTTTGGCATCGCATTGTGAGGCAAAGCTAAGGGGGCAATATTGATTTTGTGATCAGGCTTAATATTATTCATTTATAGTGCCACTCTCTTTGGAAACTTAAAGACTTGAGACCTAAGAACGCTATTTTAGTTCAGTGTGGGTATCCCGGGGATCCGTTTCATCGTCGGGTTCCACATTAAATTTTATGCGGCCTATCTCCTGGTTGTCCGTCGTTTCAATTTGCGCACGCCAAAGGCCAGTTTGGAAATTGCTTTTTTTCGTCACGGTCCGAAAGCCCTCGTCACGCCCTCCCGTAACTTCGAGGGCGATGGCGTCGGAGGGCTGCCAGCCTTGCTTCTCATCCCAGTGGAGCCACCGTACTTGCAGCCTTTCCCGAAATTTTGCGGGTGAGAAGATCTGCGCATAACAATGAATGACGTCGCCCGGTCTAGCTAGAAAAGTTTGATCACCATTTTGCCAGAATTTCCAACGAGGTCTCGTGTAAGTCAGCTCATACTTTCCATTTTGCTTTTTCACATCGTGATAAATTCCCATATAGGGAACGGAGAGCGGTACGGGGGGGATGGCGTTGGCAAAATATAACACAAAGAAAAGGCTCTGGACCGCTGCGTAGGGGTACAAAACATGGGTGTTGATAAGGGTAGGGTGGGAATTAAGTTTTTTAGCAACGATGAGATAAAAACCAAAAAAGATTAAAATAGAGCAGAATAAACCGCAGAGAAAGGGAACGAGGCCAATGAACCCCAGGAGAATGGGAAATAAGGACTGTAAAAACGAAATGAGACAAAGGCTAATGAAAGCCATGTGAACCTGAGCCTGGGATTCACCAAATCTTAAAAATTCATTCAGCAGTAAAAGCGCCACCAATACGATGATGAAAATAAATGAAGTCACGGCGGATGCGCTCTTAAAATAAAAGATCGTGTAACTGTTCAGCAAAGTACCTAGCAAAAACTGAAGGGAAAATTCACGGTATTGCCAAGCCTTTTTCAGAAAGCGATGGGGTTCGATGGGCCCCGCAATTTCGATTAATTCAAGGAACACGAGGCCAGCTGCGATGAGGAGGTAACCCGCCTGTTGAATGATGGTCACCGGCTCATCGATGCGGCGCAGAGTTATGGTATCGAAGATAAAACCCATGAGGAAAAAAGCAATAGGCAGCCAGCGCTGATATCTTTTGTGCAGGTCGGACAGGGCGATTCGCATAACGGGAAGGTGCTCCTAAGTGCTGAGACTAAGAGCAAACCGTATTTTATGCCAGGAGCTTTGGCTATGGCGGATATGGGGTAGGGAGAAGTTCGGGGCCAAGCCGATTTATAAATAAAGAAACTTTACAGTTTTGTTCAATCCAAAATGAGGTCCGGGAATCGTCGGTCGTGGATAATAGTCCGTACTTGCTCAGCCCCGTGAATGCGGCTGGTATTCCCATGCGCTGCCATGCTCAGGGAAAGGAAGCTGGCTACTCCCCTGGCTATGCCGTTAAACAAGTTGATCCTTGTTGAAAACTTACGACGCTCGCCAACTTGGTTGATTACGATGTCGCTTAGGACTTCTAAAGTTATATAATGCTTTCCGCGCAGAGACTCGTGAGCTTCTTTTGAGTAAGCGGCAAAAGTTAACGTGAGTTCAATATTTTCCGTTTCAGGGTAGCGGCCAGTCAAATTTTGAATCTGGATTTGGGCATGAACTTTCTGTTGGTAACCGGGCTTCTCTGTGGTTGACGCAACTTGGTGGAGCTCTGGCAAGTCGGAGCTAATTGCACCTAGTAAAACGCCTCCCATTTTTTCGGTAATAAACTTTACGATCTGGTCGTCGATCGTGAATCTGTCTTGAGTGTCGTTCTGAATTATTGATTCTGACGGCAGTTCAATTACCGGATGTGTCGTCGCCGTGTTTCGTGGTTCAAGGCCGTCATTGCACGTCATAGCGTTCGCTGGCGTGTTGATTAAAGGAACCAATAGGCAGAAAATTAAAAGTTGAAAGTTTTTAGTAAGGTTGAATTGTTCAGAAATCATGTGGGCCACCTCCGCGGAAGGCCGAGGGGGCTTTTAAATGCGATCATGCCCACTGTCAACATAATTACGTAAGTGCTTACGTAATTATGTTGATTCCAAGTTGGGCTCAATAAATTATAATAGTTTATATGGATCATTTCGACGTGTTACAAGAATTGGGTTTTGCCAGCCGCTTAAAGCGTTTGTCTGAAATCATAAGTACCGAGGTTAAAGCCGCATATGCGTATATGGATATTGAGTTTGATCCGAAGTGGTTTCCTTTATTTTCCTTACTTTTGCGCAATGGCCCTTTAAGTGTAACGGAAGCCGCCAATCGGCTGGGGTGGAGTCATCCAAATGTCATCCTACTTGCGAAAGAGATGACTAGCGCAAAGCTGATCAAGAGCGCGCCAAGTCCAACTGACAAACGTAGCCGACAACTATCCGTAACAAAAGCGGGCCTTAGCGTGAGCGAAAAGTTAAAACCTTTATGGCAGGATATCCATGATGCCGTGGAAGGACTGATTGCCGAAACGGACCCTCATTTCTTGAATAGCCTAAGGAAGTTTGAGCAAAATCTATCTAAGAAACCGTTCCTCGGCCGGATTAACGATCAACAGAATAAGAAGTTTATATCCACCGTCCGGATCGAAGAGTTTAAGCCGGTTTGGAAAAAGGAGTTCGAGCGGCTTAATTTGCAGTGGCTCGGCAAATTTTTTGACCTGAAAAAAGACCTTGAGGAAACCGATCGTAAACATTTCCAAAATCCTGAACACGAAATTCTGAAAAAGGGTGGGGCAATACTATTTGCGGTAAGTGAGAATGAAGTCCTTGCGACCTGCGCGCTGATCCGAGGGCAGAATGGTCTAGAATTGGCTAAGATGGCCGTCTCCGAACCTTTTCGGGGCCGTGGCATCGGTGAGCTTCTCGCCAAGGCTGCCCTGGCCAAGGCCCGTTTGCTTGGCGAGAAAAAGCTAACCTTATTGACCCACACGAAACTCCATGCCGCCCTTCAACTTTACACTAAACTTGGGTTCCGGATTAAAGAGCAGGGTCAGAGTAAAATATATAAGCGGGCTAATCTTATGTTGGAGCTTGATTTGTAATGGACCTTTAGCCACGCCCGTATCGCCTCATAAATAACCATCACCAAGGAGCGGAGCATTAAACTAAAGTTA
>CAYYYP010000011.1:71109-79392 GCA_964475985.1 uncultured Oligoflexia bacterium | reverse complement strand
TCAAGTCCGTATAAAAGGGCCCTTGCCGGAACGCTCCCGATTAAGGCGTAGGGCAATACGGTACGAATGATATTCCGAATGACTTTAGGATAAATGGCATCAGGTTTGGTCGCAAATGAATAAAATTGATAATAGAGCCTCGCTAAAGCCCAACTGCGCTCGGTCCAAAAAACCCAAACCGAAAAAAGGAACCTGAGATTCAAGGCCATAGCTACGCTGAACAACAACCATCCAGGGACCCGAAACCAGTGCCAGCCCCCCGGGAAACCAGCTGATTCTGCGTATTTGGTCATGATAAAAACCCCGAGGGCAAAATTTGTTACGGCCGTAAGATTAATCCACCGGGTTAAGGCTAAAAAGAGCGAGCTTACGGGTTTGGTGAGTAAAATATCTAGTTCACCTTTGTTTACGAGATCGCTAAACATCCACATATTCCGGGTGAAAAAAACCGTAAAAATCGCGTCGGCGGAAAACAATACACCCAAGAAGAAAAACACTTGAGGTTTTGTCCAACCGGCCAAGGTGGGCACGTTCGCATAGATTATGTTGAAAAGTGAAAACTCAACCACGATCCAGATCAAGTCGACAAAAATATTGGTAATGAAATTTGTACGGTAAACGGCTTCCCTCACCCAATTGTTTTTGATCTGGACCATCATGACATAAAAATATTTTTTAAAAGTAGAGAAGATCGCCATGGCTCACCCACCCAACGACAGGTAACGTTTCATGCCGAATCCCCAAGACATGCGGATGAGGACCCAACCGCCCGCGATCCACATGAGCGAAATGCCGATTTGATGCAAATATTCCGTATGGCTCCACTTCCCAAGGCTGTATTGAACGGGGCCATAAACGTAGAGGTAAAACGGAAAGGATTTCCATATCCACTGCAGATGATCAGGGAAGAGATTCAAGGGAATCAGATCTCCGCACAACAAATCCACCACCATGTTTTTTACCATGAGAATGCTAAACGCCTCCTCCCAGTAAAATGCAGCCGTCGCGAGAATTGCGCCGAATTGATAATGAATGATGTTTCCAAGCAGCGCTAAAAACATCCCGCCCACGAACCTGCCGGGCGTGTAACCTACAAAGGCCGCCACACAAACACCAACCAACAAACAAACGCCCGCAATGAGGACCTTTCCAGCGACTCCGCGAATCCAGGTGAATTCCACCACGCCGACAGGACGTAAGAGATACTGACTCAAGCCTCCGGAACGAATCATTTCCTGAAGCTCAAAATCATGATTCCCGCCCCGCACTTGGGAAAACAGGACACTCGTAAGCGTGTATGAAACTAAGTCATGGTAACTCATGCCGCGCACTTCGGTTACGCCACCGGTAGAGAACATGGCATGCCATAAAACCATTTGGATGGCCGCCGGAACGATGGCGTACCCCAGGACTTCAAAAATAAAATCCAAGCGGTAGGCCATGGTGTCTTGAAACCCATTTTTTAATGCAGCGATTCGCCACTGCAGAGGGAGACGAAATGGAAAAATTTTAGCGACTTTAGCCGTGACATTCATCACGCGACCTCTGCTGCGCCATTTTTAAAGAGCGTGTGAATGACGTCTTCCAGGCTTTGTTCTTCAATGGAGATTTCGATTACTTTTGTTTTTAAAATAAAACGCTCTAACGTCTGAGGGATCTCATGGGGCAAAAGTTTTACACAAATTCTAGAGATCAACTTATCTAGACTGAGCACCGTCTCAGCGTCTTTGGTTTCACCCGGCACGGAAGGGTTTGGCGTTTCTTCAGCCTTAGCGCTGGCCGCTGCTTCGTCATCTGAATCCTCATCACTCCACTCGCAAAACCTATCCCGGGGCAATTCAAACCAACTTAAAAGGTTTTCGAAACGAACGGCTTCTGAAAGCCTTAGTTTTAAGCGCTTTTCGCCCGTTCCCATGAGTTTTTCGGGCGAGCCATCAAAAACCATTTTGCCTTCCTGAAGAATGAGCACGCGCTCACAGAGTCGTTCGATATCATCCATATTGTGACTCGTGAGGATCATGGTCTTTTTATCTTTTTCATTAAACGTTCGTAAAAACTCCCGCAACCCCTGGGCCGCGACGACATCTAAGCCAATGGTTGGTTCATCGAGAAACACGATGTCTGGCCAATGCAAAAGGGCGCCAATCAATTCCATTTTCATGCGTTCCCCCAAACTCAAACGCCGAATTTGCGTATTCAAAAGGCGAGTAACATTCAAAAGCTCAGCTAGGGTATCCCTACGTTTGCGATATTCAATTTGCGGAATTTCATAGATCGCCCGTAATAGGTCAAATGCGTCTACCGCCGGCAAATCCCACCAGAGCTGAGCCTTTTGACCCATGACTAAGGAAAGTTTCCGGCGAAAATCAATCTGCCGGTCAAAGGGTTTGTAACCCATGACCTTTGCGCTCCCGCTGGTTGGCGGGATGAGGCCTGAGAGAATTTTCAGCAAAGTAGTTTTACCTGCACCGTTAGCGCCAATGAGTCCAACAAACGCGCCTTCTTCGATGTCAAAACTAACGCCCTTTAAAGCTTCGTGGCGCTGCACATCGGGGTTCCAAAGCACCTTGAGCGCTCCCCATAAACCTTCCTGTTTTTTCACGGATCGAAAGCTGCGTCGCACATCGCGGACTTCAATGATTGCCATGTCGGGAATTTACTGGATTTCTTCTCGCACTGGCAAGGAGAGAGGGTTTTCCGCAAGACAAAAAAACAAATCCGGTCGGTGAAAGTCCGGCACGTCCTGAGTCTGCCCATGAGCGGCAAAATACGCGCGATGGGGGTCCGTAAGCAAACAGGCAAAAATCCCGCCATAAAGCGGTCTGTCCCATTGGCAGCCAAGCGCCTCAAGCGGAACCTCTAAAGTCGCTTGCCACGCCTTTACCGATTTTATGGTGGACGCCACCTTCACTCCACTTCGAAAAGTCTCATCAAACCTTACGCGGGGCTCCATGATTTTTAATTCAAAATGTTGGCTAAACGGCGATACTTGAAACTCAAAATACGGCGCCGATTTTACGGCCGCTTCATCCTGGGCGCTCGATAAAAACAACTCACTGACGTCATAGTCCCAAAGTCCCCATATCGGCTCATGGGGTTCGGCGTCCGGAAATTTTGCCCTCGCATGAAGTTTTGCGTTGCTTACGCCAAACTCGATACCCAGCCAAAATCGGCCATCCCGTTGGCGCCTACAATACAAAGATGCCTCCACAGTGGGCGGGATAGAATTAATCCCAGAACACGAGGCCTGCGGTTTATAGGGCGTAACTAGCTGTAAATTTATTTTATTGATTTCACTCATGGGATTTTTCTGAGCGCTCTGAAAGCTCAAGGACTTGTTCATACTCTGCCGGAGTGACCGGCGTTACGGAAAGCCTACTCTGTTTTATCAGTCCCATGTTTTTAAGTTTTGGATCAGACTTTAACTGCGCAAGATGCACAGGCTTCGGAAATGATTTTAAAAAACTAAGTTCCACCATGAGCCAGGGATTAGGTTTTCCATTGCCTTCTTCTCCTTTGGGGTCTGGGTGAGCCTCTTTCGTGACCTTGGCTAGCCCCACGACTTCCTTTGGGCCTTGGCTATGATAAACCAAAACCACATCGCCTTTTTTCATTTCTCTTAAATTATTGCGCGCCTGAAAATTCCGTACTCCATCCCAGTCAGTTTTTCCGTCGCGCTGCAAATTTTCCAAACTATAAACCTCGGGTTCGGTTTTCACGAGCCAGTGCCGTTGCGCCATGAGGAAAAAACTACAGCAGGAAATTTCTGCAGTCTAGTTCCGTGAACCGCATTCCTTTAACTTCATTTGGATGAACAAAAAACAATCTCAATGGAAAGTCCTAGGTTTAAGTCTAGTAGGCATAGTTTTATTTGGCGCGACGGTCATAAGCTGCCAACAGTCGGAACCTCCGGCAAGGTTGCAGGTCACGGTACCAAGCGTGAATCAAGTTTCCGTCGGAATTCAACTGACGGCACGCTACGGCCTAAATTTAGGTGGAGAATTTCCCATCCAAGACTTCGGCTCCATCTTTTTTACGCCAGAATCCCCAAGCTCTGGTTTAGGATTTGGTTTCCGATTGAATTCCAGCGTCTTTCGTCATGACAACTGGATCAACTATCAAGAAGTCACGACCCTTCCCACGAATGCGGCGTTTCCCGCATGGATGACCGGTCCCGTAGTTGATATCGTCGTACCTCCGGCTAATATCAACGCACTGGCATGGCATTTCTACATTGGAACTCGCCAGAATTTTTACGTCGGAGCGGCCGCATTGATATCCGCCATCAATCAAAACTTTCCGAGCCTTCGCATTGAATATAGTTTTTATGACCCTCAAGGCAAAGTTATCGTGGGCTTAGTATTTTTCGGACCTAAAATTGAAAATGGTCGAGTCGTCGTACCTGGCGGAATTTTTGTGGGCACCAACGTGAGTCCATACTTGCCGGCCGAAGTTAGAAACTGGATTGTAAACCCTCCTGCACCAACCCCGGTAGTTTCCAATCCCGAAGGTGCTGGCCAGATTTTAAATTCTGCGATGCTTGATTCATCGGGCGCCATGTCCGCGCCAGGCTTGAGTTCGGTCATGCAAAGATCCGTCGCCCCCGCACCATCCATGGCCCAAACCATCGCAGCCCTTACCCAACAGTCTGCGAGTTCCGACATTCGCATCGTGGGCGCCGACGCCCCAAAGTATAGGGATGCACGAAAAGTCAGGGAGCTCATCTCTCGTTTCACTTCCGCAACTCGTTAATAAAATAGGCTTCCTTTCCATCCGGGAAGGAAGCCTAACATTCGGTTTTGTGACGCTCACCCATTCCTATTCGTAAATCTCTGTGTTAAGTGGGCCGGCATGTCTATCAAACACACACCCCCGTCGGACTCCGATATTTCTGCCCAATCTCACCAACCGTTTGTCTTGGATGAGGATCAGAGGCCTGAGTTTTCTCTTTTGCCCATTCTGATCGGCGTAGTTTTAGGCATTATCTTCGGTGCAAGCTCACTTTATCTAGCCCTTAAAGTCGGAATGACGGTCAGCGCCTCCATTCCCGTGGCAGTGCTTTCCATCACGGTTTTCCGGGGCCTTTCAAAAGTTTTTGGTCTAAGGCGCGCGACCATCCTAGAAAACAACATAGTTCAAACTACGGGGTCCGCCGGTGAATCCATCGCCTTTGGTGTGGCCGTAACCATGCCAGCCCTTATGATTTTAGGTTTTGAAATGGAACTCTCCAGGGTCATGATCGTGGCGGTTCTGGGCGGTTTGCTTGGAGTTCTCATGATGATTCCATTACGCCGTCCCCTCATTGCCAACGGCGATAAAACCTTAGTTTACCCTGAAGGCCGCGCATGCGCCGAAGTGCTGATTGCCGGAGAAAAGGGCGGAACGAGCGCAAAAACAGTTTTCACCGGATTTTTTGTTGGGCTTGCCCACAAAGTTTTTGGAGAAGGTTTTAGACTTTGGCCAACCAGTCCTGAACATACCTTTTCTTTTTTCAAGGGAGCAACGCTTGCTTCCGATATGGCACCTGAACTCATGGGTGTGGGTTATATCATTGGCCCCCGTATCGCTTCCGTCACGGTGGCAGGCGGCATCCTTTCCTGGATGGTTTTAATTCCAGCAATTCGACTTTTTGGCGATAGCTTAACTCAACCTTTGTTCCCCGCAACAAAGCTCATCTCCCAAATGACTTCCTTTGAAATCTGGAAATCCTATGTGCTCTACATTGGTGCGGGCGCCGTAGCGGGTGGTGGCGTAGTAAGTCTTCTTCGCAGTTTACCGACCATCATTAGTGGCGCTAAATCTGGCCTTGCTAGCTTGAGCAAAAAAACCAACACCATCGCTGGAATGGCGTTGAACACGCGTAGGACGGAGCGCGACTTACCTAATATCGTAGTATATTTGGGAGTATTGGCCATTATTGTTGCAATTTGGGCCATTCCAACGATGCACATGAACTTGGTTGGTGCTGCCCTCATCGTGCTTTTTGGATTTTTATTCACCCTCGTATCCTCAAGACTTACGGGTGAAATCGGTTCGTCATCAAATCCCATTTCCGGCATGACGGTGGCGACTCTTCTGTTCACAAGCTTAATCTTCTTAGCCCTTGGTTGGACTAGCCCTATGTACCGCATCACGGCCCTTACCGTGGCGGCGATTGTCTGTGTGGCGGCATCCAATGGCGGAACCACTTCCCAGGATTTAAAGACGGGTCACATTGTTGGCGCTACACCACGCGCTCAGCAGATTGGCCTTCTCATTGGTGCCCTCACTTCGGCCATCGTGATTGGTTACACGCTTAACCTCTTAAACGATGCAAAAACCATTTATGCAAAACGCAGTTTCCCAACCGTAGTGGTTGCGACATCGGATTTATCTGGGCACAAACAGAAAATCACGGGCCCCGAAGGCTCTGCCGACCAAGCTGAATATAATGTATTGCAGCTACGTGAACCCCGCGGTGAAATTCCTGCCGGAAAATATTTGGTCGATGACTCAGGCCAGATTCGGTACCTCGTGGATCCAGGCATCAACGGCGCACTTAAGGCGAGAGATGATGGAACTCCCGTAGAAAAGTATGAGGCGCCTAAAGCTCGCCTCATGTCACTCATCATCGATGGCATCCTGACCCAAAAATTACCTTGGGGCTTAGTGCTTCTAGGAATTTTCCTTGTCCTAGTACTTGAGTTGAGTGGCGTTCCGGCGCTGCCCTTTGCCGTTGGCGTTTACCTGCCTATCTCTAGTTCCTTTCCCATCTTTATTGGCGGAGCGATTCGCTGGTTCGTAGAATGGGCGCAAAAACGGAATCGCGAAAAAGCGGTGGGTCCGGGCGCGGAAATTACCGAAGACGCCAGCCCCGGAGTTCTACTTTCCTCAGGCTTGATCGCAGGTGCCTCCATTGCCGGCGTATCCTTAGCCTTTGCGAATTTCAGTGAAGGCCTCATCAAAGGCATGGATCTGAGTGCGACGTTCCCGGCGCTTGCACAGAGCAATATTTTCGCCATCGCGATTTTTGCAGCGCTTTCAGTATTTGTATATTTAGTAGGTCGCGGAAAAATCCTTAAGGGCTAAAACGCTCTTAGATTTTCCGAGATAACTCAAAGGCGCGTTCTGGAATTTTCAGGACGCGCCTTTTTATTTTTGGGGCCTAATTCAGCGCAGGATTTTGCTGCGGAGCAGCTCGGTCATTTCTGCCGAACTAAACATGAATCATTTATTTCACCTAGGTGATGCTGGGGATTACGGTAAAATTAAATTTTACCTAAACCTTTTGAATTTACTCAATGAAACCATTGGGAATTCACATCATTACCTACGGAGCTTAAATGAAATTGATAATGAAACTCAGTTTCGTCGCTACGGTTGCGCTTCTGACCAATGCCGCACTGGCCGACGTTTCTGCCCTGCCCATCGTTCCCCAAATTCCTGCCACCATGCAAACCCGCCTCAAAACAATTTTCCAAGCGGGGCAAGCCCTCGGCAACCGCCCTACCGTATTTGCGAGACTAGGCGATAGCATCACTGAATCAGGCTCATTCCTGATGGATGTCGGATGCCCCGGCGCCACTAATTACGGCAATTTCACCACCTACCCTGCCGTCACAAGTTATTTCAGCGGGACTACCTTCCCATCTAGCTACACTAGCGTTTGGTGCGGCACCGCCAATTCCTTCACGCGCGCCAGCATGTGCGCCGTCGCCGGTTGGACGCTTACGGATGCTATGGCCACCACCAATGCCTGTAGCGCACCCAACAACACAATGTATTTATGTGAGATCAACATGCTCAAGCCTGCATTTGCCCTCATCATGTACGGCACGAATGACCTTGAGCGTTACAATGATGTAAATACTTATCGTACAAGACTTACGGAAATGGTGAATAAGATCATTGCGGCTGGCGTCATCCCAGTCCTCAGCACCATTCCTCCGCGCCGCGACAATGCAACTTTAGGTTCCCGCGTAGGACCCTATAACGATGCGATTGCTGCCGTAGCTCAAGCCGCCAACATTCCCCTTTGGAATTATTGGGCCGCTTTAAAACAACCAGGCATCGTCAATGAAGGTATATCTTCAGACGGCGTTCACCCAAGCACTTGTCCAAGCGGTGGTTCATCGAATTTTTCCGCCACTTGTTTAGGTTATGGTTACAATCAACGAAACGTTACTGCGATCGCGGTGCTTGAAAAGTTGAAAAAAACCATCATCGATAACGGCACCGCTGATCCAGGTTCAACGGCTACCGTGACCAACACGGCAACCGCAACAAATACCGCAACCGCTACCG
>CAYYYP010000011.1:0-71009 GCA_964475985.1 uncultured Oligoflexia bacterium | reverse complement strand
ACCGCTACCGTGACGAACACCGCGACAAATACGGCAACGGCAACCGCTACTGCCACTGCAACCGCAACGAACACGGCAACGGCTACTACCACCAGGACTTCCACATCAACGGCTACAGCTACCGGCACCGTAACTAAAACGGTGACCGTCACTGGGACTTCAACCGGTACTAGCACTGCAACTTGTCCTCCGGAAAAAACGACTTTAGACAGTCGTAGACAGCCACGAAATGCTGCAGGCCAAATCCGTTTTTGTTGGCCCGGAGAAGCAAAATGCTACTGTGATGCCGATAGGGATTGTTATGCATTGAGCGGTTACGTAAAATGCACAACGACTAGTTCACCTACTTCTACCGCAACCGTAACGGCAACCGGTACCGTAACCGTAACCAAAACGGCGACGAGTACGGCTACAGCTACGAGCACAAGCACGGGAACAGTAACGGCGACGAGAACGACAACGGGTACTGGGACATCCACCGCAACCTGCCCCCCTGAGGCGACTACGTTGGATAGCCGCGGCCAACCTAGGAATGCGGCCGGACAAATCCGTTTCTGCTGGCCCGGTGAAGCGAAATGTTTCTGCGACGCCGATCGCGATTGTTACGCAGAAAGCGGATACGTGAAGTGTGGTTCTTAATCCTTAAATTCCTTTAAGGACAAAAATTAAAGGCGCGCTTTCCATACGGGAAGCGCGCCTTTTTTATTTTAAATACTAAGACTTAAAAAACTATTCTTGGTTTCGTTTTACGCTACGTAAGTTCGAAGCCAAAACTTTTTTCCGCATGCGCACACTCTTAGGGGTCACTTCAACCCACTCATCATCATCGATCCACTCAAGGCAACGCTCAAGCGTCATTTGGCGAGGGGTTGCAAGGGTCACGAGGAATTCAGCGCCCGCAGAACGAATATTCGTTAATTTCTTTTCCTTGCACGCGTTTACGTTAAGGTCATTATCCTTGGCGTTCTCACCAATGATCATGCCTTCGTAAATCGGAACGCCTGGACCTACGAACAGGGTACCCCGTTCTTCGATGCTGAAAAGCGCGTACTCAATGGTCTCGCCCAAACGATCCGCCAAAAGTGTACCGTTAATGCGATGAACCAGCATGCCCTTAAAGGGCAAGTAATCTTCAAACTGCGTATTCATGATGCCTTCGCCCCTGGTTTCCGTAAGGAAACGAGAACGAATTCCAATGAGTCCACGCGTAGGAATCACAAACGTTAGTTGAACGCGGCCCTGCACTTCACCTGATTCACCAATGCCCGCATGCTGTTCTTGTTTGTAATCTAAGAGCTGACCTTTACGCGCCTGGAAAAGTTCCGTAACGGCGCCTACGTAAACTTGGGGAACGTCGATGAAGATACGTTCGTGGGGCTCAAGCTTTTGGCCATTCTCTTCCTTGAAAAGAACGGTTGGTCTGCCCACCATAAACTCAAAACCTTCACGTCTCATTTGTTCGATGAGAATGGCGAATTGAAGTTCACCACGGCCAAGCACTCGGAACTGCTCCATGGAATCCGTTGCTTCCGCCGGCGGCAGTTTCAAAGCAACGTTGTTTCGCACTTCTTTTTCAAGACGCTCTTTGAGCTTACGCGATTGGATAGGCTCGCCTTCCTTGCCCGCAAGGGGTGAAGTATTGATGGAAAAAATCATGCTCATGGTTGGAGGATCCACGTGAATGCGGGGAAGAGCTTCCGGGGTTTGAATGTCGGAATAAGTGTCGCCAATGCCTACTTCTTCAAAACCCGCGATAACTCCGATATCGCCCGCCGTGAGCTCGGGTGCTTCTTTTTGTTTTAAACCTTCAAAGGTATAAATCATCGCAATGGAGAAGGCCTTCGCTTTGCCATTTTCTTGCAGGCACGTGATGCGCCCACCCTTTTTCACTTTTCCTCGGCTGACGCGTCCGATGGCGAGCCTTCCGATGTAATCGCTGTAACCCAAGTTAGAGATCATCATCTGGAATGGACCATCACCCTGAACTTGTGGGGCAGGAATTTCTTGAACGATCAAATCCATAAGGGGCTTTAGTGATCCACCCGCCATGGGATTTTCTTTTGTCATTTTTGCTAAACGTTCTTTAGAAATTTTTTCATCAAGCTCTGCCCAACCGGCGCGGGCACAGGCGTAAACGATGGGGAAATCCGCTTGTTTTTCGTTGGCATTTAAATCCATGAAAAGATCAAAGGTGGCGTTCACGACTTCATCCACGCGGGCATCGGGTCGATCTACTTTATTGATGACCAGAATAACGCGATGACCAAAGGCCAAAGCTTTTTTCAAAACGAATCTGGTTTGAGGCAATGGACCTTCGGCGGCGTCCACGAGAAGCAAACAACCATCAACCATGCCCAAAATACGTTCTACCTCACCGCCGAAATCGGCGTGGCCAGGAGTGTCAACAATATTGATTTTGTGTTCTTTATAATGAATGGCCGCGTTTTTTGCCTGAATGGTAATCCCACGTTCACGTTCGAGGTCCATGGAGTCCATGGCCCGGTCTTGCAGTTGTTCATGGGCGCTGAAGGTTCCGGCCTGGCGCAGAAGGCCATCAACAAGTGTGGTTTTACCGTGGTCGACGTGGGCAATAATAGCGAGATTTCGAATGGGAAAATTGGATGTGGAAGACATAGAGAGACACTATACCCTCCCAAAGGAAAAGAGGCTTTAGAATTATTTAGAAATTTCAGGAGTTAGGATTAAAACCAAGAAGTCCCGGCGCCCTAAGGACAAACTTCCGGCGCAGCGAGCTGATTCCACCGAGTGACTAGGTTTAAACTGTCCCTCGCCGCTACAACTCCAGACCTTCCCGTAAGCGTACTGCAGGCAAATTGCGTAGAGTCAGGGTGAAAACGTTCCAAAGCTGCCGTATACCGAGTCATGAGATCCTGGCCAAAAACTGACACGAGGTGTTCCATCGTAAGCGTCTCCCGCTCGAGCCAATCTCCCGCTACTCCCAGCCATTCTGCGTTATTGCCCGCAAATACTTCGCCACCACTGGCGGCCCTTGCTCTGGCGGCGGACATAAAATCATTTTGTTGATCGAGCCTCATCAAAAAATTTTGGCTTTCCGAAAGTGCGATCGTGGCCGATGCAATCATGTCGGCCGTGCAGGCAGGTATCCTTCGCATTGCATTTAGGGCGGTTTGGCGCAGCCGCTCGAAGTGATCCAAAACACTGCCCCTCTCTCTGAACCGGAAAAAAATTTGGTCGTAAGCCCTTCCAGAAGTCGGGCCCTGGCTTAGTGCCAACGGACTCAGATAAAGGCCACCGCGGTAGTTTGATTGAAAAACACTTTGAAAGCAGCGGTTCTGGGCAAAATTTCTAAGGAATTCCCGCGAGGATGCGCCCCCTTCAAAAAAAACTTGGGGCAGCTCATGATCAAACCTTGGGTAAATTCTTGCGAGCCTTTCTCTGAGTTCAGCTTCTAGAGCAACGAGACTCGGCGTAAACCTAGTCAACGGGTCGTAAAAACGCCGCAGTTCTAAATTGTTTTCGCGTCCATCAAACGCCCGCGAGCGTTCAGCACCGGAACGCGAATGCCTTCCACCCACAAACCATTCGTTTCGTTGTCGAAGACACTGCCCCGTACGTAAAATTTCTGAACAGAGGGCTTGTGCGTTGACCTCACTGAAGTTGGAACTGGGCAGGCAGCTCTCGGGCGAAAGACGGCAGCTCTCACTTTGGGTGAGGGTGTTATTCCTTGAGGTAAATAAATTCACACAACCAAGCGTAGGACCGCATTGGGACACGCGATAAAAAATATCTTCCGCGTTGGGACGGTTACCCAAAGGATTCTGATGTTGACCGGTGCCCATGCATAATCCTTGCACCAACATGGTGCGATCAAGAATCCCGCTAGTGCCGCAAGGATCCTTAACCGAAAATGGATCACCCTGGTGCTGACGATGCTCACTCTGCGGTCGATTGTTGTTGGGCGTATCGTGCAAAAACTCGTGAAAATAGGTTGTCGCGTTATGCTCCAAAAGGTGGGGCGAATTGCCATTCCTTAAAATCATAGCAGTCTGCCAATGAAAAACATCCACCGGAATGTCCCTCAGCATGGCTTGATCATGGGCACTAAGATCAGTGTGGGCATCGCTATAGGGAATTGTAGTGGCCAGCACGTCATCTTCCGTCATGTTTTGATCGCTGCAAAGCACGACGCCCCGGCGGGCTTGGATGATCCAATCTTCCAGAATAGGCTTTAAGGATGGGTACTGCTTTTGACAGTTAAAGACGCTTCGCAAAGTCTCACCAAACACTCGATTAAAATGATTGATGCGTTCGGCGCGTTGCTCAGGATTCTCACCTAAACAAGAAGCATGAATTTGAATACCGAAGGAGTGACGATGCGCTCCTGGTAGATCAGGCCGAAGCGGGATGGAATGAACTACAGGTCCTGATTGCAGGCGCTCCCTACGGCCACGGCGCAACGCTTGGGATTCCTGCTCAATGAGAAGTTCAACAAGGGGACGAGAAATCCCGCCAGGGATTTGCACCCGGTTCTGGGCGTCGATGGCGGGGTTTGATAATTGACCAGCCGGGCCAATGAAAAGTTCCTGGCCCCAGACTTCAAGCGGCACGCTCAAAAATATTAATGCTAAAAATGCGAACACCCCAGGCCCCACTTCCCCTACATTGTAACATGTAAAACCAAAACTCAACTTTAGCCGTGGGCGCTGCCGCCGGATTCGGCAATTAAGTCCATTCTTTATTTACCGCGCGAATGTCTCGATTTGTTTAGCATTATTGTTTTTTTAGAAGGCAGTTTTATTTTAAATTTATTTCATTTATACTTTTCTTTACGGGGCGCATCAAAAAATATGGGGTTTTTAAAAATGATTCAAAGCACTTTGAAAAAACGCAGAGGCTTAACGATTGCTTTCGTTTCCATTTCGGTATTTTTAGCGGCATACGCCACAAATTGTGGATCGGGTTCCGCGGGCGGTGGAGGTGGTGGCAGCGCAAGTTCAGGACCGGCGGCAACTCCAAGCGGTGGCGGTGCGCCCACGGTTTCCGCTCCGGCAATCACTATGGTTGCTGCTGGCGGACAACACGCCTGCGCAGTCATTGGTTCTCGCATTCAATGTTGGGGCAGAAATCATCTTGGCCAACTTGGCGACGGAACTACTACGAACTCGTCTACGGGCGTTTGGGTTTCCGGCGTGGACGGTGTCATCACTGGCCTTTCCTTAGGTGCGAGCTATAGTTGTGCTATCGTTGATGGCGCAGTCATGTGCTGGGGAGGCGCCAGTTTCCCGGTAAATTACCGTAATCCAACCGTCGTCCCAGGTTTAGATGCATCACAAGGCGTAGTCTCTTTGGTGGCTGGGGAATCAAATTTTTGTGTCCTTCGATCTGGTGGAGTGCAATGCAAGGGCGATAACTCTTCGGGCCAACTCGGATATGGAAATAATTTATCCACGGCACTGGACTGGGTAACGGGCCTGGGAGCGAGCAGCGGCGTCGTAAAAATTTCCGGCGGCGGAAGCACTTTCTGCGCGGAAACGGCTTCATCACTTTTATGTTGGGGCTACAACTATAATGGACAACTTGGGCGAGGCACTCTAACTAACGGGGAGTTTACTCCCATGGCCGTTCCTGGCGTGACGGCGCCACTAACAAATTGGGTAGTCGGCCAAAATGGTGGGTGCGCAGAATTCAATGACAGTGGCGGCCTCAATACATATTGTTGGGGGCATGCATCTGTAGCTACGGGCTATTTTGCAAACATTGGGAGCTCAGCGGGGAATGGTTCAAGACCTAGTCCAACGTTGGTGACAAGATTCAATCAGAATGGAAACTTATTGAATGGGGTTTATAACACCTGCCGCCTTAACGGTGGCGTATTGAGTTGCTCTGGAAGAGCCGACTTCATGCTCGGCGATGGTGTCACTTCGGTGGATTATGCAACCCAGGCCTATGTGCAAGTGCTTACTCCGCTCACGGCGTTAGGCACCGACGTAATGGCGGCAAGTTTCAGCGCAACGAGCTTTACAGGAGGCCCATTTGCGTGCGCCATCAAAGCATCCAGCAGTGTTGTGTGCTGGGGAGCCGACGGCTCCCAAGGCCAGTTAGGCAATGGTGCGACCGTCGCCAGCGCAGTACCGGTCACCGTTACAATGGCTCCTTAGCCAAGCCGTCATCAATAATTATGGTTTAGATGAGTTCGTTTTGCTCAGAAGCTCGGCAATGCTGCCAAGGCTTCCCAAGGAAGTGCTGGCTTCATAGGGAATAAAAACCTTATCGCTAGGCTTAGTCACAAACTTACCAAACTGATCCAAATAATTGGTCGCAATGAGGAATTGGCTCGCTAGCGTGGCATCTCCCAAGGAGGATTTGATGAGGGCGATGGCTTCTTTTTTCGCTTCGGCGACTTGTCTAATGGCGGAGGCCTCCCCTTCAGAGCGCCTGATTTGGGACTCTTTTTCACCATCGGCGATATTGATCTGTTCCTGGCGAATCCCTTCGGATCGTGAAATCCGCGCCTGTTTATCGCCTTCGGCTTCCAAGACTTTAGCCCGGCGTTCCCGCTCCGCTTGCATTTGTTTTTCCATGGCGATTTGAATCTCACGCGGTGGCGTAATGTTTTTGATCTCCACGCGGTTCACTTTGGTGCCCCACTTATCCGTTGCTTCATCAAGGACAGCCTTAAGTTTCGCATTGATGGTGTCACGCGAAGTCAGAGTATGGTCGAGGTCAAGTTCACCAATCACGTTTCGCAAAGAGGTTTGGGCAAGCTGGGCTACGGCCATGGGAACGTTGGCAATCTCGTAGGTTGATTTCACGGGATCAACAATTTGAATATAAAGTAGCGCATCGATTTCGATGGAAACATTATCGCGGGTAATCACGGCCTGGCTTGGGACCTCAAGGACCGTTTCCCTCAAATCCAAACGAATCGTGGGAACTACGTGGCCATTAAAAATCCAGAACACGGCCCGCGGCGAATCTATGAAGGGAATGATGACGTTAAGGCCATTGCTTAAAATTCGTGAATAACTGCCAAGTCGTTCAATGAGGATGCATTCGCTCTGTTGCACAACCCGAATGCCTTTACCCAACACCACCATGGCAAAAAGAACGAGGGCTCCACCGACGATAAGCGTAATTTCCATTTCAAATTTCCTTTTCTACCGATCGTTCACTGCTTTTGTTACTTGTGCTTTACGATCACTTTATTGCCGTCAAGGCCAACGATGATGACCTTCTCACCTTTTTTCAGGATTGTCGTTGCGGGACTTTTTGCTTGCCAACGATCACCGTAAAGCTTGACGTAACCTAATCCCTCTATGGGAATCTCTTCCGTGACTTCGCACTCCGCGCCAATCATGCCCTCGGCATTCAAGGCCGGAGCCGGACGATCCTTCTTTTTAAAAGTTCTTTGAAAAAAAAGAAATAACGCCACCTGGAGAACGGCCAACACGGCAAGAAGTACTGCCCAATTTTTAACCCAAAGGGAGAATACGGCTGTGAGTAAAAACGCCAAACCGATGGGCAGCATGAAAAAACCGCTCACAAACACCTCGCCCAAAACGAATAAAATGCCAAATAAGGCCAATAACTGCCAGGGCGATTCAGAAACCATAGATACCAGCCATACTTCAAAATCATGATTCATATTGGATACGGTAAAGAGTGCACTTTCTTACGAAACAACATCAAGCGTTATTTCTGCATTTTTTTGATTCCGCTCGGAAAACATGCGAAACTGAAAGTCTATTCACCAGCAGCCAAGGAGGCGGCCTATTTTTTATTCATGGAAGATTAAAGTACCCAGGCACCAACTTTACCAAGCTCTTGATCGGGAAAAATGCCGTTATGAGGTAGCCCATTGCCCCACCAAAAGAGATCACTTTGAAATCGCCATTCCAGGGCTTGATCAACTTGCTTTTTCTATTTTTGATAACGCACCCGTAATGCACCATCTCTGGGATCGTGCAACGATTACCCGGGATTCTGCTTCGGATTCTTTTCATCTCCGTGCAGTCTACGGTTCGTTACCCCAGGTCTGCCTGCATTTTGCCATGAGTTTCCTTGTGATTTTTGGCTATTTTTTAAATCAGCAGCAGATGAGCGTTCCGCAATTCATTTTGTGCCTGCTTTTTGTGAATCTTATCCTACCGGTATCGGCATTTCTCTCCGTCATGAATTTAAAGGAACGCATTACGCGCCCGGATTCGCGGAAAGAAAGCTAAAAAACTCGCCAAGGAACTGGGTTCGTTTGAGTGCTTTAAACCAGGGCAATTCCTGACGATAGGAAACTAGGTTTAACCACTGTTTTAAACGACAGAGGTTATAATGCGGGTTTTCCGCGTGCGGGTCACAAAGCCTTGAGAAGCGCTCAAATATTTTCTCCCAATCCCTAGGCTCCTTCCAATCGCTCGTTTCCTGAAGCGGAGTTGCGGGCAAGCCAAGTTCGCGAGCGATTTGATGGGGCAACGATGGATTCACCAGCACTCCCCTGCCCACCATGAAATGCTCGCAACCTGTAATATCTCGGCAGCGTTTGAAGCCCTCTAAATCCCAAATATCTCCGTTCGCCACCACCGGTATAGAGACCCGCTTTTTAGTTTCGGCGATGTATTCCCAATAGGCGGGTGGACGATACCCTTGAGTTTTAGTGCGGGCATGAATCGTAAGCCAAGTGGCGCCGCCGGCCTCTGCCATAACCGCGTTGGTATAAATATCTTCCATTGACTCAAACCCAAGCCTGAGTTTCACCGAAACGGGAGCGGACTTAGGAACCGCTTCTCTCACTGCACTTACGATTTCCTTTATGCGCGCCGGGTATTTTAAAAGCGCAGCACCTCCATCATTGCGATTTACGATGGGAGCTGGGCAACCAAAATTAAGATCGATCCCGGGTGATCCTGACTCTACGGCAAGTTTGGCAGTGAGGGCTAAACGCTCGGCGTGCCCTCCCAAAAGTTGCATCTGTACCGAAACACCTGATGCCGTAACTCCGCCGTTTATTAGCTCTGGCATATGCTTTAAAAGCGCCCTTTTTGAAGGCACATTTTCCGAAACGCGGAAAAACTCCGAAACACAATGGGTGAGCCCACCACGCTCAGAAAGCAAAGTGCGCATGGGGGCGTCCGTGACGCCTTCCATGGGAGCAAGGACTAATGCAGATTTTCCGTGTTCGATGCTAAACATGCGCGATAAGCCTAACAGAGGCATCTTCATCCTCCTAGCGCCGATCACCGAGAAAGGTTTGACAAGGGCCGAGCATAACCTAATGTTTAAAGCCGCATCGATGGGAGAACTTCATGAAAATCATACTTACGGGCGCAACTGGTTTTATTGGGCAGCCCTTACTGAATCATCTCCTTCAAAAAGGACATTCCGTTACGGCTATGGTGCGAAAAGCTACGGACGCCGCTAGTTTGCCTTGCGCAGCTCAAGAATGGCCGACGGGCAAAAATGCGGCTGAAAATCTGAAAACTATTTTCAAGGGCATGGATGCCGTTATTCACTTGGCGGGCGCCCCCGTTGCACAGGGGCGGTGGACGGAAAAACGAAAACGAAATATTTATGACTCTCGCATTGGAACCACGAGGCAAATTGTTGAAGCCTTAGCCCTGCTTCCTCCGGGCGAAAGGCCTTCTACATTACTGAACGCATCGGCCATTGGGATTTATGGAGATGCCGGCGATAAAATTTTAACGGAAGATAGCATTGCAGGCGCGGGGTTTTTAGCGAAAGTTACGGACGACTGGGAAGCCGCGGCCCTTAAAGCCAAAGCCCTTAACGTAAGGATTGTCCTGCTTCGAAACGGAATTGTTTTAGGCCCGGATGGTGGAGCGCTCGCTAAAATGCAACCCGTAACCTTAGGGACCGGGAATCAATGGATGAGTTGGGCTCACATAAATGATGTGGTTGGATTTATTGAATACGCCCTCATCAATCAAAATGCCCATGGCGCCTACAATCTCACGGCGCCGAACCCCGAAACCAATCTGAACTTTACGAAAAAGCTCGCCGAGGCCAGGAAGTTACCCGTGCTGGGAAAAATTCCGGCTTTTGCGCTAAAAATCCTTATGGGTGAAATGGCCACGATGATTCTAGCGAGCCAACGGGTGACTCCAAAACGTGCTACTACGGAAGGATTTCGTTTTCGTTTTGAAACCCTGGAAGCGGCTTTGGCGGAAATCTACCCACCATCATGAGTAAAACCTACGGACTGCACTGGTTTCGACGGGACCTCAGAATCCCGGGCAATGAGATCCTGCAAAAAAACCAAGAGCGGCATCACGGACGTACGCTGGGCATTTTCTTTTTCGATTCTACTTTTTTGGCTAGGCCCGATTTTTCCCATCGCCGTTTTGCATTTTTTTTAGATTCACTTTGCTCACTTAAGGAAGAATTTAAAAAATGCGGAGGCGACCTTCTTTTTTTGGACGCCGTACCGCAGGTAGGCTTTCCTAAGCTTTTGAAATTTCTTAAGGGTACGCCCCAGGGACTACCGGCACTCGTGACGTTCAACCGTGATTACGAACCGTTCGCCAGAAAAAGAGATGATGAAACGTCTGAAATTTTTCAGAAAGACTTTGGCCTTCCCGTCGAAAGTGGGCGAGATCATCTGCTGATGGAGCCTGAAGAAATTCAAAAAGGCGAATGCGGATTTTACCAGGTCTACTCGCCCTTCGCCCGAAAGTGGTTTGATCGACTCGACTCCAAAGAGGTTCACGCAAGAATTGAAAACCAATCGGCGCCGGCAAAGGCGGCAGGTATTTGGCCACTTCAAATGCGTTGGGCTGAACTCTTAGGAAATGCACCGGAATTTCAAGACCAGCTTACCAAAGTGAAAACCATCAACGCAAAAAATGTTGATATCCCAATTCCCGCGGCAGGGCACCCAGCGGGCATCACTCAATTGAAGTTATTTAAAGAAAAATTAGACAACTATGGTCATGATCGGGATTATCCGGCCGTCAGCGGAACTTCAAAGCTCAGCATATTTTTGAAAAATGGCTCGCTTACGACTGCACAAGTCATTGGCGCACTTGAACTCAAAAACTTAGGTTTTAAAGATGAAAGTGGGCGGACTAGATTCTTAAAGGAGTTAGTGTGGCGTGAATTTTATTACCATATTCTTTTTCACTGCCCACGCGTTGAAAATGAAGCTTACCTTCAAAAATACAAATCAATCCCTTGGGAGAATGACCCTGGCCTTTTTGCGGCTTGGCAGGAGGGCCGCACCGGTTACGCCATCGTGGATGCCGGCATGCGGGAACTGAAACAAACAGGGTGGATGCACAACCGCGTGCGCATGATCGTTGCTTCGTTTTTAACTAAGGACTTGCTCATCGACTGGCGTTGGGGAGAACGGCATTTCATGCATCAGCTCTTAGATGGTGACCTCGCACCAAATAATGGGGGCTGGCAATGGGCCGCTTCCACCGGATGCGACCCGCAGCCCTACTTCCGCATTTTCAATCCTACTCTGCAAAGTTTAAGGTTTGATCCGGAGGGACATTACATCAAACGTTTTGTCCCGGAGCGGGCACACCTTAAGGGAAAGGCACTCCACGAGCCCATGAGCCCCATCGTCGACCACGCTCACCAAAAGCTAAAAGCCCTTCGCCTCTATAAAAACGCATAGTGTCAAGTAAGCTTGACTAAGGATATTTTCGATCCTAGTTTTTTTCGAAAGGAAAAATATCATGGCGGCATATGTTATTTGGCTAGATCATAATGAGGCAGAGATTTTTCATTTGAGCGCGAAGGGATCGCAAAAAGAAAATCTGAAAAAAAATACCCACGCGCATTCCAACTCGCACGTCGATGCCCGTGAGCGTCAAGAAAACGAACAATTTTTTCACGAAATCGCAACCAAGCTCAAAGATGCGGAAGAAATCCTGATTATGGGCCCAGGGTTAGCTAAAAATCATTTAAAAACGCATTTTGAAAAACATCATCACGCTCAATTGGCGGCTAAAATCGTTGGAATTGAAAGCATTGATCGCATGACGGAAAATCAAGTTTTGGAAAAAGCCCGTAGTTTTTTTAAGACGTACGACGCGTTTCACTGATTTTTTTGCGTTAAAAACCTCAACGCGATTTTGTTCACTTCTTTTTCCTCATCGAGGTGAACCCAGTGTCCGGCCTCTGCGAATCGGTGCAGTTCCCCCTGATCGCAGAGGTCAATGGATTCTTGAGCCATTTCTTTAGATAAAAAGGGATCTTTTTCCCCCCAGATCAACAGCGTTGGAATCTGGATATGCTGATTGGGTAAAGGCTTTATCGGAAATCGAAGCGCCGCTCGGTACCAATTGATGGCCGAACGGAGGGCCCCTGGCTGACCCCAAGCTTTGATATAGGCATTGAAGTCAAATTTCATAAAGGCCGCTTGGGTAAGATTTTTTTGCATCGTACGCCGTAAAGCAAAAAAATTGAATGCACGTAGATAGGCTTCCGGTAGCCATGGAATCTGGAAAAAGAGCATGTACCAGCTCTTGAACTTTTGTTTCGTATGGGTCTGTAAGAAACGCTGCATTACTGCGGGGTGGGAAATATTGAAAACTAGAAGTTTTATGACTTTATCTGGAAAAATGCTTGCCACCAGCCACGCAACGACGCCACCCCAGTCATGACCACCAATGAAGGCTTTAGGGGCATTAAAATGGTTTATGAGTTCCACCACGTCTTCGGCTAATTTACGAGCGCCATAGTCAGAAACTAAGGACGGTTTTTCGCTTAAATTATAACCACGCTGATCGGGCGCGACGACATGAAAGCCCGCTTGGGCAAAGGCTAAAATTTGGGATTCAAACCCTTGCCAAAAATCAGGAAAGCCATGGAGCAGAATAATAAGCGGACCATCACTTGGGCCGGCTTCTACGATATGGAGTTTGATGGAAGGAAGCTGAACTTGCCTATATTTAAAATCCATTTGATTGGACATTAAGAACCTTAGTGAATCCTGGCAACTCAAAAGCTACTTATTTAGCGCCCCCTGTGTCGATTGCGACTGGGGCGCGCTTGACCTATCGCTGTAATTCCAGGGTTATCGTAAATATTTTTTGTTCATAAAAATTAGGAAGTTCCGATAAAATAGTAGATATGGCGAACCGGATAGCAAAAATAGAATTTCCTGCCGTGAAAAGTATTTTACTTTTCTCAGCGTTGCTATTCTTGCAAGTCGGTTGCAATCCGCTTGGGAAATCCTCCATGGATGACAGCGGTAGTTCCGGAGGCGGCAGCTCGAGCGGATCTTCTTCATCAACGCCCACCGCCGCCACGGCAAGCCTCAGCATCTCCGATGGTGCCACCTACGATTATGGTACGGTGAGCAATGGCTCCACCAGCGCTAAGTCTTTTACGCTCAGTAATTCTGGTTCCGTAGCCGCAACGCTCGGTACGATTTCGACCGGTGGCCTTGGCTTAGCAGCACCCTATACTTTGACCGGCGGCACTTGCGTAACTGGGGCAACCGTTGCCGCGAATACCGGAAGTTGTACTCTCATCGTTACCTTTGCACCCACGGTTGCGGGTGCCAGCAACGCGACGATTTCCGTGAGCTATAATAATGGGTCCGCCACGGTTTCCGCAACACGCGCAATTACGGGTACAGGAGCTAACACTGCACCTGGAGCATTTGCAATTTCTAGTGCCTCATCCGCCGGCACCACTTCTGTCGCGCTAAATTGGGCAGCGGCTTCCGGAGCAACTAGCTATACCGTCAAATACGGAACGGTGTCCGGAGCTTACCCCACTACATTTTCCGCAGCGGCGACTTCACCTACCGTAGTTACGGGACTCACTTCCGGTACACTCTACTACTTCATGGTGGTGGCGGTGAACGGTGTGGGTTCAACGGATGCGACGGCTGAAGTCTCTGCCACCCCTGCCCCGCTGAGCAATGACGGTCTCATCGGATACTGGACTTTTGATACCGCTAGCATTTCGGGAACCACGGCAAGTGGCGTGACCGGTTATACTTTAGATGGCGCAACCAGCACGAGCGGTACGTTGGGTGGAAGCACCACGCCTCCGACGTCGGTGGCCGGCCACTCCGGTGAATCGTTAAGCTTTGATGGTACTAAATATGTTTTATTTAATAATGTGATGAACCCAACGGCGGGTATTACAATGGCAGCCTGGGTTAAAACGACTGCCACGCGCGGGCAGGCGATCATCAGCAAAGATGGAAATACTACGGATGCCTGCAGCTCCAATGCTGCGCAGGCTTACTTTTTACATCTCAATGCCGATGGCACCGTAAGTTGTTGGCTCAATCGTTATGACGGGTCTGACTCAGTAATCAACGGTCGCACCGCCATTAATGACGGGGCTTGGCACTTAGTGGTTTGCAGTGCCCAAAACAGTGCATCTTCTAACAATTGGCACGTCTATTTAGATGGGTCTACTACACCCGATGTTAGTGGCACCATTGCACGCAATGGTAGCAATAATATTATCGCAACCACTACAGATGTCTTAACGGTTGGCGCTGGATTTAGAGGAACCAATGGGTGCGGTATTTCCCCTACGACTTTCAATTTTGACGGCTCCATCGATGAGGTGCGGATTTACAATAAAGGAATTTCAGCCAGTGAAGCTAGATTACTCTACACCTCTGCTCCGGACCTCACGCCTAAACGCACAACTATGAACGTGAATGCGCAACTTACATTCTCAACCTCTGGAGGAATTGCGCCGCTTACCTATTCCGTAACTGGCGGCGGATCAATTTCCGCAGCTGGCGTATTTACTGCTCCCTCAAGTGCCGGAACATCCACCGTCACCGTGACCGGTGCGGACGGTTCAACGTCTACGGCTACTGTAAGTGTGATCAGCGCCGCAACGCCGTCTATTTTCAATAAAGGACGTTTATTCAATCTCGATGCGACGTTGGCTACGGGATCCGCTGCACCGACGGCAGGATGCGCGACCACAACGAGCTGGATGGACCTGGTCGTGAATTTAAGTGGTACGTTAACGAATTTTGCGGCCTGCGGAGCTACTTCCGGATGGAATGGTGATGGTACTACTACGCCTTATCGCCTCACTTTAGATGGAACAAATGACTATTTAACTTTTCCTAATAGCACTGCCTTCAATGTTACGTCGGATTTTACTCTAGACACTTGGGTGTACCCTACGAGCTTAGCTGCCAGGTCTACGATTTTTTCGACCATGACTAACGGCACCGCGGGAAGTTTTACCTTTGAGGTCGGCATCGGCAACGGAGGAACCGATCGAGTTTCATTCACTACGCCAGGCGTATGGAACGCAGACACGGGAAATAATGCCGTAACGGCGAATGCGTGGAACCATGTTGTTTACACCCGTTCTAGTGGCTCAAACCAAAAAGTTTACGTAAATGGAACGGAAAAGGCGCTGGTGACAAATAATCCAGTTTCCGTCGCCACGAACACAAGCGCCAAAATTCTTGGCGCCACCGCGAGCGGCGGCCAGCATTTTCCGGGCAGCATCGCGAGCTTCAATATTTATGATTCAGCGCTTTCTGCTACGGCCGTCGCGCGAAATTGTAACGCCCTTGTGTCACGTTTTTCGAGCGCCAGCTGTACGACCTACTCCGCACCGACAAAATTGGTCTTAAGCGGCCCCACTTCCCTGATCAAAGATTACTGCCAAGCCATTACAGTATACGCCAAGGATGCGAGCGATAACTTGTCCGAAGTTACCGCCGACAAAACCATTTCCATTTCGGAATCGGGTGGAGCGACCCTCTATAACAATTCAACTTGTACCACCTCGGCGACAAGCGTCACTATGAGTGCCGACACATCCTCTACAACTTTTTATGCAAAAGGCACGGTGGCGGCTGTAACCTTCCATCTCTCGGCCTCCGACGCGGGAGCTGAACTCACTAGTGCAACAGTTTTAGATTTGCTGGTGGAGGAAAGTCCAGTGCCGGGCATTGCTGGCCTTCTTGGATGGTACAAAGCTGATTCTATAAACCAGGCCAACGGAAGTGCTGTAAGCAGCTGGGCTGATTTGAGTGGTAACAATAACCACGCGACACAGGCTACGGTAGCGGCTCAACCTACTTACGCGACCAGTGCCGTAGGCGGTCAGCCGGCCGTAAGATTTGCGGATGCTGACGGCACGGAAGACTCTTTAGGTTTCACCACAGCGTTTACTACCATCCGTACGGCACTTTTTGTGGTGCAACATTCCGACGGGAGCCAAGAATATCCATTTATCATTGGTGATGGTGGCGGGTCGCCCTTTCACGGAGGCGGCGGTGGCGCATTATTTTACTACGCGTTCGCTAACACTCGCGCAAAAAATAACGGAGTTGATACCCCTCCTCTGAGCTTTGCGAAATCAACCTCTCCACAATTGATTGCCATTACGCTGAGTGCCGATGCAGCTTCTACTTCGTTCATCAGTAAAGGTAACGTAGGCGGTAGGTTCTGGGATGGTTGGATTTCGGAGATCGTGCTTTACGACAACTCGGCCATTACTGAAAATGGAGTGAAATCCATCGAACGTTATTTGGCGGCTAAGTATAGTATCTCGTTGCCGGGCGGTTATTAGAGTTTCGGGCCGGCTTCTGGGGAAGCGGCTTGCACGACCCCCAAGATCAGCTTTGGTTAGCTGCATACCTGCTTAATCCGTGCACGTTCCTACGCGGATCGAAGGGCACAGGCACGGAGAGAAAAATACTTCCCTGGAGAAGCTCAATGCGAATAATTTTACTCTTCAGAAACCAAGAAAATTATTATCATGAAAATATTTTGCATATCGCAAAAAAAATTCTTGGTTGAGATTTGAGACCGATTTCATAACTCCAAACTTCAAAACGTAAAGTTCGATTTCAAGCACGTGGGACGACCACAGTTAATCCAAAACGAAGTTGTTGGACGCCGGCCATCGATTTTTTAGAAACAGACTGCTGGCGCGGTGTAAGGGCCTTCGTTTTTTGCGAGAAAAGCCGTGTTATAAAACGGAAATGAAACAAAATCTTTCAGACATGCGAGATGGAGCCCTGTTAACCACTGCTGCGGATTTGGTTGCACAGGAACGTACGGCGACGACACAAGTTTTGGAGTGCATCAATGAAATTGAGTTGCGTAGGCTACATTTGCAGCTTGGGCATTCAAGCCTTCATGAATTTCTTGTAAAGCATCTAGGTTATTCAGATGGAGGGGCCCACCGGCGCATTGCCGCAGCAAGACTACTTAAGGCTTTGCCCGAAGTAGTAGCTCCAGCGCTAAAAGACGGGCGCATGAATCTTACGACCATCGCTCTAGCCCAAGACTTCTTGGTTTCAGAAAAGAGGGATTTTAAAAAGTCCTACTCGATTGCGGAGAAAGAAAATCTGTTATCCTCCATTGCTTCCAAATCAAGGCGTCAATGCGAAGAAATTTTTCAAACTATTTCACCGGAAAGGGCGACCCTTCCAAGACCAGAAAAAGTGAGGCTTGTAGGCGGCACCGCTTCATCTGTTGAAGTTTTGCTCACAATGGGACCTGAGTTTCAAGAAAAGCTTACGCGTGTGAAAGAACTCTTAAGTCATCACCCAGAATCTCAGAAAAATTACGCCGCGCTTTTTGAGCTGATGGCTGATCAGCTATTAAAGAAACTGAGACCGGGTAATAATCCTGCTATAAAAACGGGCCAAAGGAATTCAATAAAAGAGGAAGCATCTAGGCAACTGGACTCAGATTCGATTGCGGCTCCCCGTCCGAATGCGGCGGTCGCCGTATGTAAAAACCCGCCAGAGAGTACGAATGCTCGATCTGCCTCCCAGCCAGTGGCAACTTCTCCAGGTAAGTTTTCATTGCCGATGGATCTGGCACTTTTAGCTCAACAACAGAATCAAAAAATTAGAAAAAATCGTGATCTCAAAGAATCTTCAATACGGGTGCGGACTACCAGAGGAAAAGCGTCCCGCTACATCCCGATCCACATCAAAAACTTCGTGCGGGTTCGTGATCAAGACCAGTGCAGTTTCGTAAGTGCAACGACTCACCAACGTTGTACCGAACGCAATTTCCTACACATCGACCACATTCACCCATTGGCCTTGGGCGGTAAAACTACTAGAGAAAACTGCCGATTGCTTTGCTCGCAACACAATTCGTTAATGGCTATCCATAAATTTGGAATGCAAAAAATGGGAAGGTATAGTCGAACGAACTGATTTGCATGAAAATCATATCGTCCAATTCTTGCCTAAACGCATGATATAGCAGCCGCATGAATCCGCTCATCGGCCTTTTCATTGCAATTTTAATTTTTTTTGCGGGCGTTGCTTCGGGCGCTTTTTACTTTCGGAATCACACCATTACCGCCGCACCCCAAACAAGTTCACTTTGCAAAGAGAACACTGACCATCCTGGGTTTCATAATCCAATTTCCCCCACGCCAAAAATAAATTTACCCCAAAATAAAACTTACGTCGTAGCCCCCCTCCAACCGCAGCCCATTGCCCAAAGCGCAGGGGAAAGAAAATCCCTAGATTCCACCACGGCAAGATGGCGAGAACTTTCAAAGTTACTCGAGATACCTTTTCCGAACGACGTTCCCATGATTCAAAAATCAAACCCTGATGGCTCGACCGACGAAACCGGCGGCAGCCCGGACGGCAAATATTTCTCGCGGCATTTCACACGACGGGGGGAACTTAGGGAGGAATCCTGGGACGATCCTTCAATCGGTACACTGGTGCGTACCTACTATGCTTCCGGCGCAATCCGGCATGTATCTTGGGTTCGCCCCCGGGTTGGTTCAAGGCCACTTGCGAACAGTACAATTTCCTACACCGAGTCCGGCGAGATCGAGAGTCGGTACGATGCTTTCGAAGATGGCACTTATCTGTTCACGGACTACGATGATCGTGGCCAGCCGAAAAACTCGCGCGCTGGACCCTAAAGAATTCCAATTGAGAACTCACTTCTGTTCTCAGCTTATCTTTGCTAGCCCTAAGCCTAGAATGAAAAAACCTATTACGCTTTCCCTCGCCGCAATTCTTTTTCCTTTTTCAACTTTTGCAAATACTGATGCCGCAGTTTTAAAATACTCGGCCGATAAGATTACCCAGAAGGAAAAAACCCATACGGTTGAACTCGTGGGTAATGCTGAGGTGGTATTAAAAGATGCCATCGTGCGCGGAGAAAAAATTGTGTTGCAGGTAAAAACGGACGGCGCAAAAAATTCGACCGTGACTGGCTTCACGGGGCCCAACCTCAGCGTGAAGATGAATGCTCCAGCGGAAAAAATTTAATCTAAGGTTTTTTCCAAAGTACCCTTGTCGTTAAATCTCCGAAGGATTTGTAACCGGAGTAATTAATATCTCCTACGTCGTGAAATCCATTTTTCTTGAAAAATGAGATCGATGTTTCATTGAAGACAGGTTTTATAAGAATATCTGCGGTAAAGCCTTTCCCCGGAAAGTCCGAATAAATCCGCTTTAGAAGCTGAGACCCAAGACCAAGCCTCGAAAACTTCGGGCTGGTCGCCACATGGTAAATAAAAAAATTATTTTTCATTTCTATAAAAATATCGATGTTGGGTTCGAGCGGAACAAAACCCGCAGACTCCTGATGCTTCGAGGTTTCAGTGGAATGGTCCGTCGAAAAATATCCGAAAAATTCGCGGATATCCGTCAGCAGTAAGTAAGCTGCGATTTCACTATCGACGGTTGCCAAGTAAAGAAAACCACCGGTTTTTAAAAAGCCGAGAATTTCAGCCGCGTCGAGCGTTCCAACTAGAAATCCATTGGGATGTTTCTTGGCGTCACCGGGATCGTTCAACAAGTACTGAGTTTTGATCTCAAGCACCCGAGCTAAAATGTCATCGGGCACCTCAGGTCCATATTTAAAAATTTCAACTTTATCCGACATCGACGCACTGTAGCGCAGGCGGTGAATATCTCAATATTGAAGTTCACCATGGAAATCGCCCGCCCCGGCACCACCGGAAAAAACCTGCAACTTGAACCAAGTTCGGCCAAGGCTTACAATCAGCTTATGCGCATAAACATGACGAAGTTATGGTCTTTCGCCTGCATCCAATTTCTAGTTCTTGCCCTAGGGCTTTCCTTCGCGAACGCCGACTCCACTCGACCGCGCCGTCCTCCGCCGCCGCCGCGGCACAACCAGGAACCCTCGCAGCCCGAAGAGATTTCGCCCTTTCCTGACCATGAATACGTAGTACCAGGCCATGTCTGCATTCAGTTTGTGCCGGATCCAAGATGGGGGAACCGAAGGTATCGAGAGCTTATGACGGAGCGGCCCAGTGACCTTGAGAACTACCATTTTCTCCAGTCCCTGCTTTGTTGCAATGAACTAGGCATAAGCCTTCGCCGGCGTGGAATGAGGTCCCTAGAATTCACGCGGGTCAACGTCACTCCCACGAATGCGCTGAGGTTATCAAGGGCGCATATCAGCGAACTATTAGAAAGGTGTGAACGTCTGTCGCAAAACCTCTTAAGGCCACTGGAAGCAAACCCAGCGCCAGCCCCTGCAAATAATGGTGCGGGCGCGTCGGACGCCGGAACGCCCCCTTAGCCTAGCCCTTAACTTATTCCGCAGACCCTTCTGAAATGTGTCAGATGTTATTTGTTTTGCGATGGGCCTTGCTCATGCTTGGCCCACCACCAGGAACGCAAAACGTGCCTCACCCCAACGGGTGACACTCACATACCGTCGGAAATTTCTGGCTCCACCAACTGCGCAAGGGCGGTAAGTGATTCCTGCCAGCCGAGGTAACACATTTCGGCGGGAATTGCGTCTGGTACACCGGCTTGAATAATTTTAAGTTCCGTTCCGCACATAACCTCATTGAACGTGATGGTTACTTTCATCTCCCCTGGCAAGTTTGGATCATCAAATTTATTCGTGTAGATGATGCGTTCGTTAGGCTTTAGTTCCAAATAGGACGCACTAAAGGAATGGCTATTTTTAGTCGTGAAATTAGTAAAAGACATCTTATAACCACCGCCTACGCGTACGTCCGCGGTATGGACTTTCCCGGTAAACCCAAAGGGTGGAAGCCATTTCACCAGGGCGTCAGGGTCTAGGAATGCGCGGTAGACTCTCTCTGGCGGTGCGCCCAGAACACGGTGTAAATTGATTGTATTTGGCATGGAACCTCCTATGGAAAGCGTTTGTAATTCGTTAAGCTCACTTTAGGCAGTTTTACTTAAAATTCTAGGTTCTTCTGAAACCTCTAACACTGCATTGCGTTACGTTACGTTGCGCCACACCGCATCGCCTAAGTGATCCCCAAGCCCTTGCGGCAAAAACTGCCGCCCGCGCGGCCAGCGTTTTAAGTTTATTCCTCCCTATGTCGAAACGAAAGGTGCTTGAAAAGTACAAAACAGAATTTCAAAAATTGTTTACGGGCGCCTTGGTTTTGCACGTTCCTTGGCAAACTTACGCGGGCTTTTTTCTTGCCCGCATTTTTGACATTTTCGTTTTTCTTGCTCACTTCGACGACGGCAAATGCAACGGACCTTACGAAACTGTACGGAAAACTCCAACGTCACGAAATCGACGCAGAACAATTCACCCAAGGTGCCCTGATGTTCTGGCACGGCACACGCAGCCCGATTGGCGCTCAACAAAGTTTTACGGAGTTCATGCGCGAAACCACAAACCCTTCAGAAGTTGCTACATTGCTTGCACCGCTTCTTGAAAACAGCGACCCCTTGCTACGCGGCGCCATGGTGCATGCCTTTGCCGCAATACCGCCGGGGAACGAGGCCGCATTTCGTGCGTTATCGGGCCGCCTGCATGATCCTTCGCCCGAGATCTTTCGCCATACGGTGGAAGCCTTAAGGCCGTACGTGCAACATCTTCCCGATGCGCGCAGGGCCTTCGTGTCGCTTTTAAATGATCCAGATTTTGAAATCGTAGAAATGGCCATCAAGGCCCTCGCTCCCTTTGCTCAAAATAACGAACGCATACGCTTGGCCATCGCGGAAAAATTATCGGATCGCCACCACGTCGTTCGAGGCGCTGCGGCCGTTGCACTGAGGAGTAGCCTCCAGGATGAAGCTTTTCAGCGTCATTTGATTTCCCAAATGGAAAATGCCGGGGAGTACCATTTAGCGGGAATTGCGGCAGCCATTTCGCTGATGCCAAGGCCACTCCCAGCTTTCATTGCGGAAGCTTTGTTAAGACTCTCGGAAGGAACGAATGTCGAAGTGAGCCATCGTGCACTACATGGATTAGTGGGCGGGCACCGCTATAGTGATAAGCACGAAACGACCCCTGAAACGAGATTAGGATTGTACCGACTCCTTCTTTCTCCGCCCGAAGCTACCGTTAAGAAACGCCACCGGGCCGTCGCTATCGCGCTCGCGCCCCAGCACGGACGAAACCAAAGAGAGGTTGTGAGACAGTTTTTAGGATGGCTCGCTAACCAGGGTAGTGCCGTAACCGAAGAAATTTTTGCCCGAGACGCCGCAATAACCGGGGAGACTAACTTCATTTCTGAAATTTTACAGGATTCGGTGCGCGGCGATCACAACATCAGGTCCGACCTTCGAGTCTTTTTGCAACGAAACCCAGGGATTGCAACTCAACGAGCTTTATTTAATGCGTTTGTTGAAGGGGCCAAAAGTGATTACACCGCGACCGAAGCTAATCGTTTTGATGATGTCGAAACAATCCAAAATTTCTTGGGGTCCTATTTGAGTCCACCGCATTCCATCGAGACGCGCCTTGCGGCCCTGGAAGCACTTCATCACAAAAGGTATAGCAACTCTCATACTAATTTATTGGACGACGATATTTGTCGAGCAGCTATACCTTTGCTTACAGCCGAATCCCCGCATGCCGAGCGAGCCTTAGTTATTTTAAGCGAACACGCCAGCACCCCCGAAGTATGGGCCGCCGTTGTTCCGCTCGCGAGAAAGCAAAACCTAGATGATGCTATCCGCACCAAAGTCATAGAAAATTTATCCACCCATGCGGCCCGCCACCAAAATGACCTCCCAGATTTTTTTCGGTTCTGTGAGAGCACTAATTTTGAACTGAGATTTGCCGCAACAAATCTTCTTTTTTTGACCGATGCCGAAAACATTCCCAACGAGCGGGCCCTCGCCGCGCTCAACGATGAGAACTCAGCCATTCGGGCCGTTGCCGCGGAGAAACTCAATCATGTTTATTCTCTGAGTCAACCTCGCATCATCTCGGCTCTACGGACCCGGCTCCAGGACCCCGAGCCAGCCGTAAGACAAGCAGCCCTTTGGGTATTATTTCCCCATATCTCCGCCCGGGCGGAAGAAATTATCCCATTTTTCTCGGATCCAAACCTTAAAGTAGCAACTACCGCATTGACCTATGCGGCCGATTATATTGCCGCGGAAAATCACGACGTGAATGTTGCGACCGCTTTGGTCGATGCACTCATTCCATTAACTAGGTCAAGTGAACATACAATACGCGAAGCATCCCTGCGCACCCTTGCCCAAGCATTGCCAAGAAACCCAAATCTTTTCCTGCATTTCTTGCCGCGACTTACGGACGAAAACACGGATGTCCAGCGCCTCGCTGCTCAGTTAACGGCCCACCTTTACGCAGGCAATGAGACGCTGGTGAACGACCTTTTACAGATGCCCCTAGGCCATGTTGCCCGGCGGGAAATTGAAGAAGCCCGCGCACGTTTTGTAGAAAAATTCGCTAAACATGCAAATCATAACTTGGATCCTTATTTGCCCTACAGTGCCGAGACGGTGGGCCTTTATCTTAGCCAGCTTGATCACCACATTGAAGAGTATCATTACGCTCGACCACTTTTGCGTCCAAATACGCTTATAAACGAACTCGATTTAGTTAAGGTGCTTAACTACGTGCGAGAAGAGGACTCTATTCTCAAAGCACTTAAAAGAATTGAAGCGCGGCAAACCATGCAACGCCTTTTGAACCAAGGACCACTCGCCGGTGAAACGCTTCTTGCGGTAAGTGGATTTTTAAATTCAGATTTACCGCGAGCAACCTACGGTGAACGCGTCTATACTGAAGGGTCCCTCACCCACCTTGAAATCCGCGCCACGGCAGCCCGCATTCTAAGTCACGAACCTGAGGCAAGTTACGATCCCATTCAAGCAAGAATGGTTTCTGATCACGTACAGAGTGCCATCACCGCCCTGAATCGAGAGGCGCGAACTCAAAGCTCCCCAATCGCTACCGAAGGGGCGTACCGGGACAACGGTAATCCCGAAGCGCAACTCCGCCGGGAAGATCCTAAGCTTTCTTCGACGAGGGCCGATTTAGCCCGTGAACTCAGCGCCATTCACGTGGACACCAGCCGAAGCCCCGGCAGCCTGCGCGTCAAGGCCCAGCAGCTTGCGACCAAAGCCGCCCGTGCTGCAAGGCGGGCGGGCCAACGCGTAAGAGGAATTGTCGCTACGAAACAAACGTCAGTAGCTACCCAAGGTGAATCCATTAACTTCTCTAAGGTTCAATTGGCTAACGCCATGCGCGCCCATCGCGAACATACGCTTCCCGATGGCCCGCAGAAATCAAACACTGCCGATACATCTGTAGCTGTAGCCGAAGCCGAAGTTCATCCCGCTCCCACCGCTGCAGCTACACCCCCATCACCTACGGCCGCCGAAGAAGTCGATGCCATTCTGGCGGACCTAGCAAACCATCCGCAAGAACGCTCCCGCGTAAGGGTTTCCGCAGATGATGCGGCCGACGAAATACCCTACCTACGTGACGAAGACTTCGAGCTCGTGGATGCCGACGAGCATTGCGTGAGCACCGCGCTGAAAGCACAGTTGAGCAGATAAGCTTTTCATCAGTCGTTAAAGGCTACCTATGCGAAATGCGCAGTTACGCATTATGCGTGCGATCCCCGGAAATTTAAGTCATAACCACTGTAATGGCTCATGCGAAGTTTTGGCAGAATGGAATTCAGTTTGAGTGCCAAGGCACGGGTAAGTGCTGCATGGCTCGTGGAAAGTACGGTTACGTTTACCTCACAAAGCAGGATCGCAAACGCCTCGCGCAATTTCTGAACCTTCCTGAAGCCGAGTTTTTGAATAAACATTGCACAAGAAAAAATGGTCATTGGCATCTCAAAAATCCAGATCAAAACTGCGCATTTTTGGAAGGAAAACAATGCACCGTTTACGAAGGCAGGCCCATTCAATGTCGCACCTGGCCTTTTTGGCCAGAAAATATGAACGCAAAAACCTGGAACGAAGAAGTACTTCCTTTTTGCGCTGGCATTAACCAGGGTAAAACTTATTCTGCCGCTGAGATTAAGGAAATTTTACTTACGCAAAAAACAGACGATTAAAATTTTTCAGTGAAGGACTACGTCCAAAATCTAACTCGCGCCTTTACCGTGATGCCCACCTGAGTGGTGATGGGGTTCTACTTCCCCACGATGAGAACCAGAGGCGGCGTTCTGAAGGAGAATCGGTGAGCTAATGCGATTACAAGCGGCGCGGTCATCATCACCGCGATGTAGTGGACCACCCTGGGAACTGGCATTGCCATTCCCGCAAACACACGCGAGGACTTCGGCTTGCCGCAGCGAACGCCTCACTGCACTGCTGTTTCCGCAATGGGCCCGTGAATGATGGGCTCGCCAATAGCGTAAGAGTCCGTCGCCGCCGCAGAGATCTCGATCGCCCCTAACGGTGGAAGGAAAACTATTCCAACGCGCCTATAATATTCTGCGAGCTGCGGTGAAATCCCTAAACGCTTCACCGCGGTGAAGAACGCCGCCCCAATTGAAAGTGCAGCAAGGAACAATTTGTGAACCCTGACCAGTGTAGGGGGTCGTGCAAACAGACGTCGGGGCCGGAAGTGACGTGCGAGTAGCGGGGGCTGCACCCACTGGACCGGGCGACTGTGAACTTGATGGCCTCCTCAAGGTATTGACTTGATTGCGAAGACCCTCTGCCTCGGTATGGTAACAACCATTGCGGCAATATGATCCATCGCCCGGCGCGCGACGGCAACGTGTTACACACGCGGTGGCCCGGGAGCGGATGGCTGCCATTTCGGTCTCGACCCTAGAATGGCGCTCAAAACATGCAGCGCTAGCTTGAGCTTGGGTTCGCCCGGCACTGACTGGCGCTGCGTGACAAGAATCATAGAAGGATTGCAAAGCATGTTCGCTCAGAGTGATTGCATCTGAATGTTGAAGTACTGCAGTTTCCCCGCCCTCAAGCGCCCGCTGAGAACCGGCCGCAGCCCTTGCGCCCGCCGTAGCTTGAGCCTCCGCTTCCACCCTACTCTCCGATTCACAACGATCCCTGCACGGTATGAAGGAGAGGGGATCCAAACCCTGGCACCGCGCCGCCATACAATTTCCAAAAAGGCGTGTCGTCCCCGCTCGTGTATCTACTTCGGCGTCAGCCCATCCTAAGGTGGAAGTTAAAATCGTTAGAAAAAAGAAACGGATCATGCCCCACGCCCCTTAGTGAATAATTTTAGTTTATTAGGCGCTGGGCCAAATAGCAAACTTAAGCATAATCCTTGGATTTTTTGCCGTGGCTACATTTTTCCCAGGTTCCTGGGTTAGGATCGCGCCATGCCCAATCGTCGCGTTTTGAACCCACCCGTGGGGATTCCTGATTTCGCCACCGGCATATATAAATAAGAAAAGTTTTTATTACGCCAACTTGGGTGCTTAATGTATGGTGTGGCAGCCTTCTAGGCCGAGCAACCGTTTCAATTAGCGGCTACAAAATAAATCTATTTAAGGAGTGTAAGCCTTGGCCTCACGAAAAACTGCCATTTTTGTTTTCCTCATCTTAACCCTAATTCCTGCCATGAACACCACCGTTGTAGCTGCGCCCCCCGCGTTATCACTATCCGTGGAGTTTGGGCCTTCGGCTCCAGAAAATCAGCGAGAAATAGTTTTGAGTACGGTAAATATGGCTTTAAATTTAATTGCTAACTACCCGGTCACGGAAAATAATCTATTTTCCTGGAATGCAGATCGAAAAATATTGAGCGGAAAGAAGTTCGTCCTACTCGTCACGAACACCGACGATCCCATCCTGCAAAAAATGTCTGCGACGGCTCCCGGCGGAGTAGGCACAGCAGACGCAGCAACCGTTAAAGCAGTGTCATTAGCGCCGGAAGAAATGCTCATAATAACGTTTCTCTTAGCAGATCGAGTCTTTTATTCCCCTTCCGGATTAGAACGTGCAGATGGATTCGTACGGACGGTGGTAGCATTCGCCCATGAAATTTATGGAACCGTTCAACAAGCCCTTGAGGATGAGATTTCAAAACTATCAGAACAGACCTTAACCTCCCTTGCCACCGACCAAGTTGGCGCCTTTACGGCATCAATAAAATTTTTGGAAAAATTAATTGGTTCTCCAACTTTTGGAAAGCTCCCGGCTAAAACGAGAAATGAATTTTTAGATGCGAAGGTTCGGGAGTTGAATGACCTTAAACATTGGCAGGGAGTGCTTAGGGATACGACCACTGCGAACTGCCCTACAGCTTTAGCTGGATCTGTAGTCCGTTCCGGAAGACCAAAACCCAGGGCCTCGAACTAGGGGGCCAGCGGCGGTTCACTATCTAATAATTTCAGTTTCCTCGGGGGCTTAAGAAAATACATAAGTCCAATGCCCGTCCCTAGCCCAGCGAGGTGCACTTCCCAAGCATTTCCCATAAGTCCCCATGCGGCGCTCTTCCAACCGTCCAGCAGATTTAAGAGAATCCATACGATTAAGTAGATGGCGATGTGCAATCGAAAAATTTGACCAAAGATCAGTGTATGAATAACGCTCTTCGGAAAGAGCACGAAGTATGCGCCAAAAATTCCGGAAATCGCTCCGCTTGCGCCGATGGCCGGAATATCTGAATACGGGTTCAGAAGAGCATAAGTAAGCCCAGATATAACGCCCAGTACAGTGTAGAGAAAAAAGAACTTGAGTGGCCCAAGTTTATCCTCAACGTTGTCACCAAAAATCCAAAGAAAAAAACAATTTCCTAACAGGTGGAAAATTCCTGAATGTAAGTATTGGCTGCTTAGTAACGTGATGAACGAACCATTCTGCCAAATTTCCTTCGGAACAATTCCTAAAGTTTGCCAAATGAACGAATCATAACCCACAAGCAAAAAAATGAAGATATTGATGGCGATCAAACTCGAAGTCACCCAAGGGAATGTATCGCGGGAATTTTCATCGTAAACGGGTAGTATGACTCCGTAACCATGGCGAAAGTGGCTCTGCATCGTAAAGCGTTGCATCAATGTTAAATGTTTATTCACCGCCCCCGCCGCATTATCAAAATTTTGTGAGGTCGCGATCATCTCGCGCTGGCCTTTGGCGATTTCCTTCACATGCGGCGCAAGGGCCTTACCCACTCTAACGAAATCAGCAAACCGAAGGACTTCGTCACTCGAAAGCCAGATGCCTTCGCACCGCTCACAACGCTTTACTGAAATTTTGCTGTCGGAAGCATAACGCCCTTCATCAAGCGGGACTCGGCAAACGGGGCAAGTGCTGAGGTAAACAGAACTGGTAACTGCTTCCACCGGCTTTGAAGTTTTAAACGATTCCAGATCAAGTTTTTCCAAGCCAACTCGGAATTGGCCGATTTCCCGGGCGTCAAACCAGATACCGTTACAATCAAGGCAACGATCAATGAGCGCATCTTCACACTGATAGGGGCTCATCTTCGCGCCACAGTCGGGACACGATCGGTGAGGGTTATGGTGAGGCCTGCTTTTTAAGAACGAAAACATATCTCCCTTAGTAGCACTGACTTGCATCACACGCTCGGGTCCTTTTTTCCTTCACCGATGCAACCATCCAGAAACCGCCCGCACGTACCGAGGCATAATTAGAAAAACCACAAGCGCTACAATTGATGCTGATACAATACCTTCGCGAATTCCCGGAGTACCCAATACGGGAGCTGCATGAAATAGCGGATTGTAAAACCGTGGGATTAGGAATGAAAGTGGCCAAATAACTGATGTAGTCACAAGCCATTGTTTCCACCCCCGGGGCCGCCTGGTCGGCGAAGCTGGCGGGGTAAACAAAAAATCAATGCCCGGGTGAACCTTTGCGCGATCCGGAATTTCAAATGCGTCAGAAATTTCGTTAATTAAAGTTTTTCTTGCTTCAGAGTTCAACCTCTTTTCAGCATTCTTTAACGATGAGTAACGAATGATGATGGAGTATTCAGTACCACGCTCGCCAGGCCTAATCACGTGAACGCCTTGGTGACCCTCATGCTCCGCCGCTCGTGCCATCATTACCGGAAGCCATTTTTCATACCGGGCGAGGCAATCCCTTCGCACTCTCTGCTGGATGAAAAGGCTTACGCTTTCTTGGTGGGCACGATCATTATGATTTTCCATATTATTGTTTTTTAAGATTATCGGGGTGCGGTCAACCGGTACCGAAGTTTTCCGTGGACTGTGCGGAATTGCTGGTACACCAGCTGAATGGAAGGTCGGCCGGCCTTTGATACAAATATATAGAACCTTGCAAAACATGCTGCTGCTATTTTTACGAACTTTAACCATCTTTATAAATATGTTCTTCGTTTTAGGCACAAATTCTGGTGCGGCTATGGTTGTTTCCGACTCTGATCCTTGCGAGGAGGCCTTGGTATTTTATGAGGTGGATGTTCGTGCCAGGGACAACCATCCACCTCTCAATGACAACGAGCTTTATTTGTTCGCTAGTTTTGAGGTTTTGGGCATCAGACGGACAGTATTATTGCCATTGCGAGACAACGGGTTCCAGCGCACGAGTGATGTGTGGCCGGCGTACTTGGCGCGAATGAGGGCTTTGGTCGAGCCACCCGCCGACTTCGGTGAAATCTTATTTGTCGGTGGTCGCGTTTACCGCATTACCCTTCGAAAGCCGGATTATTTTTTGGAATGGGGCGAAACTCTGGAAGCTCGCATTCCTCAGATAACGCGGATTTTTCAGGAGTTTGGCGTACTGCTCGATAATAGTATGTTCAAGCAAAAAGGCGGCTTTTTGCAGAGCGATCTCCACCGGGAGGCAAAAGGCCGGTCTGCTATCGCCGATAATCCGGCATTAAGAAAAAGATTTAACGAGATTACGCGACTGTACGACTGGGAAGCTGATCTTCGCCGGCAACTCAACCTCAAGGGCTATAATTCTCAAGATCCTCTTGCTAAGTTTATTGGAGAGTTGATTGAAACAGCTGAGCCGCATGATGAGCTCTGGGAAAAATATTCAGCTGGGATGCATGATGCTCTCGGGCAGAGTTTGGTAATGTCCGCCGTACATCCAGATATTTCTGATGAACGATTCCCACTTTTCGTTGCCGAGCTCGATGCCATGTTTGAATTTTTGCAATTACGCATCAACCAGCTCCAGCCGTAAAGGCATCAATGGCGTCGGGATCCATCACTAGTTGCCATCCCCTTATCGCATCGGGAAGTAATATTGACCTACCCTTGGGCTAGGTTAGGTTTTCATTATTAAAGTTTGATTCGTCGGACTTTGCGGAATCATAACTAGCGTCCTAGGCAAAGAGCACCTCCGAGTCCCAAGCGGCATTCGCCCTGCGTGCGTCGCGCCTCCAGCGGCTCCTTTCTCCGGGCCGGCCATGACTCCTTTCGGTCGCGTCACGCTCCCTCAGCCTGCTTTGGCAGGCCGGAGTCATGGCTTCGAATCCCCGTGGGGTATTTTAGATTAAAAAAAAACCGAAGATGAGTTTTTTATTTTCATCTTCGGTTTTACAAATTTATTTGGCGTGCACAAGCCGCTTCATATCGAACGTTCTTCATAGAAAATCCTTACTACAACGTCAATGCAATCAAAGAGTTAATCGCAGCCTAGGTTGTTTCTGGAAACAATCCTTATCACGGAAACACAGATTGGAAACAAAGGGTCTTGTTTCCAGAACCGCTATAGCACTCTAGTGAGTGCCTTGCGCACCATGTAACTATTTGCGGGTTGGAAGATGCAGTTAGAGAGTGCCCAGGGATCGCTAAAAGCTTAATAAAATCGATCTTATAGATCATGAATCAACGATCTCGTCAGATAGCTAAAAAGTGTTATCGGGGGATATTCATCGAAGCGCACGCGATACGGTGCGGGAAAATCAATTTTCAATCTTTGGCGGAGGTAGGTGCATGGCTTCCCGCTCTTCTTCTTCTAGCTCTTTTAGGCGCTTATTAAGTCGTGTCATATAAGCCGTCTCGCTTTCTCCCGGACGAATTCCAATATCCCCATCGACATTAGCTCGTACCTGGACACTCTGGTTTTGGCTGACGCTTCTCTGAACAGCGCTCCCCAGAAGACGATCTTCGACCTGCTTACTGACCTGTAGAACAGCTTTCACATTCCCGGCGATCACGTTGCCTTTCTTGTCATAGAATGGAAGCTGCATGACTTCCCAGTAGCGTTCCACCATGCAGTACAAGAGCGGTTCGAGGCTCTTTTGAAAATCTCGAAGTGGGCAAAGAAGCCAGGCAAGCTTCTCTGGCACGGAAAGCATGTTTTGATGCCAATTTGCGTAAGAGCAGATTCCGCCATAAATGCGTTGAGGCTTGATGGTTGTGATGTATTCGCCAGCCAAACGGATCTCATTCCAGAATGCGAGCTTTAAGGCGTAGTCAGTGCGGGAGGGCTTGGCGAGCTTTTGGAGTTCTTCTTCGCTTAAAGCCCAATACTCGTCGGGGACTTTCTCAAGTGCTTTCTCAAAAGCCTCGCCTTCAATCATAGAGACAAGACTTTTTGGATTAGTTCTGTCTCGGTCAACTGTATTTGGATGCTTCTTGGAGCCCTTCATAGGACTACTTCTCCTTCTTAGATTCCGACTTCTTCTTATTCTGAGCCTGGCACTCACGATCCAAAAGCCACTCGATGACATCGGCTTGGCTGAGCCCATTGGACTTCGCTAGCGCCTTCAATTGGTCTGCCGATATCTTTGAAATCCGAAAAGAAACTCCGACA
Organism: uncultured Oligoflexia bacterium; assembly: GCA_964475985.1. Classification (GTDB taxonomy): domain Bacteria; phylum Bdellovibrionota; class UBA1018; order UBA1018; family CAYHWW01; genus CAYYYP01. Next base: position 39,139 of record CAYYYP010000011.1, on the reverse strand, counting down.
TTTCTCGGCCCGTTGTCTGGAAGCTTAGGTAGCGTCATTCCTTAGATTCTATACAAACGCTATCACTTCACAATACTTGCATATTGCTATACATTTTAGACCGTAGTATAGACGCTGTCTATGAGTAGTTCCAAGAAAGCCATGATGAAACCTTGTTGTCGGAAGTTTGATCAGTTTGCGATGCGTTACCAGGACATCGTTTGCCAAGACGACTACAGACTAAGAATGATCGCAAATCTACTTTTGAACATACAGGACTTGGAATGCTTTGACGTTGAGAGCCTTGAGGAGATCGCGCATACGATCGACGAGTATATCAATCGTAAGATCGTGAGGGAGCACTACTTCTTTGGGCGAACTTTACGCTCTTGCACCTTTGATTCCGTTGAATTGGGCGCAGAAATTCATCGTGTCCATGCACGGATCAAAAAGTCGGAGAATATCGAATCATGAAAAAGCATGTTGCCCTGTATGCCAGGGTTTCTTCGGAGCAGCAGGACACGGAATTGCAGATTCGCGAGCTGACGGAGTTCGCCAAGAGCAAAGGCTGGGAGGCTTACAGAATCTACGAGGAGAAGATCACGGGTACGACCGCCAATCGTCCCCAACTCAAGCAGATGCTCGCTGATATGCAGACTGGCAAGTTTTCTTTGGGTCTCGTGTGGAAGCTCGACCGCTTTGCTCGTTCGTTGAAGGATTTATTGAGCTTGCTTGAGACGCTTCAGGATTGCCGTGTGGACTTCATTTCAATGAAAGATCAAATTGATCTAAGCACCCCAGCAGGACGCCTTATGGCCCATCTGATTGGCGCTTTCGCGGAGTTTGAGGCAAGCCTTATTCGCGAGAGGGTCCGTGCCGGTCTTGCTAACGCTAAGAAGAAGGGTCGAAAGCTTGGACGTAGGAAAGAGCGCGATGACGAGGCGATCCGTCAGCTTCGCTCTGTGGGCCTCTCTATTCGCCAGATAGCCACCAAGCTTGGGATTGCCAAGGGCAGCGTTCAAAAGTCGCTGTACCCCAAACCCCTCCAAAACTGACCTTCCAACCCCTTGATACTATTGAGCGCCGAAATGCTGTTTTGGGTGTACTCCAAACTGAAGTTTTGGGTACGCGCCTCTCCTGCCCTGGAAGGCTTGCGAGTGCGAAATAAGCGAATTAAGCGAAGCAAAGAGAAGAGAAGTCCCTCCCATCTTTGGTACAACGCTGCGAAGTGCGAATTAAGCGAAATAAGACAGTTCGTCGCTGCCAACTTCGCCAAGGCATAGGTTGGAACCTAATTTCGGTTCTGATCTCTCCCTCTAATTCCGAATCGATCCGGGTGTTTTAAAGCCCACATTTTACTCAAAGGGTATGCAAAGGGTTTCTTTACCCTTAGCTAACCCTATCGCGTACGGGGTGATTGATTGAAAAGGGAAAGCCTCTTAAGGGGGGGATGGGGGTGGGTCGGGCTCTGATGCGGATATTCCATGTCGCCTGCGAAAAATTTTTAATCTATTCATTTAGCCGCTTTGGCAAAAGCAAGTACGTGCCCGTCAGGATCAAGACTATATGTAGCAATATCGCCCCAGCTTCGCTTTTCCAGGGGACTCAGCTCTTGCGCACCCATTTCAATTGCGCGTTGATGAAAAGCTTGAGGGTCATCGACTCGGAGATAGACTTCCGCACGGGGAGTTCCATTGGCGATTGCGGGATCAGGTAGTCGATCACCAAGCAGGCGCTTAATTCCTGCTTCGGGCATTAGCCCTAGAACGCAAGTATCGCTTAATCCAAACTCTGTCATACCTGGCATATGAAGCTGTGGTTTTTGTCCAAGAACGGTGGAGTAAAATCGAGTGCTTCGCTCTTGGTCGCTGACATAAAGAATAAAATGGGACGTGATCATGAAACCCTCAGGGTTTTGGATACTCGCCTTAAAAACAGTCTGTCAATTCTAATCAAGAATCCACGGCTCAATACGAAAGTCACTTCTAGCGCAGACGAAGGGAGCGGCCTTTGTTTAGACCTACTCCCTTCGAGATCAGTCCACTTCGATCTACTCCAAGGCAGGCCTGGCGAGCAGGTCGGAGCTTGCCGAATTTTCTCTTGAAGACTTGCTCGTACCGCCAGAGCAACCCAAAGACACTAAGCCTATCTAATAAAGACTGCTACTTCTTGCCATTTCACAGCGGATAACCGCTCGTCACTTTTTCTCGCAGTGATTGTCACTGCACTTTCCTGTTTTCTTGCAATCGCAATGCTTGCACTGGCAGTCTTTTCCGTGCCCATTCTGGCAACTTTCCATGCATTCCTTGCTGCATTGGCAGTGAGTATCGGCTGAAAAAGCAGGATTTGTCGCCAGGAGAGCTAGAGCGAAAAGTATTGGTAAACGCATAAATAAGATCTTCCTTTCTGGTTCAAAACATTGGTTAACGCTATAGTTAAATACGAACCTAAAAGAGCCTTTGTGACGGCATTTATTTTTTGTTTGAGTGTCACAAAATAGCCATTTGGAACGTAGGAATAATAAGCGGACCAGAGTCCAATAACTATATGGCGAAAGAGATGAAGTCCTTATCTGACGAGGTGCTCATGACGAAGTATAAACAAGGCGACGAACTCGCTTTTTGTGAGCTTTACCAGAGGCACTCCTCCAAAGTTTATGGCTATCTTGTTCAGAGACTCAAAGAGCGCCCGGTCGTCGATGACGTTTTTCAAGCTACGTTATTGAAACTTCATCGTTCTAGAGGCCAATACAATCCATCTTTTCCATTTCTGCCTTGGCTCTTTACGATTTGTCGAACCGTGATGATCGATGCGGTAAGGAAAAAAGAGAATTCGATCGAAGATCTTAGCCCAGAGTATATTGAGCAGGCTCATGCCCAAACCCAAGACTTGGAGCCGAAAGTATCTCTTCCGAATTTGGCTGTGCTTTCCGAATCTCAGAAGCAAGCAGTGACACTTCGGTTTGCGCACGATTATTCGTTTGACGACATTTCAAGGCGTCTTGAAACTTCGCCCGCGAATGTGCGGCAACTTATCAGTCGCGCGATTAAAAAATTAAGGAAAAACCGATGAATGAGAAAAAATTACTTTTAAATGAGTGGGCAAATGAATTTCAAAGCTTTCTCTCGGCGGAAAAGCGAGAGCCGCCAGAACCCATTTCCTCTCGGATCATCAAGATAGTGCAGAGCGATTTGAATCCTTCACAATGGATGGTGTTTGTTAAACTTGCTCTAATCCATTTTGTTGTTGGATTTTTGGTGCTGCTCATTTGTCCGCAGTTTGGAATTGGGCTTTTTGAAGGTATGGGGCTTACGGCCCTTTTCATGCATTTTGGCGAGCTCGTTTGCTCTATTGCGTGTGGGGCTCTTTTTTTAGGTGCAAGTATGTTTGTCTCAAGCCTTGTCCTCAAACCAGAAGAGATCAGAGCCATCCGTAAGAGAGAGTTTGTACAGTTGGTTTTGCTTTCCTGGCTCTCCGTTTTTGTATTTGCCTCTCTCGGCGCTACGGTCGCAATAACATTTGGGATCGCTTGGATGATCGGTTCGGTTTTCGGGGGGTATACTTCGTTGGCGCTGGGATGGCGGTTTCGCTTACGAGTATACCGCTTTACTGGATCAGCGCCACTTTAAGACAGGGGCATGAGAACAGTCTCCGAGATGTCCCGTTGATGGGACAATTTTGCTCAAAATGCAGTGATTTTCTCCTCTAGAATGATAAAATAACAGCGCACGTTATTTGCACTGACCTAGAATCTTTATCCTTTGTCGAAAGAGAGACTAGGTGAATTTCAGATCCGAAGGGAGATCCGCAGACCTTCAAAATAGCCTGCCCCGAAGCCTTACAGAAAAGGAGATTCGTATTGAGATTCAAACCTCAGTCGAAGGGCCTCTTTCTTTTGTGACCACTTCTCCAAAACTACTGGCATCAAAAATTCAAGCTCAAGTGGACTTGAATTCTACACCTCAAGTTCAGGTGTTGGTGAATGCCGATTCTCTTAAAGTTATTTCTGAAAAAATCTCAAGCTCTGATCATTCAAGAATTCTCAAGGCAGTTTCAGATAAAATTCTTAAAATCGATCAGTTTCCAGAAATCCATTTTGTCTCGACGGTAGCCTCCATTCGAGATTCTTGTTACCCGTTTTCTGTAGTCGTTATGGGAAAGCTTACGATTAACGGAATTTCCAAAGAGATTGACCTTGTTTTTAAGCACACAAAAAACAGTCTTTTGTGTCAGGCCAGTATTCTCCAGAGCGACTTTAAGATTAAGCCGCTTACCGGAATGGGTGGCTCACTTCGCTGCAAAGATAAGCTCGATGTGAACATTCAGATCATGCTTGATCATTGAAAGGACAAGGGATGAATTTAGAGATCACTTCTTGTCGTGACTTTCGCTGCCAAGAAGTTTCTTTAACGTCTGAATGGACTCTTCTGGATTTTGACGAACTCCAACTTGCTGATGAATGATGACTCCCTCTTGGTCGAGAATCGTAATGATATTGGAGTGGTCAAAATCGCCTGAGTCAAGTTTTTTGAATTTGATTCCTAGCAATGCTGCAAGCTCGCGAATGTTTTTAGGGCTACTATGGAAAAAAGTCCAATGGCTAAGGTCAACGTTTTGCTTTTGAGAAAATGACTTCAGGTGTTTTGGAGTGTCTTTTTCAGAATCAAAAGTAAAAACAGCAAATCTGACTTTTTTCTTCTCGTCAGGCGAGAGCCCTTTTTCTATGGCCCGAAGATCAGCCATCGTCAGCGGACAAGACGCCTGGCAGCTGGTGTAGAGCATAGCCACTACTAAGGGTGTACCTTTTAAATCCGAGAGAGAAATCTTTTTGCCCTCTTGATTCTCAAACTGAGTTTTTGAGTGGTAAAGAGATTTACTTTTTAAATTTAATGCATCTGCCTGAACGGCACGTATCTGAATAAACGGGATTGCGAGTAGCACGAATATTAAGAGCCACTGACCATAATTTAAAGTTGTTTGATATTTCATTTTTTTGCTGCCTCCCTCGCGCATCGAAAGCCAAGATTTGCTGTCGTGTAATCGGCCTTCAAACTTCCACGAAACGAATACCTCATAAATTTGGCGTAGTCTGAAGCGTCCAAGGCCCCTAAGCTTCCTGCACCGCAAAAGAGATCTTCTTGTTTAATTCCACTGTTTCTGAGTTCAGAGCCCATCATCGTGTTATTGAAATCAAGCGTCCACTCCCAGATCACACCAATAAGAGCGCGAATACCGTAGTGATTCGCGGATGTGGCTTTGACATTAGGTAAAGACTTTGAATTGGGTTCGCTATACCAGGCAATGATGGCTTGCTTGATTTGATCTTGATGTTGACCACCATTATTTACTGCGTATTCCCATTGATCCGTTGTTGGGAGCTCACGTCCTAGGGATTCACAATAGGCCTGAGCTGCAAACCAAGAGATGTGAATCACCGGACGATTTAGGTCTTTAGGTGTTTTTAGCGAGAGATCGCCTTTCCAGTGTTTTAAATAAGAATCATCGGCAAAAATGCGACTTACTTTGGAGCGTCGCCAATCAGGATTGGCTTTTACGAACTCTAGAAAGTCGCCGTTTGAGACTGGATAAGTATCCATCCAAAATGATTGAACGGTAACGGGCTTTTTTATCACATCATCGGATGATCTTTTGTCCTTTGAACTCTTAGGAGAGAAAAACGGCAGATAGCTTCCAGAAGGTAAAAGGAACTCTTTTTGGGAAGCCTTTGCCGGATGCGAAAGGAGAACGCATCCGGCGGTAAGCATGATTGCAATTACAAAGGAACAAGCATTCTTTTGCGAGAAAAGGTTATTCCTCTGACTTATGTTGTGAACCCTTTTTCTCAGCATGTGCTTTCACTTCTGCTGGGGTGACTTCTTTTCCAGAATTTCCCCAAGTATTGTAGACATAGGTAAGAACATTTGCGATGTCTTCATCGCTGAGTGTCCATGCGGGCATCACGCCATTGTATTCTTGGCCATTCACGATGACCTTTCCTTGAAGCCCTCCGGTTACGGTCTTGATCGCACGGTTCTTATCTGCGTTTAAGAAATCCGATTTCGCTAGAGGTGGAAACGCATGAGGAATTCCCTGACCATTCGCCTGATGGCAGGCCGCACAGTTAGTCATATAGACGGCCTTGCCTCGTTCAATGCGCTGTGGTTTTGAGGTGGCAGCAGGTGTAAGTTTTGAGGGCTGTTCGGTGACTCGAATACGAGTTCCTTCTGGGAGATAAACTTCGTCGCTGACTTTTCCAGAGTACACAAGCTTATCCTCATCGCCCGCCACTTTAAGCTGAGCAAGAGCTCCTTTGTTAAAAGCACGAGTAAGTGCGTGATCAACTAAAATGTAAGTACCCGGCACATTCACCCGAAACTGAACAATCGATGAGCCTCCGGATGGGACGATGGTCGTTTGAACGTTGTGAGCGATTTGGCTCATGTTTCCTTCCGGCCAAACTTGATCAAAAATTTCTCCGATCACGTGGAATGAAGAAGTGAGGTTCGGTCCACCGTTTCCAACAAAGAGTCTTACGGTTTCGCCGGGCTTTGCAGTAAGTGCGTTATCGCCAGAAAGTGCTCCTACTGAGCCATTAAAAACCACATATTCAGGTTTTTCTTGAATCGCTTTTTCCATGCTGAAGGGTTGAAGACCTTGCTGACCATTAGGGCCTTTAGTATAAAAGTCGCCTTGCATCACATAGTATTCGTGATCCACCTTAGGTAAACCTTCTTTGGGCTCAACTAAAATGAGACCATACATTCCATTTCCAACGTGCATCCCAACGGGAGCTGTTGCGCAGTGATAAACGTAAAGCCCGGAATTGAGCGCCTTAAATGAGAAAACCGAGCTATGACCTGGAGCTGTAAGTGAGGCAGCGGCCCCACCTCCTTGACCATTGACTGAATGAAGATCAATGTTGTGAGGCATTTTGTTTTCGGGATGGTTATCGAGATGAAACTCAACGAAATCGCCTTCGCGAATTCGGATAAATTTTCCAGGGACCTTTCCGCCAAAAGTCCAAAACGTGTATTTTACGCCATCTGCGAGCCTGCCTTGGACTTCTTTGACTTCAAGGTGCACGATAACTTTTGTGGCATGTTTTCTGGTGATAGGGGGCGGAAGATTGGGAGCGTCGGTTAAAATCGCGTTTTCTTGACCCTCGATTTTCTCACCTCGATTGTCGAGATCTGAAGTGATGGCTCCCTGGGCGCTAAAGCTTAACCCAAACAATAACACACTCATCATGAAAGATGCATTTTTGAAATAATCGAAGATGCCGTGATGCGCCATAGCCATTTACCCAGTCCTTTCCGTCCGGAGAATCCAAGCCACTAAAAACTCACTGGAATATCAAAAAAGATAATTTTGTCACTATTTGTCGGATATGTATAGCCCCCATGTGCCATGGGACCTGAAATTCCTTGAGCATAGGCAAGCCCAGGCTTCATCGTAAGATTGCCTGTTTTAAGTTGAAACCTTGGCCCTACCGCAAAGGATAAATTCTCGGTTGCAGGTGAAGCAGAAGCGGCCACCGTTTGATTATCCAGCCAGCGCTGATAGCGAAGCTCGCTTTCAAGAAAAACTTGTGGCGAAAAGGCATAGCCCACCGCGACGCCTGATGTAAAATTAGTGCGCGAAGGATCTTTGTCGATTTGCTCACCACGCACGCGGGTTAATTGAAGAAGCGTTGCCTCAAGCTGAACGGTAAACCCATGTGCGATGTAGGCAAGATCAACCCCAGGGATTACTGTGAAATAGTTCACGGCAAAAAGAGCGTTATCCATGGCCGAGCGCGCAAGAATCCCTGCCGAGTTAGCCGATTGAATCGCTGGATCTGGATAATTCCCGCCGCCTGTTCCAAGTGGGACGGTTACGCCCAGGAAAAAACCCAATCGAAAATCACTAGAGAGCTTAAACGAATAAAGTCCACCCAAAAACGGATTGATAAAGGAAGTGGCGGAAGGAGCGCTTGCAGGAGGGTTATTATTTACGAATCCAACTCGTATCGACAAAGCAAGCTCAGGCAAAAGCTTATAATTCCCGCCCAGCATGCTCGCAATCGCAGTTCCAGCCGCGTTCCCGTTCTTATCATCATAAAAGGCAACCGCCGAATCAAATCGCGCCCCCGTTCCAGGGATGATGGTGCGAAGTTGCCAAGGCATAGCGTAAGGGGCTAAGTTTTGTGAAGCAACAGATTGCTCGGTTGGTTTTTCATTCTCAGTTTGAGGCGAAATCTTATGTGAATCCAGAGAGTCTGGTTCTTGGGCCTTAGCGAGGGGCATCCAAAGTGATGCGCATCCTATGACAAGGAAGAAAAGTAGAATTCTTGTTTTTAAATTTTCTTTCGAGACGAAATTAGCACTCTTATCCATAGGGTCTGCGCTCCCTTCTTTAATACAAATGATCGGTCGAAACCATTCAATCTCTTATGATCTAGGTCATAAAGAAACTGGATATATTAAGGGAAGATGAAGACTGAACTCAAAGGAAGCAGAATGGCGAAATCGACCAGAAAACCCATCAAACCCAAATGTGACCCTAAGGAGGTGGCGCTCAAGAGTTTTTTTCTTGGGCCTCAAGCAGAAAACGCCCCATGGGTTTTAGCGCTCTTAGATTCCGTTTTTGAGCGCTGGACTAGCTGGCGAAAGTCCCTTTTTCCAGAGGATGGTTCTGCGATCAGCACGCTTGATCAAAGTTCTCACAGCTTCATTGAGCGAAAAGAGATCTTCCAAAAAGTAACCATGGATCTTCTAGCAAGACTTGAACAGGAGGTTCCTAAGTTTTCGCCTCGTTATGTAGGCCACATGTTCTCCGAAGTTTCACTTCCTGCTCTTTTTGGTCATGTGGTTACACTTCTACATAATCCCAATAATATTTCTGGCGAATCCTCTCGTGTTGGTACCCAAATCGAAAATGAAGCAATTGAGTTTCTTCTTTCCATGGTGGGATTCCCGAGCCAATCGGGAGCTGGTCATTTCACTTCGGGTGGGACTATTGCTAACCTTGAAGCTTTAATCCGCGCGCAATCTCGAATGGCACTTTGGCTTGCCAGTCAGGCTGCGCTTAAAGAATCAAGAAAAATAGAGTCCTTCGATCCCACGCTCTCTGCTCACTCTGGATGGAACCAGCTTGATGATGCTATGGCCAAGATCCAGCATGCATCTATTAGTCAATCTGAGATTGCAAAATGGAAAATGGGAGTAGCAAATCCCATAGAGCTTTCTGATCGTATTGAGATACTGAGTGGCGGACAAGAATTTTTGGGACCTGTACTTCTAGTACCTGAAAACAAGCATTACTCCTGGAAAAAAGGATGCCGGATGCTGGGCCTCGGTGCTGAAGCGTTATGGCCCATTCAACTTGATTCTCACGGCAGATTATCCATCGACCATTTAAAGCAACTCTTAGATTTAGCCATTGTCAAAGGCCGCCCTGTCTTGGCTGTGGTCTCAGTGGTTGGGACGACGGAACTGGGTGGGATTGATCCAGTGAACAAGGTTCAAGATGTGCTTGATCATTGGAAAAAAGGAAGTGGGATTCACATCTGGCATCACGTGGATGCCGCCTTTGGTGGATATTTTAGAACCGTGGATCTAAACCATTCAATAGCGCTTTCGTCTCAAAGTAAAGACGCCCTACATGCGATCTCGCGAGTGGATTCAGTAACCTTAGATCCGCATAAACTGGGCTATGTTCCTTATGCATCTGGGGCTTTTTTAACTCGGGACAAAAGAGACTACTATTTTAGCACCTTTGATGATGCGCCTTACATCGACTTCGATGAAACGCAGGATAAAGGCCCCTATACCATCGAAGGCTCTCGTTCCGCAGCAGGTGCAATCGCCACGTGGATGACGGCAAAAACGATGGGATTGAATCCAAATGGATACGGGCTTCTTTTAGAGCGAACGGCAAGAATTTCTAAAGAGCTCGGGAAAAGGCTCATTGTAGAGAATCTTCCGCTTCAGGTTGCCCCAGGCTGTGACACGAATATCTTGTGTTTTACCTGCGCAAAACTAGGAGAGTCCATTTCTAAAAGTAACGAGCGCACGCTGCGTGTATTTGACAGGTTTTCTCCTAAGCACCAGGATAGCGCTTTCATGGTTTCCAAAACATCTCTTCATTGGAAATCGTATACCGCCTATCTTGATCAATGGACTCCCTCTTGGATGGCAAAGCGCGATTCCGATGAAGTGGTGCTCATCCGAATGACGATGATGAATCCGTTTTTTGCTTCACGAGAAATGACAATCAATTATTCTGATGAGTACATTAAGGAACTGTCTGCAATTTTGAGTGAAATTTGATTTTGCTGTCGAAAAAATATTCTCGATAAAAGATTAAAAACTGAGAGAAGTCGAATCACTACGTGCCCCTGCAGCGACTCAGTACCTCAGGCATAAACCCAATGATGACAGCGTAAGCTGTACCCCAGAGAATATCGAGGATGTAGTGGTGATTGAGATAGACAGCTGAAAACGATACCAAAACGAAAAAGAATAGACTCCAAATGCGAAGCTTCTTTACTTTCAGTGCGTAGATGAAGGCTAAGAACGGATAAGCCACATGCAAAGATGGAATCGCGCCAAAAACATCAGCAGAGTGTCCATACCAGGTTTTAAAAATGGGAAGCCCAATGATTTGATCAAACCTGAGGCAGCCGCCAAGACTAGCTGATGTAGTCAGATCTGCGGGACCAAAGCCATGTTCAGCGACATACCAAGGTGGAGCAGCCGCGTACCAGTAATAAGTGCTGTAGCCTAAAGCATTGAGCCAAAAAAATCCCCAACTCATTTGGCGGGCAAGCTTTGATTCCCTTTCTCCCAAGCAAAAGAGAAAATAAAATACGACTAAGAAAAATTCAGGGATAAAAATAAGATACGCAAATCCACATAGAAAATCTAAAAGTGAATGAAGATGAAGCTGCCACCATTCATTGGGAGTTACGATCTGATTTGCCGACCTTATTCCAAAAAAGTATCGATCAAATCGATATGGTTCTACGACGTGAATAGTCCCTCGAAGAAGATCGCTATAGAGGCGTTGACTATCATAGACCATACCCGTCAGAAGGAGGGGAAATACAAGTGCCCGCCATTTGGAAAGCTTCTCACCCCCCCAGAAAAGAATCACTGTAAGTAGTCCCACGACAAAGTGTTCTATTTTTAGTAAGTGGTAGTAATTTAGAAGCGTCCAATAAAAAAGCACCCCAAAGACCGAAATAGTTTTTTCATCTCGTAAGGCGCTGAGATGAAACTTGGGTGAAACGAGGGTCTTTGTCATTCAAAGACCTCAAGAGCGAGCCCATGTCCTTTTACCTGAGCCGAAAATTCCAGGAGTTCACTTTTAGGTACGGCCTTTAGCGTTGGTACAGCAGGATTTCTAGCAATCGTGGTTAGGTGAATCTTTCTTGGTTTAAGCTCAGAGTAGATTTCAAGAAGAGCATTCCTATTTCCATTGGTCCAATTGGATAGCTGTGGGTTTTCATCCGAGCGCCACACTAAAGTTTGAATGGAAATTGCTTTCAGCTTTTTGATTCTTTCAACGTGTCCTCTAATCCCACCAATTCGAGAAAGAGGGCGATTGAGTCTTTGAAAAAGGTCGTCAATCCCACAATCGAGCTTTGTCCATGTGTCATCTAATAGAGCGCATGCTTCTAAGACTTTGGGTCGATCCAGTTCCGAGCCATTAGTGAGGCAATTGATGATCCACTGGCCTTGAAGATCCCTCCTCAGTTTCAAAACACTTTGAATAATTTCAAGAAAACCAGGGTGCGCTGTTGGTTCGGTATTTCCAGCAAAAGTGATCGAATCGATCTTGGGATCTCTTTTTAGAGCAATTTCAATTAAAGAAATAATCTCTTCTGCTGAGACAGTCCGTTCGGTGGGCTTAATCTCTCTTCTTTCGCCCATTCCACATTGGCAATAAATGCAGCCCCAGGTGCAGATCTTTTGATGAGGAATCCCTAGATTCACTCCGAGAGATCTTCCGTGCCTTCGACTTTGCACGGGACCATAAATGATGGGGCAAAAAGCGGCACCTGGGAAAGAAGGATTCACATTAAGATCCCTCCTGATCTTCCGAATCCGAGCCCTCTTCTTTGTCTTCTTCTTGGGAGCGCAGCGCTTCGATTTTAGGCTTAATCTCTGAATAAACCTTCTCTGAATCGTTCGGAGCAAATTCTTGATGAAAGGTCTTTTTAATCTGAAAATCTGACAGCGTAAAATGAACCGAAGGTGTGACACCATGCCTTTTTAAGCAGCTTTCGGCACAACGAAGCGGACAACCGTCAATGGCTACAATCGGGCGGCCTGATTTTGCGACTCTGATTAAGGATGGAACATCTCCTCCGACGCCTGCAATGCAAGACATCTCGGCTAATCCCTCGCGATCTGCCTTAATGGCAAGGTTATTAGCGAGCTGTGCGGCACTGGAGCAGCCTGAGCAGGAATAAATGAGAGGAGGTTTAGATTTGCGCGTCTTGTGTTCCATGATGATGCTTCTTTCCGCAAACACAGCGTCTGTATTTGCTCCAGGTTTTCCTAAATGAGAAAATATGGGTCGAATGAAAGAGGATTTTCGGTAAAAAGAAAGCGCTCCAACCCAAGATCGAAATGACCCAAACTGCTCCTGCATATGCCAAGTGCTGGAAATAGGTCGGTGTCCAGGCGGCAGTTACCCTTGTTAAAGCGGCTAGGATAATGAGCAAGCTTGTCGTGGCAAAAATCTTGGATCTGGATTCAAGTTCAAGTGAATAACCTCCATGGGCGAGCGTCACTCTTGAAGCAACAAGCATCGTAATCAATCCAAAGCCTGAGATAAAAATGAGATGCGCTGCATGGATACCTAAAGACGGGAAGAGTGCGTGAATCCAAAGACCAGAGATTAAAAACCAGGCCGAAATCCAAAGCCAAAAAGGAAGCTTTCCTTGCACTTGCGGCTTTTTATAGAGCTTCCAATTTTGAATTCCTATCCAGGTGGCACAAGAGGCTCGAATCGCCCTTCCTACTCCGGGTGCAACGGCAAGTTCAATGGCAAAGCTTGAAAGAAAGACCGCGCCTTGAGTTGATGGAATGACCCACTTATTTGAGCTTAGTTTTTGAGGACGATTGAGTGAGTTTAGCGGCTCGATACGATGCGTAGGCGGTGCTGTCCATCCAAGGAGTGCCGAAATGAGCTTTGCTCCGATGCCTAAGAGAAAAGAAAGCATCATTCCATAATAGAGAAATAGACGCGCTGCAGTTAAACACCGGGCATCAATGAAGCCAAATTGCACGAGAGACAAAAGCGCCGATCCCGATAACCCAAGCAAAAGGCCAATAGGTAGAAACAAAAAATGAGGTGGTGGCGAAAACGTTCTTTTTTTGATTCGTCTTCCAAAAAAGGTGGAAAGAAATAAAAGCATTCCAAAAGCTACGATTGACCTTGATTCAAAAAAGGAAAGAACTGAAAGCGCAGTAGCGATCATAAGCTCCGTGGGCGAAGAGCGATCAGCGCCTGTAAACCTAGGAATTGCGGTCAGCAAAAAACCTGCGGCAAAGGAAAGCAAAAATCCATCCACCATGTGATGCGCATGCAGTGGGCCTGGGTATGGTGCAAGCTTTAAGGAAAATAAAATCCAAAGCGAGCCCCCAAAAATGGCATGAGCAAGCCCTAGCGGAAAGAGGATTTGGTAAGGATCGATTTTAGAAAAAAAGGTTTCTTTCATTTTAGCCTTCTATTTCGAGTTAAACTTTTTTCAAGTAGAGGTAGGTTTTCGATCAAAATCCCGTCTTTTGTCCAATGAACGAGCTTTTGCTTTTGCCACCGACTTATAAGTCTGATGATTGTTTCAACGCGAACGTCTGTAAGCTTTCCAACCTGAGCTCGTGTGAGTTGAATGGGAATAAAATGACGCAAGTGAGATTCGTGCTTTCCAAATCTTCTAATGAGATGATTGAAGAGCTCGAAAACTTTGCTTTCAACGCTTCCTGCGTTTAAAATATCAATCTTATCTCTTAAGACCTGTTCATGGAGAAGCATCATCTCTCTGATCCAGGTATGGACTTCCGCGATGATGGGATCTTTGCGCTGAAGAACAGGTCTTAGATAAAGTTTAATCAGCTCTGATCCTGGAGCAATAACTCTTGCACTTCCCGGATAGACTGTCTTTTTCATAACGGCAGAGATTCCAATCACATCGGATGGGCCAAACACACCCATCGCCATTTCTTCATCAGCGCTGGAATAGCGAGCCACTTCGACAAGCCCTGATTGCACAATGGCTAAAAACTCTCCAGGATCACCCATCTCCCAGATGTACTCATTTGCTTTGAATCTTCGCTTCACAGCAACGGAGGCGAGAAGTGCCTGTACTTCGGAAGGTAGACCTGCCGTGCACCTAAGACTTCTCAGATCACTTGTGATTGTTTTTTGAACTCGTTCGTTATGAGCATTCATTTTCTTACTCTCTATTTGACGCAAAATATGTCGGAATCGGTATGACCCAGATCATACCTGAAGTCCGTAGCCTCGCGATACCGTGAGGACATGCTAAGAGAAGATTTTCGGCACCAGATTTTAGAAATTGCCGCTCTCCACTTCTGGAAAGTCCCACTTTCCAAAACGAGAAATCCTGTCTCGCTTACGGGACATTTTGTGCCTTGTGATCGCCTCTATTTGGCAACACAAGGCTATCTGCGGCGAGCAGACAACTTGGCACGCGCTTCGCACAGCAGATTTGAGAGCTTATGAAAGCAGAATCAACATCCATCAGAGTTTGTGAGCATCCCGAGTTTAACGCGAAAGACTTTGGCCTTCGTTGGCAGAAGGCAAGACTTTCGGCGCTTCAATCTCTTCTAATTGAAAAAGGCAAATCAGAGGCGATCGGAGATAAATCCTTAGCCGCCCGAGAACTAGATCTTTTGTCAAAGGTTCCAAAGGCGCTGCAAGATCAAGCTCTAAGAAAAGTTTTCGATTATAGCCGGCAACTCGGCGTGAGTGTTTCTAGATTCTTAGGCTTAAGTCTTGAGACTTCGGATTTATCAGAAATCCTAGCGAGCACTCAAATTCCTTGTTTTCAAAGACAATGGCGCTCTCACAACGAGGCGCTCGTGCTTGAAAGAAAAGGATGTGTCTCACTCTCCGCTCTTAAGAGCTTTGGCTGTGATTACTGGCGCGAGGCGCTGGATGGCCTCATCATGGGGGCCGGTGATACGGAGCGCCTGGCAAGACATCGTAGTTTAGGTCACGGGGATCAAGAGTGTGTGGATGTTCTCTTTGCCGAGAATTACTCCGTTCCTCGCGTGGTTTCTCGAGAGCGATCATCCAAATCAACCTCATTAAAAAAATATGGACCCGTGCCTTCAGAATTAACTCAGGAGTTGGAAGAGATCTCGAAGCGCTTTGAGAAGATGAGAGTTTGCCTTCATATCGATGGCTTTTCAGAGGGAGCTCTTTATTACCGACTTGAAACCGATGAGGGGGTGCTTTGTGGAGCAGGCGGAAAACTTCTTCATGATTCTTTTTGTAAAGAGCTCGCAAAGAAGTTCCCAGAAATCCTAGCCAAAGACTCTAGCCCGCTTGCGGTCTATGGAGGCTCAACATGAGTGGGCTCTCGAGGAGAGATTTTTTCCAAAGATTTGGTCATAGCCTCACCGATCAGATTGATCTTGAGAGACTTCGAGAGCTCATGCCTTGGCATAAAGAAAAAGATCGTAAGTTAGAAGACGCTTGGGTTGTTGTAGGAAGTCTATCTTCAATGACTCCAGGGACAAAGTGCAGAGTTCAAATGAATGGCAATGAGCTTTCTCTTGAAGCAGATGCCGAGGGCATTTGGTTAGCACGCGCTAACGGATGGCGAGCGGCACTTCGTCTGGGACAGGGAGGCGCAATTCTAGCTAATTTGAGCCTGGAGTGGCCAAGCACGAGGGTCCTCTCGCAATCAAGTGGAGAGGCAAAAGATTTATCAAAAGAATTAGAAGAGACGAAATGAAACTTGAGCCGTGACTTAAGAGACGTGATGAGGAGACGAGAGACATGAGTGATGAAGGCAACAATGGCGGAGCAAACGAAGGTCGCAGAAAATTCTTACAAGGAATGGCTGTAGTTGGTGCAGCGCTCTCCAGTCGAACGCTTTTTGGAGCGCCGATTCGGTACTTTAAGCCTACACAGGTGGATAATCCTCTCGCCTTCTATCCCAATCGCGATTGGGAAAAAGCATACCGGAATATTTTTGATTACGACTCAAGCTTTGTTTTTCTATGTGCGCCCAATGACACTCACAATTGCCTACTTAAATCCTATGTGAAAAACGGCGTGGTTGCCCGAATTGGGCCAAGTTACGGGTACGGAAAAGCAACTGACCTCTATGGCAATAAAGCTTCTCATCGCTGGGACCCTAGGATCTGCCAAAAAGGGCTTGCACTTGTGAGACGTTTTTATGGCGATCGTCGGGTAAAGGCCCCAATGGTCAGACGCGGATTTAAAGAATGGGTTGAAGCGGACTTTCCTCGGGACTCCGTATCCGGAGCTCCTGATCAAAAATACTTTCAACGAGGAAAAGATAAGTGGCTCAGAGTGAGTTGGGAGGATGCTTACGATTACGCTGCTAAAGCTTTTGCCAATATCAGCAAGACCTACTCGGGAGAAGCTGGCGCGAAGCTCTTAAAAACTCAAGGCTACGATGAATCCATGATTCACGCGATGGAAGGAGCTGGCACTCAGACTCTCAAATTCCGTGGAGGGATGGCTTTCATTGGTGCAACACGGTTCTATGGTCTTTATCGCTTTGCTAACATGATGGCGCTACTAGATTCAAAAAACCGTGGTGTTGGCCCTGATGAAGCGGTGGGGGCTAGGGGTTGGGATAGTTTCAGTTGGCACACCGATCTTCCGCCAGGGCATCCGATGGTGACTGGTGAGCAAAGTAATGACTTTGATCTTTTTACAGTTGAGCGAGCAAAGTTGGTGCTGGTCTGGGGCATGAACTGGATTACGACCAAGATGCCCGATTCCCATTGGTTAACCGAGGCAAGGCTTAAGGGTGTAAAGACTGTTGCTATTACCGTGGAATACAGTGCAACGGCTTCAAAGACTGATGAAGTGGTTGTCATTCGTCCAGGCACTGATCCAGCCTTTGCGCTGGGGATGGCTCAAGTCATCATGTCAAAGAATCTTTATGACCGTGACTTTGTGGAAACGAGTACGGATCTACCTTTTTTGGTCCGGATGGATACTCTTCAACCATTGCGCCCTGATGAAGTGATCGCTGGATTTAAAGAGCCTGAGCTTGAGTCCATTCAATTTATTAAAAAAGGAGAATCAAATCCTCCCCCTCTTGAGCAAAAAACACAATTTGCACCAGAATCGATGAGAGGTGATTTTAGGTCTTCAGTCGTGATTGACAAGAAGACTAAAAAACTTGTTCCAGTGAGCCGAGATGACTATGGAAAAAATCACAAAGGCAAACAAGTTCATGCCGATCTTTTTGCGGCCCGTGAGGTAACACTTCTTGATGGCAAAAAAGTAAAGGTTCGCACCGTATTTAATCTCATGAAAGAATATTTGAACGCGAACTTTACTCCCGAGCAGACCTCTCAAATCACAGGTACGCCGAAAAAAGCCATCACCTCGCTTGCTGAGCAGATGGCAGCCAATAGAGAGGGAACCATCATTGCTTGTGGCATGGGGCCAAATCAGTTTTTTAACTCAGATCTTAAAGACCGAGCACTTTTTCTCTTAGGCGCATTGACAAGAAACGTAGGATTTCCGGGGGGCAACGTGGGTAGCTTTTCCGGTAATTATCGGTCAGCTCTGTTTGGCGGCGAGCCAATGTACATTGCAGAAGACCCATTCAATCCGCAGCTTAAAAAAGGCGGCAAGATCAGCTTAAAGAAGTATGCGCATTACGAATCACTCCATTATTTCAACTATGGAGAGCGTCCTCTTCGAGTGGGTAATAAACTTTTCACCGGAAAAGGCCATCTTCCAGCGCCTACGAAAAGCATGTGGCTGAACAATTCAAACTCCGTTATCGGGAACGTCAAATGGCACTTTGATGTCGTCAATAACACGCTTCCTCGGATCGAGTTTATTGCTTACTCCGATTGGTGGTGGACAGGCTCTTGTGAGTACGCTGATCTAGTTTTTGCCATCGATAGCTGGGCTGAATTTCGTTACCCCGACATGTGCGGGTCGTACACAAATCCATTTGTGCAGATTTTTCCTCGCTCCGATCTCCCAAGAATCTTTGACACTCAAGGCGATATTGAAGTCATCGCTGGCGTGGCAAAGCGTCTTGGAGAGGTTGTGGGTGATTCTAGGATGAAGGACTATTGGAAGTTTGCCCTTGAAAACAATGTTGAAGAGTACTTGCAAAGGATCATTGATCACTCCTTTACTTTGAAGGGCTACAACATCGCAGACCTTGAGGCTAAAGCAAAACAAGGGATTCCTGCAATCATGAATTCAAGAACCTACCCGAGAGTGTCCTCTTATGAGCAAGCACGATCCGAGCAGCCCTGGCATACGAAATCTGGGCGACTTGAGTTTTATCGATTTGAGCAGGAGTTCATTGACAGCGGAGAAAATATTGTTGTTTACCGTGAACCAGTTGACTCCACTCCGCATGAACCCAACGTCCTTGTGGGGCAAAAACACGAAGGTATTCGTCCTAAGACGCCTGAGGATTATGGCTTAAAATCAAGCGACCTTTCCTGTGAAGCAAGACAAGTAAGAAATGTTCAGATGACCACGGATGAAGTTCTAGCCTCAAAGCATCCGCTCCGACTGAAGCTTCATACTCACGTCTATCATACTCCAAAGTATCGGCATGGAGCGCATTCCACTCCAATTGACACCGATTACACTGCGATTTGGTTTGGACCGTTTGGCGATGTGTATCGACACGATAAAAGGATGCCATCCAACGTTGAAGGCTATGTGGATATCAATCCACTGGATGCAAAAGAGCTTGGAATTCAAGACGGAGATTACGTCTATATCGATGCTGATCCGGAAGACAGACCTTATCGGAATTGGAAAAAGGGCACTGAAGAATACAAAGTCGCAAGACTCATGCTCAGAGCCAGGTACTATCCTGGCACTCCTCGAGGGATCGCACGGACCTGGCATAACATGTATGGCGCGACCTTTGGGAGTGTGAAGGCTCAAGAGAGCCGTCCTGACGGCTTAGCCAAAAGTGCTGAAACCAATTATCAGTCGATGTACCGGTACGGAAGTCACCAAAGTGCTACTCGCGCATGGCTTAGACCTACACTCATGACTGATACCCTTGTCCATAAGGGAATGTTTGGACAAGGAATCGAAAAAGGTTTCGCTCCAGACATCCACTGTCCAGTAGGAGCTCCTCGCGAGGCATTTGTGCGCATCACAAAAGCTGAAGAAGGCGGAATGAACGGCGAAGGGCTTTGGAGGCCAGCATCTCTTGGCTTTAGACCAACTTACGAAAACCAGGCAATGAAAGAGTATCTCAAAGGCCGGTTCATGAAGAGAAAGGGGTAATTGATTATGGCAAAAGTAAAGAACTGGCATCTCAATCGTGAAATGGAATATCCCTACGAGGAGAATCGCCCCAAAAGACAGTGGGCCATCGTATTTGATCTCAATAAATGCATTGCCTGCCAGACTTGCTCCTTAGCCTGCAAAACCACTTGGACCAGTGGCAAAGGCCAAGAGTACATGTTTTGGAACAACGTAGAGACAAAGCCCTATGGAAGTTACCCCCTAGCTTGGGACGTGAGAGTTCTTGAGAAGCTTGGTCATCAGCAATGGGCAAAGCATGAACCTTATCGTGGTAAAACGATTTTTGAAGCAACTGAGCCTAATGAGCGAGTGGTTAACTTTCATCCCACTGATGAAGATTGGATGTACCCGAATAACGGAGAAGATGACTGCACGGGAAATGTCGCAAAAGGTGAGCACCTAAGTCTTCCTCATGACAATTGGTTTTTCTATCTTCCAAGAACGTGTGCTCATTGCACTTATCCCGCTTGCCTTGCCTCATGCCCAAGAAAAGCAATTTATAAGCGCGAGGAAGATGGAATTGTCTTAATCGACCAATCCCGCTGCAAAGGCTACGGCGAATGCGTGAGGGCATGCCCTTACAAGAAATCAATGTACAACGCCTACACGCGCACAAGCGAAAAGTGCGTGGGCTGCTATCCAGCCGTTGAAAAGGGATATCAACCGATGTGTGTTCAAAACTGCATTGGCAAAATTCGCATTATGGGTTTCGTCAACCCGCCGTGGAAGGCACGCGAGGATAACCCAGTTGATTACCTTATTCATAAGAAAGGACTTGCTCTTCCGTATTACCCACAGCTTGGGCTTGAGCCGAATATCTATTACATTCCACCCGTTCATGCGAACCGGGAGTATCTCACTCAAATGTTTGGGCCACTTGTGGATGAAGCCATTGGTCGCTATCAGAAGCTTCACGAAGACCCTGTAGCGCAAGGGTTATTGGTTCTCATGGGAAGTACGGATCGGATCATTCACTCCTTTAAAGTAAAAAGCGGCATTGCTTACGGCTATGACGAAAAAGGAGATGAGATCGTGAGTGTTCCCGTTACTGAGCCCATGATTGATCGCACAGCTTATGACCAAAACTTAGGAGCAATTAGGAACAACACACCATAGTTCTTTCGAGTCGTGGCGTGTTGAAAGGAGGTTTACCCCGTATGAAAATTCGATATGCAACACTAGTAGTCGTAGGCTTTGCCTTTTTCTCTCAGGCAAGCTTATTTGCTAGTGAAATTAAGGTTCAAAAGACCACGCATGATCTTTCTAAAGAGGCCTTCGATGAGTCTCTCTGGAAGGATGTGAAATCAGAAAACGTTTCGCTCATGGCTCAGCCCATGGCGATCCCAAGGCCAAAGACCACCACCACTGCGGCCCTTCAAGTGCAATCCTTACAAGACGGAAAATGGATAGCCTTTAGGCTTAAGTGGCATGCGGATCAAAAAGCAGAGGCAGGAAAATTAGGAGAATTTTCAGATGCGGTCGCCATTCAGTTTCCTGTGAAAGAAGGCTCTCCTCCTCCGATTTTCATGGGCGCGAAAGATAACCCTGTACACATCTTTCATTGGCGAGCGCAGTATCAAAGGGATTTAGAAAAGGGAAAACCAGAGATGAAGGATCTCTATCCCAATATGAATCCGGATATGTATCCCATGGAGTTTAAAGATCCAGGAAAGGTCAAGGGGCTGACGGAAGAAAAAAGAGAAATCTACTCGCCTGGTAAAGCTGAAGGCAATCCTCAATCCTACGCAAAAGCAAGTGCAGTTGACGAGATTTTTGCTGAAGGCTTTGGAAGTAGCTCAGTCATTGAAAACAGAATGGCTATTGGTCACGGCGTTTGGAGTAAGGGTGAATGGTCTGTCGTGATTGCAAGGCCATTGAAACGAGAGAATGGCTCAGTACTTGATCCGACAAAGGATAGCTTTGTCGCGTTTGCCGTATGGCAAGGAGCGAAACAAGAAGTGGGTGCAAGAAAATGCGTCACCATGGCTTGGGTTCCCCTTCAATTGACAAGCGGTGGAGGAAATCAAAAATGATTGACGTTAGACAAGATTCTTCAGGACCCAGATTTGTTTTGGCCTCACTCTTGGCTTCCTATCCCGGTGATGGGTTTCAGGAAAACGTGCCAACGCTTCTTGAGAGCGGAGACCTAGAAAAAGGCTTAAGTGATTCGATGAGAGTTCGCTTAAGCGAACTCAAGGCAAGGCTTTCGGATGTCTTAGGGAGCGCAAAGATCCTAGACGACCTTCGCTCCGAGTACATTGATTCTTTTGACCGAGGTAAACAGGTCAACTCACTTTATGAATCTGAGTATGGGCGTGAGCGTGCCATGGTCAAAGGCACTCAGCTTGTCGATATCGCGGGATTCTACCGAGCCTTTGGACTTGAGACAGGTGGCGATGGAGTTCAGGCCGAGATGCTCGATCACGTATCCGTTGAGCTCGAGTTCTATGCTCTTTTAGTATTGAAGAGCACACTTCTCATCGAAGCTTCCGATGAGGAAGGAATCGAGATCGTCCTAGATGCCAGAAAAAAGTTCTTAAAAGACCATTTAGGAAGATTCATAGGAGCCATCTGCGAGCGACCAGGAGTGAGTTCAAGCTCTTTTTATTCCGCTGTGTTCCAGTACTGCAAGGATCTTGTAGCGGAAGAATGCAAGAAGCTGGGCGTGGAAGTCGAAAAAGAAAGTTGGCTTGGTGGAGATAGTGCTGATCAAGCCGAGATGAGCTGTGGAGGCTCC
Source organism: uncultured Oligoflexia bacterium (assembly GCA_964475985.1). Lineage (GTDB taxonomy): Bacteria > Bdellovibrionota > UBA1018 > UBA1018 > CAYHWW01 > CAYYYP01. The sequence continues at coordinate 16,896 of CAYYYP010000011.1, read as the reverse complement.
GTAGGATGCACTAAATAAAGTGGAAGGAGTAACAGACGTATGTTAGGGTTAAGTACCAGTCATTTAATTATTTTAGGGTTCATTGCTCTTCTTTTTGGATCAAGAAGGCTGCCAGAGCTGGGGGCCAGCATGGGGAGTGCGATTCGTGCCTTTAAAGCGGCAACCGAAGGCGGTCGCAGTCCTTTTGAATCTGGCCCGTCTCAGCAGCAGCCGCTACAAATTGGACAAGGACAACAAAAGGTAGATCCTTCGATTTCTCCTCAAAACAAGCAAGAATTGAGGGCAGGCATTGTTGTGGAAGAGGAAGAAAAAAAGGTCACCACATAGACGTTTTAGAAAAACTCCGAGCCTTAGCTCCTAACCCATTTTTTAAAGTGACAAGGAGACTTGGGCCGCACGGTTTGGATGAGTGACTTAACTCATCTGCGTGCCAGGGTATGAGTGGAAACACTGACGCCTCCCGGTTTTTGGAAAGGAGACTTGGATTGGACAAACTAGTTGATACGTATGAAAGACAATTTGTCTATCTGCGCCTTTCGGTAACGGATCGCTGTAACTTTCGCTGCGTCTATTGTTTACCCAATGGCTATCAAGGTCCACTCTCCCAAGACTCTGAACTCTCAGTAGATGAAATCACAAGGCTTGTTCAAGGATTTTCTCGCCTCGGGATTCAAAAGGTCAGGCTTACGGGTGGAGAACCCACCGTGAGACGAGACTTAGTTGAGATCGCATCTGCAATCTCCTGCATTTCTCAAATCAAAAAAATCGCGATTACAACTAACGGCAATAGGCTCAGAGAGCTTGCGCTCCCCCTAAGAAATGCAGGCGTGACCTCCATCAACGTAAGCCTGGATAGCCTTGATCCTGATCGCTTTTATAGGATTACAGGCATGGATCGTTTTAGTGAGGTCATGCGGGGAATTGAGCACGCTTTGACGCTTGGGTTTGAAAACATAAAAATCAATGCTGTTTTACTGAAAGGGAGTAACGGCGATGAGCTCTCTCACTTTATGGAATGGGTTAGAGATCGGCCCATCAGTGTAAGGTTTATTGAGCTCATGCGCACGGGTAAAAACCAAGCCCTTTTTGACGAGAAACATCTCTCAGGAGGCATTGTTCAATTTGAGCTTCTAAAGGCTGGATGGAAACCTGTTTCTCGCAAAGTGGATGATGGTCCTGCTGTGACTTATGAGCATCCAAACTACCTGGGCACAATTGGGATTATCGCACCTTACTCAAAAGACTTTTGCAAAACTTGTAACAGGCTTCGAGTGTCTTCCAGAGGAGCACTGAGACTTTGCCTTTTTGGCGATGGAGACGCTTCACTACGGCGCTACTTAAGCTCAGACGACTCTCAAGAAGCACTCACTCACGAGATTCAGCGGCTTATTTTAGGAAAGCCCGTCTCTCATTTTCTACATGAAGGAAATTATGGAAACACATGGAACCTTGCAGCCATCGGTGGCTAGCGAAGCAGCATCCTTTCGGATGATCGATATTGGGGAGAAAAAAGATACTCAGAGGCGTGCAGTTGCCTCAGGTATATTCTTCGCCAAAAAGGATACCATTCAGAGAATCAGAGAAAAGTCTCTTCCTAAGGGCGATGTCCTTCTTTTAGCAGAGGCCACTGGAATTCAAGGTGCAAAGCTCACCTCAACGCTTCTTCCTCTTTGCCACCCGTTATCGCTGACCTCAGTGAGAGTTTGGATGAAGCTTCATCAAGATCATATCCAAGTATTTTGCGAAGCAAAAACAATTGGCAAAACGGGTGTGGAGATGGAAGCGCTCTCGGGCGTGAATGCAGCGCTGCTCTGCCTTTATGATCTCACTAAAGGAATCGACCCGGTACTTAGAATTGGAAGCGTTCGCCTTGAGCTAAAAGAAGGCGGAAAATCAGGTGTCTGGCGTCATCCAGAAAGCTCACCGCAAGAATCAATTTTCGCATCTCTAGATAAAACTAAAGAGAAGTCTCTGCAAGGTGTAAGCGCTTCTGTCATTACACTGAGCGATCGATGCTTTAGAAAAGAAGCAGAAGATCTTTCAGGGCCTTTAGCTTCAAAGTGGCTCTCCTCCGAAGGCGCAAAGATCGAGAGCACTTTCATTCTTCCGGACGACTCAGAAATGCTTAAGAAAGAGCTTAGGCGTTTGGTGGAAAGCAAAAAAGTGCGTGTCATTATTACAAGCGGTGGCACGGGAATTTCCACACGAGACATCACACCTGAAACTGTGTTGAGTTTAAGCCAGGATCTTGGTGGAAAGGAAATCCTAGGCTTTGGAGAGCTCTTAAGAAAATCAGGTGCCAGCTACACTAAAAAATCGTGGCTTAGCCGCTCATGCGCTTATCTCATTCAAGGTGTCCTTATTCTTTGCCTTCCAGGAAGTCCCAATGCTGTCAAAGAATCCTTAGAGGACGCTGGAGATCTCATTTCTCATTGTCTTCATGTAGCCAGCGGAGGAGGTCACCCATGAAATGGAAGGAGGCGTTTAGAAATTTCTTGGGTGCCTTTTCTGACGGTGCAGTCCTGTTTCCTCTTCTTGCACTACTTTCCATGAAGGCAGGATTTTCTGGACCTGTGATTCTTTTTACAACGGGACTTACCTACATTGTTTCAGCCTATTTATTCAAAGTACCCATGGCCGTTCAGCCATTAAAATCCATTGCCATAGCAGCAGTGACGGCGGGAGCTAGTTTTGCAGAAGTGCGAATCAGTGGAATGCTTCTTGGGGTTTATTGCCTTCTGATGTGCTTTTTGAATGTGGATCAAATCGCAAAGAGAGTACCGAGTAGCTTGATCCATGAACTGCAAGCAGGGTTAGGCGTTCTTCTGATCCTACAGGGCGTTAAGGCGTTCGGAGGCTGGGAGGCTCTGACGACTCACACTCTGGGCATCGCTGTTTTCGGAGGAGCTCTGTTCATGCTCTTGCTCCCTGAAATACGAGGAATTCCTGTATTGGGACTGCTTGCGACAGTAGGTCTTGTGATCGCAGTTTTCTCACCCCAACTCGTTCCTGCAGGAGCAACCTTTCAAGCCCGTCAACAAACCGGATTCGAGGGAATGAGGCTCAATTTGATCTTAGGGCTTCTTATTCCTCAAATTGTTCTCACTTCAGCAAATTCAGTGCTAGCCACCAAAGATGTCTGCTCTCGCTACTTTGGGGAGAAAGCTTCTCGGGTCACCGTGCGTAGGCTGTTGTATTCCATCGGTATTGGAAACCTGGTTGTTGGTGCTCTGGGTGGAATGCCTTTTTGCCACGGCTCAGGTGGTGTCACGGCCCATGTTCGAGGCGGATCAAAAAGTCCATGGTCTACAGCCATGATGGGATTTGTCCTACTTTTCTTAGCTGCCATCCAATTTGCAAAAGGCGCTCATGTCTTAATCTATCCCACAATTCTTGTCTCAATTCTGCTCATGACCACAGGGCTTTTTCATCTAAAGCTTGCAGCCCCCACGCTTCGCTCTGATTTTGGCGTAGTTAAAATCGCCGGGGCAATCCTTATTACAGCGCTCACAAGCAACCTTCTTTGGGTGCTGGGCTTTGGTGTTCTTCTTGAGCTTGCACTCAGAGCCATGCATCCCAAAGTCCTTGCCATTTCGGAGGTAGAATCATGATCTCATACAAGCAAGCGCTTCAGATTTTAGAAGAAGTAGGAAGATCACGTGAACCTCGCATTGAAACTCTTTCAATTTCTCAAGCGATCGGAAAAATTCTAGCACACCCGATCTTAAGTCCAGAAGATGTTCCATCATTTACCAATTCCGCTATGGATGGATTTGCAGTACGAGCCTCAGATACCCATGGCGCAACTCAAAGTGAACCAATTCGCATTCCAGTCCATGGACTTGTTGCTGCGGGCGACCTTCGAGCCTTTGAAGACGCTAATCGGAACAAATCGGGCACCGCTGTTGAAATCATGACAGGAGCACCTCTGCCAACTGATTCTTACGATGCAGTGGTTCGCATCGAGGACGTTGTAGTGAATCGGGCTTCTAATAGTCAGGCAGAAACCATTTTAATCTCGAAGCCCGTAAAAGCTGCGGAAAACGTAAGACCTTTGGGAACAGACTTTTCTAAAGGGCAATTGGTGCTCCCTAAAAATGTGAGAATCACGCCAGAGCATATTCTCGCGTGCACAAGCCTTGGGATTACAACTCTTCCTGTGAAGAGGATGCCTAGGGTGGTGATTCTCTCTACTGGAAGCGAGCTTGTCTCGCCCGCCGAGCAGGTCCTTCAACCGGGAATGATTCGTAACTCCACAGGTCCGTTTTTGAAAGCGGCTCTCTCAAGGATTGGCATTGAGGCAAATTACATAGGTATTGTGCGCGATGAGCCTAAACTCTACAAAGAGTATCTTGAAAGTGTTCTTTCAGAGGGAGCCGATCTCATTATCAGCACAGGGGCTGTTTCGATGGGAAAATATGATTTTGTCCCTGAGGTTCTAGATGAAATGGGCGCTAAGACCTATTTTCATAAAGTTTCAATTCGCCCAGGAAAGCCTGTCTTGTTTGCTGAACTTGATACATCCACCGAAACAAAGTGTGCTTTTTTTGGAGTACCCGGAAACCCAGTCTCAACAGCTGTTGGTTTAAGGTTTTTTATAGAGCCATTTATCAGAGCAAGCCTTGGACTTGAAAGGGAACGATCGATCCTTGCAACTCTTGCTCGCGACTGCCCAAAGCCAGAAGGACTACGGTGCTTTTTTAAAGGAACAGCGACATTTGAAAAAAACGGAATCACCGTGGAAGCACTCAAAGGACAAGCCTCTTACATGGTGAGTTCTCTTCTCGACGCTAATTGTTGGGTCATTTTTCCTGAAGAGGGGTCGCAAGCCAAAGTAAATGAGGGGGTCGAGATTGTTTCACTTTATAACGGATTTGAGCGCGAGGTGCTTTTATGATCGAAATTGAGATTAGGCTTTTTGGTAGCTTTAGAAAATATGAAAAGCAAGGAACGCCAATCATTGTAAATTCCCGAGAGCCTATTCCGATATCTAGTTTAAAAGAAAAATTGGATAGTCGTTTTAAAGAATTTTTTCCGCACTTTTCTGACTCTGAACTCATCAAAGATTCGGCGGTTGCAAGCGAATCGCAGATTTTAGATCTCAATCATGTGATCGAAAGATCCTGCTCGCTTTTTATACTACCCCCTGTGTGTGGAGGGTGATGCGATGGATCGAATTCTTTGTGAAATTGTAAATGAGAAAATAGATCCAAGCGAGGTGTTTGAGTTTGCAAGTGATTTTGGTCATGGAGCGCAGAATTTCTTTTTTGGATCAGTAAGATCTGAAAACCTAGGGCGTGAAGTCGTTGCTGTGGGCTATGACGCTGCTACTCCGCTGGCTGAAAAAGTTTTAAATGAGATTGCAACGGAGGCTTTATCTCGCTGGGGGGATACTATTAGGGTTTGTGTTCTTCACCGGGTAGGAAAACTCAGTGTGGGCGAAGTCAGTGTGGCTATTGGCGTGAGCTCTAAGCATCGAGATGAGTCTTACCAAGCCTCTCGCTACATCATTGAAGAGATTAAGAAGAGAGCTCCCATCTGGAAAAAAGAATTTTACTCCGACGGCGAAACCGAATGGCTTAAAGGCCATGCTCTTTGTCAGCACCATCATGAAGACGATGATAGAGACGAAAAGGAGAAATCCGGATGACTCCCTTTTGCAAAAAAACCTACCCAAAATCCATTTGTCTGTATGCCGCAGTTCTTGCTGGTGGGAGATCTTTACGCATGCAAGCGGATAAGAGATTTTTAAAGATTCAAGGAGAGCTTTTCGTTGACCGAGCCTTAAGGCTTGCACAAAATGCTGTTCGTCGTTACCCGATGGGCGAAGTGCTTTTGTGTGGCGATGTACCAGGGAGAAAAAGTCTTCCTGATGCTGTCTTAGGATTGGGACCTCTTTCGGGAATAAGCTCTGCATTGAGGACAATCTCCATAGATCCACAAGAAGAAGCGTGGTTACTTGTTCTTCCCGTAGACATGCCGCTTTTGAGTGAGAATCTGATTCAGACGCTTATTGCTGAAATTGGGCATGAGGGCAGAGCCAGTGATGGGGCCTTTGCCTATGATGGATTTGAGATGCCTTGCCTCATTCTGATCAGTTCTAAAGTGAAAAAGGCGGTAGAAGATCTTTGTCAAATAGAAAAGCCCTCTGCCACACGTTCCATCCGAGGGCTATTTGAGCAAATCGGTCTTAAGAGAATAGATCTCCCTGAAAAATCAAAGCCTCTTATGGCCAATGCCAACTTTCCCTACGATTGGGCTCGCATTAGCGAAGAGGTGTTAAAATGAATTTAAAACTATCGCGAGATTCTATTCGGATTCGCGTTGAGTTGAATGAGGCTCTAGAACTCTTAAATGAAGGCTCCTTAAGAGAGTCGCTCCCCTGGGGGAGTAAAAGCCTTGAACTACGAATCGAAACCACGAAAGAAGAAGCGCTACGTCTTGATGAAGATTTTTTCAGTAGCGGCCTGAAGCTTTGGGTGCCACGGGTGGACCTAAAGCAACTCTTAGTCAGCCATGAGAACCGGGCTCCTAAAGCAGAATTAGAACTCAAAGTGAAGGCTGTTTTAGAAAATCGTCAAATCGAAGTGCGCTTTGAAATTGATCGATTCATCCCGAAATTAAAAGAAATGAATTTGTAACCCCAAAAAGCAAGGAGAAAGAAAAAATGAACGAAAAGCAAATTGATCTACGTGAAGTTCTTCCCATGGATCGTCATCGAATGGTGTTTCGGAGCTTTGATGAGCTGACATCTGGAAGCAGTCTGACCTTAGTGACGGACCACGATCCAAAGCCGCTTTTTTATCAGTTTGAATCTCAGCGGCCTGGGGTTTTTAGCTGGAATTACGCTGAGCAAGGTCCACGAGTTTGGAAAGTTAAAATCGAAAAGACAAAAGAGTTTTGCGGAAGTTCGAGCGAAAAAGAAGAAGGCTGCTGTGGAATCTGTAGCGACTGACTTAAGATTTTATCAAAGGTCCACTCCAAGCATTCAACCCTCCGTTGAGATTAAAAAAGGGGTGGACCTTCTGGCTTTGGGCCAAGATTTGAATCGCTTTTATAGAGCGCATTCCCGACTGGCAGTAGACGACTACAGGCGAAGTATTCTGTGGGATGTCAGGGAGTTCTCCCTTTTTAAGGCGCGAGAGAGGAAAAAAGTGAGCTCCCTTCAGGCGTCCCGTCAGCCATTCGTCCTCCTCTCTGACATCAAGCAGAAAGACTGGTTGTTCTTCAATGAGCATGGCTTGAAGCTGATCTGTATCAATCGATTCAGTACGCAGCGTGCAGATATCCAAAGGAAAAGAGTGGATCTGAATCTCCTGAGAGGGACGCGAACAGGTCGGACAATTCGGGTTCTTAGGAACTTGGATCGAGTGAATGTTCCAGTGTCCCTTGAGATCAAAAAGCGTGAGGCTCCCAACTTCTGGGCAAAGTGGATGCTGAGCCTCCCCTTGAGAGATGAGATATTCAAGAGCAAGAGTTGCTTGCAAAGTTCCAATCACACCCACAACTGCTCCCAATACGCCGGCCTCGGCGCAGTTTCTCACTTGAGCTTTCGGAGGCTCAGGATAAAAGCACCGATAGCAGGCCCCCTTTTTTCCAAAGAACAAAGCCACTTGCCCTTCAAACTGGTTTACAGCCCCATAGATCATGGGGATTCCCGTTTTATAGGACGCATCGTTAATCAAAAATTTGGTCTGAAAATTATCCGTGCCATCAATCACCAGATTATACCCGCTAAAAATCTGCTCGGCATTTTGAGCACTCAAAGGCTCCTTATGCGTTTCAACTACGACTTCAGGGTCAAGTTCAAGAAGCCTCTTTTTAGCAATATCAACTTTAAAGCTTCCCTGGTCAGAAGCCTTAAAGAGGATCTGCCTTTGAAGATTCGTAAGATCTACCGTGTCTGGATCAATCAGCCCAAGGCTACCCACGCCAGCTGCGGCAAGGTACAAACACACGGGCGAGCCAAGACCACCCACACCCACGCAAAGCACACGAGCGCTTTTGAGCCTTTCTTGGCCTTCTCTGCCGACTTCAGGAAGAATGATCTGTCTGCTAAAACGATTCAAATTCATAGGCACTGGTTCCGTCCCATTTGGGACAAGACTCAGTTCTTCGATAACTTAAAACAGAGCTTTGTGAAAGTGCAGAGGCTTTGTTTTGAACTTAAGGTCATGGAAATGTGAAAAGGTCCACGGCTACTCAACACGAAAAGGAGAAAAATGAAAATGGAGATGGAGATGGAAATAAAACGAATGATGGTCGGAATGGGAAGTGTCGCGGCTATTTTGATAAGCTCGCTTGTTCTAGCGGCGCCCCCAAAGTTAACACCTGTCCTTTTAGAAAAGGGTAAGACCTCCTACGCCACCAACTGCATGACCTGCCACGGCGACAAAGGGGACGGCAATGGTGTTGCAGGAGCGATGATGAATCCAAAACCTAGAAATTTTATCGCTGATAAATTCAAACAAGGCGATAAGCCTGAGAAGGTTTTTAAAACCATTTCTCAAGGATTGCCGAATACCTCGATGGTGGGGTTTGGGCATTTAAGTGAGGAAGAACGATGGGCATTGACCTATTACGTTTTGGACTTCCGCAAAGCAGGCAAGAAATAGCACTTACTTGAGTTTCTACATGTATCAATTCACGGAGCCTAGCTTGGATGAATCATAAGCCAGGCTAGGCTTTCTTAGCCTCTTCAGGAGGTACTCGCGTGCTTTTGACAAGGCTTAAGAGAAAGGTGGTCAATGCAACCTGACCTAGAGATGAAGATTCTTTTTAAGGGAAAAAAGAGAGTCGATGCGGAGTTTAATGGTTTCACCGTACAGACGGATCAGTCGATAGAGAGCGGCGGCCAGAATGCGGCTCCGGGACCTTTTGATCTTTTTCTTGCATCAATTGGAACCTGTGCGGCTGTATTCATTCAAAGCTTTTGTGAAAAAAGAAAGATTCCAACCGATGGGATCGAACTTAGAGAGAAAATCATTTGGGATGAAAATAGGAAGCTTGTAACAAAGATCACTCTAGAACTTAAATTGCCAACTACCTTTCCAGAGAAATACCGCGAAAGCGTGGTCAGCGCTGCAAATTTGTGCACAGTCAAACGACATCTAAAAGAGCCACCTGATGTTGAAATTGTGACTCAGATTTCGTGATGACGCTCATCGCAATTTAAGCGAACGCCCATTTCAAGTGAAGCTCGACTGCCCAGAAATGGCATGCACTTCCTAGAAGCACGAAGATATGCCAGATCTCATGGAATCCAAAATACCGTGGAGAAGGATTTGGCCATTTGAGTGCGTAAATAAGCGATCCTAGGATATAGGCCACTCCTCCGAAAACGATCCAACGAAAGCTCTCAGGCGATAATAACGCGTGAATTTGAATGGCAAGAATTCCGCCTACTCCTCCCATCGCAAGATAGCTTCCCACTCGAATCCATCTCGATCCGGTTGAAAAAAGCGTCGAAAAGAAAATCCCGCCCATTGCAATTGCCCAAATGAGTGCGACGCTTAGGCACTTAGCGAGAAGTGATGGAAAGCTTAAACAAAAAGGCGTGCAAGTTCCTGCAATGAAAACAAAGATCATCGAGTGGTCAATTTTGCGTAAAATTCGGGTCAAACGATCAGAAGCCTTGATGAGGTGATAGAAGCTGCTCGAAAGATAAAGAAGCGCCATGCTGATTGAAAAAGCGAATACAGAAAATAGATACTCAAAACGGCTACTTTTGGTCGGTAGCGAAAGAAACCAAACAAGTCCTAGGATGGACAAGATAAATCCTGCAAGGTGAAGAAGCCCGCTCACGGGGTGCTTGAGCCCTAGGACGGTCCTAATGGTGTACGTATCGTTTGACATATTCACGGTTGATCTTCTGTGATTGTGCGCATTTTCACAATTTGATTTCATGAACTTTAGATAAAAACGAACTTTCGATGAGGAACGCGAAAGTTGTTTGCATCACCTCAATTGGACATTTTGTCCCGTCTGTCAGATCAGCTAGGAATGGAAGGTAAAACTCTTACAGAACTTTTACCGCACGTGTCTTGATTTCGGGTTACATAGAAGAAGCGATGATCCATAGAGAACGCTCTCAAAATACGCTCGACCAAACTGAGTTTCCACTTCTCATTCAGGGCGGTATGGGTGTGGGGGTATCCAATTGGGAGCTTGCAAAAACCGTCTCGACCGAAGGACAGCTCGGCGTGGTCTCTGGAACTGGGATCAACACAGTTTTTGTCCGAAGGCTTCAAGACGGAGATGTTCACGGGCATTTGGAACGCGCTCTATCCCATTTTCCAGATCAAAAAATCGCACAAGAAATCTTTAATACCTATTGGAAGAAAGACGGACGTTTAGCGGGTCAGGGTTATAACCGTAGCCCCCTTCCTACTCTAGATGCGTCGATAGGACTTCAGCGGCTCAATGCTGTTGCAAGCTTTGTGGAAGTCTTTTTGGCCAAAGAAGGACATGACGGCATTGTTGGAATCAATTTTTTAGAAAAGCTTCAAACTTCAAATCTTCCAGGAATTTATGGAGCTATGCTCGCTGGCGTAGATTACGTCCTCATGGGTGCGGGCGTGCCACGAGAGATCCCAGGAGTTTTAGATTTTTTTTCGCGAAATGAGAAAGCGGTGATCAAAGTGTCCCTAACAGAGGACCATCAAACTGAGGGGCATGACCTCCATATCAGTTTCGATCCTAAGCATGTGTTTCCAAACATGTGCGGTCTTAGTGTTTTATTAAGGAGACCTAAGTTTTTACCCATCATTTCCTCGGCGACTTTGGCGCTTCATCTTTCTCGGAAATCCAATGGCAAGGTCGATGGTTTTGTCGTGGAGAATCACTTTGCTGGAGGACACAATGCTCCACCGAGAGGTCCACTGCAATTAAACGAAAGATCGGAACCGATCTACGGACAGCGGGATAATGCTGATCTGGAAGCCATTCAGAAAATTGGACTCCCATTCTGGCTGGCCGGATCATTTGGTTCACCTCGAAGTTTAGAGCAAGCGCTCCATTTGGGAGCCACTGGAATTCAGGTGGGAACAGCTTTTGCTTTTTGTAATGAATCGGGATTGTCTCGTAAGCTTAAAGATGCGGTGATCCGGGAATGGTGTCTTAAAAACGATCTCGCCGAGAAGCCGACGCCTACCGTCTTCACTGACCCTCTTGCCTCGCCCACCGGATTTCCGTTTAAGGTGGTGCCGATTGAGGGAAGTCTATCCGGAGAGGATCATTTTCAAGCGCGTCCTAGAAAATGTGATTTAGGTTATCTCAGGCAGGTCGTTCGTGCGGCAGATGGGAAGGTCGTTTATCGTTGTCCAGCCGAACCCGTTGATGAGTTTCTCAAAAAAGGCGGCAAGATAGAGGAGACGATCAATCGAAAATGCCTTTGCAATGCTCTGATGGCCAATATCGGCATTGGCCAGACTCAGGAAAGTGGTTACGAAGAGTTGCCCTTAGTGACAGCCGGGAATGATTTGGCCCAACTGCGACAATTCCTGCCCAAAGGACGGGAAGATTACGGAGCGAAAGATGTTATTTTGCGCTTACTTCATGGGGTGGAAAGCGCTGAACAAATTCAGCAAACTTAGTTGGGTTGATTGATTTCTAAAGTGAGCTCGCCGTGCATCGAGTCCGTTGCCTGAGGCGTCCAAGATGGGCACCGAAATCCCATCAAATAGCAACTTCTGTCGGTCTGCTCGACCCGAATTTGGATATCAAGCGCGTTAGCAGCGCCAGCAGCAAGGTAGCTTGAATAGTCGATTTCGGCGCTTGTCGGCGAAGCAGAGCAATTTCCAGAATCGATTTCTTCCACACGCAGTATGCCAGTGTGAAAAGTGTTTCCTCCGATCTCGACCCGATAACTTACGCAGCCATAATCGGAATTGTCATTAGGTTTAGGACTTAGGGTGAGCTTCAGAGCGCTTCCTGTTTCAGCCTGTGTTAGGAAGGCTTGAACACCCAGGGTTGTAATGCTCAGGGTTTGAACTAAATTTGTTGGAGTAGGGCTTGGCGAAGGGATTGGGTTCGGATCTTCACTTGGAAGCTCTGCCGGTAAGGGGGTGGGAGCGTTTTGGGAATTAGTCTGAGAAGAGTTCGGAACTCCGGCATCTTTGCCACATCCTGAAAGGGAGAACGCTGAAAACAGAGCTAAAAATATGATGCTTGCCTTTAACTCTCTCGTCCTCATGACATCTTAAATCTGCAAATCAAAGACCAATTTTAAAATCGCTCATTATTCGAAAATTCGTATAGTTGTACGATTTTTCGTACTCTTGGATGTCTAAGAATAGGACAGGTGTTTGAAAAGTTACGGAAAGCCGTAGCCTTCAATGGATCGCTTACATCGAGATGACCCGCTTCAGAATGAGAACGCGAACGTCGATAGCGGAGTATGCAGGGCTCCTCTCCTTTCGTTCACGCTAGTTCTTGGTTCGATTCCTTTCGGGCGTCTTCATCGAGCCTATGTCAAAAATATGTTTGACTTTAGAAAAAGTCAGGGCCATCCTCTGAATTATCAAGCGAGGAGGTCCAGCCATAGACCTCTCCACTTGCAAGCCCGCAAGTGACTCTCTAAGGCAAATTGAGAGATGGTCCCACGTCAGGACGCTTGAAAAATCCCAAAAAGATACGCGTTCCGCAAGCAAACAGAACGCGCACGTGACTCATCTACCGCAAATTGTTTGAGTCCGAATCCGCCGAAAACGGCGCACCTTCACGCTCACGCCAGAGCAAGAAGCCAAAAAAGTTTTCTCAGCACCAGTTAACACCCACTGCGAGTGGTGAAACGTAGTCTGTCTCGTATCGGCTCTCAAGTCGTTTACGAGCACTTGGATGCTGAATTTGGTTTTTGGAAAATTGGAAAAGGGCCAACCTGCCTTTCTCTCCTCTTACCAAGTCCAGTCTCCGATTCAGGAGATCATATGCTTGAGAATAATCAGAACACAGAACGGCGCTTGTTAGACGCGCTTGCGTATTACCGCGGGCTCATTCTTGATTCCGTCGAACAGGAAATTGGAGATTCACCTCGATGGAAGCTGCTTCGCTCTCGCCTGCTTAAATATCTAGGCGAGCGCGGCCTTGAGGCTCAGATCAAAGAAATTACATCAGGCAGTCGTGAGTAACAGAAAGGAATATGGACCATGGAATCTGGACAAATTTTTTCTGTTCTCTGTCGAAAATATTACGAACTCAGTATTCCCGTGATCCCTCTCGCACCTCGCGGGAAGCACCCGATCATAAAAGATTGGTCTCGGTTTTGCCGCGTGCTACCGACTGGTCAAGAAATGACTGAATGGGAAAGCTCATTTCCCACAGGCAACATCGGACTCCCGTTGGGAGCGGCAAGCCGAATCGTCGGAGTGGATATTGATACAGATGATCCGATCCTTCTGGAAAGAATAAAAAAAATCCTGCCCACATCCCTCGTTCGCAAAAGGGGAGCCAAAGGTGAAACTGCGTTTTTTCGTTACGCTGGACATACGAGTAGGAAATTTCGCCTTCATCCTCAAGGCAAACCCATCGTTGAGCTCTTGAGCGATGGAAATCAAACGGTACTACCCGGATCAATTCATCCGGAAACGGGAAGAGCTTATGTTTGGATCACGCAAGATACTCTTCTCAATTTGAATGCATCGGAATTGCAAGAGCTTCCCATTGATTTCATAGATCAGCTTGAGCACTGTTTTTCGGATCTGAAATCCACGGTTTTAGAATCCGGAAAAAGCGGTGGAAGAAATGACGTACTCAAAAATCAAGTAGTGGCGGCAGTCCTCAAAGGAAAGCCCGACGAAGAGATTACTCGCGAGATTTTGCGCTTTGACCTGCAATCGCACTCACCTCCTTTATTTTCGGATCAATCCGATCAACAGATGCGAAATCGAACGCCTCACGAGAACGCGGCTCGCTTCGTCAGCAATGTAAGGAAGTCTTTGATTCGTAGTGGAGTTGCTCAAAACCAAGACGCCTCCGAAATTTCTTTCAAGGCCCTTGCTCTGCCTCAATGGCCTTCGCCTCTTGGAGAAGAAGCGTATTACGGTCTTGCTGGAGAAGTAGTTCGAGCAATCGAGCCCAATACTGAAGCTGATTCCGTAGCTCTTCTTATTCAACTCTTAACAGCGTTTGGGAATGCTGTCGGACGAAAAGCCCATTTTCCAGTTGAAGCAGATGCACATTATCTCAACCTCTTTTCTGTTCTCGTCGGCGAAAGCTCAAAAGGTCGAAAAGGAACCTCATGGGGACATATCCTTCGTCTCTTTGAGCAAGTCGATCCGAATTGGAGAAAAGAATGTATCAAATCTGGACTCGCTAGTGGCGAAGGGCTGATGTGGGCAGTTCGCGATGAAAGAAAGGAATGGAGAGAAGATAAAGACGGGGGGCCTGAAGAAAGGATCGTTGATCCGGGAGTCAGCGACAAACGACTTTGCGATGTCGAGACTGAACTTGCTTCTGTTCTCCGAGCCGTGGAGCGAGATGGAAATAAACTTTCAGCGGTTATTCGAGACTCGTGGGATCATGGGAACCTTAGCAGTCTCACGAAGAGTAATGCTTCAAAGGCAAGCAATGCACATATTTCTATTATTGGTCATATAACTCGGCCCGAACTCCTACGGTATCTGACCGAAACGGAGTCCGTGAACGGCTTTGCCAATCGATTTCTCTGGCTTTGCGTGAAGAGATCAAAGCTTCTTCCGGAAGGTGGAGACACAGTTGATATCTCCACTTTCGTGGTTCGGCTTCAAGAAGCACTGAGGTTTGGTGGGAGTTGCTCCGCTCTCAGCTTCGATGCCGAAGCGCGGGCGATGTGGCGAGTCCTTTACATGAAACTCTCGGAAGGAAAGCCAGGGCTATATGGAGCAGTCACGGCGAGAGCTGAGCCCCAGATACTGCGTCTTGCTTCTCTTTACGCGGTTCTTAATTGCTCAACGACGATCAGGCCGCCCCACCTTTTGGCTGCGACCGCGATTTGGGATTATTGTGACGCAAGTTGTCGATACATCTTTGGCGAAAAGACGGGCGATCCAACAGCAGATCGCATCTTGGAAGAGCTTCGCGTCAAACCTAAGGGGTTGACCCAAACCGAGATCAGCGAAGTCTTTGGCCGCCATAAGTCCTCCTATGCATTAGCGCAAGCTTTCCAAAGTCTAGTCAAGGCGGGTTTGGTTCGTTCGGCCCAACAACAAGAGGGAGATGGGAGACCCGTGACGCGATGGTTTGCAATTACCGACATTTCTGATTTGGAAGTTGAGCAATCGATGCTTGGGCAGGGGGTTAATTCGCATAATTCGCTTATTTCGCACCCTCTAGAAGGTGACCATTCATGAGCTACCTCAAATATCTGAAGCAGGAGCAGCCTCGTTTGGAGCTCAAAGGTCCCAAGGAACCCTGGGCAGACTTAAAACTTGCCTTGGCGCGTCTAAACAGGCGCTACGTTCCAGGCACGATCGAGCGGTTCTCGCTCGAGCAAGAGCGCAAGATGGTCGAGATCAATGAGAGGCTCGACCACGCTCTGCTCAGTGCCAATGACCCCAGAGCTGCAATTGCTGAGTGGGAAGCAGCATGGGGTCGCCTCCTACTGGGGGCAACCGCTTAGCTCGAGAGATTTTGAAAAATGAAGAGAGTCGAGATCGCTCCGTAGGCTCTCTTTTTATACAGGGTATTGGAAACCGAATTGCTGGGTGTTGTCTAAAAGCTACACAAAAAATGGATCGGGAAAGGGAATCAACTGGTTCGGAGTTCACGGAGATGAACCGTGTTCCAAGTACAGCAGTATCAAGGCGCCGAAAAGGTGTGCGCAAAATGCAGAGGCTCAAAGCTAATAAATGAATTTTATGAAAAAGAGAAAGACGCTTTCGGCAATGTTCTTCGTCGAGATGGAGTCTGTAAAGACTGCCGATGCCAGGAACGAACGGTACGCTACAACCTTCGTTCGAGAGCTCGGCCTTCTTTACTGACCGCTCAAAAGGCAGAGCCTCAAAAAAGTAGGCCGAAGGAGATCATCGAACCCAGGAAGTGCGAGACATCGAACCTTGTAAATGAGATAGATTTCTCCAACTTAGAGGCGAGCTGTGGTAATGAGCTTCCGCTTGTAGAGCGGTTTGACGCGATTCAGCGGTTTAACGAGTTCGTTGCTCTTCTGAGAGAGGAGTACGGGAAAATGGTGGGTGGCCATGTCTATATCAGAAAAAATTAACGATCTATCGAACTCATCACTGAGAAAGAAATTTTTTTCTGATGAGTTTGTTCCTGAAAATAACCTTGCCATCCGTTCGATTCGAGTCAGCTCCAAAAAACAAGAGCGCGGTAAGTCTATCGAAGAACAGCAAGAGATTACCGAGGAGTATTCCAAAAAAGAGCGTCTTTCCATTCAAAAAACCTGGGAAGTAGCTGAAACGGCCTCTAAGCACGAGATGAGAAAGCACTTTCATCAAATGCTTGAGTATATTCGAGACAGTCAGCACACACACAAGCCCATCAAGCACGTCATTTTTAGTTTCCAATCGCGTAGCAGCAGAAACAGAAAGTCCTCTCGGGAGTTGGAAGAGCTTGTTGAGTTAGGCGTCACTCTACATTTCGCCAGAGATCGACGAAAGCTCACGTGTAAGTCGGATTTGTCAGAGTTGATGCTTTGGCACATGGAGAATTTCAAAAACGAATCCTTCATTTCCGATCTCACGAAAAACTCGATGGGGGGAACCATCAAAAGCATTGAACGCGGATTGTATCCAAGTGGACGCCCCCTCTTTGGCTATCAAAACGTAGGTCGAAAAGATCGAAGGCACTTTGTCCTTGATGGTGATCGCGCTGAATACATGAAGGCTGCGTTCGAGATCGTAGGGTCTACAATTTTCAGCGAAGAAAAGCTGTCCGATAAAAAACTCAAAGACAAGCTCG
>CAYYYP010000010.1:76792-80755 GCA_964475985.1 uncultured Oligoflexia bacterium | reverse complement strand
GATATCGCCGTACCAAAATTAAAATTTGGAATACGGCGTTTAGGCGTCTCCCACCCGTCAAACGAATTAACTAGAGCCCGACCACGCGTACGCTGCATAACGTCGTTCCCATAAAAAGTATTGTCGCTACCCGTAGTGATGCCTGCACCAAATTTTTGAAATCCCTTAATGAGTGCGAAGGACGGTGAATAGGACGTAGGCCTACGCCGAAAGTAACTAGTAATATTTTCCAGACCGTAGGGCGTCGGTTCCGTTGGCAAAGTCGCTACGTTATTGGTGGCTGCGCTTGCAAGTGTCGCATTTGCTTGGGATGTTTTTGTGGTGCCGCTGCCGTTACAAGCGATGGCATAAATATCCGGGAAGTGTTCTTTATAATAATCGCAAGAATCCGAGGCCTGCGCGCAAGGGAGCAAAAATACGACGGCGGAAAATAGGAGGAATTTAGAAGTGCGGAACATGGCTCTCCATTAAGCGCAGGGGGTTAGTTTTAGGGCAAAACCACTTCCTTAGATCTTAGCTGAATATGGAAAGCGAAAGGATGTTTCAATAGCGGTATACGTCACGTAACGACGCCGTTAGGTCATATATACCGGGCAAAAATTTCTAGGACACTAAGGCGTGGCCAGTGTTACAAAAACAACCACAAAGCACAGCTCAATATATGAGGTTTACCTTCCCGGAAACGTTGGGCGTCTCGGGCCCGCATGGCCGCGAAAATTCCGCCCGGTCGGTAGTTCTCAAACACGGGAACCTTTTGACCGCCATCCCGGAAATCCCTTAGGATTTCGTTCACCGCAACCCGTGCGCTGATGTTCGCGCCTTCCATGGAAGAGATGGTACCGGCCGCCCCGGGTACGGACCTAGGATTCACAAAATCGCCTGCGAGGAAAAATCCGTTAATTCCGGTGCGTGGTTCGGGCCTAGCGAAATAAGATCCGACAACATCGGCGTGAAGCGGCGCCATATTTCTGGCGGTGCCGTGGGAAAAATCAATTTCTGCATCAACCGCGACAGTAACTAGGTTTTGTCGGAGCTCATGCTCGACGTTAGGGTTCTGCGGCCGGAGATCGCGCGTGATCTGTGCCACAATTTCTTGGACCAGCTCAAGCCTCGTGCATTCACCAACGGTTTTGCCGTTTAGACCTTTTGCGTTCCATGAGCCAATATCAATTGAAAGTATTTGAGATACGGTGCCGTCGCCGTATTGTGTCAATGGCCGCTCCCAAATCCGACCGCTTTGTATAATTCCATTCAGCTTCCATGGCGCACTGTCAAAAACTATATGTCCACGTGAGCGAAAAATCGGGCGTTTCAAATAAATTTGAACGCCGTTGTAATTTTCGACCTGAAGCCGATCAAGCTTTTGAAGTCCAGGATCGGCTCGCCTCATTTCTAGCGTGACGAGTTGCCTAAGTTTTTCCACCGGCAAGGTAGAGATCACGGCGTCGGCATGTATGATTTCAACTTTATCGCCGCTTAATACTTGCACGCCCGTAACTGTCCTTCCTTCTAATATGAAAGCAGTGACTTCGTGGTTTGAACGATACTCTACGCCTAGGGATTGTAAGTAGTTGAGCCAAGGTTGAATCCAAACTTCATTTGTTGGGCCGTTCAGTACCCGATCAAAAGGTTGAGTTAAACCAAGCCCGCTATATATCAATTGCAGAATCCCCATGCCGATGGCGCGCGCGCTGCCATTCTTAGCCTTTAAGCCGGCGCCAGTCGTAGGAATCAACTCACCCATCTCCCGTTGGTACGCTTCTGACCGGGTTGCGGCTCCGATGAAGTCCCACCAAGAAATATTGTCGAGTTCCTCATTCAACCTTTGGTCGGATGAAGTGAGTACGATAGAAAGCTGCTTTGCAAAGTGCGCGATCTCCAAGGGCGGCACTAGATTTGAAAAATGAACTCCCGCTTGGATCCACCGGAGAAAGTCCGGGAAATTTCTGGGCGGAAATTGTGTGGGAAAATAGATAGGTTCATGTCCATCTTTGGCAATATGAAGTTCATGCAGCACGACCAGGCGTTCTTTCATTGTCGCTGGTATGCCATTTATTTCCGTCGGGATACGACTCATGGTATCCACCAAATTCCAATAGAAGCCGAAAAACGTCCGGTTTCCATGTTCCGCCGGTAAATCCAAACGTCCCTCAGTTCCGGATCCCGCGATGGAAATGCTCCGTGCGCGCCCGCCTGGGGAATCTGCTTTTTCGAAAATGGTAACTTGATAGCCCCGTAGGATAAGTTCTTGGGCAGCGCTTAAACCGGCGACGCCTCCGCCAATGATGACCACGTGCCTAGCGGAAGCAGTTTGTGACATGAAAAAAATGGCAAGCAGGATTAAACGGTTCTTCATTTGAATGGCGCAACTTACAACATCGCAATTCTTCAAAGTCAATTCGTCGTAAAACGAAAATCCCAGCTGATCTAAAATCTAAATCACTGCAAAATGGAACTACTCTGAGTAAGTGGACACCTGGCTTATGCGATTATGCGATTCCTGTACTATCATGCTTCCAAGTGTCCACAGTATTGGAGGGAGCTACAGATCTTGCTCATGAGCCTAGCATTCCATTTATACTGGGGCGAGAGCTCGATAATTGACCGCACAATCAGTCAAATAACCTTTAGTCTATTAAAGTCTGATCAAGCGATATAGATTTTAGGAGTAGTCCAAGTACCTAAAAACGTCGGGGGTTCTTTGTTAAAAAAAATATTTCGATTTAGCTTACTGCGTGTCAACGTTCCTATCCTTGCGTTCCTAATCCTTTCAAAGGTTGCTTTTTGCGTCACATATACACTTCATCCCGCGGTACAAGTGGAGTTTGCTGGTATTAAGCTTATCGAACTCCATTATGGGATTGGCTCATTTTCGTCGCAGAATCGAGCAGATGCTATTTTAGTTCGTGTTCAAAAATTGGCGAATAATCGGCTTTTTGATACTTCAACAATTTCGGTAAAGGAAATTGATGTTGCCACCGAAATTTACGCTGGGGAAGACGTCCTCATTAGTATCACTGAACACGACGCCCAGGCATTGAATGTAAGTCGCTCCGATCTCGCTGCTTCAACGGCTCACTCTATTAGGCGGGCAATTGAAAGGGATCGAGAATCAAAGAGCCCGCGTGAGCTATTGGTTTCAAGCGCTTATGCCGGCATTGCAACCATCGCCTTGGTATTGCTCCTTTTCTTATTCGCACGTTTTTTCCCAAAAGCTGCAACTGCTATTCAGGCCTCTCGCGGCAGTCGCATCAAATCACTTCGTATTCGATCCTTAGAAGTTCTCACGGCGGACCGGATAGTTGCAATCTTGCTATGGTTGGTCCATGCGGTTAGAGTCAGTTTGACTGTTATTCTGCTTTATATTTATATTCCGTTGGTTCTGAGTTTTTTTCCTTGGACGGCAAACTTTGCGCCTAAGCTTTTAGGATTCATTTTAAATCCCGTAAAAAAAATAGGCCATATTTTTTATGATTTTCTCCCCAATCTATTCTTTATTATCGTTGCCCTGATCATCACGAAATATGTTCTAAGGTTCGTACAAATCTTTTTTTTAGAGATTGAGAAGGGAACACTCAACTTTCAGGGTTTTTATCAGGAATGGGCCGAGCCTACCTATAAGCTGGTTCGTTTTCTCATCCTTGCTTTTGCACTGATTATCATCTTTCCTTATCTTCCAGGATCGGGCTCGCCGGCTTTTCAGGGCGTCTCGGTTTTCCTTGGAATTCTATTTTCTCTTGGGTCGAGTTCTGCAATCGCCAATGTGGTTGCCGGCGTTGTGTTGACTTACATGCGGCCCTTCAGGCTGGGAGATCGCGTCAAAATTGCCGATACGATGGGGGATGTAGTTGAGAAAACTCTTCTCATAACCCGGATCCGAACTATCAAAAATGCCGATATCACGATTCCAAACTCCATGGTGCTTGGAAGTCACATCATAAACTATAGTTCTACTGCCAAGTT
>CAYYYP010000010.1:67553-76782 GCA_964475985.1 uncultured Oligoflexia bacterium | reverse complement strand
CCTCATTCTTCATACTACTGTTACGATCGGCTATGATGTTCCTTGGAAAACAGTTCACTCTTTACTTTTGAGGGCAGCCCTTAAAACTACTGGGGTCAAAGAAAAACCCGCTCCGTTCGTTCTGCAAACTAGCCTAGATGATTTTTATGTTTCCTATGAGATTAACGCATATACTGACGAACCTAATAAAATGGCTTTGATGTATTCAATGCTGCATCAGAATATCCAGGATGCTTTCAATGAAGCGCAAGTGGAAATCATGTCGCCTCACTACACGTCTTTGCGAGATGGGAACGATTTGACGATTCCGGCACAAGAGCGCAAGTCAAGCAGGCCCGCGACGGCGTTTCGGTTTGAAGCGATTAATCCTAAAAGCGTGGAACCATGAATCCGGAGTTATCTGAAATTCTTGCAACCGTTATTTTCATCGTCGCAGTAGTTCATACATTTGTGATCATCGTTCATATTCTTTTTTTAACCATGGTTGTTGCGTCATCACATCATGCCGTTATTTTCATGGGAGTATTTTTATTTTTTATTGGGTTGATCGCCATTGCAAAAGAATACCAAGACGAGATTCGACTGCGAGAAAGCCTCCTAGTTGCATTTTTTTAGGAGCATGATCAGTTTGCAATTCGATAAAATCGAGACCGAAGTGCAGCGTCGTAATCGGCCGGTAGCGCGACTTCGAGATTGATCCATTCGATTACGGCTGCATAACCGAGACTTTCTGGATCATGCAGGAGATATTGGCCAATCACGCGAAGGACCTGAAAGCCATGCTTGAGTTGAAAGCTTAAAGTGGGATCCTTAATATCTCCTCTAACTACACTCAGTACATAATCTTCTGCATTCAGTCTTTGAGCGAAGTGATGATACCCCCGAAGGCGCGCACCTGCGCGAATGCGCAAGAGGTTGAGCCGACGAGCTAAATCTTCACGCGCTTTGTAAAGAAGAGAGCCTGCGCCAGTTCCCTGAGCTTTGGGATGCACCATGACTTCTGCTCCATAAAGCGTGCGTCCCCTAGTTGGGTCATGGTTGGTAAAGGTGCCAAAGGCGGTAAAGTCCCGCCAAGGGGTGTCCCAATCGTAATCATCCCAATAAACAATTAAACTTGAAGCCATCCCGATGATTTCGTCGGTTTCTAACTCGTATACTACAAGTTGACCTTCTGGAAACACAAGTTGATGGGATCGTAATTGTGCGCTTGTCCAAGGCGGACTCTCGGCGTAGACAGCGCGACAAAGCCCTATAATTGCGTCAATATCGCAAGCCGTGGCCTGGCGCACGGCGTATTTACGCAGCGGACTGGTCACATGGTCTCCAAATCAACATTCGCGATCAGCGACGCTGTAAATTGGCTATCCAGAAGCGGGAGCACTGTTCCTGAAGATCTCGAGTCGGTGATGAGCTTGAGATTGAGTTCGCCAATTACTAACGTTTCCTGGTTAGGAATTCCTTCAGAGAGAATCCCGTCTCGAGAAAAGGAGAAATCGCTCGGGGTAAGGATTGAGGCTTGGCCATAATTGAGGGATACAGCGGGTACCATAGGCAATGATCCCACCGTGGAAGAATGAATCACGAACATTTGATTCTCTATAGCGCGTGCTTGGGCGCAATATCGCACGCGCAGGTAACCTTGCCGATCATCGGTGCAACTCGGCACGACCAAAATCGTTGCTCCTGCCCGTGCCGCGGTACGGGCGAGCTCGGGAAATTCGACGTCATAACAGATCGCAATGGCAACCTTGCCAAAGTCAGTATCGAATACTTTGAGCCTTTTGCCGCTCTGTACAATCCATTCCTCTTTTTCGAAACGGGTCATGTGCAGCTTGTCTTGGAATCCGTACTTTCCGGTTGAGTTGAAGAAATAACTGCGATTGCGAATTTCGCCGGTTGGCTGATCCTCAAAGGGGATTGTGCCTCCAACAATGTAGATGCCGTTCGCCTTGGCAAGTGATGCCATGAACTCGACGAATCGAGGCGCTTGCTTTGCAAGATCGCGCACCTGATCGCGGATTGGACGTTTGACATTGCCTAAAGTGAGCAACTGAACCGTGAAATACTCAGGAAAGACGATTAAATGGCACTTATAATCGGCCGCGGTTTCAACTAACGCCGCTACCTGGTCACAAAAGGCATCAAAGGTGGGTACGGGACGAATGAAATACTGAAGGGTTGCCACTCGAATACGATCAATTTTTTCCAAAATCACCTCCTATGTCGTCTTCGATAGATTAACAGAATCCCCGCCGAAAATATGAAAATTCAAGTGGGACAGCATGGGTCGTAGGTTACACTGCCTGTATGTCAAATCAGGAACTGATAGCGCTCAGAAAAATTCAAGAAAATTCTGAACCTTGGGAATTTGCGGGTTGGGGCACCGCGGCCCGCATGGAAAATCTTGGTGAGGAACACGTCGATGTTGAAGCACTTGGAGTAGATGTAGAACATTCGGATCTTCTCGGAGAGCTTTCTGCCACTGCAATCTGCGGCAATGATATTACTTCGAGTGTGTTGTACGTTATCGGCGATAACCATTGGCGTTGCCGGAATTTATGCTCCTATAGGTTTATTGCTGGTTAGCCTTGTGCTGTATGTTTTTCGACGAATATATGGGGAGGTGGGTTCAGCTTTGCCCTTGAACGGTGGGGCGTACACTGTGTTGCTCAATACCACTAACAAAAGGGTCGCCGCAGCTGCGGCGACTCTTACTATTATTTCATCCCTAGCAACAGCAGTCATAAGTGCAACCGAGGCAATGCACTACCTGCATTCAATTTTAAAACAGATCTCACCGGTGCCAGCTGCGATCGGACTATTGGGATTTTTTGCCGTGCTTTCGATCATTGGGATTGCTGAGTCCTCAAAACTTGCAATTGGAATTTTCATACTGCATCTTTCCTCCCTTTCTCTTTTGGTCCTGAGTTGTTTAATTGCATTGTTTTCCACGGACCTGAGCGGGGCTTTGGCCGCCCTGTTGGCTTCGGCGAGCCAGATCTCACCCGTAAAGGGTATTTTCTTTGGGTTTTGCGCCGGAATGTAAGGTATTTCAGGATTTGAAAGTTCAGCCAACTTTATCGAAGAACAGAAGCCCGGGGTGTTCGCAAAAACTTTACGCAACATGTGGGCGGCGGTTACGATCTTCAATCCGTTAATTTGCGTGATGGCGCTTTTGATACTGGGTGTCTCGTCAGCCAAGGTTCATGAAAACTCATTACTTTCAGAATTGGCTTCTCAAAGCGGAGGACCATGGCTCAGACGCCTCATTGGAATTGATGCAGTCCTGGTCCTTTCGGGAGCGGTTCTAACATCCTATGTAGGTGTCACAGGCCTTGTGCGGCGTATGACGCTCGATCGTTGCTTGCCTCAGTTCCTGCTTCACGAAAACCGCTGGCGCAAAACCAATCACTGGATCATTCTAGCTTTTTTTGCGCTTTGTTGCCTTATTCTGTTAATTACCCAGGGAATTGTCAGCTCATTGGCCGGTGTCTATTCACTATCTTTTCTTTCAGTCATGGCCTTATTTGCGTTGGGCAATCTACAGCTCAAAAAAAGCCGGGCGCGGCTGCCAAGATCAGAAAAAGCTCGAGTTTCAGAGGTCGTCGCCGGATTAGGGGCAATTATTCTGGCTTTTTTAGCAAGCGCCACAGTCAAAAATCTTGAGACATTGGGGGTTTTTGTGGTCGTATTGGGTGGTGGCGTAGCGGTCATGTTTTCTCGTGTTCTACTTTTACGCCTCGCACTTTTCACGTTGAAAGATGCGGTAGATGTACTAGCAACCACGAAGTACCGCTTTAGGCAGCGAATATACCGTGCGATTCAAGAAGTGAACGGTCAGTCTGTGCTGTATTTTTCTCGGGCCGACGACCTTCCTACTCTGAATCATGCCGCGCTATACGTAATTGAAAATGAACAAACCAACAATTTAATATTCGTGCACGTTTATGAAAATGAGACGCAAATCCCCGCCGAGCTTGCCTCTCAGCTCCGAACGATTGACAGGCTTTATCCGGCGCTAAGAATCGACTTCTTGGCAGTCAAAGGCATCTTTGGTCCCCAGATTGTCGAGAAAATTTCACGTAAGCTTGCCATTAAAAAAAATTGCATGTTCATAGGTACGCCAGGGCAGCAATTTAAACATTCGTTGGCAGAACTAGGCGGTGTTCGGATCATTTTATAGCCGACTGGGTTGCTGCCTTATCCCGTCGTTTAAATGCTCTTACGTGCTTCAAGATTTAGTGTGTGAATCCTAGGAAATGTGAGCGGTTTTCCAATTTGATCCTTTGCCGGATAAAAATCATTTGTATCTCTGCTTTGAGTTAAATTCTCGATTTCCAAATCACCATAAATAATGCCCGGCTTATTAGCTTCTCCTTCAGAGTCGGACCAGTGCAGCGCAGCATTTCGCGGGCCAATGATTGCGCTTTGCCCATAATGCACCCAGTCCGACGTTGGCTTTCCTACTGTACTACTAACAATTACGAAAGCGTGGTGTTCAACTGCTCGTGCCTGCGCACTCCATCTTACTCGCTGGAGTCCTTCTGCTGATTCGGTCATTGAGGGGACCAAAATCACCTGAGGCTTGCTACTTACGAGTGCCTGTGACACCGAAGGAAACTCGACATCATAACAAATTAGGATTACTGAACGTCCCCACGGAGCATTAAATACTTCAAGTCGTTCTCCTGCATGCCAACCCATTTTACGTTCCCATGCCGTCAGAAAAAGTTTATCCTGTAAAACAAACCTATGATCTGGAAATGCAAGCAGAGCAGTATTGCGAATTTTGTCTTTATCCAAACGTGGCGACGATCCGACTAGTATTGCAGAACCAAACGTAGCACTCCAGTACTTTGCTTTTTCAAAAAGCCTAGGTGTTATCTCGTTTGCAATCCGAAGGGATATTTTGCTTTCGCTTTCTTTAGACCGCAGTGGCCATGCATCCAAAGAAATCAACTCTGGAAATACAATAAGGTCCGCATCTGCCATTTTTGCTTCCGAAATAAGCGACTCCATTTTGACAACAATTTCATCAAATGTTTGGTTACCTTGAATTTGATATTGAACAGTAGCTACACGCATTTTTTTATGAAGATTGGCCAAAGCGTGTGGATTTCCAGCCGATTCAGACGGGGAGCTCAATTGACTAAGATAGCTCTTTTTCAGAGAGGCGCATCCACAAAAGCTCAGAATCATGCAGAGGATGGGAGTTAAGGTTTTGAAATAAGTGGATCGCATGTTTTTAGATCGACGTAGTATGGCCATAAATGTAATTGTTTCACAACGTGCCTCTGTGAGCAATAATTTGCTGACACGCTTGGTCAGCTAAACCAAGACGGGTGGGTCAACAACTCTGAAACGCCTGGGTCATTATCTAAATCCGTGCAAAAACCCTGGGAAAGTGGTGGTGTGCTCGTCGCATCGGCCGCCATAACCAAGGAGAAAAAATGACAAATCGATTTCATAAGGTAGTAGATTCTCCTGTTGGAACTCTCACCCTTGTCGCCGACCAAGAAGCCCTCATTGCTGTCTTATGGGAAACCGAACGGGCAGGGCGCGTGAAGATCGGTGCTACGCAGTTGGATGATAGCCATCCTGTGCTTGAAAAAGCCGCAGCACAGCTCCGTGAATATTTCCAAGGTTCGAGAACGAAATTTGAATTGCCGCTAAAAATGCAGGGCACTGAATTTCAAGTCCGAGTTTGGTCAGCTCTTCAGGAAATTCCATTCGGTGAAACCCGTACCTACGCTGAGTTAGCAAAGGCGATTGGGCAACCTAAAGCTTCCCGCGCGGTAGGCGCCAGCAACGGCCGCAATCCTCTGTCGATCGTGATCCCGTGCCACCGAGTGATCGGAGCCAACGGGAAACTCACCGGTTTTGCCGGCGGAATTCCGGCTAAAGAGAACCTTTTAAGGTTGGAGGGTAGGCTTATCGGTTAGGCCGGCCCGTACGATAATTCGTTTAGGCAGAGAGATCTTCAGGCTGCTTTTCGCTTCCTCGGTTTTTTCTTTTTAGCTTGGGCTTTCGTTAAATTTCTTTTCACGCAGAATTTTACGATCTTGCTCATCAATCCCACCGGGATTCGCTCAGAATAAGGAAATTGGATAGTGCCGCGCGAAGTTTGGTACGGCATTAGTTCTTTTTTAAATGCGAGGATGGCATCCGTGCCAGGAAAAATACTCATGTGATTTTTAAACGCCGCATAGTGAAGTAGATTTCCATCAAGATGAAACGTCGGCATTTCCCACGCTAATTTCTCGGAAGCTTTTGGAACTAATTTGCGAACGAGGGCCCGTACCTGCTTTAGCATTTTTCGCGCAGGAACCGGTTCGGCATTGATGTAGGCAGTAATTTTCGCGGGAGTGTGCATAAAATTATTGTTCGGAAGATCGCATGGATTGTCTACCGAGCAAAACCGTTTGGATACATCAGTAATTTCCTGTGCTCGGGCCGCGTCGTCGGGAAATTCGGCCGCCATATACGCTTTCATCGCAGCAAAAAGTGAAGAAACCGCAGGTTTCGTAGTTCAATATTTTGAAAAAATTTCTTACGGGTCAAAAGATATACGAGAATGGGGCGGTCTGCATGACACGGGGTCACGAACTAGAGATTCTATTTCAAGTGGCAATGGGCCTTTTCTATCGCGGCTATCCGCTCTTACGGTTTATTTGTTGGTACGCGCAGCTTACCGGGGCCAGTTAAATTTACCGTCATTAGAAGGCCAAATCCCGGAGATCGCCAACTTCAAGTTTGATCCGCATTTTGCAAATACGGGTTACCGTGAGCCTTACCGACTACCGAACCTTCCTCCGCGAAGAATCATAGGAACTTACAAAGAGACTAGGTATCATCCCGGTGGGCTGCACAGCCACCGTAAGTACTACGTTTACGATAGGCCTGAATACTTTTTGGGCCCACTGCCGGAGCGGGGCTCGGGAAACAACGCGACCATGGCGCCGTTGGTACGTTATAATGACACGTTCTTTTCCGAAGGCAGGGGGCCGAGTCTGCGCCATGGAGATCTAGATGCGTTAGTCGGCAGATGAATGTAGCCTCGCACGGCGTTGCTAGGGTTTCTAACAATATATCAACGTAATCAGTTTTTGTTGATGCAATCATTAGTGAAATAAAATCATATCAACAACTTGCCATGATGACGACGTTTACCGAAATCTGCAGAATTAGCTGCAATAGTACGCCAGGTGGTTGCGTTTGGTTGCAATGAGATGCGGTAGTTTAACATCTTGTGGTTACAGCCTTAGTTGCAAAAATTACTGCAGAAGTGGTTGCACAGTTTTCTTCGTGGCTGAGTTTCAAAGACGTGTTTGAGTTTTTTAAGGGGTCTCAGAAACGGATAGGATTTCGACATGAATTGGAACTTTTATCGACGATTTTGAAATACTTCATCAATTACAATGACGAGGTGGTTTTTCAGTTTCCAATAAAGCAAAGACACCGGGACGCCGTCTGGATTTGCCGCAAGAAGAGCACTTCTTCAAAAGACCTTTCGGTGGAAGAGTTTTACTCCTTTCGCGAAGAACTTTTGAAACAAAAAAGAGGGGCTTTATTTGCAACCCTTGCTACGGTTCAATATTTTCAAGCGCTGCGGATTTCAGAAGCAGCGGCCCTTTACCGGGAAGACATTAAATTGAATGCGGAGGACCCCAGCAAGTCACGGCTGCATGTGAAGAGGGCTGTGGTCTGGTTGAGGCAAAAAGGACTTAAGTCTTTTGTTCAGGACGGTTTCAAGAATGCTGAAGCTAATGAAGGGATCAAAGAGCAGCCGCTTTTCCCGGAGAGCTATGAAACGCTGAGGAGCTATTTCGATCAAACGCAAAACGAAGCTCGACAAGGGCTCGTGTTTGCCACGAATGACACTCACCGGACGATTCAATATGCTTACGATCATGCCTTCGAAGAAGCTGGCCTGCCTTATCGTGGAACTCACATTATGAGACACGGCGGATGTCGCCATCTCTATAATATGGTTCCAGACACAGCGGTTGCACAACAACTCCTGGGGAACACTTCTTTAGAGGCAACTTTGGTATACGCAAAGAGACATAAATCTGCTCTCACCCAAGTTTCGCAAGCGCTTTGGGATCAGAAAGATAAAGAACGTTCGGGGGAATTTGATCCTGTTCGGGGGAAAATCGCCCGCGTTCGGGGGAAAGAAACCCACGTTCAGGGAGAAAAAACGGCCGAGGGTGGTTGCAACTGGTTGCAAACGCCTCAGCCAAAATTGAAACTTGTGAATAATCGATGAGTTATAAAGATAGTGGTCGGGGAAACAGGATTTGATCACAACTCCTCGTGCTATTCGCACTCGGGTCGCGATCCCGGCTCACTCGCCGCCCACTAAAGTGGGCACCCGCTCGCTCCGCCTTTCAAATCCTGTCTTAAGGTACGAAACGCTGTCGCGTTTCATCTTTTGTAGGCCGACCAACCCACTACGTGGGATTGGTCGGTACGTCCGAAAACCATTTAACTCAAGGCTTTACCTACTTGCTCAGCCAGAACTCAGCCAAACCTTTCGGGATAGCTTTGTTCTGGCTGACTTTGAATGCATTTACAGGTCAAACAAGTTCACTACCTTTGCCGCAATTTCGGAATCAGGTAGCAACTTTAACGCCTCGGTCGCTCCAGTCACCTCAATCCCAGCAAGGCGAATATACCTCTGCATAGTTTTGAGATCCTTCCATCCACAGATTTTTTGAATCTGAATCGGAGGAACGCCGTTTCGTATGAGTTGCGTCGCAAAACATGCTCGAAGTGCGTGGAAACGAACGGAGGGTAGCCCCACACCTAAGCAAAACTTCCTGAGCTCCTGGGCCTGTAAGCCCATTTGCCACATGCGAGGTCTCGGAAGTACGTGCGGCCTACCGTCGGTCTGTACTCGAATCCCCATCAGGAGAGTCCGAAGCTCTGCCGAAATCGGAACCGTCCGCCAATAGCCAGCCTTCGTGCTTTTAATCACGTTAAAGCGACCATCGTAGGATTTGCTCACGGTGATGGCGTTGTTTTCCCAGTCAATGTCTGCCCAAAGTAACGCATACAGCTCGCCACTTCTCATTCCGGTAAGAAGAGCCATCGCCCAGTGGTGATACCAGCTGTGCTTGAGATCCCTTGCCGTTGAGAGAAGTTTCCGAATTTCAGTGAGGGTCAGAATTTCCGGTTTCTTTTCTTCCGGTCTGCCCAGCTGAATTCCAAACGTCGGAGCTCGGTC
>CAYYYP010000010.1:0-67543 GCA_964475985.1 uncultured Oligoflexia bacterium | reverse complement strand
CTGTAATATCCAGGCTTAGACTCTTCAAAAATGTCAAGAGCCTCTTTTCCATTCCATACATAAATATCCGGCCCAACATATTTTTCATCCGCTTGATGAATTCATAGGTTCGGCCTTGTGCTTTGAGTTGGTTGAAAAGCTCTTTTACATCGAGAGGAGTGATTTGATTTGCCGGACGTTTGAGCCAGTCTGAGGTGTGATTGTATGCCGCCGCGACGTAATCCGTTCGCGTAGCATCAGCCAAACCGTTATCATCCAAGCTCTTTGTCCATGATTCAAGCACTGCTCCCCATGACGAGCCCTGCGTTTCTCGTAAAAAGACTTCGCGTTCACATTCCCTGAGAAGTTTTGCTTCTTCCCTTTCCGCTTCTCGCTCAGTTGCAAAGCCGAACTTTGCTTTCTGAACACGGATTGAGAGATCAACAGTGCTTCGGCTACTTGCCGAAACCTTCCACAGAGTTTCACTATTTTTTCCAAGGTAGGATGTAGTTGCCATTTTGATTCGCTCACTTTCTTAAAAAGCAGGCGTTAAAAGATTTTCGACATCACTCCGAAGAAAGCGCAGCCGGGTACCTAAGTGATAAGCTCTGAGCTTGCCACCCCAGACCAGATTTCTAATCTGTCCAACCGACGTGCGTAGCAGGAACGCGGCCTCTTTCGAGGTCAGCCATTTGAGTTTGTCAAAGAACGTTGCGTCCGAAGTTTCAGGCTCAGGACGCTTAATTTGATCACTCATAACACTCCAAGTTCGAATTCGCCATCCACCGATTGTGGTAGGATGGCGATGTC
Source organism: uncultured Oligoflexia bacterium (assembly GCA_964475985.1). GTDB lineage: Bacteria > Bdellovibrionota > UBA1018 > UBA1018 > CAYHWW01 > CAYYYP01. Next base: position 66,754 of record CAYYYP010000010.1, on the reverse strand, counting down.
ATGTGATTTGCCGCGGACTAGAGTCCGTAGGCATCGAACGCGCGAAGCGTTAAGTTACTCTCCCGTCTTCCCTTGAATCCTTCGGTTGAGATAGGTTCCCTTTTTGATAAACCTACCGCCAGCCAAGAAGTCGCGATAATCGTTTTCAAGCGGGTTAATGACGCAATAACCGAGTTTCCAACACCGATCATGTTCCGGCGCTCGGCAGGTAGACACGATGTTATTCATGCAAAATGAATAGTAGTCGTTTGAGGTGATTGAATCGGGTGCGTCAGTCTTTTTCAATCGAAGGAAGTTCTTCAGGGAGGCGTGATGAAAATCTTTTCGCGGGTTGATCAACGTGATCTTCGCTTCCAACGCTCGAGGCTTGAGATGACTTGGTAATTCATAGATTTTTTCTTTATTCTTCATACAGCTCCTCAGTGAAATAAGCGGCTCTTCCGGTCCTGGAATGAGACGCCTGTGATTCATTACGCCGCGATTGTCCCTATCGAGGCCCTTTAGAAACACGGTTCACAGACTTAAGCTAAAGTCTTCACGCTCCTTTCCAATCGATTTTTGCAACGCTTGCTCATGGGAAATTTGTTCAACGCCAATCCCCAAGGGTTGATATTTCCGTTTCAAGTTATTGAAGAGATCAAGCTCCCCGCGAGACATTCCTCCAGGTTGCGAGGCGACAAAATGGATCGTCTTGACGTGGCGATTTTCTGCGACGTATTGGTCGACAAATTTTTCGTCAGGTGAAAGAAGAACAAGGACTCCCGCTTTTCGTTTCTTTCCGTCAAATAGATCAACACCAAAGTGCTTAAGCGCGCTCTCTGGATCGGAAAAAATAAACGCTTTCGATCCTGTGCCAGCGCTTGTTTGAAAGGGCGATCTCGGCTTTCCGTGTTTTTTCTTAGTCCAAGTCCGAGCTGCAGTTTCAATAAATTCCAGAGCACCTGATGCATCGTCTTTGGGAAACAACCAAATACTTCCTTTCTTATCGACATGAGCCAGGCCCTTTTCTTGAAGTTTGCTCGCGTGACTTACGTCTGCGCCAAATGAACGCAAAAACTGCGACAACTTGGTTGAAGTCGATTGCCAATCCACACGCTCAGGTTTGGGCACGTAAAAGGATCGATAGGAATGCTTTACCTCGCCCATGTGCGCTTCAAGCAGGCGTAGGCGATTATTCCCATTGATGTGAGCTACTGCTTGCAAAAGAGAGATATTTTTGTGCGCAGCTACTAGATCAATCAGACTCCCTCGAGTTCCATTTTTATTATTTTTGAATTCAAATTCTGAAATAACGACGAACTCTTTTCCTTTCATTGCGCTTTCGCCGCGTTCATTGGTCTTGAGTTCGATTCTGTTTTTTCTACAGTAATCGAAGATGCTCTTTTGACGCGCTTGTTTGATCTCCGAAACAGGAACGGAGGCGTTCATAAGTGTCCGGTCGGAACGGTGAACGAGTTCCGACTCTCGACGAGAGACTTTGGTGTACTTACCAAAGTCCTTTGCGGAAGTGTTGTTCCCACTCCAGGGTTGGGAGAACTTACTTAACTCGGGAGGAAGTGTGGGTAGTCCATTCTTTTGAATGTGATGAATCTGAGCTTGGTATGTCGCTCGCAACTCCGGGTTTTTCTCATACTTCCCGTGATTCGCTTTGTACGCTTCTTGTAGCCCTTCCTTTTCATAGTCGCGTCCTAACTTCGAACCACGTTTTCCTTTCTCTCTGCCCGGATAAAAATAGGAAATATTCCTCTCCTCGATGAGCGTACGAATGCCAAAGCCCGCAAGGATATCACGATACTCGTCATGACTTGTAGCCACTGACCTTGCGACATCGGCCTTTTGTACAAGATCCAGGAGATATGATTTTTTACCCGCTCGAACCATTTGCTGAACTTTGATTGGCAATCTTGCTCGTCGCTCGTTTACCTCTTGATTGAGAATCGATAAGCCATTCTCCAAGCAAATTTTGTCACTCGATGCTCGAAGCTGTGGAATCAGGCATTTCTTATTTTCGATCTTTCTTCCGGTTTCCGCGTTCACGGTATTCACGACGATGTGGTTATGAAATTTTTCCGTATCAGTGTGCGTTCGGATGACGAACTGATGACCCTTGAAATTTTCCTCCGCTAGTTTTCGGCCCATCGAGTTCAGCTGCTCGGGCGATGAGTTCCGGCTATCTTCCTCACTAAAAGATTGCACGATATGAAGAGCCTGATTGCCGCCTTCGTTCCTATGCTCTTTGCGCACGGACTCGAAATCCTGAACCGCAGTTTCCAGACTACAATCTGACGATTGGCTGACATCCTGATCGCCCCGTTCCTTTTGGATGTATCTAAGTTGCGAGGCCGCGTTTTTGCTCCAACGAATGCTAACGACTGCCATAGGCGGCCACCACCCTTTGTTGAATCTCGCTCATAGCCTGGGCAACTTTTGAGAACTCTTCGTACCAACCTTCGAGAGCACCGCTGTTCACGCGGTAGGCGATCTGGTTGACGTTATTTCCGATGCGACGAAGTTCAGTGCAGATGAATTTTCGATCGGTTTCATCGAAGAGAAGTTTTAATTTTCTCTGTCTGAAGTGACTCATTCGTAGAAGAATGGGGATACTGATTCCGCTGACTCGAGACTCTTCCTTGATCCGCTCGAACTCTTCGTCAGTAAATCGAACAGTGGTTCGCTTATGATCGCGGGAGGATTGCGCGGGGTTTCGGGTTTGAATTTCTTTTGGATCGGGTTGGTCTTCGGACATGCGAGCGCCTCTCCTGGTTAGGAAGAGCGCATCCGCCGGTCATGGACCTGGTAGGACGAGCTTGATTTAAAGGGACTCCGCCGCTCAGAGAGATGGTAGGAGAGGAAGACTCTCGGCATCTTCCAGAACGCTACAATATGTGCTTGCTTATGTAAGAAGTCAATACGGGGCGTCATTTTATTAAACAAACTAACTATTGGTAATTACTAACAATTAATACAATGTAGATAAATGTAGTTATTTGTAGTATTATTGAATTAGAGGTAATGCCAATGGGACTCCCAAAAACGATTCGATTCGACGACGAACTGGAAGCCAAAGTTGAGAACTATCTTGAAAAAAACAAGATCAAGCTCCCCCAACTTGTGAAGATGGCTGTGGAGAAATTCATCTCGGAGACCCAGACGATCACTCTCGTTCCTGCGGATACGGAGGAATTCCTGAAAACCGCAAAAGCTGCTTATAAAAAGCACAAACACGCGATGGACAAATTGAAGTGATCGGCTCTTTGAAATGACTAAAATCATTTTCCCAAGCGCTGGCCAAATCATCCTGTTGAATAAAATGCTCTGCGAGGAAGGCGGTAATCCCCATCATTGTTATGGTGTCGGGAAAGTAGAAAGTGCCGTCCACACTGCATTCTATCCAGGTGCCTATCCGTTTGCAGCGGGCGGACTCGCGCAAGTCGCGGGAGCATTGTGTTTTTATCTCGTGAAGAGCCATGCTTTTATGGATGGAAACAAACGCACTGGCGCTCTCGCGGGAATCACTTTTCTAAAACAAAATGGATGGGAATTGCGTTACCCAGTGAACAAATCCACAGGAGACGATGCGCTCGCTGCGATTATCGAAGGTTGCGCCGCCGGAAGCGTCAGTAAAGAAGAACTGATGGAATGGTTTGATCGGCACAAGGTGGAGAGTGAGTAATTGTTCTTAAGGATAGTGCTGCGGTTGAGTTTCTAGTTTGTTTGGTTTCTGGTTTTCGTTTTGTTCGTGATTTTTGGTTTTTGTATGTGTGTCTTTTTTGGGTTGGCAAGCAAGGGGCCTGACGTCAGCCCCCGAGAATTCTTCTGAGGGCTTTGCCCCCAGTCCCCCGAGGGAAGCCGGCCCTCATTGGCCGGCATGGCAAAGACAGATTAGGAACTTCGCGGCGAAGACCGCAAATGGCAGGAGCCACTTGAAGACTTTGGGCAAGCTGAGATCGGGCAGCACAGCTCTGAGGCGAATCTTGAGATCAACTGTGAGTATTGAGTTCGTGTATTGGTTCATGGGATGAACCTCCTTCACCCAAGGATGAGGAGGTTCGGACCAGGGACCGAAACGCAGGCACCCACTAGGCTCGAACACTCTAGTGCGAACGGCCTTCAAAAGTGCCACATTTGCCTGAATACTGATGAATTCAGCCAAATGTGTTAAGTATTCCTTATGTTTGATGAGAGCAACGCCATTCCCTCGCGGACGCGAGACCGCTACTGGATCGATGTCGAAAAGCCCAACGCTCAATGGTCGGACAATCCCGGTAAGTGGTTGCTTTTCATTCCAACGACACGGATTGATGCTTCATGGCGAATCATCCGGTCGGAGACCATTTTAGGAACGCTCGGCGTAGCCGCAAAGGTCGCAACCGCCATGAAGAGTCCTCTATCAGCCAACCAACGGGTCAAGCTGATCTGTGTTTATACATTTAACGCCGCCGATCTCAATGACGTTCGACGAGTTCGACAGCGGCTCAGAGAGCTCGGATTTACAAAAAAGCTCCCCTACAAAACGGATGCGGCTACTCAAGCTGGAATATACACTAGTCAAGGCGACACTAAGGTGTCGATGCTTTATGAGTAAAGGTGCGTGCGGTGGACTCCTCAAATAACCGCTATCTCCGAATTAGAGAAATTGAATCACGACTCTCCGCACTTGAGGGCGAGAGAAAGCATCTTATCGTCGAACTCACAATGCTCCAATCATCGGCACGTGCTGTCGAAGAGTTGCCGCCTGTCATGGGCCTTCCAGCGTTAGCAAACACTCCGAAGACCCCAGATGAAAAGGTCGACCTTTTCTTAAGTCTTTTCCGAGCCCGCGAATCGGTTTTTCCGAAGCTCTGGGAAAATTCATCGAAAGGAAAGAAAGGTTATTCTCCAGCCTGCCGAAATGAGTGGGTTTCTGGCGTCTGCGAAAAACCTAGAACCAAATGCTCGGAATGTCCGAGCCAAGCGTTCCCACACCTTGATGCCCAGGCGGTTCGAGACCATCTCCAAGGGAAGTTCACTATCGGAACCTACGCAATTCTCGAGAATGACACTTGTACTTTCCTTGCTGCCGACTTCGACGGTGACGGCTGGCGCCAGGACGCTTCGGCGTACAAGACCGCCGCCCGCGAACTTGGGATACAGGTTGAAATCGAGCGGTCGCGCTCGGGAAACGGTGGCCACACATGGATATTCTTTCAAGAGCCAATCGAGGCACGAATAGCGCGACAGCTGGGCACCGTGATAGTCGCGCGAGCTCAAGCCGTCCGCCACACCATGAGTCTGAGCACTTACGACCGATTCTTTCCAAACCAGGACACTCTCCCGAAGGGGGGATTCGGAAACCTAATCGCGCTCCCACTTCAAAAATTTCCACGCGATGCAGGCAATAGCATCTTTCTTACAGAGGACCTTTCTCCACATGACGACCAATGGGCTCTATTGGCGAGTGCAAGAAAGCTAAACCTCGACGAGGTTCGTAGCGTTTTAAACCGGGAGCTTTCGAATCACTCCTTCCAGCTGGTTCAGTACGAAGACATGGCAGTCGCTTCGGCCGAGAATGCCCTGGACTCTGGAAGTCACAAGATTGTTCACGGAAGCCACACCGGTCAAATCGAAGTCGAAGTGGGTTGCCGCCTTTCGATTAAGACTCTCGATCTGCCTTCCTCCATACTCTCGGCCCTAAAACGAACGGCAACCTTCGCGAATCCGGAGTTCTTTAACAAGGAGCGTCTGCGGTTTTCGACGTGGAATACACCGCGCTTCATTTTCTGCGGCGAGATATTTCCAGACAGGCTAGTTTTGCCTCGTGGGTCACTCGACGCATGCCTTGAAATCGCAAAGAAGGCGGGCAGCTCGGTGGTCGTTCGCGAAGCTCGGCCAACCTTCTCGAAACTGAAGGCTACATTCCAAGGAGAGCTTTCTGCTGAACAAAAGAAAGCCGTCGCCGCGCTCACGCAAAACGATATCGGGGTTCTCGTCGCACCTCCTGGCGCTGGAAAGACGGTAATGGGCTGCGCCCTGATTGCCAAACGAAAAACATCTACGCTAATTCTTGTTCATCGCACACCGCTCATGGAGCAGTGGCGCCTAAGAATCTCAGAATTTCTCGGCATTGAGCCCAAACAAATCGGAACTTTTGGCGGCACTCGAAAAAAGCCGAACGGAAAAATTGACGTCGGCATGCTCCCGTCATTAGCGAAGCTCGGTGATACTGAGGCCGAAGAAATGCTTGCGGCCTATGGCCAGATCATCATCGATGAGTGTCACCATCTTCCTGCCGTCTCATTCGATAAAGTGCTTCAGAAGAGCCCGGCGCGTTACGTTGTCGGCTTGACCGCAACACCCTACCGCAAAGACGGTCACCAGGCGATCATCCACATGCAGTGCGGCCCGACACGTTACGAGATGAAGCATGTGGATGGACCCGCTCTGACAAAGCGGGTTATCGTCCGCGAAACAACATTCAAGATGCCGGATGACCTGGGACCACAGCCAGCTATCCATCTAGTTTGGGAAAAACTGGTTGCCGATCCGGCGCGCCTCGATCTTGTTGCCAGCGACCTTCGCGACGCAATCGAGGGTGGGCGCTTTCCGTTGGTTATTTCCGAGCGCAAAGAACATTTGGCGCTGCTGCAAAAAGTTTTCGATGAACGTCTCACCGATCTCGGCGCGAAAGGGTTTGTACTGATCGGTGGAATGGGGAAGAAGGCACGGGCCGCCACTCTTGAACAGATTAAGACAGCGCTCGGCGCCAAAGCTCGGCCTTACATTCTTGCAACCGGCTCCTTCATCGGCGAAGGGTTTGACTTCCCAGCGCTCGACACGCTGATAATTGCCATGCCGATTTCCTTCAAGGGTCGGATGATTCAATATGCTGGCCGACTTCATCGGGCCAGCCCCGGAAAAACTGGGGTCGTTATTTATGACTATCTCGATGCTTCTAGTGCCTTGACGGTTTCAATGTTTAAGAAAAGATTGTTGGCCTATCGCAGGATGGAATACCAGGTCGAAGCCAAGAGCGGCTCACGAGCAAATCGAATGCACAAGAATCAGACAGACTTTTTCTCCGCTTCATTGCTACCCAAGATCGACTGAACACTTCCAATTTGCTCGGTAGTCCGAAAATCGATCTTATTTTTTAATAAAATCTCTTTAGAAATCTAGTCATGTTCGTTGAAGTATCGCCCCTCTCGCTGCATACTCGAGAACAAGCATGGCAAGAGGAAAACCACCGCAAGACGATCAGCGTCAAAAGAGATTTGAAGACTTCCTGGTCTGGTTTAATGCCAATATCACCGGCAAGGAACGCGCCCAAGGGCAGATTTTTTTCGACCGGTTGCTTCAGGCATTCGGCAACGGTGGCGTCCTAGAGGCCGGAGCGGTTTGTGAGAATCCGGTCAAGAAAAAATCTGGCAACACCGGCTTCGCCGATCTCGTTTGGAAACCACGGGTCATCATCGAACTCAAGGAACGTGGAACTAATCTCAAGAAGCATTACAGCCAAGCTGAAGAGTACTGGATGCATCTTGTACCAAACCGCCCGCAGTTCATGGTGCTATGTAATTTCGATGAGTTTTGGATTTATGACCTCAACACTCAGCTCAATGATCCAGTCCACACTCTGCGCACCGAAAACATAGCGAAAGATTGGGGAGGGCTCGGTTTTCTTTTTCCTACGGCGGAAAAGCCGATCTTCACGAACAATAACGTTGAGGTCACCGAAGAGGCCGCGAAGATCATCGGCGAAATCTATCTTTCGCTTCAACGTCGAAAAATTGATCCACACCGTGCACAGCGATTTGTGCTTCAGCTCGTCGTGGCGCTGTTCTCTGAAGACGTAAACCTTATCCCAAAGTACACGCTCCAGAAAATCCTAAAAGAGGCCGTCGCCGATACCGTCACGCAGAAGGAGCTAACCGCTCTCTTCAAAGCGATGGCTGGGGAGAAAGAGGCCGACAAACCAAATAAGTACAGATACATTCCGTATTTCAACGGCGGTTTGTTTTGCGATGTCAATCCGGTCGAACTGAACTTCAAGGAACTCGACCTGCTCGCCACGGCGTCAAAACAAGACTGGTCCAAGGTGCGGCCGTCCGTCTTCGGCTCGATCTTTGAGGGGAGCATGGACTCCGAAAAGCGTCACGGGCAAGGCATCCACTATACAAGCGAGCTCGACATCCAAAAGATCGTAAACCCCACGATTGTTCGTCCATTCCGCGAGCGCATCGAAAGGGCCAAGGGCAAGAAAGAACTCGGAAAGATTCTCGACGAAATCCAAAAGTTCAAAGTCCTCGACCCCGCATGTGGCAGCGGGAACTTTCTTTATATCGCGTTCCGTGAGCTACGAAGGCTCGAGGTCGAGATTCTTGAGCTCATGGATAAGAATTTTGATCCGCGCCAGATGCGGTTTGGGCTTATCTCACCTAAGAACTTCTACGGCATCGACACGAACGAGTTTGGACTTGAACTCGCGAAGGTCGCACTTTGTATTGGCCGGAAACTGTCGGCTGATGAATTCGGAATTGCTGATAACGTCTTGCCGTTCGACAATCTAGACAAGAACTTCCAGTCAACTGACGCACTATTCACAAAATGGCCTAAGGCAGACGCAATTATTGGAAACCCACCATTCCAATCCCGCCGAAGCATGCAGACTGACCTCGGGCTTGGTTATTTGAACAAGTTAAGATCCGGCTTCAAAGAAGTTTCAGGAAATGCTGATTATTGCGTCTATTGGTTCAGAAAGGCGCATCAATCGTTGGATTTCGGCCAGCGTGCTGGGCTTGTCGGTACAAACACAATTCGCCAGAACTATTCTAGAGAGGGTGGGCTGGACTATGTTGTCAACAACGGTGGCACCATTACGGAAGCTATCTCGACTCAAGTATGGTCTGGAGATGCTGTCGTTCATGTTTCGATCGTAAATTGGATCAAGGGTACCTCCCAAGGGAACAAGCGTCTCTACTTTCAAAGAGGAGATGACGTTGATAGTCCGTGGGAAGTCTTCGAGTTGGGATTTATTCCATCAACACTTTCGACTCTAACTGATGTGTCTGCGGCGAAGGTCATTCAAGCGAATCTTGAGCCTAAGACCTGTTTCCAAGGACAAACACATGGCCATGAGGGTTTCTTACTCACTCCCGTTCTGCTCGAATCCCTGAAGAAAAAGAGAGAGATTTTAGGTGAAATCGTTTTTCCATATCTTACCGGTGATGAGCTTGTGGGAACATTTCGCGGAACACCCAAAAGATACGTTCTCGACTTTGGAGCTAGAGACATCACTGCGGCGATGAAATACAAGGATGCGTTCGAACATATTCAGGAACTGGTGTTCCCAGAACGAAAGAGAAAAGCAGACGAAGAAAAAAAGCGTAACAAATCTCTGCTTGATGAGAGCCCACGTGCTCGAGTTAATAAACACCATCAAAACTTCTTCAACCGCTGGTGGCTGCTCTCTTGGCCCCGAGTGGAGTTAATTTCTAGACTCAAAGAAGTACGACGGTATGTGGCTTGTTCTGCCACGACAAAACGACAAATTTTCGAATTTGTAGATGCACGAATTCACCCGAACGCAAAATTGCAGGTTTTTCTGTTCGAAGATGACTATTCGTTCGGTATCATTTCATCCGGCCTTCATTGGAGTTGGTTTAAAGAGAAGTGCACGACATTGAAGGGAGACTTTAGTTATAACGAAAAGTCCATTTGGGACACATTTCCTTGGCCACAGAGCCCATCGGAAAAACAAGTCCGTGCCGTGGCTGCCGCAGGTACGTCTTTGCGCGAGCTTCGTAGAAAAATCATGACTGATAACAATTGGTCGTTGCGCGACCTCTATCGAAGCCTTGACCTCCCTGGCGCTAATCCGGTGCGCACTGCTCACGAAAGACTCGATGCTGCCGTTTGCTCTGCTTACGGATTCAAGTCGTCGGGGGATTGTCTTGCAGAACTTCTTTCCCTGAACTTGGCTCTTTCCGATAGCGAGGCCGCCGGGCAAGAGATTCAGGGTCCCGGTCTGCCGCGATGCGTTAAGTCGCCGTCACCCTATGTATCGAATGACTGTATTGTCCCATGAAGTAATTTTGGCAGGCGGATTGCTTCTGCCAGTGACTGACGGTAAAGGTTTCGAAGGAGAAAATATGCAGGTTTCTGGACGAGTCACAAAGATAAACACCGAACTTGGTTATGGTTTTATCAACGTTCCAAAAGTGGGAGACGTCTTCTTCTCCGCCAAAACCGCATTTGACGGAACAGCTTTCGAAACACTGCAAGTAAACGACCTAGTCCAAGTGTTGATCACAGAGACCGAAAGAGGCCCTTTTGCCCAAACACTTGCACCCGAAGTTACCCGCCGCCGCGATCGCGCCCCGGAAGTCATGGCTTAGCTGGTTCGATATTTAGCGCCATTCACGACAGAACCCCCAGAGAGGTCGCCCTTACCTCTCAACTTCAACGGTCATCAGGACGCAAACCACAAGGCGATCGCAGCTATCAAATAACCCACGGCGAAGATGCCAGGGACTTTCGATTCAAGGTGTGTGATAGGCCAATAGACTGAACGGTCCCTGCCCTGCTTCAAGAGGCAATCCCATTCAGCCTTTCTATAGGGACTTGCCGGGAGTCGCATCTCAAGCTCGCCGACAATTTGAAACTTGGCTCCATTTAGTTGCTTGTAAGCAAGAATGAGCTGCCACCAAAAGAAACAACCAAGTAAAAGTACAAAGAGAGGAAATGCTAGCGCCCATTTCGGATTGAGCGAGTAACCTTTTTCAATCAAGGCTCCGGATGCGCCAAGAAGTAAGCCGTTCAACGTGAGAAAAAATCCATTCGCAATATCGCGGCGAGCACTGACCTTATCAGCCATCTCAACGTAAAGTTTGTACTGCTCTAAGATATGCTGCTGGTACTGGTCGTTGGATTGATAACCATTGAGTGCAGGAGTATCGTTCCAAAGTATTTTGCTGAGGTCTTGAGGAGCGTTGCTCATCGACCACCCTCGATCAATATTTTTAGATTGGGCCACGTCCAGTTGTACATCTTATCCCTGGAGTCAGCGGAAGTAGGCCGAGTACAGTTTTTGTCGCTGTACCCTTGAAGTAAAAAATATGGTTTACCGATTTCTCTGGCGAGCTGTATTTCAACAGCCACGCCTTTTGCGACATGCGTGTATTCGCCGCAAATGACGACCACCAGATCAGCACGGCGTATTCGTTCTTTAACCTTGGCCTTCCAGTCCCCAGGAAGATGTTCTTTGACCGAACGATCCGTAATATTGAACGGTGAATCAGAATTGTCAGCTTGTCCTACAATCGCAGTCCGTAAAAACTCGTCGTGGTCATAGTCAAAACTGATAAAAGCTGCCTTTTTACCCATACAAATCACCTTTCCAAACTGAATAACGGAACAAACCATAACGATGAGTGAGGCACTCTTGCAAGTGCGTGGGTGAAATTTGCAGTATTGATCGTAATGGCTGACCCGGAAAGAGACCGCGCTCCCGCTCAGCCATCACTCAGCCAAAACTCAGTTAACCGCACTTACGGCTACTGATCCAGAGTGACGCTTCTCCAGAAGCGACATCGATAAACCCCTAACACCATTGGTTTTAGTTTTTCGATGTTTAGGGTGATTAAGTAAAAAACCTTGAAAGAAAAATGGTCGGGGAGACAGGATTTGAACCTGCGACCCTCTGGTCCCAAACCAGATGCGCTACCAGGCTGCGCCACTCCCCGAGTCCGTTGTTGTTAAGGTAAAAAGTTTCACCAAAACGACTTCCGCATATCAACACAGAATAATCCTTAATTGCAAGAAATTCCGTGGAAGGGTTGACGCCAGCATCTCACTTCAGTAACCCAAAAAAGTTCCTGGGGGAGGTTCTACGTGTTTCATTTTCATCTATTGCTATGTCTTTCTAGGCTAAAGATCTCGAAATTTTCCGCATTATTTGGGCTTTTAGCTCTCATGGCGGTAGCGGTCCTGCCCGGTTGTCGTCAGGGCGGCGACCCACTTCCCTCATTTGAAATGTCGGAAGAAGAGCGCATAGGGGACATCAACTACTTTGTCCAAATCATCGGCCGTCAGTACGCTCCACTTGACTACAAAGCGGAACTTAGAGGTAAGCCTTCGGGTGCAGCATGGCTTGCTGAGCTACAAGCAACCTATACGGCGCGGGCACGGGCTGCACGGTCAAACCAAGAATTTTACGATATCCTAAGGGAATTTATTTCTGAATTCCAAGATGCCCACATGTCGGTTTCGTTGCCTAGGTCTAACGACGTCCGTGGCCTGAACACTATTTCCTTCCTCGGATTCTCCGGTGAACGGATGGGCGATAATTTGCTCGTAACCGACATTTTTCCTTCGTCCTACCAGAGTACGGGTTTTCAAATCATGCCGGGCGATCAAGTCACTGAAGTTGATGGTATGCCCATTGCGGAATATGCTCGGCAAAAACTTTTTAAATTTCGTGATTTAGGAAATGATCTTTCAAACTTAACAATGCATATGCCAGCAGTAGTAGTTCGCGACAGTACTCGTAACGGCATTGAACCCGTGGCGGATGTGGTTTTAACTATTAAGCGCGGAAACGATGTCTTTCGTAGGACCTTACGTTGGACCCAGTTAGACATTTCTGATTTCCGACTGCTCCAGGAGCGTGCCCAAGCGGATCTTCAAAAAGCAAAAGATCAACCTGTAACGGAAGTCGTAGTTCAGAATCGGCAACGTACCAATGAAACCCCTTTGCTGGTGCGGGTGCGTGACCAATTCAATAAGATCTTTGTTATGAACAAAGCCGTATTTGATGCGGAAGGAATTCGTAGTACGCCGATTGCATCCCATCTTAGAAAATACCTAAAATGGCTTGGCGCCTTTGCCGTTCCTTCCGAGCCCACCCGTTTAGAAATCGTCGCAACGGACGGTAGCGGGGAAGGCGAAGGAGAAGATGAAAAACAAAAGACACCGATGCAGCGGCTGAAGGAAGAACGTTACGTGCCAGGCAACGCCCGCACCGTAGCCGCAGCGAAAACTTTTCCCGCCTGGATCAAAGAAATTCCTGAGGTTGATCAAGCTGGCGCACGCACCGGAGCCCAGAAAAAAATTGGTTACATCCGCATCGATACTTTTAGTCCAGAAGCACAGGAGGCCCAAGTTTTAGCAGAATTTGAAGCAACCCTTTCAACGTTTCAAAGTGAAGGTGTGCAGGACCTAGTTTTGGATACCATGCATAACGGCGGCGGATCGTTATCATTACTCTATAAACTTGCTCAGTTGCTGTCCGGCGAAAAACTCGCGGGTCAGAAACTAAAATTTGGAGTCATGGAAACTTGGTACCGGGATATGTCGAGAGCCATGGAGTTTGGCGATGGAACTGGAAATGACTCTGAACGAGCCTACGCAAGGCAAATTTATGACGCAATGAAAATGGCCAGGGCTCGTGGTGAACGCATTACCGACGCGATCGAAATCGAAAGACTATTGCCCGGCCAACTTTTGCCGAATCCCAAAATCGACCAAGCTACAAAACCATTCCGTCTCGTAGTCCTAGTTGATGAGATGTGCGCTTCCGCGGCCGACATGTTCGCTCACACCGTTCGTGAAAATGGAATGGGCGTCTTGGTGGGGAAACAAACCATGGGAGCGGGAGGAAACGTGGTTTCTCCACGTAGAGATCAGGCGCCGACTTCCCATGCGGTTTTGAATTTGACCCAGTCGTTAGTCGTAACGCCGAGTGGAGTTCATGTTGAAAACAATGGCGCTCCCGTAGATCATGACGTTGATCACAGTTTGTTTGTACAAACAAAATACCGTGAAAGTATTTTGACCGCCATGGCGCTGCATGCAACTCAAGGGGTTTATGACGATATGGTGAAACCAAACCTGGCATTGCGGGAAGTGAATCGCAAAAATGTACCTGACTGCGTACAGTTTCTTTAGGATGATGCCTAGGGCGTAATAAAACCCAGGGCCCAAAGAAGAATGAGCAGCAGCGGTTGGTGAAGTAAGTAAACTAGAAGTGAATGTTTTCCCAGGTACGCAATCCTTTGTGTAACCCTGGGAAAACTGCGTTGTGTACTTATAAGGGTTTGGGTTTCAAATAAGAACTTTAATAGAGTTCCAAACACCAAAAACGCCAGGAACGGAAAAAGTGGGAAGTAGTCACTCATGCTCACCTTTATGGCGACGGCGAGACCTAATGCAATTTGTAGGATTGAGAAAACTGATACGCTACTTCTGAAATCCACCTCGGGCAGACCGTTACAATAGGGAAGCCCGATAAAGAGTAGGCCGATAGAAAGCAGAATCAAATTTTGGCTCCGGGCCTTGACCCCATGGCGTCGAAAAAAAATGGATAGTGCTCCTATAATGAAGCCGCCGACCGAAATGCAATGGAGAATGCCAAAGTAAACGGGGGAGTTTGGCAGAAATAATAACGTCACTACGGTAATGCCAAGCGCGTATAGAAAAACCTTTCCAAAACGAAAAATTAAAATCTTAAACGCATGAGCATTCTTTTCGTCGGTAGTTTGAAGCTGAAAACCTAGGGTTACCCCGGTCATAAATAGAAATGTCCCGCCAATAAGCACCGGCGCGATTTTCCAATAGAGCTGCGGAAATAGAAAAATGGGTCGCTGATTTACCGCAAACTGCGTGAGATCGTAGGTGAGGTGAAAGAGGATCATCGCAATTACGGCAACGCCTTTCACAAAATCAATCCCAAAATTCCTCGGCTTTTGACTCATGAATTTATTGTAAACTGTTTGGCGGAGCTTAACGATAGGGCGATGCGCTAAGGAAAATTAATGCGGAAGAACTGTTTCCTTAAAAATGCTTGCTTGCCAATTGGTTATCATCTGCTTAATCATATGGGATATCCTCAACAATAAAAAGGCTTCACGATGCAGACTTCTGATCCTCATTCCTCAGCACCGAAGTTTCCAATAAAGAAGATTTTGGGCGCACTACTCGGCTTATTCATTCTTTTATATGCCGTGCGATTTTTATTTAACCTCGGATATAACGAGGGTTATGCGCCAGCGCAGCCAGTACCTTTTAGTCATAAACAACATGCGGGGCTCTACCGTATTCCCTGTATGTATTGTCACATCGGCGTAGAAAAATCTCGACACGCCATCGTGCCGCCGACGCAAGTCTGTTTGAATTGCCACTCGGTGGTAATGCCGGGCAGTCCGCATATCCAAAAAATGAAGGAGCTTTACGCAGCCGGCAAGTCCTTTGAATGGATCAAAGTTCATGATCTTCCCGATCACGTTTATTTTCCGCACAACCGACACGTCAACCGGGGTGTGCAGTGTGAAACTTGCCATGGTGATGTCAAACGTATGGCTCGGATTGGCCAAGCGGCGGATCTATCCATGGGCTGGTGTGTTAACTGCCACCGAGGCAAGACCGCGCCGGATTACCTTTTTGCTCCCGGCGAAGCTAAAGGCCCCGTGGCCCCCACGAATTGCAATACCTGTCATAAATAAAAAATTATTCATATAAAGTTTAAGGAGTACGACACGCATGAATCGCGAAACTGAGCGCCAGTACTGGGGAAATTTGGAGGAGTGGTCCACCCTCCAAAAATCAACAAACGGTGTTTATGATTCAGCAGAAGAAAAGGAACTTGCCAGGCGCGATCTAGAAGCCGCAAAATCCCGAGAATTTTTTTCTAAAGAAACCCCAGACGCCGCGGATGCAGCGCAAAAAACCGAAGCGCATCATTTGGAGCGCCGTGAATTTTTGCAAATCATGGGAGCTGGCCTAGCCCTGGCTGCTTCGGGTTGCACACGTCGTCCCGTGGAAAAAATCATTCCCTATGCCAATCAGCCAGGTGAAGTCGTTCCCGGCATTGCGAATTGGTACGCTTCCACCTGTCAAGAGTGCTCCGCAAGGTGCGGCACTTTGGTGCGAGCTCGCGAAGGAAAACCGGTAAAAATCGAAGGTAATCACGACCACCCACTTTCCCAAGGGGGATTGTGCGCCCAGGGTCAAGCATCGGTATTAAATGTATACGATCCAGATCGTTTGCGTGGTCCTTTGCAAATGGACAAGGGCAATTCTACGGGCCGCACATGGGCTGAGTTAGATGGTGCCGTGGCCGATGCACTTAAGAAAGCAAAAGCCAGCGGTGGCAAGGTCCGAGTTTTAACTGGTGAAATGACTGGTTCTTCACAAAAATTAGTGAATGATTTTGTTGCTCAATTTCAAGATGGCAAACATGTCATATATTCGCCGCTAGCCGAAGAAGAAGTAGCCCTTGCGGGTGAACTTTGTTTTGGATCAGCTGTTCTTCCTCGTTTTCGTTTTGATAAGGCCGACGTGGTTGTCACTTTGGGTGCCGATTTTTTAGGCACTTGGGGTTTTTCCGTCGAGCAAAGCAAGTCTTTTTCAAAACGTCGCAAATTAGGCGGAATTGATGCCGTCAACGGGGGCACTGCAAACGCGGTTTCGTTGCGTATGATTGCTCTTGAACCGGCACTTTCCCTTACCGGTTCCAATGCCGATAATCGTTACACCATTGCTCAGGGTTCGCAGCTCAGCTTGGCACTTGGTCTTCTCAACGAACTCGTGAACACGCATCATCTTTCCGCACCTGGGCTTCAAGGCGCAATGACGAGTTTACTTCAATCCAATTCCATCGAGATTGTATCTAAAAAGACAGGCGTCAAGGCCGATGTGTTACGTTCCGTTGCCGCCGACTTGGCGCGCGCGCGGGGCCGAAGCATTCTTTTTGGCGCAGGCGAGTTCGCACGCGGTGATTTAGGTGTAGCCACCGAAATTATCGTAAATCTCATCAACGCGGCCCTTGGTAACGAAGGCAATACCATCGATGCAAACTTTGGTGCTCCCGTTCAAAGTTCCACCGCAAAATTGCAAGCCCTGATTCAAGAGTTACAATCCGGTCGCATAGACGTTCTTCTGGTATCCGGAGTGAATCCTGCTTATTCCCTGCCAAAAGCACTGCATTTTTCCGAAGCATTGCAGAAGACAAAGTTCGTAGTCACCGCTAACACCCATGCCGATGAAACTGCGTTACTTTCCCATTGGGTGGCAAGTAATCATCATAGTTTAGAAAATTGGGGTGATTCGGAAACCCGCACTGGTGTTTGGTCCATCGCCCAACCTGCATTGCAGCCGCTTTATGATACCCGCTCCTTTGAGGATTCCCTGATTCAGTGGTCCAAAGGCATGGCGTCGGTGGCGAGTTTAACGCAGTCAAAAAATTGGTACGATTATCTACGCGGTAATTGGCAAAACGTTCACCGCGAAGTTGGGGGAAGTTTTTCGTTTTCCGCATTTTGGGAAAAGTCTCTTCAGGATGGCGTTGCCATAAAAAATGCATCCGCGTTAAATTCTGGTTCTGGAGCTTCTCGTAGTTTCAGAAGCTCTTCTCTAGATTTGGTTGGGGTTGTAGCTAGCGCGAACCGTTCAACTGACAGCGGCGAACTTAACCTTGTAGCTTATTCCAAAATGGGAATGGGCGACGGCAGCGCCAGCAATAATTCATGGCTCCAAGAACTTCCAGATCCGCTTACGAAAATGACCTGGAATAATTATGCTCAAGTTTCCGGTGAAACGGCAAAACGTTTAGGTCTGCATGAAGGTGATGTGGTTCGTGTTCGCAACAAAACGGATCAAATTGAATTGCCCGTGCATATTCAGCCCGGCCTGCATAACAACTCCGTGGCCATTGCGGTAGGTTACGGACGAACCAACGCGGGTCGCGTTGGTACGGGCATCGGCGCAAACGTTTTTAGTTTATTAGGTGTATCTCGTTACGGGATCAGTTCTTTTGTTCCGGGAATCAGCGTTGAAAAAACGGGTAAATCAGTAGTTATGGCTACCACCCAAGGTCATAATTCCATGGAAGGTCGTCCCATCATTAAGGAAACGACACTTTCCGCTTTTCAAAAAGACCATAGCGCCGGGAACACCAAGGAAATTGATAAGCTTACAACCATGTGGCCTAAGCATGCTTACCCTGGGTATCGATGGGCCATGGCTATTGACCTCAACAGCTGCACCGGTTGTGGCGCGTGCGTTGTAGGTTGCCAAGCCGAAAATAATATTCCGGTCGTTGGGCCAAAAGACATCGCAAATGGCCGGGAAATGCATTGGTTGCGCATCGATCGTTATTTCAGCGGGGATCCTCAAAATCCCGATGTGGCTTATCAGCCCATGCTTTGCCAGCATTGTGAAAACGCACCTTGCGAAACCGTCTGTCCGGTTTTGGCGACCACCCACGACAACGAAGGGCTCAATCAACAGACCTATAATCGTTGCGTAGGAACTAGGTATTGCGCCAACAACTGCCCTTACAAAGTGCGTCGTTTCAATTGGTTCACCTACACGAATGTAGAGAAGCCACTCAATCTTCAGTATAATCCCGATGTCACCGTACGTACTCGTGGCGTCATGGAGAAATGTACTTTCTGCACTCACCGCATTACAGATGCTAAGGGCAGGGCAAAGGATCTCGGACGTAAGGTGAAGGATGGCGAAGTCGTGACGGCTTGTCAGCAAAGCTGCCCTACGGAAGCCATCGTGTTTGGGGACATCAACGATCCTGCAAGTCGAATTCACAAGATCGCTAAAAACCCTCGGGGTTATGCGTTGCTTGAAGAAATCAATACGCGTCCATCTATTACGTACCTCACAAAAATCCGTCACCGTGATTTTGACAATGAAGGTCGTAGAGCTGAAATTCGCCCGGAAAAACCTAACTCTGAACATCACAAAGAGGGGAGCCACTCATGAGTTCAACAACCGTTAACCCAACAGTTACTGGTGAAGTGAACCCGTTAGCCAGGGAGCCCCTGGTCACGCCGGGAAAAACCTACGCCGATGTTACCCGCGATGTGTGTGCGCCTTTAGAAAGGTTACCTGGCCTTTCTTGGTTTAAGGTTTTCGCCTTATCTTCTCTGCTTCTAGGATTGTTGGTTTTAGGTTTGGGTTATACCGTAGCCACGGGCATCGGTGTTTGGGGAAATAACTCTCCCATCGGTTGGGCCTTTGACATCACCAACTTCGTGTTCTGGATCGGTATTGGTCACGCAGGCACTTTGATTTCGGCGGTTCTTTTATTGTTCCGTCAAAAGTGGCGTACGGGCATCAATCGTTCAGCGGAAGCCATGACAATCTTTGCCGTTATGACTGCAGGCCTTTTCCCACTCTTTCACACGGGGCGTCCTTGGTTAGCGTTTTGGCTTTTTCCCTATCCTAATCAAAGAAATCTCTGGGTGAATTTCAGGTCTCCGCTTCTGTGGGACGTATTTGCGGTTTCTACATATTTTACGATCTCCCTCGTGTTTTGGTACATCGGTTTGATTCCCGATTTAGCGACGGTAAGGGATCGGGCAAAAAACAAGATTCGAAAAACGGTTTACGGAATTTTAAGTCTAGGTTGGACGGGTTCTGCTCGGCACTGGAGTCACTACGAGACGGCTTGTTTGATTTTATCGGGTCTTTCCACGCCGCTGGTTTTATCCGTGCACAGTATCGTGTCTTTTGACTTCGCCACTTCCGTTTTACCGGGCTGGCACACTACGATCTTCCCGCCTTATTTCGTAGCGGGCGCTATCTTCTCAGGTTTTGCCATGGTGATGACGCTACTCATCATCTGTCGCGAAGTCATGGGGCTTAAAGATTATATCCGCATTATGCATTTGGAAAATATGGCCAAGATCATTCTCGTGACGGGCATGATCGTGGGTTACGCCTACTCAACGGAATTTTTCATCGCATGGTACTCAGGCAACCCTTACGAAAAATTTGCATTCATGAACCGAGCCTTTGGCCCCTACTGGTGGGCATATTGGGCCATGGCCACTTGCAATGTGATTTCGCCGCAAATCTTTTGGTTCAAGAGGTTTCGCCGCAGCATTCCCGTGATGTTCGTAGTTTCCATTTTTGTGAACATCGGAATGTGGTTTGAGCGATTCGTGATTATCGTAACGTCCTTGCATCGTGACTATCTGCCGGCATCCTGGGGTTACTTCACTCCAACCTGGGTTGATTTGTGTATCTTGCTTGGAAGTTTTGGTCTTTTCTTCACTCTCTTCTTGCTCTTCTGTCGCGCACTTCCCGCCATCGCTATGGCTGAAGTGAAGTCCGTGATGGATCCGGCGACTGCGGTGAAAAGGTAGGAGCAAAATATGGCAACAAAAAATGGTTTGCTCGGATTGTTTGAAGATGCAGATGCTTTAAAGCAAGCTTGTCGAGAATTGCGTGAAAGGCAATTTCGTCGTTATGACGCTTTCACACCGTTTCCCGTTCATGGGATCGAAGAAGCCATGGGCATTCGTCGTTCCTGGATTCCGTGGGTCACCTTCGGCGCAGGCCTTACGGGCGGCAGTTTAGGATTGTTGCTTCAGGCGTGGACGTCGGCCGTGGATTGGCCGCTCAATGTGGGTGGCAAACCTTTTCTAAGTTGGCCAGCATTCATTCCCGTAACCTTTGAGCTCACGATTTTATTCGGTGGTTTAGCCACCGCCGGCGCTTTGTTTTTTGCTTGTGGATTACCTGCTTTAAAGAGCCGAGTGCTGGATCCGTCTTTAACGGACCAACGGTTTGGCGTTTTTATCCCTGCCGATGAAAAAGGATTTCAGGAGCAGGAATTGACGCAACTTTTTAAGCAATGGGGCGCCAAAGAAGTGCGGATGGTTCGGTAGCAAGAGTTTCGCGGAGGAAAAATGTTTTTGAGAGTTAGAAAAATGAAAAAAATCCTCATACCCGCAAGTACGGTTGCTTGTTTTGGAATTCTAATGCTTTTTGCGGGATGCTCGGATTCCGGAAAATCCAACTTTGAACTTTTGCCAAGCTTAAGCATGATGGATCAGCATTCCGTGAAGGCTCAAAAAGAAGAAACATTTTTTGCCGATGGCAGGGGAATGAGAACTCCTCCCGAAGGGACTATTCCTCGTGGGTATCAGTCTTATCCTTATAAAAAAGAGGATGATGCTACCAAGGTAGGTCCTCAGTTCACAAATCCGCTCCTAAAAACTCCAGAGGTCGTAGCGCGAGGAAAAAAGATTTACGATACCTATTGCATCGTTTGTCATGGCCCAAAAGGAAAGAGCGACGGATCAGTCGTTCCAAAGTTTCCCATGCCGCCTACGCTTCACAGCGATAAAGTACGCAAATGGTCCGATGGGAGCATTTTCCATGTCATTAGTGCGGGGCAAAACCTGATGCCAAGTTACGCAATTCAAATTGAGCCCATGGATCGTTGGGCCGTTATTCATTATGTCCGCGCTTTGCAAACTGCGGTGAATCCTTAAAAGAAAAGAGGATCGAGGAGATTTATGTCGCATTCAACCACTTTCGCATCTTCTGGAGATCATCATTCCGCACATGCTACCGTGAGAACCATGGCCGATATCCATAATCCGGGGCCCTGGAAAATTTCAAGCTCGGCGCGGGCAGGGCTTTTGGGCATGATTGCTCTAGGCGCCGTTGCCGTAGCCGTAGGGTTTTTCACGGGCGCTTCCCAGCGCACCTGGGCCAATATACTTATCAACTTTTTTTATTTTATGTCCATTGGCGTAGGCGGAGCTTTTTTCATTGCCCTTGTTCACTCAGCAGGTGCGGCCTGGGGAGCTCCTTTTCGCCGGATTGCCGAAGGTGCCACGCGATTTTTACCCATTGCTGCAGTCGTGGGAATTTTAATTTTAACTTTAGGAGGCCATACCCTTTACCATTGGATGGACCCCCATGCCGTAGCCCATGACGAAGTGCTCAGCGCTAAGGCAGGTTATTTGAATCCAAAATTCATTCTGATGCGCGCGCTGATATTTTTTGGCATCTGGATCGGTGTATCTCGAGTATTTGTGAAGAATTCCCTGGCGCAGGATATGACGGGTGACGCAGGCCTTACGGTACGGGTCATTAAGTGGTCGGCACTTTTTCTACCGCTCTTCTCACTTTCTTATTCCTATCTCAGCATCGATTTCATTATGTCCATCGAGCCTCACTGGTTCAGCACTATGTTTGGGGTCTATACTTTCTCTGGGCTTTTCTACAGTACCCTCGCATTTTTTGCGGTCATGACCGTAATTTTTAAGAAACGTGGACTCTTGCCCATAGTGAACGAAAATCATCTGCACGATTTAGGTAAAATGATGTTCGGTTTCTCCGTTTTTTGGGCTTACATCGGGTTCTCGCAATTCATGCTGATCTGGTATGCGAACATTCCTGAGGAAACGGGTTATTATCTTAAACGTTTTTACGGAAGCTGGGGCACAGCTTGTTGGATTCTGCTTATCGTAAAGTTCATCATTCCATTTTTTGCCCTGAGCCCTCGAGAATCAAAACGAAATGAGAATCACCTTTTTCGCATGGGAATTTGGATGTTGTGCGCCCATTGGCTCGACGTTTTCATTATGGTGATGCCGAATTTCGCACCCGAAGGGTTCCGATTTGGAATCCTTGAGCTTGGCATTGCTCTAGGCTTTTTTGGCCTTTTTGGATTTGTGGTTTCAAGTTTTTGGAGTCGCAGTCCCGTGCTGGCTTTCCGTGATCCTCGTATGCTTGAGGCCGCGCAGTTGCACCAATAAGAGGTCTAGAAGTTTTTTATGGCGAGCGGAATTCGAACACTCATGGTGCTTGGTATAATGGGTCAATGGTGAGATGATGTCCCACACCATGACAGCGCATGAGTCTTCCCTCATTACAGCAGGATCTTGCGTTACGTTTACTCAGAAATTAAAGGGTGTCCTTCAATTGAGTAAACCCCGCATCATTTTGCTTTTCATGATCACCGGCATGACCGGAACCGCGCTTCAAGGGGGACTATCCCTTTGGCAGGATCCCTTAGCGTTTTTTGCGGTGACCATGGGAATTCTTCTTACGGGAGCATGCGCGAATTCGCTTAATCAGTATTTTGATCGCGACATCGATGTGCAAATGGAGCGGACAAAATCAAAGCGTCCGCTTCCCCAAGGGATTTTAACCGCGTCCGAAGCATTGGTGATCGCGGGAACTGAAGGCGTCGTAGCTACGGCATTGCTCTATATTTTTGGTGGAATGGGCGCCGCATTTTGGGGTGTTTTCACAACGGCATTTTATATCGGAATTTATACTTTATGGCTCAAGCGCCGCACGCCACATAATATTGTCATTGGTGGTGCAGCGGGGGCCACGGGGCCGCTCATCGGTTGGGCCGCAGCAGCGTTTCATTCGACGGCCGTAGGATTTCATCCCAGCTTGTTAGAAGTCTGGGGAGTTCACGCCGTTCCCATTTCCCTTTTTGCCCTCATATTTTTATGGACCCCTCCCCATTTTTGGGCATTGGCTCTTTGCATCAAGGATGAATATTCAGGAGTATCTGTGCCCATGCTTCCGGTGGTGGCGGGCGTGCGCGTCACGGCAAATCAAATTTTAGCCTACAGCCTTACTTTGCCGTTAGTCTCCATTGTGCCTTATTATTACGGGTTTTCTTCGCTTGCCTACGCCTTTGTTGCAGTGGGCTTGGGGTTAGAATTCCTTCGACGAGCCTTTGTGCTTCATAGGGCAGTTGTAACTTCAGAATTTCAGCCAGAAACTTGGGTTAAAAAATCCTGGGGCCTTTTTGGATATTCCATTATCTATTTATTTTTGATTTTTTTCTGGCTTCTGGCGGAGGGGCTTTTTAAACCGTCCTTGCCAAAGATAGAAGTGGGCTCTTCCATCTCAAAACTTTCTGAACTTTTCATTTCAAGTGCCGCAGCTGCCGAGAAGACACCAAAGGAATTGGAATCCATCGGAATTGAGGAGCAGTTCGGTGCACAGGTTGACCTTAATCTTCAATTTATCAATGAAGAGGGTAGGGTAGTTGCATTGCGAGAAGTCGTGAATGGTCGAAAACCCATACTTTTGCTGCCGGTTTATTACCGCTGCCCGAACCTCTGCAATTTTTTTCTCAACGGCATGACCGACGTGTTGCGCAAATTCCCTTGGACGCCGGGCAACGAGTTTCAAATCCTCACGGTTTCCATGGATCCTCGGGAAGATGGAAACCTAGCCGGTGCTAAGCGCGAAAGTTATCTTAAATCTTACCGTAGTGCGAAGGATGACGTGAAGGCGAATCCTCGGGAGGCGGCATCACAGGGTTGGCATTTTTGGGTTGAAGGATCTTTGGCCCAGGAAACGAATCGGGAAGGCATTCCGCCAAATTACGTGGGCAATGTTAAAAAACTTTTGGATCAAGTCGGTTTTCGTTATCGTTACAGTCAGGAAGAAAAACAGTTCGCCCATACCGCAGCCGCCGTGGTGTTGACTCCCGAAGGCCGGGTTTCCCGTTATCTTTATGGGATCCAGTTTGAACCCAAGGACCTGAAATTGGCGTTAGTTGAAGCCAGCGGAAACCGAATTGGAACTTTTGTGGATCACCTTCTGCTTTTTTGTTTTCATTATGATCCAAAGACGCGCAAATATTCCCTGTACGCCACTAACCTCATGAGGCTGACGGGACTGCTTACGATGTTGATGATCGCCGGAACGCTGTTGTATTTATGGCGTCGAGATGTTTCCAGAGGAAATGCGGAGAAGATACATGTATGATTTTAAAAAAACTCTTAGAGCTGGGGGACACCAAGTGTTGAGACAACAGGCAGAATCAAAGTCAGATCGAAAGCTTTTTCATAAAGTATTCGGTTCTCTCATTTTTTCGTTTTTAATTGCGGTTTCCAATGCACAAGCAACTCTCTCGTTGCACTTGCCCCAAGCTTCCACCGTTGCGCCCGGGGTTGATGCCGTAACCGATTTTGTTTATATCCTTTCCATATTCTTCACCGTCACCATCCCTGCGGTCATGATTTATTTCGTAGTGAAATATCACCGAAGCCGCACCGGGCGGCAAACGGTTTATATTACCGGCCACCATGGCCTTGAGGTCATTTGGACCGTTGTTCCGCTGGTCCTTATGCTCATTATTTTTTACTGGGGCTTTCAGGAGTATGAAAATATGCGCCGCGTTTCTCCCGATGCCATCGAGGTCAACGTGGTTGGCCGTCAGTGGCTTTGGCAGTTTCAGTACACAGACGGTCGGCAATCCCTGAATGATTTGGTCGTGCCGTTGAATAAACCAGTGAAGCTCATCATGACATCGGAAGATGTGCTGCACAGTTTTTACGTGCCTAATTTCCGGGTAAAACAAGACGTGGTGCCGGGCAGCTATTATTATATGCAGTTCACGGCAACCCAGGCTGGAGTTCACCGCATTTTCTGTACGGAGTATTGCGGGACCGGACATTCCGACATGTTAGGTAATGTTTTTGTGCTGGAGGATGATGCCTACGCTCACTGGAAAAAGACTGGTGAAATTCCTACTGGTTTAAAAGCTCTTGCGGCCACCATGGGGAATGTCTCCGGAGATATTTCTTCGGCAACGGATAAATCCCCTGCCGCAGCCGGCGGTGATTTGAGCATGGCAGAGCAAGGTCGCAATTTGCATAAAACCAAAGGATGTAATGCGTGCCATTCTATTACGGGCGATAAGGGCGTCGGTCCTACTTGGAAAGGCATTTACGGAACTAAAGAGGAACTCCAGTCAGGAGATTCCGTACTGGTTGACGAAAATTACATTCGTAAAAGTATCATGGAACCAAACTTTCAGATCGTGAAAGGTTTTGCGCCCGCGATGCCAACCTATCAGGGGCAACTTTCGGATAAAGAGATCAACGCCCTCATCGCATTTATTAAAAGCTTAGGAAAAGGAGAGTAACGCTTTATGACCACAGAAGCAGCAAACGGCATGGTGCATTACTTAAACGACCCTGAACACCGGGGCCTGAAATCTTGGTTGACCACGGTGGATCACAAGCGCATTGGTCTTATGTATCTTTGGACCAATCTTTTGTTCTTTTTTGTGGCGGGCATTTTAGCACTTTTGCTTCGCATTGAGCATTTATCTCCCGGGCAAACCATTATGGGTAACGCGGCCTATAACCGCATTTTTACATTACATGGCGCCATGATGGTTTTCATGTTCATCGTGCCCACCGTGCCTTCATCCTTGGGAAATTTTATAATTCCCCTCATGCTTGGCGCTAAGGACGTGGCTTTTCCTCGCTTGAACCTTGCCAGTTATTATATTTTTATTTTAGGCGTGGCCATTGCCGTAGCTTCCATTCTTTTTGGAAATGGCGTTGATACCGGCTGGACGTTCTACACTCCCTACAGCATCAAGTCGGAAAGTAATGTCATCCCTATGGTTCTAGGTTTGTTCATTGCAGGTTTTGCTTCCATCCTTACGGGGTTGAACTTCGTAGTGACGATCCATAAGTTAAGGGCCCCGGGCCTCACTTTCCATAGATTGCCGCTCTTTATTTGGGCCATGTATGCCACGAGCATCATCCAAATTTTAGCGACACCCGTGATTGCCATTACTCTGGTTCTGCTCATCATTGAACGAGTAGTCGGGATTGGAATTTTTGATCCTAGGCTTGGTGGCGATCCCGTGCTCTTCCAGCACTTTTTTTGGTTCTACTCCCATCCGGTAGTTTACATCATGATTTTGCCTGGATTTGGCATCGTTTCTGAAATGATTCCTGTCTTTGCTCGCAAAACTCTTTTTGGTTATCGAGCCATTGCTTATTCAAGTTTAGCCATTGCGGCCATCGGCTTTTTGGTTTGGGGCCATCATATGTTTGTTACGGGACAATCTGATTATGCAAATATGATTTTTGCATTGTTGACGGTTCTCGTGGCGGTACCTACGGCCATTAAGGTCTTCAACTGGACGGCAACTCTGTACAAAGGCAGCATCAAACTCGATGTTCCGATGCTGTATGCTTTGTCCTTTGTTTTCCTTTTCATCATTGCTGGCATGACGGGGCTCTTTTTGGCCTCCGTCGCTACGGATGTTCACCTTCACGATACTTATTTCGTGGTGGCGCATTTCCATTACACCATGATGGGCGGCACCGTGTTTGCCTTCATCGGTGCACTTCATTTTTGGTGGCCAAAAATGTTTGGAAAAATGTATCCCGAAAAGTTCGGTCGTTTTGCTTGGTCTCTAGTGTTCCTAGGATTCAACGCGACCTTCTTACCGCAGTTTTGGATTGGGATTAACGGCATGCCTCGTCGTTACTACAACTATGTGCCGGAATATCAACTCGGTCATCGGCTTTCAACCTTTGGGTCATGGATGCTGGGACTAGGATTGGTACTTCAGTTTGGTGGTTTGATGTGGGCCATTTACCGAGGCTCAAGGGCACCGGCGAATCCTTGGGGCTCAAAAACCTTGGAATGGACCGTTCAGTCCCCACCCATCACCCATAATTTTGTGGAGACTCCCGTGGTTACGGAAGGTCCCTACGAGTACAAGTCCCATACGGTTTAGTTTGAAGATTCAAAATTCCTAAAGGAGCAGAAAAGATGTCAAGTCATGCAACCCCAGAAGCTCACGGAGAGCATCATTTCGCCCATCACTTTGACAGTGCCGACCATGAGTTTGATGCCTGTAAGTTTGGCACTTGGCTTTTTTTAGTCACGGAAGTCATGATGTTTGGCGCCCTTTTCGTAGGGTATGGAATTTTTAGAAGCCTATACCCAGAAGGTTTCCATGAGGGGCATATGCATCTGGATCGGATCATGGGCGCGTTGAACACCGTCGTTCTGATTTGTAGTAGTTTGACCATGGCTTTGGCCATCGGGATGGCGCAACGGAATGAAAAGGTAAAATCTGCGCGTTACCTCATGATCACGATCCTTTGTGCCTGCATCTTTATGGTTGTGAAATATTTTGAATACAAACATAAATTTCACGATGGGTTATTGCCCGGCTTTCATTTCTCAAACCACGAAGCTCTTCATCCTAAGGCAGCTTTGTTTTTCTCGTTTTATTTCGTCATGACGGGACTTCACGGTTTTCACGTGGTCATCGGTATCGGGCTGATCTCATGGTTACTTCTGCGCACCAATCGCGGTGATTTCAGTTCGGCCTATTATACACCCGTAGAAATGGTCGGCCTTTATTGGCACTTCGTGGATTTAGTTTGGATTTACCTCTTCCCGCTCCTTTATTTGGTGGGCTGAGTTTGGGTCAATGTTTGATGGCAGCAAGTTTGAACGAAAAATGGGGTCTTTTTAGATGAAACACGACAAGAGCGACAACCACTCTCACCACATCACTCCTTTATCCATTTACTATAAAGTTTGGATTACCCTTTTAGTTTTCACCGTCATCACGGTGCTCATCTCATATGTAGATTTCGGGCCCATGAACCTCCTCATCGCCATGATTGTGGCCACCATAAAAGCCGTTCTAGTTATGGCCTTTTTTATGGGGCTCAAATACGACAAGGCAGAAAGTGCCATTGCATTTCTTTCATCCTTTGTGTTCTTAGGCATATTTGTTTCCATGACGGTGGCCGATACTTTTTATCGCCCCGCAGTGGATGCTGCACTCATCGATAAATCGGGTGCTCCAGTGAACTCTGGCCCCGTGGATGTGAAAAAAGTTTTCGCAGGCACGCCTGAAATGAAGGAAAAGGGCAAAGTGCTTTACACGCAAAACTGCGCCACTTGTCACGGAACGAACGGCCATGGCGATGGACCGGCAGCAGCGGCACTCAACCCAAAACCTAGGAATTTTACGCAGGATGCAGCTTGGAAAAATGGCCGTAAGCTCAGTCAAATTTTTAAAACTTTGACGGAAGGTCTGCCAGGTACACCCATGCCATCCTTTGCGGGACTTGGCGTTGAGGATCGATTCGCCCTTGCTCATTATGTTCAGTCCCTGGGCGCAACTCCTCCGCAAGATTCTGAAAGTGATATTGCTGACCTTGGTTTAAACAAACAAAGCACGGCTAAAGAAGAACTCTCCATCGAGGAAGGCATGAAACGCTACGCTACCGATGCAGCAACTCCCGATGCGTCGGGCATTGCTGCTGCATACCGCTATGCGCCAGGTGTTACGCCACGGTTGCAATATTGTAAGGGCACCGGCACTTGGAAACCTCGTTGGTGCCAAGTCAATTCCTACGTTCCTTAGCGAAGGTTCTTGGAACAATCGAAACGAGCTAACCGCTAAAGACGCTCGATCACCATAAAAATAGCCTTGAAGGGGTCGGGCTCCTGCCCTCTATCGGCGCCCCCTTTGGGGGCTGCGGCATCCATGCCGCCGAGACCCCTTCAAGGCTATTTTTATGGCGATCGAGCTCCATTGGTGGTTAGGAGTTTCGTTTAGGGACGGAGCCTTCCCGTCAGTGTCTTGCGGTGAAGGGAGGGGAGAACATTGGCTAGCGGGTTGTCGTGTTGTTTCGCTCTCGGCCATTCGGAATAGAAATTATTTGCAAAGAATTTTTTGTGCATCCAAATCCTTGCGAATAGATGCATTGAAGCTTGGTGGTCGTGTGAGACTCCTTCGGGGGTCTCCGCGGCATGGATGCCGCAGCCCGAAGGGCGCGGATAGAGGGCAAGGAGCCCGACCCCCGAAGGAGTCTCACACGACCACCAAGCGTCTGTGCTTGGCGCACATCATTTAGTACAGCGTAAGCATTCCAACGCAAAGCAAGGCTAACACATAGGATAGTGGCGTAAGTTCCCGGCGCCGGTCCGCGGATACCGCAAAGAGTACGACGTGACTTAGGATTCCCCAAAGGATTCCCTGCGTGATGGAAAAAGTAAGTGGAATCAAAACGAAACTGAGGAACGCCGGGATCAATTCCTCAAAGCCCCGAATTTTAATTTGAAACAAACTTTGAAACATCATGGCGCCTACCAAAATGAGAATAGGGGCCGTTGCAAAATCGGGGATGATGGCGGCGAGTGGGGCAATGAAAAGGCATGGCAGAAAACAAAATGCCGTAACTACCGAAGCTATGCCCGTACGTGCACCCGCATGAATTCCTGCAGCGCTTTCAATGAATGCCGTTCCCGAGGATGTTCCGAGCAAGCCTGCACCTAGCGTTGCAAACGCATCTACGATTAGGCCCTGGCGCATGCGTAGGGGTTCACCTTTTTCATCCATTAAGCCCGTAGCTTGAGAGACGCCCATGAAAGTCGAAATCGAATCAAAGAAGTCCGTCAACATGATAGCCATGAGAGTCGGTAAATATTTTATATCTAAAGAATTCTTAATATCGAGCAAACCAATATTGCTTCTAAAATCTGGCCAAGAAACAAAATGTTCAGGAGGCTTTACGATCCCAAGGGCAAAGCCTGCGAGGGTCACTAAAGCGATGGCGATCAGAAAAGCCCAGCTGTTTCGCCTTGCCATAAAAATGCACGCAATGAAGAGGCCAAAAATCGCTAACAAAGATTCTTGGTGAAGCGGAAAAAATTTTACGAAGGTATCTGGATCCGGCGTTATGATTTGACCATTTTTAAGACCAATGAAGGCTAAAAAGCACCCAATTCCCGCGGCCGAGGCTACCCGCAAATGGCGGGGAATGGCATTCGCCAAGAGATCACGGATTCTCGTAACGGATAGAATCAAAAACGCGACCCCTGCCCAAAATACGATGCCCAGCGCAATGGGCGCTGGAACTCCGGCACCTAAAACAATGCTGAATGTAAAAAACGCATTCACGCCCATGCCGGGCGCCACTCCGAAGGGAAGTTTTGCGTAAAGGCCCATGAGGAGCGTCATAAAAAAACAAAGTAAAACCGTTGAAGTGAGGGTGCCTGAAAAACTAAGTCCCGTACCCTGAGTGCTAAGAATCGCAGGGTTCAAAAGTACGATGTATGCCATGGTCAAAAATGTAGTGATGCCGCCGCGAATTTCGGCGCGCAGGGAATAGTCGGGCGGTTTTACCAAAGGCTTGGTTACGAAAGTAGAATCCATGATCGCCTCCTGCGAAAGAAAATTAACTCGTCAACGGCGTAACCCACCAGTCGTTCTGGGAAAGTAAGGTTGTAGGCTCAAAACCTGAAATTTGCGGTTTGACGTGGCTTGGGGTTTCAAGAAAATATTTCCAAAAAAGTGCCCTATGCATGATTCGTCCTTTGGATGCCATGAAAAAGAGAAGGTGAAGATCACGCTGGGTAGGTAAATCGGTGGCTACCCAAAAAAATCGATAGGTTTTCCCGTTCACCAATCGAACACGGTTCACGCGCATGCGGCCGATCTTTAAGAGGGGCTGACTCTCAACGACAAAGGGAGCTAGGCTTTCAAAGTGTTCGCGGCTTGGGACACACACATTCCTGAATTTAGGAAACACATCCAAGTTGCGAAAGGATTCAAGGACTACACTTAAGCGTGGCCATTTTACCATCTCATGACGGCGATGCCGCTCTTCATAGAAACTTAGCAGCCATTCCAAAAAGACCGACTCAATCGTAGAGGTTTTTTGTTTGCGTTTGAGTACCTCTAGAGAAAAGGAATGATTTACAAATTCCTCATTGAAGCGCGTCTCAAAGTCTCTTACGCCAAGAATGGGAGAACGCCAGAAGCGGGACTTGTTTTGAATGGAGTCAAGAACCTCAGGTGTTGCGCCCCCAATCTGAATTTGGCGCATATCCTTGGGTGACCACCCCCTGGCTACCGCGATGGCTAAGTGTTTTATACTGAAGGGATCGCGGCTCATGAGTTGGGCTGCGATCAAATCATGGGCTACAGGATTGTTTGAGATGATGACAATTCCCAGTTCTTCGCCCGAAAGTGCTGTTTCGGACGCGCCCGAAGGAATAAAAATCCCATCACTTACGATGATGTCAGGAAAAACAACCTCCAGCATATCCACTAAGCGTTCATCATTGTGGTGCACCCGGCCCGCGTTGATTTGAATATTAGTCAAATTGCGTTCACACCCGAGCCTTACGGCACCGCTGAATCCTTGGGTGAAGTGGCTTGAGCGCAGTTTTGGCATATAAACGACGCGGTATTTTTGCCGCTCCTTTGCCGAATAAAGATGGCTCGTGATGATTTCGGAAAAGTATCGGTCAGGGGCTCGTTCCCCAATCTCGGCGATTCGACCATGATCAAAATGATTTGCGCCAAGCCCCAATAAAAACCGTTTACAGTCCTGGGCGTCCATTGAATCGATGGACCGGATAAGTTGGGCTAAGTGGGGTGGCAGTTTAGCAAAGGCTTTGAGCAGGGACTTCTGCTCTCGCCGGGTACGAGTGAGGTAATGGAGTTTAGGCAAAGGCAAGTCGTGGGCGGCACCTACGCCTTTAAATGCCGCTAAAGCCGCCGCGAAAAAAGTGGGGTGCACGCTGGATGCATTGGGACGGCCCCGTATCGTGGTAAAACCCACTAGATCGGCCTTAACCAGAAGCGGTAAATCAGCCGCCAGGTCGCAAAACTCAAGCCCTTTTTTGATAATACTCTCAATAGGTTCAGTTGATAGATAGCCGGTTTGAACAAGGCCAATATAAACTTTAGGGTAGAGCCTGGGATCTAACTTTTTTTGCATTTCAGTTGCGAGGGTACCAAAGCGGACTTCGGCTCCGCAAGTCCAGGCGTAAAGGAATATCGCCATTTCGGACCCTAACTTGTGGTAATGAAGTCAAACCTCTTTTGTTCCCTAAACCCCATGATTTATATGTTCCACGAAAAGGTTTTCCTAAAATGACTCCAGAAAATTCTGCCCCAAAAGCTCCGCATCAATTCATACCCCTCTCCGAAGTAGAAACCCCCAAAACTAGGGCTCGTCGTTTTTTACCGATGTCCCGCACCGAGATGAACTATCGCGGATGGACGGAGCTTGACGTGCTTTTGGTAAGTGGTGATGCCTATGTGGATCATCCTACGTTTGGGGTGGCCATGATCGGTAGGCTTCTGGAAAGCATGGGCCTTAAGGTAGGAATACTTGCTCAACCAAGATTTGGAAAAATTGAAGAAACATTGGAGGATTTTCGACAATTTGGAACTCCGCGTCTTTTTGTAGGCATCTCTGCCGGCACGGTTGATAGCATGATCAACAATTACACGGCGAATAAGAAACCACGTTCAGACGATATGTATTCTGAGTCTGGCAAAGGTGGACGCCGTCCGGATTATGCGAGCATCGAATATTCCAAATGGGCCAGGCTTGCGTTTCCAAAAACAGTGCAAGTCGTTGGTGGGGTCGAGGTAAGTTTACGAAGGCTTGCGCATTATGACTATTGGCAGAATCGCATTCGGGCTTCGGTACTGACGGAACTTCAATCCGATCTCATGGTTTTTGGGATGGGCGAACATCAGCTTAGGCGTATCGTAGAAGACTTTGTGAAGGCTCAGGAAATGGTGAAAGCGCCGCTAGATTTGGATCAACCAGAAGTTCAGGCAGCATTGGCGAATCTCAAAAAAGAACGCGGCATGGCCTATGTCACTACCAAAGAAGAAGCGCGCAATTTGGAATATCGCTTAACGCTCCCTTCCTACGAAGAAGTGAAAGAGGACAAAAAGAAATTTGCCAAGGCCGCTTATTTCATTGAGTACGAAGCAAGTCCCTATAACGGCCGGAAGCTGGTGCAATATCATGGCTCGCGCGCAGTAGTTTGCAATTCTCCAGCTTTGCCGCTCACAACTCCCGAACTTGATGCACTTTATGAATTGCCGTTTACCAAAGAAGCACACCCTTCCTACCGCGAGCGCATTCCCGCCGCCGATATGATTCGGTTTAGCGTAGCGTCTACACGCGGATGTTTTGGCGGCTGTTCTTTTTGCGCCATAACACTTCATCAAGGTCGTATTGTTCAGTCTCGTTCCGAAGATTCTATTCTTAAAGAACTGCGGAACCTCAATGACGTTCCTGACTTTAAGGGGCAGGTCAGCGACATCGGTGGGCCCACCGCAAATATGTATCAGCTGCGTTGCAAGAGCACGGAGATTCAGAGCAAGTGTCGTAAGCTTTCTTGCGTTCACCCTAAAGTTTGTCCGCACTTGCACACGGATCACACTCCTCAAGTCGACTTGCTTAAGAAGGCTAGAAAAGTGCCCGGCATGAAAAAAATTATGGTGGCCTCAGGGCTCCGGTACGACCTTGCACTAGCCGATAAAAAAGCTGGAAAAGAATATTTGCATGATCTCATTGAGCATCATGTTGGGGGGCACTTAAAAGTTGCTCCGGAACATTTGGACATGGATGTTTTGCATCTCATGAAAAAACCATCACTCGGATGTTTTGATGAGTTTAAAGATTTTTTTGAGAAAACTTCGAAGGAAGTGGGCAAAGAGCAGTATTTAGTTCCGTATTTCATTTCGGGTTTTCCGGGCACGACCCACGAAGCGATGGAAAAAGTTACGGACTACATGACGGCGGAGGGCTGGCGGCTGCAGCAGGTGCAAGCTTTCATTCCAACGCCTATGACTTTAGCTACGGCAATGTATTGGACCGGCATTGACCCCATGACGAAAAAACAACTCTTTGTGGCAAAAACCAAAGAGGATCGTGGCATTCAACAAGCGTTGCTTCAACCGCATAAGCCAGAGCACGTTTCTATTTTAAGGCAGTACAAAAAGGGCGATGTTTTGCGACGGATCAGACGGGATTGGGGCAAGTCTAAGCGTATGGTGCCTACGGCAAAACTGGGGCAAAAACTGTTCCTCGATTCGCGATGACGTGACGGCCCCGCGGCGCAAAATTCCTAACCTAAAAGGGACGCGCATCCTGCGCTTCTTCACGCGGGGATCCGCCCGTTCACTACGCATCCTGCTCCGTGACCATGCCTTTTGCATGGTCCGAGTTCTGGGCTCGTGCCCAGAACTTCCATGGCGCGTGAGACCCTTTTAGGTAAGAAATTTTGCGCCGCTGGGCCTTCAGCTTGGTCGGGGTTTGGGTGGGGTTGGGGAATGGGGCGTATTGGGAAAGGTCTTGATTAAATAGTTTTTATGTAAAAGAAGCGTCTGCGAATATGGCGGTTTTTAGGTACTATTATTTAGCCCTTCGGTTTCTTTTTGCGGGGCTTGTTTGTTTTACATTGCTTAGCTCGACGGACGCGGTTTCTAGTTCGATCGAGACGCCGGCCATTATTCGTCGGTGTTTTTCTGCGCTGGTGGTGGAGTTGCCGGATCGTCCCCTTAATCTTTCGCGAAGTAGTCCTATTTTATTTAACCGGAATTGGGTTCGTTTGCATGAGCAGTTCGTTCGCTCCGATATCGATGCACCCCCACGCTTAGTACCGAACCGAATTGCGATCAGCGATCGTTCGCGTTTTGGAAAAACGACGCTTGGCTTAAATTTAAGCCATTGGTTTGCCAGGCGGGGTGCCGTAACCAGGTATTTTTCGGCCGACCTCTGGAGCGAATTGAATGAAAGCGAATTGATTGAAGAAATTAAAATGGAACTTATGGATGCGCTCTCCACGAACGACGCCATCCCGATCAACATTCTCGTAGAATTTGCGAAAGCCAAACCAAAGTCGGCTACGCAGCTCGCTCACGCGATCAATGACGCCGCAAAAAAATTGCGCCAAGTCGGTTCATCACTTTTCATCACCATCGACGAACTCCAAAATCTTTCGAGAGGTGACGACGTCGCCCGAAGATTTCATGACACTTTCGTAAATTCACTTACGGAACCACAAGTAGTTTTAATCTACGCTGGAAGAACCGCCACAGAAATCACGCAAAACACAGGATCCCTAAACCAGGCGGACCCAACGCAGCAGATCGGCCGTTTCACCATGCACTACGAAGACGAAGCCTCCATAAACACCGAACTCAAACGCATGTCTGGGCAGTATCTTGTAGATTTCTCCAAAGACGTAGCTCAAGCGATCATGGAAGCTACCTCAGGGAGCCCGTTTGAAATCAGAAAAATATTCGAAGTGATCTTTAGCGAACGCCAACTCCTCACATTCACTCGCGTACCTATCTACATCGACCGAGAACTCATTCGCCAAGCCGTCCAAGTCATCACACAAGACCTCTCCCAAAACCCTACCGAACCGAACTATGGCTACGGAATTTTTAGACCGATCCGCCCCTAAGCAGAATTCATTAATCCAGTAGAATATGGACTGACGCCGGCGCATTTAAAAAATCCCCGTAAAGGGACGGCATCCTGCCTTCTTCACGCTTTGGGATCCCCCCATCCTGGGGGCGTGAGACCCTTTACGGGGATTTTTTAAATGCGCCAGCGTCAGCTCAGGTCTCTAGGATCCCGTCCCCTTACGGAGATTTTTTAAATGCGCCGGTGGCAAGCCTTCTCCATGGACGCCGGCCTCTTGCGCGCAATTTTTTAGACGGCAAAACGTCAGTCAAGCTCTTCCAGTATCGCGTCCATGACTTCCGCCAGCGCACTAAGGTCCTTAAAAAAGTAGTCAGGGTTTGCCGCCATGAGGTGCTCCACCGGAATCCCCCGGCCCGTGCCTACGGCAATACTGCGAACGCCGATGCTTTTTCCGCAATTGATGTCGTGCACTGTGTCGCCAATGATCACGATCTGTTTGCCAGAAAAGTCGTAATCAAACTTCTCCTTGGCACGCTTAAGCGCAAGACTTGGAAGTTTGTAGCGATCCCAGTGATCATCCCCATAAACGCCAAAAAGAAAAAACTGATCAAGCCCCGCGGCTTTAAGTTTCAAATCGGCCCCACGTTTCACATTTCCCGTAAGCAAACCTAACACCACATCTTCTCGTTCGGAAAGCTTATGCAAAACTTCGCGGACACCCGGCAGGATCGTGACTTCATGTCCACGTTCCGGCAGAAGCGCTTCGGCTCGGTTCAGGTAAGAGCCCACAATGCGGTGCATGAACTCCTCCACTTTCTCCGGGGTAAAACCCTTTTCTTCCATCATCTCGCGACAGATCTGAAGATCAGTTTTTCCACCAAAGGAAACCTTCGGGAACTCCACATTCGGCAAGTGTTCGCCAAAGCTCAGTAAAAAACTTTCTTTCCAGAATGGACCTCCTCGGAGGAGGGTTCCGTCAATATCAAAAAGGACTAAACGTTTCTTTGGCGGCTTCATAAAAAAGATGATCTCATAGAATGCTTCTTCGCGAAATTGAGGTTTACGGATGAATAAAATTTTGGAATTTTATGCCGTGGCTCATCTGAACCCGTGCTGCAAAAGGAAACCATGACTCCACAAAAAGAAACTTCCACGAAACGCACCCGAGTGATTGTTTATGGACTTGGCCACATTGGGCGCATGGTCTTTGAAAGTCTTCTCAATCAACGTTATTTTTATAATCAAACTTTTGAATTGGCCGGTGTGGTGGATATCGTGCCGGAATCTCGTCAGTGGGTGGAAAGTCATAAACTTACCGCCGGTTCGGCGCCCATTCCCGCATGTACCTCCTTAAAGGAACTCATCGCTAAAATCGGTGCCCCCGATGTCATCGTACATACCACGGCGTCAAATTTATCGGTGGTAGTGGAGCAGCTCCGCGAAATTTTGGAGGCCCGTATTCCCGTGGTTTCATCCACGGAGGAGCTTTTTTACCCGTGGATTCAAAACCCTGCCATTGCGAGTGAATTAGATAGGCTTGCGCAGGAATTCGGTGTCGCGGTCCTTGGCACCGGAGTCAATCCCGGTTTCATCATGGATGTTTTACCTGCAGCCTTTTTGCAAACGGTGCAGAGCGTAGAATCCATTCGGATCCTTCGTACGGTGAATGCCGCTACGAGGCGAACCCCGCTTTTACGTAAGCTGGGAATTGGCTTATCGGAAGAAAATTTTCATGCGCAACTTACGGCCGGAAGAATTAGCTTGGTTGGCGCCATGGAATCCATGGATTTTTTGAGCGCTCACTTGGGTTGGAACACTGATCATCGTGGACAATCCATTGAGCCCATATTGGCCCTGAAAGAAATTCCTGCGGCGAGCACCATCCTTGGCTCACCAGTGCGTGCGGGCAATGTTTGTGGAATTAGGCAGTTTACCTGGGCCGAGGTTCAGGGGAAAAAAGTGCTGGAACTCGATTTGCGGATTTCCCTTGATGTGGAAAGACCCGGTGATCGCATCACTATTGCTGGTTTTCCGCCCCTCACGGTATGGATTGAAGGCGGGGTGCAGGGCGATCAAGCAGCCGTGGCTTCGCTAGTAAGGGGAATTCCCATCGTGCTGCGAGCGCGGCCTGGCTTAGTGCGTCGACTGGAGCGGGACCATTTTTCGTGAGCAAAAAGTTTTACGGTTGGATTTTTTTCCTGATACTTTTTTGCGCAGGAAGCGTTCAGGCTGCGGTGAGCATCAAGCAACGGCAGGATTGTGAAGTCCTTACGACAAAGGGTTGGCTCCTTTCCCAAAAAGATGGACGTGAACTTTGGCGTAGTGCCCTTGAGATTTGGCCTGGGTGTTATTTAGCCCAGGAAGCCCTTGGCATTTCTTTACTTCAATCCGGAAATTTTGCCGAGGCGCTAGAACGCCTTGAGGAAGCCCAAAAAACTTCACCTCCGTTTCGGCGTCCTTTTTATGATTTTCACAAAGCCCGGGCCCAAATGGGCCTAGGTCAGGATGAAGCAGCAAGCGAATTGCTTCATGCATTTTTAGAGAATGAGAAATCATTTTTTCTTACTGCACCCCAACCAAATTTATTGGCGCAAGCGCACTACCTCTTGGGCCTCATGGAGTACCGGCGGGAAAACCATGTTTTAGCCCTAAAACATTTTGAAGATGCACTAGACCTCTTAACTTCGCTCGAGGACGATCTGGCCCAGAGCCTTCACTATTATACCGGAGAAATCTATGCGCGCTTTCACATGCGCCGGCATGCCATCACGCACCTTAGGGATGCGGAAATGGGCCCGAGTCCAGTGTTACGCAGAACCGCGTGGCTAGTGCACTCACACTTAAATGAGTGGAGTTGGGCCGGACGCGCTGGCTTATTTCTAAGGCATGACAGTAACCCCATTCTTTTTTCAGCCGGCGAATCTTTACCTCCCGAAATTTCTTCCCAAAGCACGCAAGGGGTTGAGCCCTTCCTTAACCTTCAAGTACAATCCTCCCACGCACAAAAATTTGGCGTCGGAGCTTCCTTTGCCTCCGATGCAATAATGCAGATTACCAACAGCTATAACTTCGCCAACTCGTTGCTTTTGTCGCCTAGCCTTTGGGGGCGTTACTGGGATCGAGAAAATTTCGAGTGCCAATTAGGGTACGCCTTCCACCAAACTAGGTTAGGCAGGACCTACAATCATGTACTTGAGAATTTCCATCAAGCCAGATTTTCCTTTTCGCTTTTTCCCAAGGAAACGCGGCTTCGTTGGAACTTGGATTTAAGCGTAGGATTGCGGGATTTTCCTTTCGAAATTTCGGTGAAGAATACCATGAATGATCGCAGCGCCCAGGTGGTTTCGGCTCGGACACGCATTGGCCTTGAAACGAGGACTTGGTTTGAGCCGTTTGTGGGCCACGGTTTTTTTTACGTACATGCCAAGGGCAGTGAGTTTTCCGAATACACGCATTTGTTTGAGCTCGGCATGCAAAGTTCCCCGTTTTCCAGATTTTCTTTTTCGGCGGCGGCGTCCTACCAGCGGGCAAAGTTCTTTTCTTCAGTATTAAATCGTTCAGATCAAATATTTCAGGGCCAAATCTCGGCTCGCTTGAAACTTACGGATTTGGCGGCCCTTGTGACTGATGCAAGTTTACGTCACGCGCTGAGTAACGTAGAGCGCTTTCGTTATGACCAGGCTGTGGTCCGCTTAGGCATGGAGTTTCTTTTCTAAGATGGCGCAGGAGAGCTTGACCCTTGAGGAGATTTTCCTCAAGTTTCATAAACCCGAATTTTTAAAACTTGATCCGTTGGAGTGGGTGCATCGATATTCCAATCCGCTGGATCAACAGGTGGCGGCGGTGCTCATTGCTCTCATGTCCCACGGGGCGGTGGAGCAGATTAGGAAATTCTCCCAGGATTTGCTGAATCGCCTGGAGAATGAGGTTGGAAATTTGCGCCACGTATTAATCACCGATCCCGCACGGTTAGCCCAAGCCCTCAAAGGATTTTATTACCGGTTTAACAAAGCCGAAGATTTTTTAAATCTGATCATTGCACTACAAAAAGTAACGGAAAAAAATGGTTCTTTAAAAGATTGGGTGCAGAATACGGCGGCCGGGCTCAGCAATTTGGAGATTTCAGACCTAGGCGTGCTTGGTGCAACCCTAAGCCAAATGCAAAAAGAAGTGATTGAAAAAAATCACATCCCATTTCTGTGGAGTGATCCTAAAAATGGTTCGGCCTGCAAACGCCTTTGTATGTTGTTTCGTTGGATGGTGCGTAAGGATGCTTTAGATTTTGGCCATTGGTCAGGGCCGTCATTAAATGCAAGCCATCTGGTAATTCCCCTCGATGTTCACCTTTGGCGCTGGGCGGTAGAATCCGGTTGGACAAAACGGTCGGCACCTTCGTGGCGGGCGGCCCGGGAAATTTCTGGGCAGTTCTCCCTAATGGATCCCCTAGATCCCATTAAGTTTGATTTTGCCATCTGTCGTTCGGGCATGACGTCGGTGCGGGAAAAAAGAAATCGGAACTAGAGCTATTTCCCGATCCATCCCGGTGAGTGAATATTTTGCTGAGCATAGGGCAAAAGCCTCGGACCAACGATGACGGACGAGACGGGAAACCAGAAGTCCTCCACAATGCGGCGATGCCATGGATGAGTGTCTAGATCAGAAGGCACTGTGAAGTTGTCCGACTGGCTAGTACGAACTTTTTGAAATGCCAAGGGTAGGGGATGTTCTTGGTCCAATGCATCCCCCTCATGGGAGAGACCGTGATTCGGCATGGTTGCCGTATTTTCGGTTTGGGTGCCAACGCCCGTACCGGGCAAATCAGCGATGTTCACCGGATGACCTAAAGGCAGCGCTTGAATATCGCCGAACGCCGCATGGTCAGCATAGGCCGCCTCGTAATCCTTACCCTCTAAATGATCAGAAAGTTCCTGACGCAGAATGAATCCATTGGCGGAGGTGGCGTTTAATAAACTGTAAGTATTTATAATCAAAGTTTGTAAAAAGATCCGTCCATCGTTAGTGAGGCGACTCAGATCGGTGGTCACCTGGCCGCGAATGCCAAGGACAAAAGTTTGGGAGGGCGCTTTACCGGCGACCTCAGGAGTGACGGCATGAACCGCGAAATCCGTTCCGCGAACCCACGTGGTGGTTCCTGGTGTCACAACTCGGTAGGTACTTTTCCCTTCGAATTTTCGAGTAACCAAGATGCGAAGTTTTCCGCGCAAACAGCGTAGGGTCACGTTGCGAAATGTAGGGGAGAGTTCAAATTGGGACACTTGCAAAAGGGTGTCGGGACCCAGGTCAACGATAGAATCATCCTTGAAAAGAAGCCTCGCGGTACTATCTTTACCGGTAATTAAAACTTCCGTGACATCGCTATCCTGAAACACGGCCCTGGCCAGGGTCTCTGCTTCGGTACCTTTGTACTGACCAAATAAATTTGTTTTAGGTGCATCGTCTGGTTTTAAGTTTGCAAATTCTAAATGCCCTTTTTGAAAACGAAGCTCGCCGATTTGTCCTACAACCTGGAAAGCTCTTTCTTCGGCCAGAGCGGCAGACGACTTAAAAATCATCCATAAAACTAAAAATAAAAAATGTTCTTTTGGTTTCATCCTATATTCCAAGGGAAATGAAGAGCTGCCGCTCTCCATAATAATTTTTATTGAAACCCGATGCAAACTGCACCCGAATGGAGATTGGCGCGATATAGCCCGTCACGATGTTAAGCGTATAGGCACCACCCACGCTCACCAACAATGGTCGGTAAGGCCCATAAACCGATTGGTACTTTAAGAAGTCCGCGAATACGCCTAGACCATGATTCCTCATGAAAAACGGAAAAGTCCCTGGCGACCTAAATACTTGTTCGATGGGAAAACGGTATTCAAACTGTCCGACGAAGGCCTTGCGACCTAACAATCGTCCACGCTGATAGCCTCTGGTTGGCGGGTCCAAGTCGCTGAAGTTCCCCATTTCGCCGGGCCTTAAATAACTTTCATAGATATTGGGATCGAACCGCGAGGTAAAGGCGTAATAAAAGTGCGCATCAAAGGCCGTGTGGGCGGGGAATGCTTCGATAACCGGGTTCCAGTCGAAAAGAAATTTCCAGGTGCCTGGACGCCTTTCAGACAGGGGGATGAGTTTCAGCGAACGTGCGCGAATAAGCTGCCCCGCCTCATAATCAATGGAGTAAGTGAACTTCTGCCGGGAGTCATAAAGTAAGCCCGGCCCCACCCTAAGATTAGTCCCAAAGGAATTTTTTGTATCATCGCGGCTAGGCTCAATGGAATGAAGCGCAATCTCTGACCACTCAAGGGAAACGCTTGGAATGATCACGGAATAAACCTTAGGAAAAGGCCTAGAAAGGGTTCCCCCTAAAATCTGTTCCTGAAAATAGTATCGGGATGCGCCGACGGTGCCCCAGGAGTTGAGATCGGAACTGGCTCTTAAATTCAATCGAAACGAACCTAAGTAAGACGGCAGTCGGTTCTGAGTCATGACGATTCCGTTGGGCCCTTTTTTAAAGGTATCGTACCAACCATTTGCGATGTAACTCATTTGGTCCGTATCATCCCAACCCGCCACGGCGGCGCCGATGGTAGTCCGTGCACTGCTCACCGTTAATGTTGGACTCCAAATTCTTGGAAGCAAACTCTCTAAGAAATAGTAATGCCGAGAATCCCATTCGGTTATTTCTGGTTCAGGCGCCGTAGGCGTATTTTGTGCCTCGGGAGTTACCGCTGTCTGCGATTTTACTTTTATGGTTTTCGACGACTTGTGACCCGCAAGCGATGTGGTTTGAGGAGCAACGCCTACTGACGTTGCAAGGGGATCGAGCTCTACGGTCTGAAATCCATTACTTGAAAAATAGGTCGCTAAAAGTTTGGTTTTGGTTTGCTGCGGAAACCAGTAACCACCCAAGTCTTGGGCAATGAGTTCGATTTTTCCGGTACTTAAAGTATAAAACGCTAGGGAAAAATGGGATTTCGTAACCTTAGTGAAATAAAGCCCTAGATCCGTTGGCTCCGGGAACTGGGCCCCGTAGCCCGCCTGCCAACCCCCGATTAAAACTTTCATGCTTTTGGTGGTGCGGTCAAATTCGGCAAGCTGCTCAAAGGGTTCTAAATTTCGCACAGAAAAATAAATCTTATTTTGGGTTGCCGGAGTTACTCCACACCGTGGGTTCGCAAATCTCTGACCCAGTTTACCTTTAAAAAGTACGGTCAGGGTTTCGTCCTGCAAATCAAAACTCAATAACTCAGAAATCCCCTGATGCATGCGAGTTAAGACGACGGTGTCACCACTTTCAAAACGGCAGAAGCCTGGGTCCTTCACCCGTTCACCGCTGGTAAGTTTACGAATTCCACTACCTTCACTCCAGCTGTAGAGATCACCAAAAAACTGAAACGGAGAATGGAAATCTACTTTCGTATAATAAAGCGTCTGGGTTTTTTTCCCTGTAGCGTCCACGTTTTCCGCCCAACTCAGACCAGGCGTAGCAATGCCGATATCGATGATTTTCGTTTCTTGGGTTTTCAGATCAAGGATCGAAAGATGACTGCGTTCATGAGGCGTACGCACCACCGTGGCGAGAAGGTTTTCATCGGGACTGAGCCTTCCGCCAGAATTGGAAAGCCCTGGATCGGTAAACCACTTTACGATGATGGGACTGCCCGTCTGTTTTTGATCAATCTCTGATTTAAATTCTTCTTGTTTGCGCTTAATCCAGTTGATCCAGAGGTCCTGATAGGAGAGCTCGTTCTTATCGAAGGTGGCTTCAAGGGTGGTATTTAAGAAGTAGGGAAAGCGGCCGGAACTCCGTATGCTGAGTTCACCTAATGCCGATTTTCCTTTTTCATGGGCAAGCTGGTCAATCATGGCAAAGCCCGCAAAATAAGCGGCTTCGCCAAAGGGAAATTCAGGGATAACGCCCGTGATTTCATTGAAGGTCAAAAATGATTCACCCAAGGTTTTGCGCGCAATACTGTCCCTAGCAATCGTCGTGTAGTAGGGGCCCGATCCACGGCCCATTCTTGAGAACCGGGTTTCTGCGTAAACCGCGTATCCTTCCGCAAGCCACGCTGGCCACAGGGAGTTAGGTAGAAAGGTGTCACCAAAAATGTAGGTCAATAATTTGAAAACACCCCGAGTAGGATGCAACGTTAGGTAGTGGGTATATTCATGGGTGCAAAGGTTTTTGAGCCAGTTATCGTTATCATTAATGCTCATGAAGGGTTCCGGCGCGATGGCGAAAAGCACCAAACCCTGATGGCCTACAGCACTTGCAACGCCGTTGGAAAGATCCTGGTTGTCCGTAAGGATTACGGTGGTGCGATCCTTTGGCGCATATAGGAAAAATGGACTGAGCTGCCGGTGCGCATCCTCTAAATAGCCGGTGGAGCGCTTAGCAAGTTCCTCAATGGCGCGTGGATAAATAATTTTAAAATGTTCAGAATAATGGACCCGGTAGTTATCGCCGGGACTTAAGGCAATGGCA
This sequence comes from uncultured Oligoflexia bacterium, assembly GCA_964475985.1. Lineage (GTDB taxonomy): Bacteria > Bdellovibrionota > UBA1018 > UBA1018 > CAYHWW01 > CAYYYP01. The sequence continues at coordinate 22,462 of CAYYYP010000010.1, read as the reverse complement.
TCCCCGACAAATTTTCGGGATGGAAACTCACTTCGTTCAAAACCCAGAGCCAGGGGAATGCTGAAAAAAACGGAAATCACGGAGATTTCCGTAAGCAAACGGTAAATGAATTTTTTGAAACCAGACGTTAGGCGCATGCCAAGATGGTGGCAGGCGCACCATTGATCGTAAAGACTTTCCCTTCCGCCGAAGTGTTTTTAATCAAAGTTTTATTGAGTAAAGTCATTCCGAGTAAACGCGCAGAACTTTGATCGTCGCTTTCGAAATGAAATTTTGCGTTTTCAATTTTCGGTATTTTTTCGCCCGGCAAAAGTAACGAGCTGCTCGTAAGTAATCCCTTGGCTAGGCAGTCAGCTTGAAAATCCGCCAACGTGCCCTGAAGTAAATCACTTTCTTTCACCTGAATAAGGCAAAGGTGCCGAGGCACTCCGCCTTTAGATATGATTTTTTCAATGACCTCTTGTCCAGGATAACAGCCTTTGTTTTCATGAATGATTTCTTCAAGGCCTAACTCCAAAGGGTTGGTCGTTTCGTTGATTTCGTTTGGGTACACGGGCGCCAAACAAAGTAGGCGGGTGAGATCGGTACGGGGAGCCCTTGGCAGCTCAACCCCATCAACGGCATGCGCTTTAATTTCAAATCGATCCAAAAAATGCATGCGTTCTAATGTTTCTAGGGCTGCGCCTTCGGGATAGGGCGTAAGGATCTCAAACGCCGGAGCTTGCCCACGCAATAAAAAATACAAATCAAATTTTCCGGTGGGTTTTAGGATTGCGCCGGGAACCCAGTCGGTTCTGATTTTTTCCAATACACTTACATTTTTAAAATTCAGAGTGGAGAGACGATGTAAGTAATCCTGGGCATCAACGCCATTCATCTGAAAATAGGCCCAGTTTTGAACCGTGTTAGTTTCCATCAAAGCACCACCGGGATTTCGCCATGGAATTTTATTCCCGACGCTCGTTCATCGTGCGAAATCTGAAAGGTTAGGGCCCGAGCTTTTACCACTCCGCGCTGCATGAGATCTTTCAACTTTTCCGCGAAAGCCTGATCAATTTCATGAGCTCCGCGCATGTTGAGGGGATCGGGCCGCTGGATCAGAAAATAAACTTCTGCGCGGTAGCTACCTTCTTGTACCAAACGCTCCATGGTCTTTAAATGTTTCAGGGCACGGTCGCTCACGGAGTCTGGAAAAAACGCCATGGGAGCACCATCATAATTTTCAACAAGACTGACATTTTTAACCTCAATCAAAGTTGGGTTAGGGCCTTGGGCATCGGCTAAAAAATCAAAACGACAGCCTTTAGCAACCTGAAACTCAGGGTGTAAAGTTTTCCAGGGAAAAAAGCCTTTTTCCCAGAGCGTTTTTAAAAGTCGGTTAGGATTCTGGGTATTGATCCCTACCCAGAGATCGCTTTCGTTCTGACCGGAACGAACGTTCACGGCCTCAAGGGTTTTGGAATATTTTCGTTTTGAGGCTGGATCCAAGATTTCGCTTAAAAGGGCCCCCTGGGATTTCCCCGCGCGCAATTCATCAAGCACGCCCTTAAGGCTACCGGTATTGGGAACATGCACTACATGTTCATGCGGTTCATTTTGCAGAAGAACATCCCCTAAAAACCGCATTCTGCGCCGCACTAAAGTTGCTTTTTGGGCGAGCGAAAATTCCAGTAAAAAATTCTCTTTAGAAAACAATTCGGACATACGTCCGTTGTTAGCTTGTTTGTTCTAATTCTTGAATCAGTTTGTAGAGCTTAAGCATCCACTCTTGGGCCGCATCGTCGCGGGGCATGAAATCAATCCCTAGGCGGTAGGGGTGCGTGTCGGGCGCCTTTTCTTCAGGCTTAGCCTTAGTGCTCCATACGACCCGGCCTTCAAGGGCTGGGCCTAAGGAATGGGGCTTTAACGCTTTTCCGTCACCGCCCATTTTCATTTGCTCGATCACAATTCTTACGATTTTGTGCAATGCAATAGGTTGTACGGTGAATATTCCGATACCGCTCTTGGAATAATCCTTTACGATGCCCGTGGTGGCAGGAGTGTTTTTTACCGCAGGAGCGTCTTCCACTAAATAAAGAGTTGCCTTAAACTCACCTTTGACGTCGATTCGCGAGTGACGACGCTTGTTGTCATGCATTTGATCTCTATCCACAGATTTAGTTTACGGGGTATTGAAATGATCGAGCAAGAGCAAAAAGAAATAACTCCACTCCTGGGCACCGACATGGAAGGAAATCCCGTGCTGAACGATTCGGAAGGGGCCCCCGTGCGCTCATCGACATTTGAAGTCTTGATGAACACCAACGTCTCGGATGTAAGGTGGGTGGCCTGGGACACTGAAACTACCGGTATCAGTGCCCAAAAAGATCATGTGGTGGAAATTGCCGCGTTGGCGTTTGATGAAGAGTTTGAGCATCGGCGATTTCATAATTTAGTAAAACCTCCGATCTTAATTTCTGAACAAGTTCAAAAAATTCACGGTATCTCCAACGAAATGGTGGCAGACTCGCCAGAGTTTTCCCAGGTGTGGGCATCGTTTCAGGAGTTTTTAGGTTTCTCGGGTAGTCCTCGCGTGTTGATCGCCCACAATGCATCGTTTGATTTAGGTATGGTCACCAGGCGTGGAAAGAGCGTTTGGCTTAAGGAAGAAGTTGTTCTAGACACCTGCGGGCTAGCAAAGGCTTTACTGCCGGAACTGAGACACCATAAACTTTCCGTTCTCGCCGACCATTTTAAGTATCAAGTACCAGAGGGTGAGCACCTCCACCGGGCGGGTGCCGATGTCGGCGCACTTAAGCATGTTTTTTTAGGTCTGCTTGCGCTTGCCGCGGATCGGTTTACTTCGACTACGGCTGGTGGTTTAACCTTAGGCCATTTGGTGGAGCACGCCGGTGGTTTCTTTCGCGCACACCAGAGTATAGATTTTGAATTTTCCCCACGGATCGCTGCGTTGAAGCGTCTTTGCGAAACGCAGCAAGCGGTGCGGATTACCTACAACACGGAGGATGACGTTCGGTGGGTGACCCCCCAGAGCATCGTCATGGATCGTTTCAAAATTTATCTCAACGCGTTGTGCCACCGCGATCAGATCGTAAAAAAGTTCCGAACCGATCGCATTCTGCATATGATCCTTCCCACATGATCTTCATTTTATTTTTTTTCACTAATCTGGCTTGGGCTCAAGCGCCGCTCATGGGCGTCATGTCGGGGGAGCGTTTTGCCCGTTTAGGGTGTCCCGAGTTCGGCTCCTGCGAAATCCGGTTAAGTCTTCCCGGCCGCGATGGGGGGCTTGAGCTGGTTATGGTTTACCCGCCGGCACCGGCGCGAGCGTGGAAAAAAAATTGGCTCTACCCTTGCCGGGTCCAGGGGAGCGGGAAGTCTTATTTTAAGGAAGCGCTTTTACAAAAAGGGGAGTGCCAAAAATTATTTTTTGAGGGCCTCACGTGGATGGCCAAAGTGTCCACCGGGTCTGATGTAAACTCAAAAAATTTATCAAATGAAAAAAGTCAAACCCTGCCGTCGGCCGTTGGGTCGAATGACGATAATTCGGAAGTTTCAATAATTTCTATTTCGCCGGATCCGAGTTGGGAGCGTGCGCGATGGCAACCCATTTTGAGGCAGCGGGTGCGTCAAAAAATGCGTGGCATCTGGAATGGGGTTTGCGTCACCAATTCTGCGGAGGAAAAGCTTTCTTTTCCAGATTGGTTAATCAGCGCTTTGCGTCATGTTGGAATTTCGCTCGACTGTATGCAAAAAAATGGGAATTTTTTAAAAAATAATTTTCCGTTTGAAGTTTCTCCCGGCGATCCATGACGCAAATTTTAAAGGGAAATTTCTAAAATTAATTTCCCGATGCATTGACGAAGCAAATGCCGTCCACTATTCCCGCTAAACATCACTTATAAATTTTTGTGATTTTTCACAGGGCGGGGGCCCTGTGAATTTCCTAGGGGGGTTCGTAATGGGGAAATGTGTACGTTTTGGTATTGCTGCGAGTGCTTTCATTCTCAGTACAACGATTTCTGTTTATGGTCATGAAGATGAAGGTCCGGAAACTCCGGCGCCCGTCGCAGCCAATGCTTCGTTATCTGAACTTTGCGATAAGTTTTTAGCGGAAAACCACGAAAGGGGGATTGCTGCCGCCAGCGAGCTCGATCCTACCTTGGTACTTTTGGACGGCGTTTTCCCGCTCACGGATTTCGTAACGCCCGATGCTTCCGGTAAAACTCTGGCGCAGAAACATCCAACCGTAATTCTCAACGCCGCCCAACGACTTTTGGCGCTCATCAATTCACAAGGCGTAAGGCCCATGAACGACCCCAATACCGGCGAGGAAAATGCAATTCGTCGTTACTCTCTTTTCTCCGATGGCCTTGAGGTCGCAAACGGCAAACGGATCATTGGTCAGCACGTTCCCATCGATCATTTCGTGGGCCAGATCAAACTTTTGGCGGAAGGTTATCGAAGCGGGCTTAAGGTCGCAACACTCGTGGGCGGACCCGGAACCGGTAAATCTGAAGTCATCGAAATTTTTCGGGCGGCGTTGAAAAACCTTTCGCTCAACGATCCACGTTTCTATTTTTTAAGTTACCGCTGGAAAAACCTCGCGGCGGTTCCGGCGTTACGGGATCGTTTCCAACGGGAAGATGGATCCTCCATCGTGTACGATTGTCCGATTCACGATTCACCCTTTGTAACCCTACCGGAAGTTTTTAAATCGGCCGTACTTAGGGAAGCGGGCCCTGAAGCCAGAAGATTTTCTGGATACAACCCAAGCCCTAAGAAAAAAATGTGTCCCCATTGCCAAAAAATTGCCAATGAGATCGCAAAACATGCGGCGGTTGGACTTGGCAAAAGCGTTGGCCAACTCACTCCGGCGGAACTTTTTGCGGCCCTCAATTCCCACGTCGAAGTTTATCGATACCAAATGGGTACCGACAGCACGGCCCCCATCATCGACCCACGTAGACGCGATGTGGATTTGCCTTCACTTTTTGCATCAAAAAATCCGGCCATTGCATTTGCAAACGGAGAGAGCGATCCCTTTGCCTATAACTTAAACGGCCGAATTTTCGCAGCTAACGGTGGTCCCGTACTATTGGAAGAGTTACTAAAAAACTCGGCCGATTTGCTTGACGCCCTTTTAACTGCGATTCAGGCGAGACGGTTTTCCATCGACGGATCCCAAGAAGTTGAGTTTGACGTAGTGTTCATTGGTGCAACCAACCGCGACGATGTTCGAGAAGTTTCGGCGCGTACCAAAGATCACAAATCACCCATCATCGATAGGTTGCAATTGTTAGGCATGGAGTGGAGTACCAAGCCCCAGGATATCCAAGCCATTGCCACCTATGAAGCGCAGCAATTCCAAATGCGCCCACTGGGCAACGATGCAGCACCTTGGGTTCCCGTGAACTTGCACCTGCATGAGCTTTTTCCGGAACCCACAAGTCCTTTCCGAAGGGCCCTTGGTCCGGATGGAAGATACGATTTGCGAATCGATACTCCATCGGATGATGGTGTACCAACCGTTCACGTAGGGCCCCACGCATTGTCCTACATGTCACGCGTTGCAGCGCTAAGCCGAATGGTTCTGAAACCAGACGCCATTCGTGATCTCATGAAACGTTTCGGTACGGAGGGCTCCGATGTTCCGGCGCCGCTCTACATCGATCCCGTCGATAGATTGCGTGTCCTTGAAGGAACGCCCGATGTTCGGCCGGCGCAGCTCGTTGAGTTCTGGCGTATCAGCACTCTGCTTGATGAAGGTCACTTTGGAATCGGCGCCCGGGATGTCTCGGGCTGGTTCGGTAGGTCTGCCCAAGAGGCCCAAAGAACGGGACGTGGCGGATGCATAACGCCTGGTTCCATCAAACGTGTGCTTGAACAAATGTTGCTCAAGGGCACCATTGGTAAAGATGCGGCGGAACGTGCGGAAATCACCGAACACGCTCTTACCGTAGCGAATCGCATGCTCGTTAAAGAATGGAAACGAGACCTCATGTCAGGCCTTGGCCAAGCGGTGAGCGGAGATGAGATCAACACTATGTATGACGAAGTCATCGAGGAAGTGATCCAGCTTCACCATAACTCAGGCGCGACCACGTACCAACGCGCCGGCGGCCGTCCAAAGCCTATAAACATGGCTCGTTTAGAGGTCATCAAAACCCTCTACCAACAAGAGACGGGCCGTAAGTTCAACTTAGCGGAAGTCGCATTGTTTGTGCTTGAGCAACAACGAGTAGCGGCGGAAGCCGGAGCTCAAGGAAATGTTCGGCGTGAACCAAGTCTCATGACGGTGCTTTCGGACTACGTAGCAAACGCCCAGCTCGCCGCCATGGAGACAACGTTGAACCGTTTAGTTTCCATCGTGGGGGGCACGGCGCCTAACGTTACGGATGCGGAGCGCACCAATGCCGATACCCTCATGCGCGAAATGAGATTGCGGTACGGCTATTGCCCCGTTTGTCTTCGTGAAGCGGCGGAGATTTTAAGATCTGCGCCTGCCGGAGCGCCCCAGAACCACAACCATTAATCACAAATCAATCAGTTCGCCGTGCATTTGAGGGGGAGTTCAGCATGAAAAGTAAAAGCAAAAAAACCATTGGACCGGTCGTTGGTCTTTTGTTCGGGATTTTTACTTTCCTTACCACGCTGAATTCCCCTTCCCACGCGAACACGGAAGAAGCGGTGGCGAATATCTATGAGTCAGGCACGCCCTACTTATTAGTGTATAGCGACCAAATCGGTGAGTCTCAACGCGCGCCTGGCATCTATGCCCGGGGCACGGATGGATGGGAATTGGCGGTTGCGGGCCAACCTTTTTCGGTGCCGCTGCGCAGCGGACTTATGGGTCAGCTTAAGCTTACGGAAACCACGCACCGTTTTGAGTCTATTCACGTCGTCGATGGAATACTTACCGTACTTTCAACTTATTCCCGAAATGATGAGCCAACTACTTTCCTAAAGCTTGGGCACGGTGAACTCACGGTTGAAGATCCCACGGATTCGGGCACCGTTGCCGTTCCGCCCATCACTCAAATGCAAGATGTTCGGCTGCACGTAGTTCCCATGCGGGCTACCCGAACGCGCGGGACGAAGCTGGAGCTTGTGCTTGCCACCATCAAAGCGCCGAACCAAAAAGGCTCCGGTATGACGGTGGCCTTCGTCATCAGTTCCGATACCACTACACAAAATGTAATCAAGGTAGTTTATAAACCAATTTTATTGGACTGGGAGTTTCACACCTCCGATGACCTCACTGGACTTTACCAACAGAACCCTGCGAGTTCGGATCTGCCAAGCCAAGTGATATCGCATAATTTACTGCGTTCCTTCTCAAGGCCACCGCGCCACATTGATCCAACGACCGAACATCCGGTTTTGCGCAATTGGCGAAGGTTAATGAGCCGGCCATTAGATCAACTTACGCCCACTGAGCGCTTCCAACTTCCCGTGTATAACGCCGAGACCGGTTTGGTGGAAATCTCAAGCTTGCCCATGGCGGAAATTTCCGGAATCGCCGCATTTCAAGCGGTATTAGACCCGGTTTCCCACCGGCATGGCATTGCTTTCACCGGAGGTTCAACGGTTCATAGTTTAGGTTCATGGCGCAATCAGCCGCTTGTGGCTACGGGCGCGCTAAGCTGCAATGAGCAAGGTTGTGGGCGGCTGGATCGCAAGGAAGGTGGTAACCTCTATTTTTATTTCGCGCGCATGCATGAAGGAGCGCCTAAACTTTTATTGCGCATGGGCGCTAAAGTAGAAGCCCTGGATATTCCGATTGCCGCCGAAGACACTGCAATTCCCGAATTCTCAAATTATTCCTGGGAAATTGTGCGGGCAAACGATGAGAGCGTACTGGTGCTTTTTTCATTCCAGACGGGTTCTGCTGAAGAAGGAAGCGATTTTATCCCGGGGGAGACTATCCTTTTTGAAATCAGGCGTAGCGGTTTGAACAATTCATTAAGTGCCCGGGCCGTCATTGCGAACCAGTTCTTTGATGAAGCCCAACTGTCATCTCGCCTTATCCGTGGTGCGCCCAATGGACATATGTATTTTGACGTAATCAATGAGTGGCAAGGAAGTCAGGCAGCCTATGCACAGTCACGTAGATTGACCGCGCCGCATATTGATCTAGAGGACACCTTAAGGACTAAAGAAGTAAAATATCATCATCCCCAGGCGCTTGAACATATCGTGTTATCGCCCGTTGTTAGTTTTGACGCTTACGAAAGGCCAAAAGGTTTCCAACCGGCGACTGGCCTATATGCCACTTTTCCGCAGCCCAATGCGGCCCGCGACGGTACCCCTACTAATGTTTTTCAAAGGTTGCGATTAGGAACGTTAGTTCGGCCTTCATTTCTCGCGGCCGATATCATCGATCGCCAGCGTTTGACCGTTCGTTGGAACTCCGCGAGTACCAGCAATTTAGATTTATTCGTTGTCGGGATGGATGCTAGCGCCCAAAAAAATGGTGACAGCACGGATCTCGTTTTGATCAGTCATTCGGATAACGGTGACCTCACGCCCAGCGCCATAACCCTAGGCGTGACGTTTCCCATTGCGAACTTAAATTACATGAAGCTGATTCCCTATCCAACTTGGGAACAGGCTACGGAAAAAAATCCCGACGCTCAGGCGGAAGGACAGGATCGCCAAAGCCAACCAGGAATTCCGGCGACGGCGCAAACTCTTGCCCGTAGGGTAGATCCAAGTGCGGCAGCGAGTTTTCCCTATGTTGCAGTGACAGGAATCGAAGGCCAAGGAACTATCCTCACGACATTTGCAATTCGTAAAAGTCCAACGGGCGGTCCACTCTTGGGCATCATTTCGCGCCAAGTGATTTCGCCGACGGTTTTGCCCCAGGCGGAGGTCGAGGACCGACTTCGGTTTGATGACCGTGGGGAAGCCTATTTTGTGTTAACTCCAGAACTAGCTTCCAGCGACAATAGTTTTAGTTTAGCAAGCCTGCACCACACAAAACGTATTGAACCAAACTTGCTTACGGTACGTTTGAGGTTTCGGGGCATTGACCGCAACAATCGTGCGACATCCGAAGAGCGTAGGGATTCCACTTGGCGTGCCTACCGGACCGACCCCATTTACCGCGGCCTCGTGACAGCGGCTCGCACTTCGCCAGAATTCGCCCAGGATTTTTTTGATGATGTGAAGGATCTTCTGGAAGAGCTCTCCGATCCTTCGAAGCCCGCCCGGAAAGTTGCTTTGCTCGTTCCTTCCGAGCTACGGACCCACATTGAAAATTATATATTTGCGTTGCGCGCCAGGGATCGGGATCGGCCCAAGCATTGGGCAGAGCAGAACGATCGTTTGCTCCTTTACCTCGCAAATCCTAATATTCGTGATCAAGAAACTATCATCAAAGAATTAACCTTCATGCGGGACGCAAGTGCGGCCGGTACCAATCGAGCTCTCCTCTACGGTACCATGCGGGCGATCAAAGAAATCGGCGCGCCAAAACTTGCTTCAGTATCGGGAGAAACCGTGGGTTTCCAAGTTTCTGAGCGAGTGCTGGGCCCCGCTTCCGGCGGAGACAACTCTGGGATTCAAGATCGCGACGATAAAAAGGCGCCTTCACTAAGTTACCTCATCGCCACGGAAGGAAAGCCCATTTCGTTGCAGGATTTCCAGCGAGATCCACCGGCGTCTACGTTTTCCTCAGTGTTGATCGGCACGGCAGAAGAGTGGTCGGAGTATACCAAATCGTATCCGCTCGAAGGCCGCTTTGAAATTGAAAAGGCATTTCAAGTAGTGAAGGTAGATGCACCTTCCATTGCGGCGAGAAAAAATTATGTCTTAGCTTTGCTTAACCGACCAGAGGTTAGGGATTTGCGTTACCGCATCGATGTCGCAGGCCTCGTTGATGGCTGGGAGTCCTTAAATGAACCTGAGCGCATGAATGCACTAGCTGAATCCCTCGTGCGTAAAGCCGAAAAATTTTCTCAGACGGGCACTAACCGAACCTCAGTTTTTTCTGGGCTTTTAAGGGTGTTAAACGCGCTAGGTTATGAATTGACCAACAACTCCGAAGTGCGGCGTAGACGGGTCATCGATGTTACGCTCATCAATCAATTGCTGGGAAAAGTTTTCGGCATCCCACCTAACATCAGCACTTTGCCGGATGGTCACTATCTTAGAATTTTGGACAGCCATAGCCCAGGACAGAAACCAGGGGACCGCGCAGCCCTCAGGTGGTTGATCCAAGGCTACTACGGACCAAAAAGTTTCCGAATGGAATTCATCAAAACGGTTTTGAAACAATTAGAACAAAATGAATCACTAAAAGTTCCCAGCTCCATGATCATCTACGGTGAATCCGGTACTGGTAAAACCCAGTTGGTTCTCTCCTTCTTCAAACTTGTGAATCTAAAACTCTATGATTTTCAAACGGGGGCGGACAACTCAAAAGCGGCGGCGTTCCACCTGAACCTATCCAAAGTTTTTGATGCGGATGAACCTTCTGCACCGAAGCCAAACGCAAGTACGGGCGGAATGGTGAGGTCCTCGGATCAACTATCATTAAACGAAGCGCTCTCTCACTTGGATAAATTTCTTGCGGGGCCCATGGGGCATATGGGCTTTGTGTTTTTCGATGATGTGCACTTAGCGCCCGACCATGTGAAACAGAGAATTTTACAGAAAGTACGCGGCTGGCTGGATGATGGAAAATATCATGTCGGCACGGCGGACCGCATGGCGGAATATCCTACCCGAAACCTAAACGTCATTTTGGCATTGAATCCCACGGCCAGTGGTGAAGTTTTGAAAAACGTAATGGGTTCTCGTAGCGGAAGTACTCCGACATTAGAGGATAAAGTTTTAGCTGGGCTCTCCAGCAAAAACTACATGATTGAATCGTCCTTTTTAAGGCGTTTTGGTTTGACCCTAGAAATCCCTGAATTACCCGAAGAAGCCAAGGGCCCCATGCTCATTGACCTCATGCGGGCATCCACCCAGCAGTTTTTGGAAACCGACGCTAAAGTTCTTTTCATCACTCCAGATGCCATCGGCGATTTGGTTGCTCATTTCCCAAGGCTTGATGCGAGAACTTTTTCAACGGCAACGACAGCCCTCGCCCAAGGCGTCAGGTCCTCTCCGGGCAGGGTATTCATTAGGGTTCCCAACCGGCACGCCATCATTGAGCAGCATGATCAACTGGTTATGCCCATGGGTGGGGTTCGGCCCGCCTCTGGACTTTCTTTTGGTGAAGAGAGTTTGTTTCCAAGTCCCATTAAGGGCGAGCGGATTGAAGAATACGTCAATCGCGCTCAACAACTGATCCCTCTTGACGGCCAAGGATCCTACCGAGGACGGTTAGAACTGGTACGTTACTTAGCCGACAATTTCCGCAAGTCCATGTTGCGCTCCTTGCTTACAACTTTTCTGGAAGTCCCCCAGCAAGAAGGCTCTTCATTGATATCGCAGTACGTAAACGCGCCATTTGCCTACGCGTTTCTGCGCCATATGATCACGCTGCCATCGCTCATGCTCCATGGGATGAACCTTGAGCCCCATGATTTTGGCGCGCAAACCAGGGATCAAATCAGGAATTTCGGTCGACTTAAGAACAACTGGACAAGGCTTGAACTTTCTAGTTTTCCACAGTACGAAAATTTTGGTTTAGTTCAGCCATCCTCTACCGCGATGAATTTTTTGAGTCATTTCCGCGGTTCAGATCGAACCAGGGCCATGGTCATCCGCACTACGGTGGATCGCTTAAAGGTCATTCTGCAAAAAGGCTTGGCCCTAGCGTTTCATTTGGAGAATGTGCATGAAATCCCTGATTCAAGGGCCTTTCTTGCGCATCTAAAAATGCGGGACGAAGCACCGACGAAAGCCGTGGGCAAAGAAATTCTCACGGCCTTTGAAACCTTCCGTACGGAAATTTCTGATCCCTCGTTGAAGGAAAATCAAGAGTCCGTGGAAGGCAATCATCAGCCGCCGTCAGGTTACGATCAGATGAGGATCTTTCTGCTTGCCGTGGATCGCGCTCTCGCGGAATTACCGTGGTCCACCATCGGAAACTTCGCATCCGATCTGGCCATTAGTGCCACCCGCAACACACAGTTCAGTCAATCCTCGGCGGCTCAATCGTTCTTATTTACGGACGCGTATTCCCCGTTCGTGTCATCCGACGCGGCCATCATGCGCGCCATCGCCAGCAACGTCCCATTTTTTGACGCTGAGCTGGAGGCGAGCAATCACGACGGTTTCATGCGTCGATGCAACGAACTTCTGGTTCCCTAGAGAGAGGAAAAAGAATGAATTACAAAAAATTTCCCGTAGGCCTTGAACCATTTTTGCGCAAACTCAGTTTCTCCCTTCTCCTCCTGCTCCTTAGCACTACGGTGAGCGCGGTTAATGAAGCTGACGATGGCGGTGATGATCATTCCCACGGCGGCGGCGATCACAGTCACTGCCGTCACGCCTTAGGCGAAGATGTTCCTCGGCCGTTTGAATTTTTCGGTAGCGGTCAGGATGCGGCCGTAAGGGAAGAACATTATGGCATGGCCTATCATATTTATGAGGAAGTTTGCCGCGACCTTGGCTTTAACATTCCACCCCATGTCATCCGTGCGCTCTCAGCCACCGATATGGCTGCCCTGTCGTCGGCCGGCGGACACCCTACGCCTACGTGGATGGACGGACTTGAGGTTTTAAGGTCCACGTTCAGCGCAGCCGGAATTTATGAGTTCGTAACGCCTGGAAGTCCCGTGCATCAACAATTTGTGCGCGATACAAATTCGCCCCACGAAATGTTACTGGTGCTCGCCCACGTGGGTGGTCACTACGATTTCGCCGTAAATACGCCCTATTTTGCCACGAGAAACGCCGACCAAATGCGTTACTCCTATGAACTTGCGACCTATATGCTTGATCTTTTCCGCACCGAAAATAAGGCGGATGTGCAGCTGTTTTACCAACGTCTTCTAACTATAAAATATTTACAAGATCTCACACGCGGGTCATATGATCCAGGCGAAACGCCATTAAGCAGGCCCACCCAAGGAATCTTGCAGGCCCTCGTGGCAAACCCACCGGCCGGTTGGACGCCATGGCAAAAACGGATGGCGGAACTCTTTGAACACAATCACCGTGCACTTCCCGCCTATGTGCAAACAAAAGTTATGAATGAGGGATGGGCTACAATTGTGGAGTACATCATCCTTGCTCATTCGAAGTACAATTCGTCCGCCGATGGCGTAAAACTCGGGATCATAAACGCCGGCGTACGTGTGCCAAAATTAAGCAATCCCTATTGGCTTGGTACCGAAGCTTGGATGCGATTGCGAGCCAGGTTCCAAGAACGCCCGGAAATCGCTGCTCTGCATGCATCGCCCAAGGAGCAAGACCGTAGATTCATCGCCTACGCCCACGAGATTATCCGCACCCATTCCGATTATACTTTTTTACGCCTAGCGCTTGATGAATCTTGGATCAGATCCCACGGCCTCATTCTTCAGCGAAACATTAATCAAGCTGAACTGCAGGACCTCCACCGAAGGGGCATCTGGAACGGTCAGCAGCCTGTGCCGAACCGCATCGCCATAACGCGGGAGCCTGAACGAGTTGTCGCAAATATTGCTCACCGGATTGCTAACCGCGACTTTCATTTCCCCACCGTCGAGCTGCGCTCCTTCAATGATCATTATTTAGGACGCATTTTGATGAAGCATGTTCCGCTCATGGGCATTCCGCTCAAACGCACAACCATGGTGAAATCACTCTACGAAATGGCGCATGTTTTTGAGCGTCCCGTTACTTTGGAAACCATTGCGTCGACGACTTGGTTCCCAGAAAAACGTATGCAGCCCGGCCAGCCGGGATGGTATTGGACTCCACCAAGGCCTGCGACGCCCTACGTTTTCCCGATCAAAGTTACGGTCGATCCTCAAGGAAAGGTAACCGTCGAAGCCGAAAATCATCTCCTGAGTCCCGCCGAAAAAGCCGATCTCACGGCTCGTTTTGACCGAGTGGTAAGAAGACATCGGTTTGATACGGCGCTGACCTATCCTGAGCAAACCCAACTTGCTGAGCGGGCCGGGGAAGCTCAATACAATCCAGATATTTTCCATGACATCCTTAATATCGTTCAGATGCAAAGCTCACCCAGTTCCATAGACCGCATGATTCGTTTGCATCCCCACGCGCCGACCTCAACTGCTGCCATACGCGCTTACCATGAGGCAGCAGCGCGTAGGGTTTACGAATACCTAAGGCTTATGGCGCAAGGGAAAATGCCGGTAAATATGAATGGCCAAACCATTCAGATTCAAGCTTTCAACCCCATTCCACATTTGGAGCTAGATAATAACCTTGCTCAACGAAGAAATGGTTACCTGCCTGTGACGCCGCCTGACTCCCCAGTCTTTGGCTCTCAACAAGGCAGTGCATTTTTTCAACGCGAACGCATTGAGACCCACGGACGGCAACCCATAAACGTCCCGGCTACTGCCGCGGCCGCAGGAACACCTCAACAACTTGCATTTATGGATTTGCCCAATGCAAACCAAACTACGGCAGCAACTTCGCCCGAAGCGGCCTCCGGCACGCAACCGACGGCGTTTCCCATCGATCCCCTCAACGATGAGGATTTAGTTTTAGGCGGTGGTGACCGAGTTCCCGGAAGCATCTGGCATGAAGATGAAGAACCAGGCGAAGGTGAGGGCGAAGGTGATGGTGAAGACGAAGAAGACAGCGAGGAAGCCGATGATGGTGATCCAACGAAGCCCGCGAAACCTAAGCCAGGAAAAAAACCTAGGCCTGGACAAAAGGGTGACGATCCAGATCCATCGGTAATTTCCATTCCCATTGAAGTTTACGGAAAAATTCTTGCCGAACAAATTGAACTTCGAAATTTGCGTCGTACGCGCGGCGAAAATCCGCAGATGGATGAAATGCACGAAGATTCCGTAAGGAGACCTACGGGACAAATTCTTCACACCAGGACAGCCATGAATGCCGCGGCCCTTGGTTTAGGTTTACAAAAACCTGGCACCAAGGTTCAGGGCATGCGGGGTTTCATGCGTCTGTTAAGAAATGGGTGGCGGCACCTGACACCGGATAGGCACGTGGTAAGGGATTGGGCTCCGCAGCCCGTACCCGACATGGATGCCGTCATGGTTTGGGTGAGAGACACTTCCGGAAGTATGGGGGCTGATCGCGTAAAAGTGGTTTCAAATTATGTCGCCAATACTCGGGCGGTTTTGAAATCGGTCTACCCGTCCTTAAAAGAGCGATTCGTCATTTATTCTTCGACCGCATTTGAAGTCTCCGAAGAAGACTTTTTTAATAAGGCCATCAATGGAGGTACGGATACTACCCAGGGCGTGCAACAAGCGGCGAAAATACTTGAAGAGTATCCCTATGAGGAATTCAATCGTTTCGTATCCATGTTTTCCGACGGGGACGATTTCTCGGGCGGGGCAGTGTTAGAAGAAGTAAGGAAGCTGCTACCAACGCTTGAACATTTCGCCTACGGGCATATCGATGGCGATATGCCGCGGGAAGGGACCCTTAGTCAAATGTCACAAGGCTTTGATGAGATGAACAAAAGAAATCCACTCAGAGTTGGTTTCGCGCGGATGAATCATGAGTTCATATCCATCATTCAGGCCCTAAGGAAATTCTACGGTAAACAATAGAGCGAACTAGAGTTGCCTAGGAATCCCGAAGCATTTTTAAATATTCATCATTGGACTTCAAAAGATTTTTTCGCATCTCTTTAAAGGTATCGGTGCGCCAAGTTTTTCTCGTCAAAAACCGGCTCTCCTGCATCAATGTTTTTACAAAAAATTTAGCGGAAAGAACGTCCTCAAGGCTCACTTCTTCTGGGATTGCACGAAGGTCTTTACCCACATTATGGTAACCGCCAAGGGGGATACTAATTCCTGCAACCTCAAAATGAAAACTATTGAAGGCCGTAGCTTCGCACGAACCTCCGTCCATGACGCGCCTTTGAAACTTCAACTTCGGTAGCTTACCTGCAACACTCTGCACAAAACGTGTGGCGTAGGGGCTAAATATTGTAGCTCTATCACCAAGCCTAATCACCGGGCCTTTTCCCAGTTCAGCCCCCGGCAGCTGTGAACTAGTCTCGATGCTTACCATGACGGTGTACCGTGGGTTTAACTTTTGACTTCGCAGGGCCGCCAGCGTCCCATGAAAACCATTTTCTTCCGCTCGACTCAGCAGCACCGCAACTCCTCTCGTTGAAGATGTATTTTCCTCGCGCGCTTCTAGAAATGCCTGCACCGCTAAGCACCCGCCCACGAGATCGTCCGCTGATTTAGTTCTCAACCGGCCACCCGTAGCGAAACTTAGGGTGCCGCTGTAATCTAATTCTTGGAAATCAAGGCAGGCTCCCCAGAAAAACCTATCCAGCCCAGGGGCTTTGGCCTCTAAAAATATTGAAGACAGTGCCGAGGCGGGGACCTCGATGCGAGCGGTGGCAACACTTCTGGTTCCGGGTTTCACATGGGTAATGCGCCCCTTAAGGTGAGAAGTGTGGGGAATGTCAGAATTCTGGAAATCCTTCCAAAGGGGATGGCTCCGTGTGGGAAAAACCTTTACTCGGTGCCCCAAAATTTTTGTGGGACCACCACCAAACCATTTTGCTTCACACGACCAATTCCCGGCTTTTTTCTTCTGAGTCCAGCGGTTTATGGCAAAACCTGGGTGGTCCATATGGGCAACAAAAAGCAAATGAGTCTTAGGAATTTCCGAAGACTTCGAAACTCCAAGCCAAAGATTGCCAAATGCGTCCTCATAATAGGGTAGCTTATGTTCTCGGAAAAAAAGTTTAAATTCTTCCTGAATCCACGACTCACAAAAAGGGGAGGTGGGTTTGCTTAATATGCGAAGCAGGAGTTTTTTGAACTCAAGGGTTGGTTTCGCGGAAAGTTTTACGGACGACGGAGTCAAAAATTTTACGGGAGTTTTTGCCATGTTGGTGTTCGTCATTTTAAGGTGAGTTCTAGAAAGGTCAAACATGAAAGATCATGCAAATTCCAAAACTGAATTTTCTCAGCTCCTTGAAGAGTTGGCGGAGTTGCTTGAGGTTTCCCAAGAAAATCCTTTCCGTATCCGTGCCCTTAAAAAAGCCGCGTTACAGTTTCAGCAGGACGATGTCATCCAAGGCGATAAACTCGAGGAAATTGCTTCCGGCAAGCTCAAAATCTCAGGCGTGGGGGAGGGCGTTAAAGCCTACCTTAAGGAATTTTTAAAAACAGGGGCTCTTTCGGATATTGAAACCACCAAAGCCAAAATTCCGGAAGGGGTTTTTCTTCTGATGAAACTCCCAGGGCTGGGCGCAAAAAAGGCGTTTCAACTCGTTACCGAACTTGGCGTTCAGGATTTAAGTGAGCTCGAATACGCCTGCCGGGAGAATCGCCTCGTGGAATTAAAAGGATTTGGCCCGGCCACGCAAATTCGATTGCTGGAAGCCATTGAACGGTTCAATACGCAAAAAGGAAAATTCCTTTTGCCTGACGCATTGGAGCTTGCGGAAAAAGTGATGGCGGCCCTGAAGCGTACCAAGGCAAACGCCCTCAAGGATGCTAAAACTGAGTTCGTGGGTGGGCTCGCCAGGAAAGCGGAGATCGTTGAGGCCTTAGAAATCTTAATCTGCGTGGGTGATCTTGATACACTGGATCTAAAAAAGTCTGGTTTAAAGATCCTCTCCCAAATTGAATTAAAAAAGTTTAATAAAGACCTGCTGCGGCTTGAAGTTGAATTCCCGGAAATCATGGCCGAGTTAAAAATAACCTTTTGGATTACCAGCCACCCATCGAGCAAGTTGCGGGCTTGGCTCTGCGCGTCCGAAAAGTTACGGCAGCTTCCAGAAGCCCATGAAACCTGGTCCACTGAGTTGATGCCCACGCACCTTGAGCCTGAATGGTGTCTGGATACCGACCGCGCTCTGAAAAATCAGGGAAAAATGGGGAGTTTTTATCTCAAGGTAAAATCAGGCGGTATGCGGGGCGTATTTCATAACCACACAACTTCTTCCGATGGCTCGGCGAGTCTTGAGGAAATGGTGCGCGCTGCCCAAACTCTAGGATACGAATACATTGGTATTTCCGATCATTCGCAAACGGCCATCTATGCCCACGGGTTGGAAGCCGAGCGGCTAGCCAAACAGCGGCAAGATATAAAAGCCTTACAAAAGAAGGTCAAAATACGCATTTTTCACGGCGTTGAAAGCGATATCCTTCAGGACGGTTCGCTAGATTACCCGGATCAAATACTTAAGGACTTGGACTTTGTAGTCGCATCTATTCATAGCCGATTTAAAATGGATGAAACGGCCATGAATGAAAGGCTTGAAACGGCCCTTAAAAATCCCTATGCAACTTTCTGGGGCCATCCCACCGGGAGATTGCTTTTGGGTAGGGTCGGTTACCCGGTGAAGTGGCGCCACTTACTCACGATTATGAAAAAAAACCAGATGGCCATTGAACTCAATGCCAATCCACAGCGCCTTGATTTTGATTGGCGCTTGGGTGCGCTCGTGGAAGAAAGCGGAGTTTTTGTCGGGATTCATCCGGATGCCCATAGCACCGATGGTTTACAAGATACTCAGTGGGGTGAGTGGATGCTTGAGAAGGCCATGATTCCCGCTAAGCAGGTTCTCAATCTAAAGTCCGCCGACGAAATGGAAGAATACCTAAACGCGCGGAGGAAAAGCCTGTTTTGAGCGTTAAAAACAAAAGTGCGCCGGATCACGTTCAAGATTCCATTAATCTGCTGCGAAAAGTTTATCCGGACGCCCACTGCGAACTCCTTTTTAAAAATCCTTTTGAGCTGCTTTGCGCCACGATTTTATCCGCTCAATGCACCGATGAGCGGGTAAATAAAGTTACGCCGGCCCTTTTTAAAAAATTTCCGACGCCGGCAAAAATGGCCAACGCTTCCGTTGATGAAATTGAAGCCTTCATTAAAAGCGTAAATTTTTTTCGTAACAAGGCGAGGGCGCTCAAAGAATGTAGCGCAGTTTTGGTGGAAAAACATGGCGGAAAAGTCCCTCAGACCTTGGAAGAATTAGTTGCCCTACGCGGCGTTGGAAGAAAAACGGCAAATGTAGTTTTAGGCAACTCCTTTGGGGTGCCATCCTTGGTGGTGGACACTCATGTTGGTCGTCTGGCCAGGCGGTTGGGCTGGACTAAAAAAACTGATCCCGTTGAAGTAGAAAAGGATCTCATGAACAAAGTCGTGCGCGAAGAATGGAGCATGCTCTCCCACTTCCTTATTTTTCACGGCCGTCGGCGTTGTAAAGCCAGAAACCCCGACTGTGAAAACTGCGAGATCGCCACGTTTTGTCCGAGTTTTCCGCTGAAAGTAGCTAAAAAATGAGAATCTTACTGCTGTGCCTTAGCTTATTCGGGACTTTTATTTCGCCGGGTGCCCAAGGTTGGGAGCCCGTCGTCGAAAAAACAGAAAAGCCGAACTTTAACCTTTCTTGGAAAATCAGCTACGAAGCCTACGCGTCGCCCAGGAATTCTAAACTGATCCTTTTTAAAAAATCCATCCTGCGGGAATCGCCCAAGGTTTCTGGCGCCTTTGCTAAGGTGTGGGGAGAAAAGCAAAACGTAGCCAGGGCTGACGCCATGGACGGAAAAGTTTTGCCCGCAAGTTTTTTTGAAGAAGGTCGAACCTTTTTAACCTCCGAAACCGCCACCTCAAGATTTCAGCGAGTTCAGTACGAAACGACGACGTTAAACGACACTGAAGAAAATATTTCTAGCCTAGGCGTCTTGTTTCCAGAGCCGCTCTTTTTTTCCGTTTTTCAAGATTGTTTTTCGGTAGGTGATCATCTGCTTCTGCCTCAAGGGGGGCATATTGAACTCACGGTAGAGGTTCAGGACCCTAAGGACCTTTTAGATTTAGATGTAATGGCCAAGGATGCGGGCGAAGCGGTGAAACGGGGTAGGGCCGAAAGATCGTCTTTAGTCAGAGTTTTTAAATCCCAAAAACTTTTGCGTGCGAATTTCAATTATGTGGCACCAATAAATATCACTTCTTGCCCGGTTGATGAGGCCATCCGCAATGAATTGGCCTGGGCCTTTTCGAAGCTAGCGGTCGTCCTGGCACCCAAACTTAGGAAGGATCTTACCGCTTCAAAATTTCGTTTAGCGACCACAAAGGATCTTTTGCTGATGAATGATCCTGGTCTTGAGGCAAGGGTAGAGGGGCAGACTAAGTTTTCTTCAAAACCTAAGGATTGGCAGACGGAAACCTTCAGGGAAGGTGAAGTTTTAAAATTCCAGGCTGACTGGAAAAAAACGCACAAAAATTGGTGGAGCCTTATGGCAAAATTTCCCTCCATGGCCGTTTCCACGAACGCTGATTTAGAAGCTTATGAGGCTGGCCAAAGTTTCATTGATTCCCTGGGGTTTCATTTCTATCACGCGCTTTTAGCCACGGAAAAAACTTATGCCAGGGAACAACCCAACAGCCCCTTCCGGAAGCGTTGGCAAAGCAAAATGCCGCTTTACCGCATGACTAAGCCCATGCTCATGCTTTCACCCCTATTGAACCCCGAAATCTGGATGGGTCCTTTGCAACATGGGTTTGTTCACGCAGGCCTGCTGCGGTTTTCAGAGTCTTGGCAGGAAGTTGCCTTTCTCCTTTTTCTTGAACTAGCCCACAGCGTGCTGGGGCATGGCCCGTTAGGCCATGCAGAGCATGACAGTACTTCGTTTTTAAGCTTAGAAAAAATTCCTAAAATATTTCCCATTGAGGATTCAGCTTTTCTTCAACTCTCCGATTGGCATGAAGCGAATGCCCCCACAAATCCTGAGTTCAGGCGCGGTATCCTAGGCACTTCTTTTACAGAGGTGGAGGAAAGAGCAGCGTTGAGTTTGGTTAGCCTGGCGTTCCATAGTTTAGGGGAAAATTTCACGATTGAAAACCCGCGTAAGCCTGGCCCTTATTTGAAACTTCTTGAGCGTATTGGAGATTTTTATTTCACGCCTGATCTTTCCCCTGATCAGTCTTACAAAAAATTTGCGGGTCGAGGATTTTTCCTAAAACATCCCCACCTCAAAAAAGCGCTAACCCAAGCGACGGATTTTTTTGACGTTGGTGGTCGTTCCCAAATGAAGCCATCGAGCGAAATGCTTACAGCAAAGGACTTTAATTCGGCCTTTCCGACCATGAAAAACTTGCTGCAGTCCCATTCTTCACAAATGCACGCATGGCTTACCCCGCTTTTGGCCCTTGCGCCGGAGTGGCGGAAGGCCTTGGTAGATGAAAACTCTGAAGAAGGTTTTTGGGTACCATCAAACAACGCCGCCAAACTTTTTAAGCAGCTCATGGAAAGTTTTGAGAACGCCCACGAAAAATCCGACGCTCATCCCGACACCCAATCCCAGGAAGCGCATTCATTATTCTCAACGTTATTGCAAAGAGCGCAAGGCCTTCCCCTTCCTGAATCAGAAAAACGTATTTTTGTAGGTTGGATGATCCAACGGCTCCTTTGGCGAAGCTCCCAGGTTGACAACTTCTGGGACGATACCGCGACGGCCGACGGAGTGCTCCATGAAAAATTCCACGATCTTACTCAATCAAAATCATTGATAGAACAAAGTATGCTTTTGCGCACCCTACAAAAACAGCCAGACCCGCAGCTTTGCGTGTCAAAGCTGCGTGGTCTCATGTCGGCCGGGTCGGCGGATGCTACGCTGAGTGGCTCGTTTTTAAGGCCTTTTCTGGTAGAATGTCTAATTCTAAACGGTGAAATCTCAGAAATTTTTGAATTAGCAAAATCGCAGGATGGGGCAGCGATGAAGAATATTTATGAATATTTTTTATTTTCTTTAATTAAGCTAAGATTCAGCCCCGGCGCGGACCGCGAAGTAGAAAATGGACTCAATGCGTGGGGGGCAAGGCCCTACACCCAGGCGCTGCGCATGCTCAGTTTAGTGCAGGGCCCAGAAAGTCTCGAAAACAAGCGTGCAAAATTTAAGGAGCGGACAAAATCCCAGTTTTCGCCTTTCTACAGCGCTCAAGAACGCGGGGCGCTATTGTTTGTGCGAAGTTGGTGCGAGTTGACGTTAGGGTTAACTACCCGGTCGCCAAAGACCATTCTGCGCGAAGCCGAAAGGCTTTGGTTTCTAGCGCAGTTTCCCGAACGAGTCCTGCCGTTGCGATCTAAATTAAATCTGCGTTAGTGGGGTAGACTTGGATGCGGACGGATGCAAGCTCCAGTTGCGGAACGTAAAGTTTGACCTGAAAGTATTACGACACCGTACACCGTACACCGCACACCGCACACACTGCGAACACATCACACATCACACATCACACACCGCACACACCGCACACCGCACACCGCACACACTGCGAACACATCACACATCACACATCACACACCGCACACACCGCACACCGCACACCGCACACACTGCGAACACATCACACATCACACATCACACACCGC